>CAXBMX010000018.1:0-102955 GCA_963977055.1 uncultured Verrucomicrobiales bacterium
GGAGGCAGCTCCTCAATCACCTGGGATCTGATCACCAACTCCGATACCACCCCTGGAACCGAATTCGACCAATTCGTCGTAGGAGGAGCCATCGACTTTGCCGGAGCCACGAGTTTCATCCTCGACTTCAACGGATCAGGAGCTGACGGCGATGTCGATTGGGACAACGCTTTCTGGGATGCCGATCAGGCTTGGACCGTATACTCCGGTGCGACCGGACTAAATAATTTTGGAAATCTCAGCCTCTCAAACGGCACCTCAGTAACAGACGCCAGCGGCGAGGCATTCAGCGCCAGTATCCGCGCAGGTGGCCGTTCGTTTGCGCTGAACGACGATGGAAACAACATCACGCTTAACTACACCACGGCCATCCCCGAGCCAGGCACCTACGGCATCTTCGGACTCGGCCTCGCCCTCTTCGGCTGGACCGCCCGCCGACGTCGCAAGCAAACAACCCTTTCATCGGAGAAGGAGTGACCCCATTTGGATCAACCAAACCTGGAATTAAGGAGCTAGGTTTTGGTAACCAGGCCTGGAACTAAGGAGCTAGGCGTTGGTCCTTCTTCTCTCACGAAACCCTTACCGGTCGGGAACCGACGCAGAGTGGCGTCGGTTTCCACCGGGACTGGGATTTCAACTCATTTCAGTTTCAAATAGCTGGACGAATCCCAATGCCCGCCGCCGTCGTCGCAAGCAGACATCAATTTCAACGGAGAAGGGGTGACTCATTATTGGAAAGTTAGTTGAACTTGCATTTAAGAAGGCAGCTTCTGGTCTTTCTTCTCTCACTAAACCCTTCCCGGAAACGCCCGAATATTCTATTTTCGGCAAAAGATGAAGATTTATGGAGTGTTGGATGTGACGAAGTCGCCATTTAGTCAATAACATGAAAATCCCAGTCCACCTGTTCGCCGTATGCGCGATCTCAATTTCTTTGGTTTCGGCTGAAGAGAACCTGAAAACGAATGATCGCATTGTTTTCCTTGGCGATTCCATCACGGCTGCCGGAGTTCGTCCCACGGGCTATATCACTCTGGCATCGAAGCAGATCGAACTGGCTTATCCCGATCTCAATGTGGAATTGATCGGCGCAGGCATAGGTGGGCACAAGGTTCCTGATTGCCAAGAACGCCTGCAAACCGATGTGCTCGACCACAAACCCACGATTGTCTTCATCTACATCGGTATCAATGATGTCTGGCACTGGACTCATCCGAAAGTGATTGCCAGAGGCAAAAAAGGCACGACCCCTGAGGCCTTCGAAAGCGGCCTTCGAGAGATGATCGAAAAGATCAATGCCGCCGGTGCCCGAGTCATATTGTGTACCCCAACCGTTATCGGAGAAGAACCTGACGGCAGCAATACTGACGATGCCAGACTCGACCAGTACGCTGACATCAGCCGCAGGGTCGCTACAGAAACCAATTCTCAGTTACTCGACCTTCGAAAAGCATTTATCTCGAATCTAAAACAAAGCAACGCAGAGAACCTGACACAAGGCATCCTCACCCTCGACGGCGTGCACATGAACGATGCTGGCAATCAACTGATCTCCAAACTCGTTCTCGAAGCCTTGGAGGTTCCGTCGAGGAAACCTCAAAAACCGACAGAATCTGCAACAGCCGACCTCGAACGCGGCAAAACCATCTATTCTCAGCTCTGCTTCAACTGCCACGGTCCTCATCTTGAAGGTGGAATCGGCCCAGCCTTGAATGATCAATACTGGCATCATGGCTCCTCCCCTGAGGCCATTCTCAAACTCATCAACAAAGGCGTCCCCGGCTCGGAGATGATCGCTTTTGAGGCGGTCTTTCCGGAAGCAGACCGACTCGCGATGCGTGACTTTATTCTCTCGGAGCAGGAAGGCCTCCGGGAAGTGGTCCGCTCGGTTTACCCTACCGGTCCATTTAAAGGAAAACGATTCACTCCAGCGCTGTTCGATTCCGTCGAATCACCCACCCAGACGCCACTACCAGAGAACCTCTACTACTTCGAACGCAACAAAGAAGGCGTCATGCGGGGAAGGTCGAAGCTTTATATCAAGGACGCGGGTGACTACGAATTCTCGATCCGTCTGATCGGACGGACCTCTATCTTTCTCGATGGAGAAGAAGTCCACTACTCTGATGATAAGACAGACAAGAGCACTCATCTCAACAAAAAGCTCAGCCTCAAACCCGGGGTCTACGATCTCGAAATTCTCCACGAAGAAAAGCCTTCTCACTCCTACCGCTTTCAGGGGGCTCTCAGAGGACCGAAAGGAAAACTGTTCGCACTGAACGGCCGGAGTCTGGAAGGCAATATTCCCAAGATCATTAAGGCGCGACCAGCAGAAGCTCTCGTCGTGCGGAAGTGGATAGCCGGTCTTCCTCCGCGCGCTCTGCTCTGCCTGCTCCCCAATCAGGTGATCGTCGCGTATAACCCCGTTGACGGCTATGTGATCGGCGCCTGGCATTCGGCCGAGATCAATCAGACACCTTCTCTGCCCGATCGCAGTGCCAAGCCCTCTGAAATCAAGGGCACTTCGATTCCGGGCGCTGGCCCAGACGCCGCCCTGCCCGGAGCGAATCGCTTCCTGCGCTACGAAGTCCACGGTGACACGGTCTATCTCGTCTCTCTCCTCGACGGAGAAGAAAAGACCGTCGCCATTTCACCCGAGGGAGCACAGTCCTTCAACCTGACCGTTCAATAAGCTCCTTCCCTATTTCTATCATGAAATCATTCACCTTAGGAGCCCTCGCGCTCCTCTTTTCGCTCTGCCTCATCGGCCAGGCTTCCGCCCAACTTCCGGCGGGTTATCGCATTGAAACGGTTCCACTCCCCAAGGGCGCGGTCACCATTCTGGGCCTTTGTCACAAGCTAGACGGCACTCTCGCCGTTGTGAGTTGGGAAGGCGAAGTCTGGGAATACAAAGAGAAAATCTGGACTCGCTTTGCCGAAAACCTGATGGAGCCCAACGGCATCTACTACGACGAAAAAGAAGAGGCCTACTACGTCGCTCAGAAGCCGGAGCTCACCCGGCTCGTCGACACCAATCAGGACGGCATCTGTGATCGCTACGAATGCGTCACTGATGCGTTCGGTGTCTCCGGCGAATACCACGAGTATCACTACGGCCCGGTCGTCGATTCCCTCGGTCGAAAATACGCCTCGCTCAACCTCGCCGCTCGAGGTGACTTCACCGTGCCCGATGGAAAACCCGTCGGGAAGGGTGGTGGCAACATGTCGTACAACGCCCCGTGGCGTGGCTGGGTCTATCGCTCCGATCGACCGGGGCACTTCCAGCCCTTGGCTAACGGTTTCCGTTCCCCTTGTGGCATCGGGATGAGCCCGCAGGATGAACTTTTTATCACCGACAACCAAGGCGACTGGGTCGCGGACTGCTGCCTCTATCATGTGCGCGAAGGCAATTTCTACGGACACCCCGCCTCCCTTCCGGCACGACCTGACTTCACCAAAGAGCGCGTTCTGTCAATGACAGCCGAAGACTTCGCCCAGTTCCGCACACCTCCGGCAGTCTGGTTCCCGCGAGAGATCATTGCCAACACCCCCGGCAGTCCGGTCTGGGACACGACCGGCGGAAAATTCGGCCCTTTTGAGAGCCAGATATTCATCGGTGACCAGCGCCAATCGAACTATTTCCGCTGCGGTGTCGAGAAGGTCAACGGCGACTACCAGGGCTGGTGCGTCGACTTCCTCAGAGGTCTCGAGTCGGGACCTGTGAAGATGTCCTTTGATTCTCTGGGACGTCTCTGGTCCGCTCAAGTTGGACGCGGCTGGTTCAGTGTCGGAGGCAAGCGCACCGCGCTGCAGTATGCTGAATGGGATGGTAAAACCACCCCGTTCGCGATCCACTCAACCACCCTCACGAAAAAGGGATTTGAAGTCAGCTTCACTCAGCCGATTGGACAGGAGATCACGCCGACGGTGAAGTCCTGGCACTACCACTACTACAGCACTTACGGATCGCCACCAGTGGACGAGACGGTGTTGGACGTTACTAACTACACGCTGTCCGAAGATCGCAAAACGGTGACCTTCGACGTCCCCCTGACCGAGGGCAAAATTTACGCCATTCAGTTTCCCGAGCAGAAAAGCACCGAAACAGCGGCGCTCGATTTCGACACCATCTACTACACCGCCAATCAGCTGCGCCCCGCCAAAGAGCCCGGTCCCGGGCGTAACGTTGGCTGGGACATCACTGGCTCCGGTTGGATTCGCAATGACAAGCGCCGCCCCGCCCCGCCGGTCGTAGAACCGTTGCCCAACGAAGCATGCGAGCTCTCTGCTCCTGATGCGGCGACGGTGCTCGATGGCGATCAGTGGAACAATTCTACCTGGCCCATTGATCAGCAGGGCATCATGTCTCGAGGGGAGGGGAACAACGAAACCAAGGAGGCCTACGGCAATGCCCGCATTCATGTGGAATTCCGCTTCGACCCTTCCGATGACCCCGAGTGGACCGGTCAGCTTTATGGCAACTCCGGCGTCTTTCTCATGTCCGGCTACGAGCTCCAGGTGGTGAACAGTCACAACAACCTCACCTTCGCCGACGGCACCTGTGGTTCCATCTATGGACAGCATCCGCCCCGTGTCAACGCGAGCCGCCCGCCGGGACAGTGGCAGTCCTACGACATTCTAATGAAGGCACCTGAGTTCGCCAAGGACGGATCCGTCGTCGAGCCTCTGCGCGCCACCATTTTCCACAATGGGGTTCTCATTCAGGACGACGTTTGGGTCTACGGAGAAGTCGGCGGCCCCTACAAGGCCCATGGCAAGCGGCCGCTGATGTTGCAGGATCACAAGGGCACCGAGGTTGCCTTCCGCAATGCGTGGATTGTGCCCGATGTGGACTACGATCAGTCTCTCGATGCGTTTCGCAGCAACTTTGGCAACACGCCGAATCAATTTGTTGAAGCTACGGCTTCAGACGAGCCCCAAGTTGCGCCCATCACCATTCTCCCGTCCAATATGGTTCGGGATATGGACAAGAATGCGGATGCCACCATCACCCTGGAGGAATTTCTTAACTACCGCGCCGCTCAGTTTGATCCAGCCGATAAGAATGGTGACCAATTGCTGGACGGCGACGAGTTCCGGAGCCCCGGCGCACTCAAAGGCGGGGACAAGAACGAAGATGGCAAGCTCACCCGCGAAGAACACCTCAACATCTTCCGGGGGCAATTTCCTGCCAATGATGTGAACGAAGACGGTGTCATCTCGGCGAAAGACGGAAAGAAGAAAAAGGTGAGCCGCTAGAAGAAACAGGCGTCGAATACCTCCTCGTCATCTTCGCGGCCCAACATTGTCCTTCGCTAAGCCACCGTGACGAAAGCCCTGACCCTGGAAGCCGACAGACGAGCCCAAGGCACCACAGTAGAAATGATGATGGGCACCAGACGACATTCTCAAAGAGTTGGGTGACTTGCAGCACTGCACCCTGTTAGCTCAGTGGATTCCGTCTGCCTACTCTCTGCTGGCTAACGGTGTCACGTCCTTGCCGTAAACCTTCCAATGGCTCAGGCTGGGCCAATGCGATTGCTTCTCTTCCTAGTCTCGGCATTCTTCGCCCTGTCCCTTTCAGCGGAGGAGAGTCCCGTAATCCCCGGCAAGTTCAGTGTCATCCAGTTTTCGGAATCTCCCCTCCAGTCCTCGGACCCGGAACAGGTTCGGCAGCGGCTCATGGCTGCAGAGGCCCCAGGGGACTACGACGTCACCAAAGAGGCCTTCGAAATCCTGCTGCCTGAAAATTGGAATGCCCAAGATCCCCACGGCCTCTTCATCTGGATCAGTGCTGGCAATTCACCCAAGATCCCGAAGGAATGGGAAAAGGTGATGGCAGAGCATGGCTTGATTTTTATCGGCGCGCAGAATTCGGGTAACAAGCGCGATATTTTTGATCGCGTCAGGCTAGCGATCGACGCCAATCATAATGTCCGGCAGCGCTATCAAATCGATGGCCGACGTGTCTACGTGTCAGGGTTTTCCGGCGGTAGCCGGGTCGCGAGCATGGTGGGGGTTTCGTGGGGAGATATGTTCAGCGGCACGATCTGTTGCATGGGTGTTAATTTCTATACTGATATCACGGCACCTGACGGCAAGGTCTATGGTCTGAATTATCTACCCAGTGAACAACTGCTACCCATCGTGAAACAGGCCTGTCGCTATTCCCTGGTCACAGCGGAAAAGGATTTCAATCTCGCCAATACGAGAGGCGTCTACGAAAACGGATTTGTGAAAGAGGGGTTTAAGAATGTGCAGATTCTCGAAGTCCCTGGCCTCGGGCACAAGATTCCGCCAGCCGACTGGCTGGACAAAGCGATCCGATTTGTGGATGAGGGGAAGGAGTAGGAGCCGCTGCCAAACCGCAGCCGGAGCGAAGCTGAGACAGCCGGAGGCAAATGAACTCTCATGGTCGCTGATCTTTCGGAATCAAAGTGGGAACCTGAAAATCGATCAGCGAAGATCAGCGACCATGAGCGGTTTGTTTCTATGGCCTGAAAACTTCACCTTGCGACTAGGCAAAATCAGAAGAAGCATTTAGTGCAAAGTAACCTGACCTTTTTCCCATGTCCCAAGTCACGATCTATCATTATCCTCATTGAGGCTCATCCACGAATGCCTTGGCGGTCGCCGAGGAACTGGGAGTCGATCACCAAGTAGTGCTCTACATCAAGGAGCCGCCCGGACGCGAAGAGCTGGAAACTATCATCGCAGGGCTCGAGGATCCGGTAGAGGATTTGGTCCGCAAGGATTCCAAGTTCAAGAAACTGGAACTGAACCCCGACGACTTCGTGGGCAATCCTGAAGCGGTCATTGAGATCCTGCTGAAACACAAGCAACTGCTGCAACGCCCGGTGCTGGTAAAGGGGAAGAAAGCTATGATTGGTCGCCCTAAGGCCAGGATCTACGAATTCCTGTCGTAGGTCGGCTCCCGACCACGTCCGTGGCAATGGACCAAACCGCTGATGAACGCTCATTGACGCTGATATTTTGGAATCAAGGTGAGAGCCTGAATGGCACTTATTTGAGGGGGATGCCCTGCCCGTTTATTGGCAGGCCGGGGCAGGATTTCGCCAAATGAAAGTGTATTTCTTTCTGTAGCCGGTCTCTTTGAGGCCGGGAATTTGCAAGCGGGCACTCAGGAATGTACGACCGGGGTCACAGACCCCAGCTACAGGAATTGGAATTCCGACTTCTATGTCCTTTTGAAGAATACTGTGGGCTACGCTCTCAACTAAGTGCCATTCAGGTGAGAGCGCCCATCAGCGGTTTGCGGTTTTCATCCCAGTTAGCCATCTAAAACGATCGAGACTCCGCCCTCGATCCGTACCTTGGCACGGACATCCGCAGACAATAAGATCACGCCCTCTGCTCGATTTTATCTTATGACCCTCCGCCTCTCTTTCATTACCCTTTCGTTACTACTCGCCGTTGTGACACCACCATCCCGCGCCGCGGATTGCCCCAACATCATTTTCCTCTTCGCGGACGATCAGCGGGCGGACACGATTGGGGCTCACGGGAACCCTCACATTCAGACACCTAACCTCGACCAGCTGGTGTCTGAAGGGTTTAGCTTTCGGCGGAACTACTGCGCTGGCTCCTTCAGTGGCGCGGTTTGTGTGGCGAGCCGTTCCATGCTGATGACGGGGAAGCACTGGATGAATCTTCCCAAGGAAAAGCCGCAGGCCAACTGGGGGGATTCGGTGACGCTGCCCAGCCTTCTGACCACCGAGGGTGGCTACACCTCTTTCATCATTGGGAAATGGCACAATGGGCAAAACACCCTCGATCAATCTTTCTCGAACGGGCGCTCCATTTACATGGGAGGGATGGAGAACCATGCTGACTTTCAGGTCCAGGATCTCGAGGCGGGCCAACTGAGCGAAAAGCGCGACGCCGGAGCATTCTCCAGCACGGCCTTCGCCAACGAAGCAGTCGAGTTCATCGAAGGCGCTGAAAGCGAAAAACCGTTTTTCCTCTATGTCGCTTTCATGGCTCCCCATGATCCGCGCAATCCGCCGGAGGAGTATCGCGAGATCTATTACAAAGACCGTCCGCCGCTTCCGGAGAATTTCCTGCCACAACATCCTTTTCAAAACGCACCTCAAGCCACTTCGGGGCGTGATGAGGGATTGGCGCCCTGGCCCAGAACCAAAGAAACCGTCAGTGATCAGTTGTGCGAGTACTACGGGCTAGTGACTCATCTCGACGAGCAGGTTGGTCGGATCCTGAAAGCACTCGAGGGAAGTCCGCATGCCGAGAACACCATCGTCATCTACACGGCCGATCACGGTTTGGCGATGGGTAGTCACGGACTGCTGGGAAAACAAAATGTCTATGAGCAAAGCATGATGTGCCCGCTCATTCTCAGTGGCCCTGGTGTGCCTGCTGGAGAATCTAGCGACGCGTTCACTTACATTCATGATCTCTATGCCACTGTCTGCGATTTTGCAGGGGTCGAGGCGGGGAATGATGTCGATTCGCAAACACTGCTGCCTCTCATGAATGGTGAGGTCGAGGGCATTCGGGAATCCGTGTTCCTTCCCTTTCAGGATAACCAGCGAGCGGTTCAGGATGGGCGATGGAAGTTGCACATTTACCCGAAGATCAATCATCAGCTCCTGTTCGATCTCTCAGCCGATCCGCACGAGATGAATAACCTCGCTGATAATCCGGAATACGAATCGGAGGTCGCTCGGATGAAAGTTTTGATGGGAACCTGGAGGGAGCAGTTGAACGACCCCAATCCCTTGAGTGTCGAAAATCCCGCGCCGAAAGAGCCTCACTACGACAATGCCAAACGCGTCCTCGATGTCTGGCAACCTGAGTGGATTCGCGAGAAGTATTTCGGTGGAAGGGATATTCCGAGCCATGGTGCCAAGCCGGGTGGCCATTAGGATCTTGAATAGTCGGAATTTGTTCCGTATTCGAAAGCCTGATCATGAAAGCCTTTTCCTCCCTGTTTTTCATCAATTCCAACCGGAGCGAAGCTTTAGTGAAATCTTCGGAAAAAGGGATTACCCTATCGTCAGTAGATTATGAGAAACCACCGGGCCGCACTTGCTTTCAGTTTCATTACTCTGGGGGGATTTATCCTCTTTTGGGTGATGAAATCCGCGCCGTCGAGCGCACCCCTTTCTCAAGCGACGGTCACCGCCATCCCTGCAGTGAAGTCAGCGTCTCCACTTCCAGCAATGGCGATTGTCCCCTGGCAAGGAGCAGTCAATCAGGCGGTGAAAGAGAGGTCCAGTCCTTCGGGAATTGAAGCCTTTGATCAGTGGGCCCTAAAAATCACGACAGCAGGTAACGCTCCGACAGCCATCGAGTTGACTGACGGGCTCCGACTTGTCGAGGAGCGGCGGGGAGTGCTCAAGCAATTGATCCAAGACGATCCTGAAGCCGCCTTGGCATCTGCCGTTCCATGGAGCATACGAAACCAATTGCCTGAGGAGATAGCAGCCCGTCTGGAACAACGTATTTCGGCCACCGCCGAGTTCTCCGTTCTTGCCGCCGTGCCACAACCGGGGGAATCCCTCAGAGGCTCGGCTCTTTTTCGTAGCGCCGTGATCGATGGCGAGGTGCTGCAGGCAAACGTCTATGGCGCGAAGGAAGCGATCGACAGCAAGAACAGTCTGCCGGTGGACGGCATCGTGATCGATGATCAATTGGCCATCCTCGATGCGACTTTGCGCCCCCTCGAGCCTGGCGAACCGATTAATGCGCCAATGCTACCGATCGTGTCGCCACAGCATGAACCGGGGGAGACTGCGAATTCCAACCCGGTTTGGGTCTATGGCGGCCAGCCCTACGAGCTTTGCTGCGACGCGCATGCGGAATCCCATGGAACAGAGTTCGCCAGGCTCGAGGCCAGCCCGGGACCAATCCTGGCTGCCTTCGGGGGGACGGGATCGACCGGTGGATCCGGCATTGAGGTCGGTGAATCTTCTTTGACGGAAGGCACCAAGTCTCTCTTGGTGATTCGAGTGGATTTCTCCGATCTCATGGGCGCGCCGGTGGACGGGTCGAGCAACGTGATCGACGCCGCCTATCTCACCAATCGAGTCAATAATGAAATCGCGGATTGGATTGAGGAAGTGTCGTTCTCCAAGGGGTCCATGAGCCTTAGTGCCTCAGACGTGACGGGTGTCCTACGCATGCCCCAAACCGCGGCAACCTATGCTGCTGGAGATTTGAATGATGACTTGCGCTTTGACTCCCTCGCTCTGGCGACAACTGCGGGGTTTACCCCGGGTAATTACGATCGGGTTGCTGTCGTGTTCAGCAATCTGAGTGGGTTCCCTTCTTCTCAGATTGACTATGGTGGGCTCGGTCAGATTGGAGATTCGTTCTCTTGGTATAATGGCAACTTCTCTTTTGGGGTGGCGACTCACGAGTTTGGGCACAACTACGGGCTGCGCCACGCCAATCGCTGGCAAATTCCCGGGGCAAGTGCAAATCCAGTGGATCCTGGCGGTTCATCGCTCAATTACGGAGATGTTTTTGACATGATGGGTAGCGGTCCTAATGATCCCGCGACCAATGCTGATCACTTTAATCCCTGGTATTTGAATCGCTTGGATTGGCTAGCTGATAGTTCGGTTCAAACCATTACGACCGGTGGAACCTATCGCTTGTATCGCTACGATCATCAGAACGCTAACGCCGCTAATTCTCTAGCCTTGAAAATTGATCGGAGTGCGACAGAGAATTATTGGATTGGTTATCGTCGCAAGTATGTCGGGCATGCCACTCGGTCGGACGTCAGCAATGGCGCTTATATTACCTGGGGTTACGACTATCAAACTACCAGTAATCTGATCGACATCGATACGCCAGGTGTCACTCCCAATGACGCTTCGCTCAATGTGGGCAATACCTTCGATGACACTGAAGCGGGTATTGAGTTCACCGTCACGGCTGCCGGGGGAAGCGGGATTAATGAGTACCTCGACATCGCCGTCACCTTTGATCCCCGGATTTCATTTTCTCAAACCAGCTACGATGTCGATGAAGCATCCGGAAATCTCGCCGTTGTGTTGACGCGAACCAACAACGCCTCTGGTGCCGTCTCTGTTACTCTCAGTACCAGCGATGGCACTGCGGTTTCCCCGGCTGATTTCACCGCTATCAGCACGCTGGTGTCCTGGGTGGATGGTGACGACAGCGCAAAAACCGTCAATATTCCGATTGTTGCCGATGCCTCCACTGAGGGCTCCGAGTCGTTTAATCTCAACCTCACCGGCATCGCCGGTGGAGTGGTTCTTAATGCGAGTACCGTCGTTGCCAATATTCGTGAGCCTGGCGCGTCCGACTCCGGATTTACCCATGGATTTTTTAACAATTCCGGATCCGTAAGGAAGATGGCCCTGCAGCCCGATGGTCGCATCGCTTTCGTTGGCCGCGCCTCGAACATCGCTAGTCATGTCGTTAACGGCATTGGTCGGTTCGATTTCGACGGCACCCTCGACTCCACCTTCAGCACCGCTTCGGGCGCGAACAGTACTCCGGTCTATGCCATTGCCCGTCAGCCGGACGGGAAGATCGTGGTGGCCGGCGAGTTCACGACAATCAGCGGCGTGACGCGTATTCGCGTCGCTCGTATCAACGAGGACGGTACCTTGGATACTTCTTTTGACGCGGGCGCAGGGCCTAACGCTACAGTCAATGCGATCGCCCTCCGTCCCGACGGTCGTATTGTGATCGTAGGCGAATTTACGACGGTGGCCGGGACAGCCCGGCGCGGCGTGGCCCAGTTGTTTTCCGATGGATCCCTCGACACTACCTTCCTCGCAACCCCCTTCAGCAGTTTCACTGCTTTCGAGCCCGAATGTGTCGCTCTTCAGCCCGATGGGAAAGTGCTCGTGGGAGGCTTGATATATACCACCTTCAATGCTCTCTTCACCAATTTCTCCAGCGGCATCCTGCGACTCGATACGGCGGGCAACATCGACACGAACTTTGATATTGGCAGTGGTGCTCATGCGTCCGGTGATACGGGATTCCTTCAACGGGTCTATGCCGCTGCCGTGCAGCCCGATGGGAAAATCGTCATTGGCGGTGCTTTTACCGCCTTCGATGGGGTGAATTCCAACCGACTTGCGAGACTCAACGTCAATGGCTCGGTGGACACCGATTTTTCGACTGCCATTGGTGCTGGTGCGGACGACGAGGTTCAGTCAATTTTTATCCAGGGGGACGGAAATATCCTCATTGGCGGCCGATTCGGTACGGTCTCAGCTACCTCTCGACCTCGAGTAGCCCGACTGTCAGGCACTGGACTTTTTGATTCTGCTTTCGACGCCTCAATTCCTCCCACCTTCGGCGGAGGAAGTTCGAATTACTGCTACGAGGTTTTGATGCAGCCGGACACTCGTATTTTGATCGCGCTGGATGAGTTCGGGGCAGGCCAAACCGGAGTGAAGCGAGTCTTCAGTGCGCAGACTGCCCAGACGGGGCAGGTTGAATTCGCTACAGGCAGTACCGTGGTCGACGAGGGGATAACGGCGAGTTTGAGCGTGAGCCGTGTCGGTGGTTCATTGGGGGCCATCTCCATCAGCTACGCGACCATCGCTGATACGGCTACCTCCGTAGACTTCGTTTCCGAGACCGGTATCCTGACCTGGGCCGACGGCGACGTGGCCGACAAGGTGATCACGATTGATACCACTTCCGATGGCACCACTGAGCCCAATGAGTTTTTTGAAGTTCACCTAGGCACTCCTGTTGGCGGCACCAGTCTGGCTACTACTGGAATGGCATCCGTCACGATCAATGATTTGCTTCCCGTCGAGGCCTGGCGTTTCACGAACTTTGGCAGCTCGGCTAATAGCGGGACAGGTGCTAACGATGCCGATTTCGACGTCGACTCGATTCCCAACCTCCTGGAATATGGCCTGGATCGTTCTCCAATCCTGGGGACTGGTTCCGATGGCCTTGCCAGCATGCCAACTTTCACCACCAGCTCGGCCGATCCTCTCCTGCTTGGTCGGCTTGTCCTGATCAGCGACCTCCCCGATCCAGCTCGGGAGGATATCACCTACACCGTTGAAGTCAGCGACACCCTCGCTCCCGCCGGCTGGACAACTTTAGCCTCCAAGACGGGCACGGGAGCCTGGGCCTGGCAGGCAGGCGGGACGGCGCGAATTGTTGAGACCACTTCTACCGGGCGCAGCACGGTTCAAGTAGGCGATGTCGTCTTGCAGAGCGCGAGTTCACCGCGCTTCATGCGTTTGAGTGTGACGAATCAGTGACCGCCTGTGTCGTGGACTTTCTTGTCCGCGCCTATCAGTAAAGGATGGCCTCGCCTCCTGTTTCCTCTCATGCGGTGTTATCTCAACTTGTTGGGATCAATGGCGCGTGCCAAGGTTCTCCTGACATTTCGTTATGAGATTAATTCTATCCATCTTTCTCCTCTCCACCGGATTGGCTATGGGGCTAGTAGCAGCTCCTCAACCTAACATTCTCTTCATCTTCGCCGACGACTGGGGATGGGGTGACCTGAGCTGTCATGGCCACCCGTATGTGAAGACTCCGAACATTGATCGTATTGCGGCAGAGGGGACGGACTTCACTCGATTCACCGTCGCAAGCGGCGTTTGCTCACCGAGTCGCACCGCGGTGATGACGGGTCATTTCCCGGCGCGTTATGCGATCGACGGGCATTTTGCCTGGGTGCCGAGCAATGAGAAACGTGGGATGCCGGACTGGCTGGATACAGCTGCGCCAACTTTGCCGAAGTTTCTTCAGGCGGCCGGTTACGCGACGGGTCACTTTGGTAAGTGGCACCTGGCCAACAACATGATTCCTGATTCTCCGACACCTGCCGAATACGGCTACGATGAATACGGGGCCTTCAACTGTTCTGGCGAGCAAATGCCGGTGCACGAGGATGCGATGCACACGAATGCGTTTATCGAAAAGGCGGTCGATGACGGGAAGCCTTTCTTTGTGAACCTGTGGGTGCACGAGCCGCACACGCCGTTTCATACTGTGCCAAAATTTGAGTGGCGGTTCCGCGATATGGAGAGTCCTGAAGACGCTATCTACGCTTCTGTATTGTCTCATGCTGATGACCGAATCGGAGAGGTACTCGACACCCTCGACCGACTGGGGATCGCAGACAACACGCTGGTGGTATTCAGCTCTGACAATGGTCCGGCCCGGGCATCGAAACCGGGTGAACTGAAATTGTCTTATGATACGGCTACAGGGGCCGGCTGGGGAATCAATGCGTCAAAGGGCATCACGGCGGGGCGAAAGGGATACAAGGCGGCGTTGTTTGAAGGTGGCATCAATGTGCCGTTTCTAGCGCGTTGGCCTGGCAAAATTGCGGTCGGGGCCAAGGATGATACTTCGCTGATTTCTGCGGTCGATCTGTTGCCAACCTTTTGTGAAATTGCCGGAGCGGATCTGCCGGATAGCTACGTCGGCGACGGCGTCAGTCAGGTAGCTGTCCTAAAAGGCGAGAAGATTGAGGTTCGGGAAAAACCTCTCTTCTGGAAGTCTCTATCGTCGTGGCCAGCCCAGGAGGCCAAGCCTGATCACTGGGTGTCCTATGCGGTGGTGCATCTGAACTGGAAACTAGTCATGAACCGCGACGGAGACTACGTTGAGTTGTATGACATCATCGCTGACCCGTATGAGAAGTCAGACCTCAAAGAGACGAAGCCCGAAGTGGTCGCTGAACTCACTGGATTGATTGAGCAGTGGAAGTCGACCCTTCCAGAGGGGCCAAGCGGTGATGTGTTTTCCGCTGAGCGGAAGCAATAGTTGAAGTGTCAGGGATTGCTCAGTTCGATTTTCTCGGCTGAGTGATTTTTGATCAAAGTTTCGAGGCTCACCGTAATTTCGGCTTCGGTGCCCGTGATCAACCAGTAGCGGTAGGTCATAGTGGATTGTGGTCCCAACTCCACCTTGGCAATGGGAGCGAGGTGCGAGCAAGTGCCGTCGAGTGGATCGCTGCTGTTGCCCGCACCATGAGGGCCGAAATTCCAGCGCTCGGTGGCGGTGGGACTGTAGATGGCTATGCCCTGTCCTTGCGAATTGAAGCATGCCATCGCATTTAACGCGGGCTCTGTCTGAGACCACGGGCGCCTCTCAGTTCGAGGTTCGTCGCGCCATTGGCCGCCACCGAGGTAACTTTTGAATCGACTGAAGTTTCGAGTGAAATAAAGGGCCGGCATTTCCTGCGGGCGAAGGGCCGCCGGGCCCCATTGGTCACCGACCTTACGTTGGCAAATAAGCTGGCAACGCACGCGTATGGCATTGGCAAGATCCGGTTCGAGGCGGGTCCATTGTTTCATGCGCGCCTCGGCTTCTTCGTCGGGCATATCCCAAAGCTTGGGAATGGTTTCGGCATAGATCGTCTTTGGATCGAGTTTCTCGAATTCCGTGACTCGGGCCCAGGATCGAATGCCGCCTCCCTGGATAGGGTTCCACGCCCACGGGGCCCAGTGAGAACCTTGCCCCTCGGACTGTCGGTCGAGCCGATGGCCGGCGTAGTAGGATTGCTGAATCAGTCGGCCCGGGTCGTGAATGTTGACCATGTTGCCCTGATAGCCTGATGAGGACAGCCAGGTGATGGAGGCCCCGAGAGCTTTGTCGATCCCGACCTTGATCGATCCACTATCGATCGTGAGCAGTTCCTGCGGAGGGCGCTCTTTAATGTTGGGCGTATTCTGTGCTTCGGCTGACAGGACTGAGCCGATCAGAACGCAGGCCGCGAAGATGGTGGGACGGGTCATTGTCGAAATTTGTCGGCTTAAGGCAGGCTTTCTTCAAGGAAACGTTTGTATAGATCCCGGTGGGTCTTGGCGCTGTTCTCGGGGGTATCGATGACGTTGAGACGAATTCTTGCCGTAACCGTTTCTCCGGCAGCGACGTCTCGGCCGAATAGGCTGAAGTAGAGGGCACTGTGCTGACCGACGCTGTTCCACTCTTCGGGTGAGCCAGTGGTAGGTTTGGGAGTGGCGCAGACGGCGCTGACGGACTCGGGGTTGGCAAATTGGACGACCTGGACTTCTTCGTTGCCACCATAGACGATGGGCAAAGTCGCATAGTCGTCGGGGATGATGGTTGCCCATTTCCAAGAAGAGTGAATACGGCCGGATTGTTCCTGAGCAGGGCGATCTGCTTCGGACAAGGGATAGAACGGGTATTTGAGAACATCGGCTTCATTTGCAGGAGGCCGCAAGGTGGAAGCGGCCGGGGCCTTGGCGTTGTCGAGATAGGTGAACTTCTCAAATTCGACGGGCAAATAGGTGGCAGGAAGGATTTCAAAATTGGTGATGTCCCGGGTCGGAGTGGCCTCCAGATAGACGTCGATTTGGGCCGGCCCAGTGAGTGTCCAAGTCGCGCTAATGTCGACGGGACGTGTCTCGCTAGCGGGCCAGGTGAGGCGGGCACCATTCTTAAGCTGGGTGACCTGAGCGGCATCATCACGAAGGGCACCAAAGGTTTCAGTGGCGGAATAAACTCGGTAGAGATTGAGAAGTCCCTGGTGCCGACGTTTCGCTCCGACAGCGCTTTCCGGTGCGTTGAGATCGTGCCCCTTGTAGCTCATGTTGCGAAGCCCGTGACGGCCGAATCCTTTGCCGAGTTCTCGTTTGTCGTGCGCGACGAAGGTTCCTGTGAGAAGTGGCGTTTCGAATTTGAGCGCTTCGAATGATTCATCGTCGTTCCACTTCAGGTGCGAGGGGACTTCGGCGGAAACATTCCAGCTGAGGAGGGACAGTAAGAGGGATGGAATCAAAAGGGGGGATTTCATAGCGGTGGTTTTCCAATAAGGATAGTGACGTCTGGTCGGCTGTCTCGCCGCGTGATCGTGGCAGGTCACGACGTGGCTACCGCAATTTCAAGGGGTCGTCTTACCTTATCCACTGCGTCTCAGAAAGCGCACGCAAACGGGACTTTCGACATTTTCTTGATTCCCTGAGAATGACAGTTCGCCACTCGCTGGATCGATGGAGAAAACCGAAACGGTGTTCGATTTCTGCCCCGCGGCGATGAGCCATTTTCCGTCCGGACTCACTGCGAAATTTCTCGGTGTTTCTCCCTGGATTGATTCATTCTCGACGTATTCCAGGGTGCCGGAATCCTCGTCGATTCGATAAACAACAATGGTGTCGTGACCCCGATTCGATCCGTAGAGGAACTTTCCTGATGGGTGACACACCACTTCCGCAGTCGATCCCACTTTTTCGGTGTTAGGGGGTAAGGTGCTGATGGTCTGCCGTGAGTTCAGTGATCCTGAATCGCGATCCACCGCGAAGGCCTCCACCGTGAGTGCCAGCTCGTTGATGACATAGGCCGCCTTTCCATCGGGCTGAAAAGCGAGGTGACGAGGGCCTGAACCTGCGGAGATCACCGTCTCACCAGCAGCGGTGAGAGTGCCTTTTTC
The DNA here is from genome assembly GCA_963977055.1 of uncultured Verrucomicrobiales bacterium. GTDB lineage: Bacteria > Verrucomicrobiota > Verrucomicrobiia > Verrucomicrobiales > DEV007 > Arctic95D-9. The sequence goes on from CAXBMX010000018.1 coordinate 17,405, forward strand.
CAGATCAACCGCGTAGCGATAGATGCGATCGGTCCCCAGATCTGCGGCGTAAGCAAATCGGTCATCATGTGAAAAATTGATCGAGTGGGCATGCGGTTCTTGTTGGCGCTTGGGATTCACACTGCTCCCCTCGTGTTGAATTAGGCTCATCGGTCCGGCGAGCGATCCGTCTTCGAGGATCCGATAGCTCGCGACATTGCCTCCGGTGTAGTTGGCGACAGCGAGAACTTTACCATTCGCCGTAATCGACAGATGACAGGGAGCGCCACCTCCCGTGGGCAGCCGATGGATCAGATCCAACTTGCCGTCCCCGAGAATACGAAAGGCATTAACCGACCCTCCGTCTTCAAAAGTGGCCACCTCAGAAACGGCATAGAGAAATTTGCCGTCCCTGCTCATCTCCAGAAAGGACGGGTTCTCCATTTCCACGGCAAGAACCGGCTTGGTGAGAGTTCCCTTCGCCGCATCCCACTCCGAGAAGTAGACCCCCTTGGAATCTCCTTTCGTGTAGGTTCCAAAGTAGACCCTGTCAGGTGTGGCACCCAAGAGGGTTGAGTCAGCAAACAACGAGACGGATAACAGAAGAGCGAAAGGAAACAGGCGCATTCCCTATTGTTCCAAATTCGCGGAATTCGGAAAGAGTAAACCCAGACGGGAACGCGACCTTTTGAAATCTGGCATCTGGCAAACCCTTGCGAACAGCAAAATGTATCGTTTCTCATCGTCATGAGAATACTCTTTACGATAGATTCAAGCTAATGAGCCGTAACTATCTAATGATCGATTTGCGAATTCTCTTAATTTTACTCATTCTCTCTGCCGTTCCGGCTTTCGCTCAGGAAACGAATGAAAATGATCCGTCCCGGCAGTCGCTCAAGTATTTTGGCCCCGACGGTCTCGTTGAGAAGGTTCCTGTTCCTAAGGCATTGAACCCGTGGGTCGACTGGGTATTGGATGACGTTCCAGACGAAGCGACTCCACGTCATTACGACAATGGAGAGATTCGCCGGCCTTTGTGGGTCTCGCGCTTGCAGTTCGATGCAAAAAGCGATGGCGCTGAATTTTCGATGGAGGTCCATTCTTTTCGCAATGACTGGCTCCTCCTTCCCGGAGGTGGGAGACAGTGGCCCGCCGAGGTGAAAATGGGTGGCGAGCCGGTACCTGTTCTGGCGCGGGACGGAAAGCCGGCCATCCGGATTTCCACCGGAAAATCGGAAGTGACCGGTAGTTTTTTGTGGAGTGAATTGCCTCAGCAAATCAGCCTCCCTTCTGCGGTGGGTTTGCTCGACCTCATCGTGGAAGGCGCCTCCAAGCCGACCCCGTCCTGGGATGCAGACGGGACACTTTGGTTGCAACGGGAAGCTTCCAATGAGCCGGTCGATGAAGACTTCATGTCTATCAAGGTTCACTCACTGCTTGAAGACGGAATTCCGCTCTGGTTCGAGACCCGGATCGAACTGATCGTGGCAGGGAAAAGCCGCGAGGAGGAACTTGGCTCAGTTTTGCCACAGGGATGGCAATTGGCCGAAATTGAGTCCCCGATACCTGTTGCGATTGATGAAAGTGGATTCCTCAAAGCTCAACTTCGCGCAGGGCGCTGGAGCATTCTCCTTCGAGCTTTCCAAACATCAGATGCGACCGAAGTGAGCTTTGCTGCAGACGCGAACCCCGCGGTGGCGGATCAGGCTCTCGCCTATCGTGCCCAAGCGGATTTCCGTCAGGCGGAAATCATGGGCCTTCCTCAGATTGATGTGGCTCAAACCCAGGTGCCTGAGACGTGGCGATCTCTGCCCATCTATCGCTGGGAAACGGCATCGGCTTTCCAACTCGTCGAGAGAGTTCGGGGTCCGGGGGTAAGGGGGGCCGCGCCACTTTCGATTCAGCGTTCTCTCTGGCTGGATGACGACGGTAAAAATTTCACCTATCAGGATCGGCTTACGGGCGAACTGAGACGAATTCGTCGCCTCGATGCGGCCGGTGCTCATGAACTTGGCTCGGTCACAGTGGGTGGAGAACCGCAGCTGATTACTCACAATCCCGAGGGCGGCGCACCCGGCTTCGAAGTGCGAGCTCCCAGTCTTGATGCCGTGGCGACGGGCCGGATTGAGATGCAGCAATCTCTTTCCGCAACGGGATGGAAATCGGATGCTGATAACTTGACGGCTACCCTTCAGCTTTCACCGGGCTATCGACTCTTTGCTCTGTTTGGCGCCGACTACACAAAGGGAGATTGGCTTACTTCGTGGACCTTGCTCGATCTATTTCTTCTCTTGTTGTTCACTCTTGCGGTGTTTCGCCTTCGTGGATTTTGGGGTGCGCTGCTCGCACTGATTGCTTTTGGTCTAGCCTATCACGAGCCCGGGTCACCTCGCTTTCCGTGGCTCTTGCTTCTCATCCCTGTCGCCCTCATCGATGTCGTTTCGACGGATCGCTGGCGAAAGTGGGTGGTCATGTTGAAGTGGGGTGCCGCAGCGATTCTCCTGATCTCACTCGCACCGTTTCTGGTCTATCAGATCCAAGGTGCCATTTTCCCTCAGTTGGAACGGAAGGCCGCATTTTCGGGTGCAGGAGCACCGAGCAGCCCTGCGTTTACTCCCTATCAGAATATAGAAGTACTGTCGTCGTCGAGCCTTTCGAGAGGGCGCGTTCAATCGGCTCCAAGCAAAAAGGACTACGCCTCCAAGAAAGAAAATCTGAAGGCTGATCCCAAGGCAGTCATTCAGACCGGCCCCGGGGTTCCAATGTGGTCATGGCGAACGGTCGAATTTGGCTTCGACGGCCCGGTTGATGAGTCACAGACAATCAGGCCTGTGTTGATTTCGCCTACGGTATCGCGACTTCTTGGCGTGGTGAGAGTGTTGGCCCTGGTGCTGCTCGCGGCATTGCTTTTTTGTCGAAGAAAGCGAAAAGCTGATCCGGAGAAAGGACTTGGTGATGGAATGGAATCAAAAGGGGCCGTTGCGGCGATGCTAATCGCTGGACTGGCGCTCCTCTCCACCGCACAGAATGCCGATGCACAATTTCCGGAAGCAGAATTGCTAAAGCAATTGCGAGAGAGGCTTACCGAAACCCCTCCTGAGTTTCCCGGGGCAGTCGAGATCGCGAACGCTTCGATGAGCATCGAGGGTGAAACCGTTACGCTCGAATTGGAGTATCACGCCGCGGCCAGGGCTGCTGCCCCGGTGGCTTTTCCTGTCGTAGCAATGGAACCATCGTCGGCGTCTTTTCAAGATGGGAAGGCGGCGACGCTCTTGAGAGAAGGAGGGCGGCTTTGGGTCCTTCTGCCGGAACCGGGAATTCATCATCTTGTTGTGAAGGGCATCCTGCGGGCCCGATCCGACTGGGAATGGGGATTTGACCTCAAACCCCGTCACATTGAAGTGGATGCACCTGGTTGGACCGTGAGTGGGATCAGAGCGGATCGAAGCTCCGAGGATCAGGTGCTTTTTGCCCGGGCCAGGGAAGCAGAGAGTGACGCTTCCGCTGCAAATTACGATCATCCCCGGACTAATCACGCCATACTCGTGGAGCGTCAGATCGAGCTGGGACTGGTCTGGAGAGTTCGCACGACGGTGTCACGGCTCTCGCCAAAGGGACGCGCCGTCGCCTTGCAAATCCCTCTCCTGAGCGGTGAAAAAGTGGTCAGTGCAGGTCGCTCGGTGAAGGGTGGTGCCATTGAAGTCCGCCTCGGACCGGGTGCGGATTCGATCGATTGGGAAGGGGAGCTCTCGCCTTCCTCTGATTTCAAATTGGCGACGCCGGAAGGAGCTGCCTGGACGGAGCGCTGGCGGCTCATTGCCTCTTCGGTGTGGAATGTTTCTTTCGATGGGCTCGCACCCGTCTTCGTGAGCGTTGAAGATCAATTAGTGCCTCTTTGGCAGCCGTGGCCAGGAGAAGAAGCCACCGTCACTGTTTCTCGCCCCAAGGCGGTCGAAGGCGCTGCGGTGACGATCGACTCTGCAAAGCATACCTTGAAGCCGGGACGGCGTCAGCGATCCTCAACTTTGGAATTGAAGATGCGCACCAGTCTCGGTGAAGATTTTCCCATTCAACTTCCTTCCGGTTGTGAAGTGATTACGCTGCAACATGACGGCAAAAACATCCCGATTCGAAAAGAGGGCGATGCTGTCGTGGTGCCGCTACGACCCGGACCACAGGATATTAAAGTGGAATGGCGTGCCCCGGGCGGTCCCGGAGGATGGACGCGTGCGGATGCGGTAATTCTTCCGGTGGAATCTGCCAATCTCACCACCTTGATTCGTCCCTCACGTGATCGTTGGCTCATCCTCACCGAAGGACCACTTCGTGGACCGGCGGTTCGCTTCTGGGCCGTCCTCGTTTTTGCGCTTATCGCGGCGATCGTTCTTTCCCGGATTTCGAATTCTCCTCTGGGTATTCTCGGGTGGGGGCTGCTGATGATTGGTCTAACTCAAATATCAGTGGTCTGTTCGCTGTTCATTATTGTCTGGCTTTTCCTCATGCTTTGGCCAGATGCGCCGTTTTGGAAAAAGCTCACCCCATGGAAATACAATCTGTGCCAGATCGGGTTGATTGGACTCACTCTCCTCGTAATTGGATTTTTTGTTGCGATCGCATCCGCTGGTCTTCTCGGGAGCCCTGAAATGTATGTTGCCGGGAACGGTTCGACCCAGGCTTACCTCAACTGGTTTTCGGCCCGCGCTACGTCAGAACTCCCGCAACCGGGTTACTGGTCGATTTCGATTTGGTGGTTCCGTCTCGCCATGCTTCTCTGGGCACTCTGGCTTGCCTATTCTCTCGTGCGCTGGTTGCGCCGCGGTTGGCAGAATTCCGCGAAGCGGGGGCACTTCCGGGCCAGAGTGAAAAAGAAGAAGAGCAAAAAGGTCGAAGGCAAAGAAACGGGACCGCCGGAACTACCGAACGAGAAATCGTAGTTCCGGCCTAGCATCACCTTGCTAGTGTTTCGACAGGCCTAAGGTGACGCATTGTCCACGCTGATTGGATGGATTCCCTTAGCTGCGAACAGTGCTCGACATTCGCGGTCGCGGGGGACCGCGACCCTCCAAAAAAAACCGACATTCGCCAAAGACCCGCAAGGGTCTGGAGGGTCACGGTCCCCCGTGACCGTTAGCTGACCGTTCGAAGCCAAGCAGCGGACTCCTTTCCCGCATCAAGATGTCGAGACAAGCAACACCCAATTTTGACCGCCTGTTCAGATCTACTCGGGCACTAGTCCGTCGCTTCGGCGACGAGGCAGGGGACGGCGCCGAGGAGGTAATGAAACTGGATCGAGCGCCCGGCGGAGAGCTTGTCGAGCCCCTCAATCTCGCGAATGCCCGTGATGCAGGAATCGTGGGTCCGCAAGACGTGCTCGCCGTGGGTGACGACGGTGGTGAAGAAATAGGGCCGATAGCCCGGTTCGAGAGACGGCGGCAGGCAGATGGAGGCGGCGGGCAGGCGTTCATCAGGAAGGGTTGACCACGAGCGGATCGTCGAAGCGTTCAATTCGAAGACGAGGCCCATAGGAATCCGATCCGGCTGCGCCATTGTCGGTGAGCCCTCGCATTCGGGGGCAATCCTTTCGGGCTCCTTCGAGGCATCGACGAGAAAGGCATCCACTCGCACCGATTCGGGGACGATGACGGCATCCGGCGCCTGGGCGACAAGATGACGCATCACAGCGACCTGGGGCTCCTCCTCAAGCGCCGTGGCCATGGTTTCGGAAAGGATGATATCCGGGATCGCCTCGTCGGGGATGGTGTAATCACAGGCATCGGATATGACATACTCCTCGACACTACGGTCGAGGCCGAGTCGATGAATGACCGCCTTCGCGGACGCGATCGACTCGGGGTGAATATCGAGCAAGGTGAAGCGCACCTTCTCGGGCGGGAAGATCGTCATGAGAGGCGTGGCTAACGCCGCGTAGGGACCCGAGCCAGCATAGAGGACGCGGACAGGCTCCGTTGATTTTGACTCGACAGCTTCTGCGATAGCATCGTGCAGTCCGCGAATAAAGACGGCGGTGCGCTGGAAATCGGCGACGCACATGGCGGCCTGTGTCGGTGAGAGTGCCAGCCCCTCGCATGAGTCGGTCTGCCCCTCGGCAATGTCCCCCTTCTCATCGATTTGTAGATCAGCAGCGTCATCAAGGATACCGCCAAGTTCGTAGACTAACTCGGCAAGAATCCCTCTCGGTCCATCGTGGGCCAGTGTTTCGAGGGTGAGGCGCTTCAACTCCTCGAGGATGGCGACGTTTTCAATCATGCCGGTAATCTGAGCCACAGCGGGCAGCAAACGCCACACTAATTTGAAGTGACTTTCAGATCATCGATCTCGATGCCCTTTTCGCCGCCAGCGAGGAATAGGGCGATCTCCTGTTTCTCGAAGGCGAAGCCGGGTCGGGTGAGTTCGGTTTTCCAGTGGCGCCCATCGAGTGTGATTTTCACGGTATTGCCTTCGAAGACCATCTTCAGTTCGTGCCATTCATCGTCGTCCAGGTCTTCAATGGGATCAGGGATTAGCTTTTCGGACACTCGGTAAGCACCGCTTGTCGCATCCGGATTTCGGTCCGCTTGCAGGTCGGGGTGATTCGGATCTTTGGTATGCGAGTCCACCTGAAGGCCTACTGAATTTCTCGTCAGCTTGACGCGAAGGATGTGATCGAAGCCGCCGAAGCCATCGTCTCCGTTGATGAACAGCCAGATCATGTTGCCATCGCCGAGATGACGATAGTGGAAAGTTAGGGCGCAGTCCGTTTCGGCAATGGGGAAGCCAACCGTGGGCGGGTATTTTCCGCCGCTTTCACCACGGGTCCAGAGGACGCCGTCCCGGACTTCCGAGTTTTTCGTCGGAAACTGGGTGAAGATCTCAGGCTTGTAGTCGGCAAAGGTTTCGTGTCCCTGGATAGGCGCTTTGTCGTGCTTTTCGAGTGCGGTTAGTGCCTGACTGGCGAAGAGGATTGCGGCGGTGAGAATGATTCGTTTCATGGGAGCTTTTGAATGAAGTCGTGAATAGAGACAAGGGCAAAACCTGGCAGCAGATTCGTGATCTAACGCCGAGCGGTTCGCAATTTTCCGGTTGGCGCTTCAACAACGTGCAGCCAGTCACCAAGCCGGGAGGTGAGATCGTGCCGGGGATGTTGCTATTCTATGGTTGGGGTGAACGGGACTCGCCGCAAGCGCGTGCGTTCTTGATCGACGAGAGTCGATAGATGTGAACTCGGGTGGCTACAAATCATTCTCCGTCTGGGGAAATCGCTTGCGGCTGCCGCTGTCAATCGGTTCACCGGTTTTCATGCTCCACCATTCCGGGGCTCGGTCAGGATCATAGCTGGGGTTGGGAATCGGCATGCGGGCGATGACATCGGTGCGCCAGTTTTCGAGTTTCTTTTTCAGGTCGGCCGCTCTGCCTGATTTCTCAGAGGCGAGGTTCTTCTGCTCTCCGATGTCCTGAGCCAGATGATAGAGCTCGATGTCGCCGCTGCCGTCGAGGTATTCGATCAGTTTCCACTCCCGTTCCCGAATCGCGCTGGCGGGCCGGTCGTGGTGAAAGTGTGGGTAGTGCCAGTGAATGGCATTCCGATTCAGACGATCTTGTGAGCCTGTCAGGATTGGCAGGAGGCTGTGGCCATCGATAGTCTGAGTCGTTGGCAGTGATCCTCCAGCGGCAGCTACGAAGGTGGGATAGAAGTCGTAGCTGATGGCCGGTTCGGCGCTGGTGCTGCCGGGCTTGACCGCTCCCGGGTATTTGACGATGAGTGGTACCCGGATGCCGCCTTCGTGGAGGGAGCCTTTTTCACCCTTGAGCGGAGCGAGGTTGGAGACGTTGTCATCAGCTGCCTCCTGGTAATCGTAGCGACGGTAAAGGCCCCCGTTGTCTGAGGTGAAAACGATCATGGTGTTTTCCGTCAGCCCCTGAGCTTCGATCTCATCCACGACGCGACCGACGAGGGCATCGACTTCCTCGACCATGGCGGCATAGATCGGGTTGGGCAGTTCGCGTTTTTGCTCCGCTGCGCGAGCCTGGTATTTTTCGACCAGGGCCGCCTTGCTTCCAAGCGGGATATGCACGGCGAAGGGGGAAAGCATGAGGAAGAAGGGCTCATCCTTGCTTTCCTCGATGAATTTAACGCACATGTCAGCTTCGAAATCGGTGCGGAACTGTCCCGGTTTGGGCTGATGGTCAGACTGACCCGAGACCTTGTATTTACCGGGAAGGTGAGGCCCGTTGATCTCCATGGCGAAGTCATATCCCTGGGTCCCCGGTCCAAACTTGTCGCTGCGTCCGAGGTGCCATTTACCGACGTAGCCAGTGGTGTAGCCTGCCTCTTTCATCGACTCGGCGACGGTGACGGTATCCAAGGGCAAGGCCATGGTTGTCTGAGGCGTGATGACTCGCTCATAGGGCCGCCAGTGGCCCGGAATGTGAGCGGTGATGCCGATGCGGGCCTGGTTCTGTCCCGATTGCACTGCGCAGCGGGTGGGGGAGCATACTGCACCGGCAGCGTAGAAATCGGTGAAGCGCATGCCTTCGCTGGCCAACTGGTCAATGCGTGGCGTGTCGATGAAGTCGTTGCCGTAGCAGCCGACATCTCCCCAACCCATGTCATCGATGAAGATGAAAACGATGTTCGGCTGAGCGGCGTGGAGGGTGGTGGCAGCGAGGCAGGTGAGGGTGAGAATGAGGGATTTGATTGGGTTCATGATGTAAAAGAATTTTAGAGACCACGGAAAACACGGAATACTCGGAAAGGATTTTTATGGAGGAGTGGATTGGATGCAGTTGGTTCTTCGATTTAGGTTATTTTTCAGTGTGTTCCGTGTCTTCTGTGGTTTCAACGGCGGAGGAACTGGACGTGTGTTGCTAAATTTAGAGGTCGCGAAAAACACGGAATGGACTTTTGGATTAGTAGACGGTTCTTTCGATTTGGGCTTTGGGGTAGTGGCCGAAGTTGGCTAGCAACCCGAGTTTGTAGCCCGCGGCTTTCAAGTAGTTGTGAATCTGTGCCCGGTGTTCATCAGCGATTTCTTTAACTGCTTTTAATTAGACGACTATTTTTTCGAAGCAAATTAGATCTGGCTGGTATTTTGATCTTAGTTTTTTGCCTTTGTATTCCAAATGCAGTGCCGGTTGAGATTGAAAAGGAATTACTTGTAGTTCCAGCTCAATTTCGAGGCATTCTTGGTAAACCTCTTCGAGAAATCCACAGCCCTTCTCTTTGTAGACTTCAAATACAGCGCCTCTGATTTGATAGGTCTCAGGCTTGTAGATCAGGCTGTTCATGAAATGGATTCAACCACAGAAGACACGGAAGACCGAGGCAATAGGTTCAGATCTCTTCCGTGTATTCTGTGTATTCCGTGGTTCCCTAATCTTTTCGCAGCGGTGGTTCGCTGAATTTCCCAGCATGTACATTTCCTCAAATGTCTATTGGGTTGTTGATGGAATTGATCCAACCACGGAATACACAGAAAAAGGAACTACGAATTTCAAATCCTTCCGTGTGGTCCGTGTCTTCCGTGGTTTATTTTTCTGCTAGAACAACGGTTCTCTCATTTCACCGTTCATCTTTTCCCAGATTTTAACGAGCTCGGCGACTCGTTCCGGATGGGATACTGCGAGGTCGTTCTCTTCGGAGATGTCTTTGGAGAGATCGTAGAGTTCCCACATGGATTTACCTGGGGTTTTTCGGCCACCCATGCGAACGAGCTTCCAGTCACCGTGGCGGAGGCCGGCCTTGCCGCCCTGACGCCAGTAAAGAGTTTCGTGGGGGCGGCCATCGTCTTGACCGGTGAGGAAAGGGATCAGGTCGACGCCTTCGACTTGCTTGGGTGCAGTGACGGCAGAGCTGTTGGCGGCGGCGGTGGCGAAGATGTCGAAGGAGGACACGGGCTTCTCATAGACCTGGCCGGCCGGGATGGTGCCTTTCCACTGCATCATGAAAGGCACGCGCAGAGCGCCTTCATACATCTGGCCTTTTTCTCCGCGGAGAACGCCGTTGGTGGAAGTAAGTTCCCGGGTGGGGCCGCCGTTGTCACTGAGAAAGAAAACGATCGTGTTCTCTTCGAGGCCGGACTGGCGGAGCTGCTCCATCACCGCGCCGACGCTGTCATCCATGTTGGCTAACATGGCCGCAAAGATGCGGCGGTGAAGGTCGTCGATGTGGGCGAACTTTTCCATGTAGGCGTCGGCCCCCTGGAGCGGACTGTGGACCGCGTTATAAGCGAGATAGAGAAAGAAGGGTTTGTCATCGTGGCGATCGATGAAGTCCACTGCCTCGCGGGTCAGCGCATCAGTGAGGTATTCGGTTTCGACGACGGGCTGCCCGCCGCGAACGATGGGGTTGTTAGCGTCGTAGTCGGGCTCGTTGGAGCCCATCACGGTGTGGTAGCTCAGGCCCTTTTGACCGGTCCAGGTGCCCTCGCCTCCGCCGGGAAGCGTTTTGCGACGGAGCAGAGTGGCGGTGCCGTCCCAGGGCGGGGGCACGAAGTAATGTCCCTCGTGGGTGAACCCAAAGAACTCATCAAAGCCATGGCGGAAGGGGTGAAACTTGGCGGTGCCGCCCTGGTGCCATTTGCCGATCAGGCCGGTGGTGTAGCCGCCGTCGTGAAGGGTCTCCGCGATGGTGACTTCTCCAGCGGGTAGGCCAAAGTCGGGTTCTTCGTTGAGCGGTCCAGTGGGATTGAACTCATAGCCGAAACGCGTTGGAATGCGGCCCGTGAGAAAGCCGGCCCGCGACGGGCTGCAATTGGGCCCCGCGACGTAGCCATCGGTGAATCGCACGCCATTGGCGGCGATGGCATCGATATGGGGGGTGGGAATGTCTGTGCTGCCTTGGCAGCTCAGTTCTCCATATCCCAGGTCATCGGCGAGCAGAACGATGATGTTGGGTTGGTCGGTGGCTGAGGCGCCGATGGCCACGGTGACCGTGAGCAAGAAAGTGATTAGGGGTTTGGGGAGAGCTATGTTCATCGCGGGTGTCTGTAGTGATATCACCTGAAGTCGGGGATTCTGCCGTTTTATCTGAAGACTTCAATTCTATCGGCTAAAGAAATTGATATGAAGGGTGAAATATCGGGGCTCAGATCTAGACCAATCTCTAGAACGGAAGAATGGAGCGTCGGTGAGATCTCATCGAATCTTCCTCATTTCCGTCGTTAAGAATTGAGCGCTCCCTGTCTAATATTGGTTGAGCATCGATTTCATCCGGGGCCCGGGACATTAAAAACCATGTTTCGCTGCACTCCAATTCATCCCTTTACCACTACTTTTGAAGAATGATTGAAAGAACTAACTTCGCGATCTTGTCTGTTTTTGTTCTGATGCTCGGCTGTTCCGCCGCGATTCCAGCATCGTCTGAGGAATCGGCCGGAGAAACAAAACCTAACATCGTGATGTTGTTGATTGATGATTGGGCCTGGAATGGCAGCCCGGTGCGGATGGATGACAAAATGCCGAATTCAAAAATGCCTGTCGCAGAAATGCCGAATCTCGAGAAACTGGCACGTGAAGGGATGAAGTTTCGCAATGCGTATTCCGGGGCACCGCAGTGCTCGCCTTCGAGGGTTTGTTTGCAAACTGGACAGTCAGCGCCGCGAACTGGATACACGGTCTATCTCGGCCAAACCAAGGACCCCTATTACGATACGCGGAATCAATACCAGAAACTTCCGATGGTTCCCAACGTCTCCGACCTGAGTATCGATGTTGATGCCGTGACGATTCCGGAAGCCTTGAAGCCGTTGGGGTATGTCAGTGCTCATATTGGCAAATGGCATATGGGCGGCGATCCGGAAGCGGAAGGCTATGTGCTTCACGACGGAGATACTAACAACGATCCCGGCAACACAGTGGGCAAAGTCGTTCGCCTGCCGACTGATCTGACGGATCCCAAACTGATGTTCAGCGTCACTGAGCGCGCGATCGGATTCATGGAGAATCAGGCCAAAGCGGGTTCTCCTTTCTATCTGCAGATATCCCACTACGGGATGCATGAAGGCCGGGAATGTCTCAATGCGACCCGGGAAAAGTATCTGAAGCATCCTGCGGTTCAGGCCTACTACGAGGAGGTCAATAAAACGGAGGAGACGGTCAATCGAAAGCAGGATCCTGCGGTTTGGTTGGGGATGCTGGAAGACCTTGATGGTCGAATTGGAGCGGTGCTGGAGAAACTTGATGAATTGGGAATCGCGGACAACACCTACGTTGTTGTTGTCTCTGACAACGGTTACCGGCACAGCTTCCTCCCCGAATTGACTCAGCCTTTGCACGCCACCAAGTGGTGGGCATGGCAGGGTGGCATTCGCGTGCCTATGATCGTTCGAGGTCCGGATCTGAAGGCGGGTGCCGTATTCGACGCCAACGTGATCAACTACGATTTTCTTCCTACCTTTGTCGAATGGGCCGGCGGCAACCCGAAGGAGTTAGTGGACATTGATGGCATCAGTTTGGCGGGATTCATGAAGGGGGAATCGGTGGATGACGCATTCCGAAGCCGCTACCTCTATTTTCATTACCCCCACTACCGAACCACGATGCCGCATTCGGCGATTGTGTCAGGCACTCGGAAAGTGATGCATTTCTATGAACGTCCCGATGTGCCCATGCTCTTCGATCTTGAGACTGACGAGGGCGAGTCCAAAAACATTGCCGCCACCCACCCAGAGGAACACCAGGCACTGCTCGACGAGATGATGCTCTACTTCGAACAGGTCGAAGCCCGATTGCCAAAAGTAAATCCGGAGTATGACTCCGAGTTTTACCAGCAAACTAAAGAGTATGAAGCGCGGGTGAACTGGGGCCCCTTTGAAGGGGAGCGGGTGTTGGATGAAGATGAACAGTAAGAAGGCTCTCAATACATTCTTTAAAGATGAATCGTTTTAAAAAAATAGCGTTGTCGACTTTATGTCTGCTTGTGAATTTTGGATCTCTCTGTCCGGGGCTTCTTGCCGCTGCGGTCGAGTATGATGACCATTCCCCCCAGCTTGTGTTCGCGGCACAGGAGATCGAAGATGCGATGCGCGAGACGGGACGGGAGGATTTGCGGGTGACTCTTGTGGTGAAGGCAGATGAAGGGTCACCGGAAGCGTTTCAGATCCGGCGCATTGGAGAGGGTGAGATCGAGGTTGCAGGGACGGATGCGAATGGGGCCATGTATGGTGGAATTGAAGTCTCTGAATATTTGAAATTAGGTCTTCCCATTGAATCGGTTAGCCGAATTCCCTTAGTCAAGGAGCGTGGCCTCAAGATGAATATTCCATGGGATTGTCGCACTCCTTCGTATTGCGATAAAGGAAGTGCAGCACAGAACAATATCATCAACGTTTGGGATTTTGAGGGCTTCTGGAAGCCCTACTTCGATGATATGGCTCGCTATCGATACAACGTACTGAGTTTATGGAGTACTCACGCTTACCCAAATTTGGTGGTAGTTCCAGGCTATGAAGAGTGTGCGATGCCTGATGTGTATCGCGTAAGAGAAGATATCCTTCATCCAAATTTTGATGGGAAAATCAGGCCTGATTTGGATGCGAATGGAGATGGCGAAGTAACCTCCGAGGACGGCACGATGACTCTGGTAAAAAGGATGAGCGTTGAAGAGAAAATGGCACATTGGAAGCAAGTCTTCGAATACGCTGAGGGTCGTGGCGTTGATCTCTATTTATTCCACTGGAATGTTTACGTGAATGGCTCAGAAGGGAAGTATGGGATTACTCCAGAGCAAACCAACCAGAAGACTATTGATTATATTCGGGCATGTGTGAAAGAGGCGCTTTTGACCTACCCTCAGATCAAAGGAATTGGGGTGACCTCGGGGGAAGATGATAGACGTGAATTGGACAACACGCCTGATTCGACCGAAAATTTTATCTTTAAGACTTATGGGCGGGGCATCATGGATGCTAAGGCAGATCCCAGATGGAAGGACCGAGATTTCCGCTTCATTTTCCGCAGGCATGGCACCGAATACGAGTGGGCTCGAGATGCGATGAAGGACTACGACGGTGTTGTGGAAACGAGCACGAAATATTCCGTCGCTCACATGTATTCATCGCGACGCCCCATGGAGTGGGAACGCCGCATCGTCGGTGATGGCTGGCTCAACGACTACAAGGTGTGGCTCAACTTACGCAACGACGACATTTTCATGCATCGATTTGGTAGCGCGGACTACGTGCGGGAATTCATTCGGAATATGCCCCATGAACATATTCGCGGATTTAATATGGGGTCGGATGGCTACTTCTGGGGGCGTGAGTTCATCTCCAAGGAGCCGGAGATGGCGGGGCGATTGGAGATCGATAAGCATTGGTACAATTTCCGAATGTTTGGCGAGATGGCCTACAACAATGATCTCGATGATGACTATTGGAGGGCGGTTCTAAAACATCGTTTTCCAACAGCTGATGTTAAAAAGTTGTTCGATGCCTGGGAGGCGGTTTCTGAAATTGTTCCGCAGATTAATCGGTCGGTCTGGGCGGCAACGGATGGTGATTTTGCTCCGGAAATGAGTCAGGGCGACTCTTTTCTGAGCATGGATAATTACTATTATGATCGAAATCCAATGAAACTGCGGGACCCTGTTCCGGCGGGGGAAGAATATTGTATCTCCGTGACCGAGTGGGCGGAAAATATTGTCGCGGGGAAGGATGCTGATCCTGACGACCGATTAACGCCTTTGGAAGTGGCTGATAAGCTGGATGAATTATCCCGGGTCGGGTTGGATGCGCTTTCGACACTGGAAGCGCAGGCTGAGGATGATGTTGAATTGAAGGAAACGCTCTTGGATATCAAAAGCATGGCCTATCTGGGGCAGTATTATGCAGACAAACAACGCTGTGCCGCAAAGTTAATGGTCTATCGCCTGATTGATCGAGTTGATTCGGATTGGCATGCACAAGCGGTCGAGCACATTGAGAATTCCAGGGTTCACTGGAAACATTACGCTGATGTTTTGGACTCTCACTACAAGACGTCGCTGCATGCCAAGACCGGTTGGTTTCGATGGTATGAAACTTTGAAACAAGTCGAGGCCGAAGTGGAAAGAGTCAAAGGTGAGGGAGGGCTTCCTCAGATTGAGTTTATCGATCTGTCTGATGGCGACACCTTAGAGGCCGGAGAAGATCTTGAGGTGAAGTTCAGCGCGGTTGCTGCCAGTGGCATTAGCGAAGTAAAACTCTTTCTCAATGGCCTCGTTCTTGATGGGGCTAAGGGAAGCGATCCCTACACCTGGAACGGTTCCAGTGATGAGCTTCTGAAAGATTTGTCGAAGGATTGGTATTCTTTGGAGGCCATTGCGGTGGATGGAAACGGATTTGTTTCCCGGAAAGAGATCTACCTGAATGTTGGTAATGACTCAGCAGATCGAGAAGACTGGAAGTTTGAAACCTTTGCGGTGATTTTGTCTGACGGTGAAGAACTCCTGTCCGATGAGGATGAAGAGATCACGAAAAAATGGAATGTTCTGGAAGCCAAATTTCAATTCGACAGCACCGGCAAGTTAAAAGTGAGAGATGACTTTCGAAGTGTTACTATTTTCAAATCGCGTTCGAAGGTGGATCCGGGGCCGAGGCGTTGCGAGTTCAAAGACGGGGCGATTACGACATACAACCTAGTTGAGCCAATAAGTGTTCTCTGGTCGTCGCGGCGGTGGGATCCCAATGATCAGGCATTTGGGAATGCGGCCCCTGCGATGAATGGGTACACTGGCCCCTTTGAATTCGTCATCACGAAAGGCAAAAAGATTGCGATCACCGGCATGAAAGGCGGAAAACGAAGCGTCGCATGGTTCGAGGATCCAGATTACGAAGATTGGACGGGGCGGTTCGATGACTAGAGGGATAGCCAGTGAAGCGAAATTGATCGCGTCTCATATTTTTCTTGGGCAATTGGATCAGGTTCGGGAGTCTAGTGGTTAATGACGCGGAAACTTTTATCAATTCTCCCTTTGATCCTTGGGCTGTATGGCGTGCTTGCGAAAGCCGAGGTTCAACAGCCAAACATCGTCTTCATCTTCATCGACGATCAGGGCTACTACGACCTAGGTTGCTATGGGGCGACGGAGATTGAGACGCCGAGGATCGATGCGATGGCGAAGGCCGGAACTCGTTTCACCGATTATTACGCTGCCGCTCCGATCTGCAGTCCCTCACGGGCCGGTTTGTTGACCGGTTGTTACCCGCGTCGCGTCGGCAACCATGTCTGGGTGCATCGCGCCGATTCGCGCACCGGGATTCATCCTGACGAGCTGACCATCGCTGAGCTGCTGAAGGATAACGGCTACGCGACCGCCTGCATCGGCAAATGGCACTTGGGATTTCATGAAGCGTTTCTTCCTCGTAACCAGGGCTTCGACCATTACTTCGGGCTGCTCCACAATTTGGACCCTGTTGAGATCGTCTATTTTGAAGACAAAGGAGGCGTGCCTCTGATGCGAAATGACGAAGTCGTCAAACGTCCGGCCGATCCTGCCGAGCTTACGAGGATCTACACCGACGAAGCCATTCAGTTCATCGAGCAGAACAAGGAAGGTCCTTTCTTCCTCTACTTGCCTCACACCATGCTTCACAACCCACTGGGTGTGAGCGAAGAATTTGTGGGTAGCTCCAACTGGGGCGAATATGGCGATGCGATTCAGGAACTCGATCATAACGTCGGCCGCATCTTTGATTCGCTGGAGGAGCAGGGTATCGCCGATAATACCATCGTCGTCTATGCGTCTGACAATGGTCGTGGACCAGGCCGCACCCCGGAACAAAAGATTCGCGGACGCAAGCTTTCCACCTACGAGGGTGGTATTCGAGTGCCCGCGATCGCCTGGGGGCCTGGGCTGGGATTGCAGGCGGGTGAGGAATCGAAAACACTGGTCCACGCTATGGATTGGTATCCGACACTCGCGAGTTTCGCGGGGGTGAAGGTTCCCGAGGAACGCGTTATTGATGGGCGTGACATCAGTCCGCTATTGAAAGGCGAAACCAAAACGGTGCCCAATGCGGGGATGAAGCTTTCGATCAATGCCGGAGTTCAGATGCGACGTCCCTGGAATCCAGACGGTGAATGGGCGCCGCTTATCCATCGGAACGAATACAACAACGCTTTCTTTTATCATGGCAGCCATGGCGCACTCGCTGCGGTTCGTTGGAAAAACTGGAAGCTCTATTTGAACCCCAGCCTGGAGCTTTATGATCTGGCGAAGGATCCGGGAGAATTGACCTTGGTGCGGAACCAGGAAATCTCACGCAAGCTTCGGGGCATGGTGGTTCTGTTTCAGGAAGAGATGCGACGCGACGCGCGACCTGCGGGTGAGGTTCCGGTGTCTTCCAATGCTGATGGTCGAACCGTGATTCCAGGAGCGACTTTGGCTAGCCTGGAATCCAAGCGTGACGTGACTTACGCGAGCTACGGAGATCGCACCTTGGAGATGGACATCTATCGACCTAAGGGATCGTGGGGTGAACTACCCGCGATCGTTTGCGTGCATGGCGGCGGCTGGGGGAAGGGAAGTCGAGTCAATCACGAGAAGCCGGCTCAAGCCCTTGCGGCGCGGGGCTATGTCACGGCGACGATTTCTTATCGTTTGAGCGGTGAAGAGCCTTTTCCGGCACAGATTCAGGACTGCAAAGCAGCGGTCCGATTTCTGCGGGCCAACGCTCAGGAATATGGAGTCGACGCTGACAAGATTGGTGCGATCGGTCATTCGGCCGGAGGGCATTTGGTCGCTTTGTTAGCAACCTCGGGTGAGGTCACTGAACTCGAAGGGGAAGGTGGTAATGCCGGGGTAAGCAGCGTGATTCAGTCGGCAGTGCCGATGGGCGCCCAGACCCATTTCATGTCGGAGCGCAATCGAGTGACGTCGAGTGAAAAGGAGATCTGGCAACAGTTCCTCAGTGGCTCGCAAGAAGAGCAGCCCGCGACCTATCGGCTCGCGTCACCGCTGACTCATCTTGATAAGAACGATCCGCCTTGTTGGTTTATCACGGGTGAACTTGATGATCCCAGTACGCACGCCGATGTCTTTCGTCAGCGAATGGAGGAGTTAGGCATTTCATCTGATCTTACGGTGATTAAAGACGCCCCGCATCCGTTTACGGTTCAGCAAGTCTGGTTCGATGAGATGATCGAAACGGCGGATGCGCACTTCCAGCGGACTCTGAAGTAACCAGTTTATTTTAAGGCGACTGACCCGAATGGCACGGTTTTAAGGCTGGTCTTCGTTCAGGCTAGGTCGCAACCAATGTCATTTTCTTAAATTATCATCTTTTTTCTTAATTCTTCGCGGCTTTGCTCTTTAAATAGGCGGCCCCGAGGGGCAAACAGAGAAAAAGAAAAGGATTAAGAAAATGAAAAAGAGATTTCCCTGACTCCGCTTGAAACCGTGCCATTCGCGACTGACCCTGACGGTCGCTTATTTCGCCGATAGGGTTTCTTTGGTTTTTGCCCAATCTTTCTTCACGTCTCCAGCGGTCCAGATCGTCATGTTGTCGATTTGGATGGTACCTAGATTGGT
This sequence comes from uncultured Verrucomicrobiales bacterium, assembly GCA_963977055.1. Classification (GTDB taxonomy): domain Bacteria; phylum Verrucomicrobiota; class Verrucomicrobiia; order Verrucomicrobiales; family DEV007; genus Arctic95D-9. The sequence continues at coordinate 35,892 of CAXBMX010000018.1, forward strand.
GGCAGTGATGCCGATGTTGTAGTTGGCAAACTCGGCGCCGACACCTTTGTCTTCTCCGTAGATGGTGGGGCCATCCTGGAGCCGCAGCAGAAACTCATCGCCTTTGATCTCAACCATGACGTGATACCACTTATCTAGTTTGAGGACGAAGTCACTTTCCGCAATGGCTTTGGTTTCGTGATCGACCAGGATCTTGGTTCCTTCTGGACCAAAATAGATTCGGCGCAAGTGATGGCCGGCCTCGATGATGGGGAGCAGCTTGGTGAATTCTCCTCCTGCGATTTTGAAGGAATATTTGATGATCACATCTTTGGGAGATCCGTCGAACTGAAGGCGAGGTGCGGTTCCGAGGTGCCCGTTGCCCTGCTCTTTTTTCATGGCCTGATATTCAGGCGAAGACTGCGTTCCGACTAAGAGACCGCCTTCGCTTTTCCACGTGGTTCCTTGTCCCAGGCGAAAGATAGGGTGGCCTTTCTTGACGACGAAATCTTTGTCGAAATCATCGTCTAGAAAAACATCGCCCGTCTCAGCGAGGATGGGAACTAAGTCATTGGAGTCTTCGCTCCAGCCTATGTCCGAAAAAGCGGATAGGCCAATGGCGAGGACGATTGCAGTAAGAGTCAGGTGGGAGTTCTTCATGGCTTGTTTAAAATTATTAATCCTCGTCGATTTGGGGTCAAGGTGGGAAAGGGCGAACCGCTGATCTTCGCTCATGGGCGCTGATGTTTTTGCTTCGCAAGAGATCAGCGAACATCAGGGTTCATGAGCGGTTTTGTTTCAATTCCGATTATCCAACTCTGCGACACCCTAAAAAGCAATCTCACCGCTTGCCATGTATCCGTAGATCTCTCATGACCTATTCTATGAAACGGCGTGAACTCATTTCCCTCACAATAATTCGCTGACCGGCTTTCCTTCGCTGAGTGCGAGCGGTCGATTGGCGGTGGTCATTAACTCATCCTGGGGGTCGATTCCGAGGACGGTTTGGATGGTAGCGTGAATGTCAGCAACGGGCACGGGACGATCCGGCGCTTGCTTTTCGCCGCTGGGATCGGTCGCTCCGACGACTCGTCCGCCTGCGATACCGCCTCCGGCCAGGGCCAGGCTGAATCCGTGAGGCCAATGGTCACGCCCTTCCAATCCGTTCAACTTTGGGGTCCGACCAAATTCGCCGCCGCAGAGCACCACGGTGTTGTCGAGCAGTTCGCGCTGTTTGAGATCGCGGATCAACATAGCGAATGCGGGGTCGAGAATGGCGACTCGTCCGGCTTGAGATTCGTGGTTATTGACATGGGAATCCCATCCGCCCAAGGTCACTTCTACGCAACGCACTCCGGCCTCTACGAGGCGGCGCGCGGCGAGGCAGCCTCTTCCAAACGGGGTGTCGCCATAGGCCGCGCGAACTTCGGCGGTTTCTCCGGTCACATCGAAAGCTTTGAGTTGATCGCTGGTCATCATGCGACGAGCCTTCTCAACGGTGGCGACGTGAAGGGTCTTGCTGGCGTCCAGGTCGGGATGGCGGCCTTTTGCGAAGGCGGCTTCAACGACGGAGAGGCTCTCCAAACGATTTTCCGACCGCTCGTCGGAGGTGCGGTCGCGCATGTCGGGTAGCGGCTTGGTCGGGTCGCCGATTTGGAAGGCGTCATATTGTGCGCCGAGGTAGCCGCCACGTCCTGGCCACTGGTTTGGAAGGATGGACACGTGGGTGGGGATCTCGACGGCGGCGTTTGGAAGCTCGTGACAAACCACCGCACCAATCGACGGGTGCCTCAGTGCGGGAATGGGCCGGTAACCGGTCTTGATGTTGTAGATGGCCCGCTGGTGATCGCCCTCACGACTGACCACGGAACGAATCAATGAGATGTCTGACATGATCTCGGCGGTTTGCTCCAGCGAGCTCGCAAGTTCGATCCCCGGTGCCGCGGTTTTGATTGAGGTGGTTCCGTAGGCGATGGGGGAGCCGGCGTGAGGATCGAAGGTCTCGAGTTGGCTGGGCGCTCCGGATAGCCAAAGCAGAATGACCGACTTTCCCCGCGATTTCCCGCGTTCAGCATCGAGGGCAAGAAGGTCAGCAAAAGGCGTGAGCCACGTGGTCCCGGAAAGGCCCGCGGCTTGGAGCAATGAGCGTCGCGTCAAATGAGACGGACCGCATAACCCGGGGGTGGGGGATTTCGAAGTCTTCATCTCAGTGATTCCAGGAAAATTCGGTCGAGTTCATGAGGGCCCAGTAGAGGTCTTGCATGGCGAGGTTTCGTTTCTTAGATTTCGTGCCGTGCAGCGTTCCCGAAAAGTGCGTCAGCTCTTCCGGTATTGGCGCTCGGGTGAGGATTGCCAGATAGGCGGTTTCCACTGCTTTTTTGTCGCTTCCGGCCAGAGCTGAGATCCGGGTGGCAGCGTTCATCATTAGGCTGTTTTTGGTGCGTTCCTCTACCAGTTTTCCGTTCAGGAGGAGGAGCCGTTGTGGAATGGTGCCGCCTTGATCGAGAAATTCCTCCTCGCCCAAGTCCCCGTAGCGTTTCACGAAGTCGCCCGTTTCGAAAATGCGACGGAGCCGTTGAATGACGTGGGCATCCCGATCAATCGTGGTGAGGGAAGACGCCTGAATCACGCTTTGAGCGATTTGTTCGGGTCGCAATCGGGTCAAGGGGTAGCTCGCCCAAACAGATTCCTGAGCAGGATTCATGCTGCGGCTATCGAGTTGGTAGACCTGGGTGGCTGCAATGAGCCGAATGAGACGTTGCAGGTCAAATTCGTGAGCACTGAAGTCACTCGCCAGGATCTCCATCGCCTCTGGAATTTCGCCTTCCAATGGGATGTCATCGATCGGTTCGACGAGTGGCTTTCCGAACATCAGGGCCCAAACTCGATTGACTGTGGTCCTGGCAAACGCCTTGTTTTCGGGATGCGTGACCCAGGCGGCGAGACGTTGACGAAGGTTGCCGTCGCCGGGGAGCAATTCCGCCTGAAACGGTACCAGCGGGGGAACCAACACTTTCTTAGGCTTGCCGCGATAGCGATATTCATAGGAGATTTTCTCGTTCTCCCGAACCCCGGTCAACGAATTCTCTGCCTGAGCAAAGAACGCTGCTAACTGGTGAAAGTCAGCCTGCTTCCAGTGATCGCCGAACTTGTCGTTGTGGCACTCCATGCAATCGATCCTCACGCCGAGGAAGGCGCGCGTGACCCGTGCCGCTAAGACCACTTCATCGGGCCCGGCCTTTTTGTCCATTTCCATGATGGTCCGGGTCACGAAGTTCGCCGCCGGGTTCGAAGTCCAAACGCCTTCGGCAGCAATGAGGGAGCGCGATAACTCATCGTAGGGGCGGTTTTGTTGAAATTCCTCGCTCAGCCAGGAAACCATTCGCCGGCGACGGTAGAGGATGGTGGGGCCGCCGTCCGTTCCGACAAAGGCGCGGGCAAATCGCTCACCGATATAGTCGCCGTAGCGAGGGTCTTCAAAGAGATGGGCGATCCACCAGTCGATCTGTGACTCTTTGGCCACGTCGTCCAGGGCGCGGATCTCTTCGATCGAAGGGATTGTCCCGGTGAGCGCGAGCGAGAGTCTGCGAATGACGGCGTGGGTGCCAATCGGCTCCGTTGGTTCGATTCCAGCTTCAGTCCAGATTTTGGCGAACGCGGAATCAATCTGTGTCACGGTTTCAGGGAAATTGTCATCAGCGGTCGCCGCTGGATCGAAGGATTCCGGCGATTCGATCATGGGAGGATTCCAAAGCGAACCCAGGACCAGTCCCAGGGCCAATAGGCACAGCATCGCAAACCCCAGATTACGGCGCAGGGTTCGCCCCCTGGGGGCAGTCGATTCGTGAGATAAGGGCGATGGGTGCATGGAAGTTCCCAGAGTAAGACTTGCCTGGACGGGGACTAGTTATCTACAGTTTGTGAAATTGTAGCCGTTAGCGCAAGGGTGCGGTTTAAGAGTGCAGCCCCCAGTATGACAGACGAATCAGCAACTTTGTCGATCTCCCCGACCGAAGTCCGTCCTTCCGGCCTCTCCCGGATCAGACGGGGCCTATTGTCGACGATGGACTGGACCTTCGGACTGGGCGCGATCGTCGTGGGTCTGGCGATTATCTCAGCGATTCCTCTGCTTAACTTTCTGAGCCTGGGCTACATGCTGGAATGCAGTGGCCGCATCGCCCGGACGGGGCGGCTTCGCGATGGCTTCGTCGGAATCCGCAAAGCGTCGATTCTGGGCGGACTTGCGATTTTTACCTGGTTGGCGTTGTTGCCGGTGCGCTTCGTTTCCAGTTTGTGGAGAGATGCTGAGTTGATCGATCCGGAGAGTGGTCCGACTACCTTTATGTTGGTCGCTCTGGTGATTTTCAGCGTCCTCGCATTTGGGCACATTACCTGGGCCTGTGTTCGTGGCGGTCGGGCGCGTCATTTTCTTTGGCCTGCCCCCATCCGTTTCTTCCGATGGATTAAAAGCGAGCCCAATAAGTTCGGAACCATTCGTGACGCGGTTCTCGACTACCTGTCAGGTCTGCGATTGCGGCATTACACCTGGCTCGGGGTGAGGGGCTTCGCGGGAGGGTTGGTGTGGCTGTTTTTGCCAGTGATGATTCTCATTTTGGCCGGCCAATTGCCGAAAGTTCCGGGAACTCTGTTGTCGCTGGTTGGTGTGTTGGGCCTCGCCATTGCCGTGGTTTACCTCCCTTTTCTGCAAGCCCATTTCGCGCGAACCGGACGGTTTCGCAGCCTCTTTGAATGGCGCGAGGTTCGGCGCTATTTCCGAAACGCTCCGATCGCGTTTTGGCTCGCCTTGTTCGTCACGGTGTTGCTGGCGATGCCGCTCTACTTGTTGAAGGCAGAAATGACGCCACAAGAGTTAGCCTGGCTGCCCGGCCTCTTTTTTGTCGCCTCCATTTTGCCAGCGAGATTTCTGGCAGGTTGGGCAATGGGACGTGCCGTGAAGGCGGGTAAACCGGCGATTGGCGCGTTCCAGTGGATCAGCCGAATCGCCTTCGTTCCGGTCGCGTTGGCCTACGCATTATGGGTCTTCCTGATGCAATATATCAGCTGGTCAGGCTCATTGAGTTTGCTGGAGCAACACGCTTTTCTCCTCCCGGCACCTCTGTTGAGTTTGTAAGAGGAATTGAGCGCACCTTGTAGCGGAAGATGCCATGCCGCGTCTGCGGGCCCGACGAACGCCCCACCATAAAACCGTGCCATTCTGGCCTGAATCAAAAAAGAGGGGAGAAATATGGGCAATGTCGATTTCAGCGGGAGTTATGAGGGGGACGTCCTCATTTCTGGATAGGAAACTCCGGATCAATGGGAGAGCGTCAGGATGTTTCCAGCATCTTTTAAAGCAGAATCGCTACTGCCAAGACTGGAAAACACGTCATCTGTGAGAAGCCAATGGCGCGGACGGCAGAAGAGTGTCAGAGCATCATTGATGCTTGTGAGGAAAATGATGTGATGCTTGCGGTCCATTACCGACTTCATTTTGAGCCGAACCACGCGGCGCTGATCAAGGCCTGCAAAGAGGAACCCTACGGTGTGGTGAAAAGTGTTCACGGAGCGGCCAATGCGGGCAAGGCAATTCACGAAAAAGCCTGGTTGAGCGATCCGGAGTTGTCCGGTGGCGGTTGCTAGCAGTGTTCTTGCCGCGACTGCCGCTGATACTCCCGAAGGAAGTTTTCGTACGGAAATCGCGGAGATCAATTTGAAGCGCTTGAAGGTCTGGTCTTTTCTACTCCCGAAATCCTTTACGCCATCTCCAGCCCGGTCAGCGTTCCGGTGCTTGAGGAGAAACTATCCACTTCGATGCCGAGTCGTTGCAGCATGGTGACGTAGAGGTTTGTCAGGGGATAGTTGTTCTCGGTATCGAAGGCGAGGTGCTGTCCGTGCTTGAAGCCGCCGCCTGCGACGAAGATGGGAAGGTTAGTGTTGGAGTGTCGGTTGGCCGAACCCATGTTGGAACCGAACATCACCGTGGTGTTGTCGAGCAGAGTGCCGGACTTTTCTTTGACCTCGTTCAAGCCGTCGAGAAAAAGAGCGATCTCCTGGAGTTGAAGTTCTTCAACGATGCGCAATTGATCGATTTTCTCGGGATCATTGCCGTGGTGCGAGAGAGGGTGAGTGCCGTCGTTAACATTTTCGATGTCTTGACGGGTAGAGCCCATATGGATGCCGAGGGAAATAATGCGGGTTGAGTCAGTGCTCAGCGCAAGCTTCATGACATCGAATACATTGCGATGTTGCCTGATCCCGTCGGTGAAGGTGGTGATGTCTTGCGGCACGGGAGCATCGACGGCTGGCTTGGGCTTTCTTTCCCATGCCTGCGTCGCGATGAGGCGTTGTTCCAATTCGCGGACGGAAGTGAAATACTGGTCGAGCTTGACTCGGTCTTCGGGGCTAACGTTGGCATTGAGTTTTTTGACCCGGCCCATCAGTTTGTCGAGGATACTACGCTCCTCCTGAAGTCGAACGACTTGGGCCTCGACCTCGGCTTTGTTGCCCTGCAGAAACATTTTCCGGAAAAGGCGCGCGGCACTGGTTTCACCCGGGATGGGAACTCCGGCAGCGGTGAAAGACAGCGGCTCACCCTTCTCGGCACCACCACTGGACGGTGAAATCATGATGGGCAGAAAGGGGAAGCGGGTGTGCTGCCCGATCGACTCTGCGGCCTGGATGTCCAGAGAGATGGTGTTGCGGAAACCGGGGCGGCCTGGATGCGCGGCACCGGTTAAAAAGCAAGGCAGGGCACCGTGACCGCTGTCCACTTCTGGCAGGGAAACCCCTGACATGATCGTCATCTTTTCGCGGTGAGCTGAGAGGATATCGAGGTAAGGCGTGCTCTCGTAGTTGAAGCCTGATGTCTTCGGGAAATAGTGCTGAGGCAGGAGGCTCAGACTGTTCATCAGAATGACCATGCGTTGGGGCGATGCGGCTGCGACGATCTTATCAGCCGCACGCACGTTGGGCTTCATCGCATCGAGAAAAGGCAGTCCGATCGCTACTCCGGAGGATCGCAGAAAAGAACGCCGGCCCATCACCTTGCGAATGTGTGGCATCTGCAGCGGACGGGGGGCCTCAGTCCCGGAAGGATTCAAAGTGGATGGCTTGGTCATGATAAATATTCGGCGGACTATTTCTGTAGAAACATCGGTGTCTCAAGAACACTCAGGATGAGAGACTGCAAACCGTAGTCATTGGATGCGTTGTCATCCAATAGTTGTTCAATGATGGCGCGGTCGCTGAATGTCGCGATGGCTCCGGTAGATTGGATTAGCAAACGATTGAGAATGTTTCTGGCGATTTGACGATCTTCCTGCACTAACAAATCCTTAAAAGACTTAATCTCGGAAAACTCTTCTCCTTCAAAGGTGCCGGATGCATCAACGGGCAGTCCGAGTTTGACGTGATAGCGAAACTGGCCGCGATCGATCATCTTGTTTTGACCCTTGTCGATACTGCGGTAGTGGGTCCGGTAGCCGCCCATGATATCGAACGACTCCAGCGCAAAGCCGGGAGGATCGATCATGATATGACAGCTGGCACAGGATTCAACGGCGCGATGTTTGTCCAGTTGTTCGCGAATGGTGGTGGCTCCGCGGGTGTCCGGTTCGACTGCGCCTGCATTGGGCGGAGGCGGTGGAGGAGGCGTGCCGAGGATACGCTCAAGCACCCAGATACCGCGCTTGATGGGAGAGGTGGTGAATCCATTGGCTGAGATCTTCATCATGCTCCCCTGAGTGAGAACGCCTCCGCGAACACTGTGGGCTGGCAGAGACACTTTGCGAAGCTGACTGCCTTTCACGCCGGGAATGTCGTAGTGAACCGCGAGGCGCTCATTGAGGAAGGTGAAATCCGAATCCACCACTGTTGCGATAGGCAGATCTTTACGGACCATCTCGCGCACGAAGGCCCGGGTTTCAGCGGCCAGTGATTCCACCAGGTTGGCGTCGCTGCTGTATTCCGGGTAGAGCTTTTTGTCAGGCGCGGTGGCGTAGATCGCATCGAGGTCGAGCCATTGGTCAGTGAAGTCATTGATGAATCGATCCGCCCTCGGATTATTGATCATGCGTTTTGCCTCGGCGCGCAGCACCTCGGGTTTGAGTAATTCGCCGGAACTGCCGAGTTCGATAAGGCGTTTGTCAGGAAGGGTGCGCCACAAGTAGAGAGCGAGGCGGGTGGCCAGTTCGTTGCCGGGGAGTTGCCCCGGGGTTTCCGTGACAAAGAGGAAATCAGGAGAGCAGAGGATGGCCTTGTAGGCGATGAGCATGGCGTCTTGAAAACAGATCTTCTTCTCGACCGCTTCGAGGACCGTCAGTTGCATTTCCTTCACTTCCCCATCCGTGACGGGACGGCGATAGGCGCGCTCCATGAAACGGCGCAGCAAACGTTCGCTGTCCTTTGGTGGATCATTCGATTCGATGAAGTAGGGGCCTCTGGGGGCTCGATGGGCCTCGCGCTTCTGACCAGTTCCTCTCGCGATCGTCCTTGGAGGAAGGAGTCCGCTTGCTTCCGTCCACTTCTTCATCTGAAGCGTGCCGAGGATGGCCTGATGACTTCTCGGCGGCCACATCTCAAGATGCGGTCCTTCCATTTCGGCCCATTCGATCGCGACGCCGTCCCAGATTTCCGGCTTTTTGCCACCAACGAACTTGGTGTCGCGAAAGGGGAGATCGGCGAAATGAATACTGATGCGCTCGTCGCCGTGGAGCCACACCGTGCATTCATAAGTATCGCCTTCCGGAGTGACATTGAAGGTTTCGAGGTAACGTCCCAGCGCGACTCCGAGAGACACGGTCTGATCCTTCTCAGCGGGAAGCAGCTTTGGCGCAGTTTTTGGGTTGTCCTCGAAGGCGCTGTTAGCGATCCGGGTGGACTGGGCGCGAAAGCGAAGCGTGTAGTAGCCGGGTTCGTTTGGGGTCGTAAAAAGGGTCCATGGTCCCTGTGATTCGACCGGCTCTTTGATGAGGACCAGCTTTTCCTCAGCGATGACGCGGGCATTTTGAAAGACTTTCCGATGGGCGGATAGTTTGGTGGGCGGGAATCGCCTCTTGGGATATTTGGGTTCAGGAAGCAGTGCGACTGCAGCCTGAAGCGAAGCCTCGGCAGCTTCGAGATACTGGGCTATCTGGTTGTAGGCGAGTTGCTGACGATTGGCGACGTTTTGAATGCCGTGATATTCGGTATCGGCAGGCACGTATTGGGCGACCGACAGATGAGGTAAGAAGAGCAGATCCCGAACGATGTTTTCATACTCACTCGAGCTCAAGCGCCGCAGAATGACGCGGCCGACGGAATCCTGATTCTCGCGGTCGAATTGGGCGAGTTCGGCGCCGAGGGTGTCGGTGAACTGCTCGATCTCTTCGGTGGAGAACGCCTTCTTTTTCGGTGGCATCACACCCGAAGCGACCTGGTCGTAGACATGCAGCCAGGTTTCCATGTTGGCCGTGCCGGTGCCGACCGGGTCCAGGTTATCGAGGCGCAGGCCGCCTTTCTTGGTGACTTCGTCGTGGCAATCAAGACAGGAGTTGCCGACTAGCGTAAACGCATCCGGTTCGTCCGCGGAAAGGCCAACAGCAGGAGTCCCAAGGCAGAAGGCTGCCCCGGCGACAACCGAGATATGGGAAAATCTGTGAATCTGTTGGATGAAATTCATAGGGTGGCAATACCTCGAAGCCCCGCCTCACGGGAGATGGCGCTAATTTGGCATGGTATTGATACGCCTAAAGAGAGAAATTGAAAACAGCGCAAATTCGTAGTTAAGACTTAGGTCTGTTGTTCCTTTTTGAAATGTGCAGTTGAAGGAATAACCCTTCTTATTCGCTACGCTATGCCGGTAGGCCGCAGTGTTTTGAAGTTGCCTAAGGAGCTATATTTCGCCATTAATTTCGTATGCAATTTTTCACATCTGTGAGCGGCCTTTCAGGCGCTTTGTGGAAGAGGCGAAAGTTGATTGGAAAAATAACTTTCATTCAGTTTGTTGTCACATTCTGCGCTATCGCTGGCTCCCTTTCTCTTTCTATCTTGGCCGGGGCTCAGGAACGTCCTGTCGTCTGGCCGACTGGATCCAACTACACCAGTTCGGGAGCATTTCGTGCCTGGTCGTCCGCTTCAGACGATCCGCTGATTGACATTAGCAAGCTGAATGAAGTAACCGACATCAAGCAGGTATACGTGCATGGCGGCGGCTGGGTGGTTTTGCGTAGCGACGGCACTACGGTTTCATCAAATGGCGCAGCAGATCGTGAGGGCATTCGTGAAATTTGTCATGGATGGGACCAGCACTTTTCTTTCATCACTCAAACCGGTGGCGTAATTGGGTTCAGTAGAAGTCGGGAGTTCGAACTTATGTGTCCGACAGAACGAGGACCAGTGAAGGACATCTATATTGACCCGAACAAGCGCGTGGTCCTCTTTGAGGATGGCTCGATTCGAATTTGGGGAAAAGCATTCGACGGAATTAAGAAAGAAGGCAATTCCGAGTGGATGGTGAAACCAGCACTGCCTGAGGGAAGGACTGCCATAGCCATGTCCTGTATTGATCACGTCCTTGCCTTCAAACTCGATAACCAGGAACTGATTGTTTTCAAATCGAATGGTCCACTCGAGATTCCGGCTCATCTTGGGCCGAATACCATCGGCGATTTTTCCGTCAACCGGGGCCGGTTCTTTTGTATCTCCAATGAGGACGCAAAACCCTATTTTTCAGAAATAGGAAATTTCAGCGAACCGCTCAGAAAGCATCCTGTCGGCGCTGGCGGCCAAGCGGTCGAATTCGTTGAGGGAACAATGGCAGTAGTGGTTGCTAACAGCGCCGGCGAGATTCGCGGATCGGGCGCCTACATTGTGAGTATTCCAGGAATGAGAGAGGCCACTGAATCGGTCAAAGTCTTCGCCCCGAATCATTTCTCCATGTTCGGTCGGTATGGTGATATCGGACCACATCGAATACTCTGGTATGATTCAAAAGCAGTTCCCGCCCCGACCGCGGAACTCGAAATTACTTTAGTGGCCCCTGTATCGAATGATTCCATGATTCCCAGGAATTCAGAATCGATGGTCCCTGATAGCAAGGAGGTGAAAAAACGATTGTTTGGGTATCAGCGTGCACGGCAAGAAGCCATTACCGGCCTTGCCATTGCCTACCGCCAGCAGTTGGGTGCAGCCGATACGGCGGCCCGCACTTCGGGTAATTTGGAGCAGGTCGAGGCAGTGCGATCAGCGATTGAGCATGCTGATCAGCTTTTGAATCATTTGACCTCGCTGGCTACCTCTACCAATCTGGCGCCGATCGTTCCGCTGCCTGCTATCGCGGCAAGTGCTCCAGGAGAGGTTCACCGTAACCGCAAAGTATTTAACGAAGCGCTTCTTGAGAATGAGTCGAATCTCTATGTCGCGCTGGATCAGTCTTTGGAATTTGTTCAGACAGAATTCGTAAAGAGCCGCGTTATTGAAGACGCTCGTTCGACGCAGAATTATCGTGATCATCTCGAGAAAATATTCGCACCGGTTTCACTGGTCACTTCACAGCGGGCAGTTGCAGAGGAAGTTTCCTCTAGTTCAAAACCGGCATCTTCGCAGCCGATTTCATCTGACCCGGGTATTTTGAAAGCGTGGAGTTTCATGGCTGATAAACTCGCGGTTGACCTTCGCCAGGGGAGCGGAATCAAAGACTTTATCCAGGTCTACACATGGCACAATGGTTGGGTAGCACTCCGCAGCAACGGTGAAACGGTTACGATTGATGGAGATAACGAGAAGAAAAACATCTCAAAAATTTGCCCTGGATGGGGTGACAATTACGGTCTGATCGACAATGACGGAAAGCTGATTTTGATCGGGGACTCCGCTCCCAGCCCGCCGCGACGTCCCGTCGATGTTGTAGATGCATTTATCTCAGCAGGGCATTGTCTGGCACTTTCTTCCGACGGCAATGTTAGAATCTGGGGCGACAACTACCGCAAGGATAATCGGCCATGGATTAAGCCGCCTGATGAAGTGCTTTCCGGGGTAAAATCGATCGCCGGATCAAATAACATTGGCATCGTTCTGAGCGAGAGCGGAGACGCCTACGTGTGGCGTGATACGGGACAATGCAATCTGCCGGACACCGCAACGAGTGATCTGATCGCAGTCGGATGCAATCATGACGTGGTCAATGTGATTCACAGCAACGGCACTTGCGAGTGGTGGGCTTTCAGCGGGAAATCTGGCGGTGAAAGGGAGGATATTACCAAGGCAGATGCGGTTGCTATTACTCCGATGGGTAAACAGGTTCTTTTTCATCTTTCAGACGGTAGACTGCGGATGGGCAATGCCGTTTGGCAGAGAGAGTTTCAGAAGCAACTCGGATCAATTGGTCAATTCCCTCCTGGCCGAGTGGCTGGATTCCGGGGCGGTGGAAAAGACAATCATGTGATTTGGATTCAGAGTATGCCATAGAGGCTCATCATCCGGTGACGTTTTTGAGATGCCCCGTTTCGCTTTTTCTCTCTTCCTCTTCATTTTCTTGCGCGAGAGGCATGCAGAAGCCCGGATCAAAGCGGTCTGGTCGGGTGAAATTTTTGGCAACGAAGGTCGGTGCGTGAACCTGCCTTACTGACCGGGCGGAGGGGAGGGATCCTGACTCCGTAACAGGCGCTGGGCTTCATCCAGGAGAAGCGAACCCAGTGAGGGCTTCGAATGTATCAGTGGTGGGGTCACTACCGTTTTGATGCCGGCTTTGGTGTAAGCGCCCGCGGGCCGGAAGGCATCGATCTGCTTGGTGCAATAAGGACAGGCCACACCCAATATGAAGTGAAACAGGGCGGCCTCACCACGAACGGACTCGAGGGAGGTTTCGCGACCTGAATGGTCGGGCAGGGAAAACGATGGCGCCTTTTGTGTTTCCCTAAATTTGGGTCCCAGCGAATCGGGGTCGGCGGGAATTCGGAGTTAAGACTTTAACCTTCATCGCTCGGTCGAAATGGTCCCCGAAAGAATGCAATAAAGAATGCAATAAAGAATGGGCAATAGGGCCGATAGCGGGAGTCTAGCGGTATGGGTTTGCCTAAAATTGTCGTGTTTCCTCGCCTGACGAAGGTATTGATATTGAGCGTTTGGCTCCTCGGGGTGTTCTCGCAAGGTGCGTTCTGCAGCGCGAGAGGGCAAGGGGGCTGGACAAAATTGTCCGATGTCGAGTCGGGTCCGGCGATTCAGGGCGAATGGCAACAGGTCGGTGCCGGGTATGCCGGCTGCGAGGGGCCGCAGTGGATCACTACCGATGGTGAGCCCACTTTAATCTACGCCGCGCATCACGATGGCTTTGTGTTTCGCTGGTCGCCTAAGAAAGGTCTGAGTGTCTGGCGCGATGATTCACCCGAAGCGACGGCTTTTCGTCCGGATGGAAAGGGCGGTTACTATGTCGTGGAGCAGACCACTCGGCAGGTGACTCGATGGAATGATCAGGCCGAGTGTATCGAGGTGCTGGCGGATCGCTACGAAGGCAAACGACTCAATCGCCCCAATGACCTTCGGGTGCACCCTGACGGCAGTGTCTGGTTCACCGATCCCGACTTCCTGTTCAAGATTCGCACCGAGGAAGTGAAGGAACTCGAAGGCCAATACATCTTTCGCCTCGATCCCGAGTCGAAAGAACTGACTGCGGTGGTGAAGGATGCCAAGAAGCCCAACGGCATTGCCATCAGCGAGGATGGGAAGACCCTGTTCTTCACAGACAGCCTGTCCAAGAGTATCTACCGGGCGCCCATTCTCGGCAATGGCACGGTGGGGGAACGCGAGATCTTTGCGACGAGTGAATTGTTCGGTCTGGATGGACTGACCCTCGACTCTCAGGGGCGCCTCTGGTGCGGAGCCAGAGATTCGGTGGAAGTGTATCAGCCCAATGGGTCACTGCTCGGCAGCTATGCCTTTCCTGCCAAACCCACAGCGATCGCCTTTCATCCTGAGGGCTGGATCTGCGTGACGACACGCGACGCCGCTTACGTAGCTCAATTTTAATATTCACAATCACACTTTCATCATTCTAACAAACTATCGAAACCATCATGAGCCACTCCACTGATCTCACCTCTTCCTTCTCGCGTCGCCAGTTCACTCGCGGCGGCATTGCCACCGCACTCGCTGCCGGCGTGGCGCCTTCTTTTCATCAGGCCCTGGCTCAGGGCGGCGGCAAAAAACTGGGTCTCGCGATCGTGGGGCTGGGTGGTTACGCCACCGGTAATATCGCGCCCGAAGTCGCCGCGTGCGAGCACGTCACCCTCGCTGGTGTCGTGACCGGCAATCCCGATACGAAGGGAAAAGAGTGGGCGGCTCAGTATGGCTTCCCTGAAGATGCGATCTACACCTACGACACCGTGGAGAAACTCGCAGAAGACGACCGCATCGACATGGTGCACATCGCCCTGCCGAACTCCATGCACGCCGAGTTCGCGATCAAATGCGCCAAGGCCGGCAAGCACGTCATGGTCGAGAAGCCGATGGCCATCTCCAGCGAGGAGTGCGAAGCGATGGTTGCGGCGGCCAAGGAAGCCGGCGTTCTGCTGGGAGTGAACTACCGACTCCACTGGGAGCCGCATCACGTCAAAGCCATCGAACTGGTGGCTGATGGCGTCATTGGGGATATCGCCTGCGGCAACTACGAGTTTTCCTGGGGCTACGCCGGCGCGTTGGCAGGGCCTAACAAAGATAAGATCAAGAAGTGGTTGCTCGACCCGAAGATGGCCGGTGGCGGGGCTCTCTTTGATACTGGAGTCTACTCGATCCAGGCGGCCTGCTACCTCACTGGAAAGGAACCGGTCTCGGTGCGGGGATTCGCTTCTAAAGTGCACCCCGAATTATTCCCTGAAGGCGTCGAAGAAACGATGAGTTTTGAAATGCTGTTTGACGATGGGTTTCAGGCGCTCTGTCGGGCCAGCTACAGTCAGGGCTATCACCAGTGCACGACGCTGGGCGATAAAGGGATGATCGAAATTCGAGGAGGGACGCGTGAAAACGGTCGTCCCGGCACCGTGTTTGCCCAGTCGAATGGCACGCCCAACCCGAAGGCCTTATTTCACAATCGTCGGGAGATCCCGGCCGGGCAGACCCTGCAGCAGGCGGTCCTGCTCGACGCATTCGCCACCGCGATCAAGAACGGCGATAAGACCTTCAAGACCCCTGGAGAAATGGGACTGCGCGACATCCGAATCGCTGAGAAGGTTTACGAGTCCGCTGCCAAGGGCGGCGTGAGTGTCGCGGTTTAGGTGCTATCTTTCAAAAGCGGAATTATCAGGAGCTGAGCGGGGTATGATCCTGAATCATGCCCTGTTGGGTCCAGGGCTTTCCGGGGGCGGATTCGAGGCGAGCCAGGTGAAGCCTTGGTGACATGATTTCCTGGCAGGTGAGACGGTGATTGAGAAAAGTGGGTGTTTTGGAGCCTGGTACGGGCACGTCCGATGTGGAGAATCTCCAGGGGCTTGGCGGGACGTGCTATACCGAGAGCCGGGGTTCTTGAGCGTTTTGATTTTCCGGATTCGACAGAGCCATCACAACATGGTTGCCTAGGACGAGTCGGCGAGGATGTATCAGTCCGACTGAAAGGCATGAAAGACCAACTGATTCGTGAAATTCTGCTGGCCCGTCAGCGGGTCTATTCCCTGGCTTCGGCAACGCCCTTGCAGCGGCTGGACATCCAGGCTGATTTTGACTGTTTCATTAAGCGGGAGGATCTGTCGCCCATCAATGCCTACAAATGGCGGGGGGCCTATAACTGCATGGCTCAACTCAGCGAGGAGGAGTTGGCGCGGGGCGTGGTGACGGCCTCTGCTGGAAACCATGCTCAAGGGGTTGCCCTATCGGCCAAAAAACTGGGAACTCGGGCGAGGATCTTCATGCCCCATTCCACACCAAAAATGAAACAAGTCGCGGTGCGACGACATGGCGGGGAGAACGTGGAAGTCTGCCTGATAGGGGATTCCTACGATGAAGCCTCAGCTGAGGCCAGACGTGTTTCGGCGGACGAAGGGATCACCTACATTCATGCCTACGACGATCTTCAGGTCATGGCTGGGCAAGGTACCATCGCGGATGAAATCGCCCTGTCCGGGGAAGGTCCTTTCGATGTTGTGTTTATTCAAATAGGCGGCGGTGGCCTGGCGGCCTCGGTGGCAACGTGGCTAAAAGAAATCTATCCCTCCATTCGTGTCATTGGCGTTGAGGGCGAACACCAGGCTTCGATGGCTGCGGCGGTAAAAGCGGGCAAACCGGTGACCCTCGATTATGTGGATGTCTTTTGCGACGGCACTGCGGTGAAACAGGTCGGAGATCTTACGTATCCTGTCTGCCGAGATGCGATCGACGAATTCGTGACCGTATCTAATGATGAGGTTAGCGCGGCAATCGAGGTCTTGTGGAATACGATTCGGGTGATTCCTGAGCCTTCGGGAGCGATGGGGTTGGCCGGGGTCCTGAAAAAGCAATCCGAGTTGAGCGGAAAGAAAGTCGTCACGATTCTGTGTGGCGCCAATATGGATTTTCACCAACTCGGAAAAATCTCGTCAGCTGCTGGTATCGGCTCGGACACCGAGCGTTATTTTCGTTTCCATATCAAGGAAAGCTCAGGGGAACTCCTACGGCTTCTCGAAGCGGGGATGGCAGAATTTAATATCACGGATTTCCAGTATGGGAAAACCCATGTTAGCGACTCATGGCCTATTCTTGGCGTTCAGGGGGAGAGCGAGGAGCTATTGCGACTGCCCGACAAATTAACTAAAGCTGGAATCGAATTCGAGGATGTCACGTCGAGTCCCGATGTCACTTTCCGAGTGATACCTTTTCGTTCGCAGTTGGTATCCCACCCCTACTTTATCGAATTGGAGTTTCCCGAACGCAAAGGTGCACTCCATGATTTTTTGAGTTCGGTGAAAGCGTCTGCCAATATCTGTTACTTCAACTACGAATACACTGGTGAGCGAGTAGGACGTGCCCTGATTGGCTTTGAATTTTCCGAGGCAGAGGCAAAAGACTCATTCGTCGAAGGCATGGCTTCTGAGCATTGGCGGTTTCGGGCCTTTCAAGAGCTTCCTGAGAGAGCGGTGAGTCGGATTGTTGACTAGTTGTTTAAACTTGCGGATCCTTCATTCCTGCTTTGCTTCATCAGATGTTTGCCTCACAGGAGGATATTGCCGAAGCAAGTTGGGGGCTCACTGATGCCGATTTCAGGAGCAATAATTGATTGGGATTTGCTTCTTTAAAGGTTCCTATTGGGGCGTCGGTCCAGCCCCGTTCTTCGCCTTACACGCTACGAAGGGCAGGCTGGGATTGAGAGGGTGCAATCAAAAGACTTCTCATTTCCCTTAAACCTTGCATAAATGGCATTCCAAATTGTTTCTTTAGTTCATGCCTGCGAGAATTCTTCGGAAAAGGAAAAATCCCACGATTGGATATCCATTGATTCTCGCCGTAGTCGGTTTCTTTTCGCTCTCGTTTGCTCTCGCTCAGAATCGCGAACTGGATTCAATTGAAGCTCAGGCCCAAGCTCTCTCGACTGAAGGTCAACATGAGAAAGCGATTGCACTACTGGAACAGCTTCTCCAGCGCCGGATTCGACTCTCAGGCGTCAACAGTTCATGGGCCTCGCGATCTCATAATGAACTTGGACTTACCCTCATTCAGGCGGGACAGCTTCAGCAAGGAATCTCACAATTAACCCGTGCCCTTGAAATTGCCCTTCCCCAGATTGGAGAAGCCCATGAGTCGTCCATCTCCCTCTTGATGAGTCTCGGCTCTGTCTACATTCAGACGGGACAGCTGGTCGAGTCCGCCGAAGCTCTTTCGCGGGCGCGCGATGCGAGTAAAAAATGCTTTGGCCCAAAAAATCCCAAAACCCTTCAGGCCATGCATCAGCTGGGAAATGCTTACTCGCAACTGCAGGACTACGACAACGCCAAAGAACTCCTCCTCGCGACTCTTCAGCTTCGAAAAGAAGTGCTTGGGGAGAGCCACCTAGAAACCGGCATCACCCACGGCATGCTAGTCGAACCATTCATAGGACTTTCTGAATTCGAAACCGCCGAAGAGCATGCGAAAATATCTTTGGCAATCAGCGAGAAAACCACCGGGATTCGCTCAAAGGGCACCGCGAAAGCTCATCATCGCCTCGGAAAGATCTGCCGTGCGCAGGGGAAAACCCAAGAAGCCATCACTCATTTCGAAAAGGCTCTCGCCATTACCGAAAACCTATCAGGCGAAAACAGCGACGACCTGGTCGTTTGCATGAACGGCCTGGCTAAGGCTTATGCTGATCGCGGTCTCTTTTCCAAAGCCGAATCGCTCTACCATCTGGCTTTGAACGCCGGGGAAAACAATCCGCAGGTCACTGTCTTCACCCAAGCTGCACTCTTCAACTCTGTGGCAGGCTTTTACCGGATGTTGGGCAGCTACGAGAAGGCCTATCACTACTACCATCGATCGCTCGATCATCGCCGATCGGTTACAGAAGGCGCAGATGCGAGAATTGCAGTAATCTACACCAATCTCGCCGGTGTCCTTCTTGACCTCCGTCGATACGATGAAGCAGTCGAATTGAATACTGAAGCACTGGCCATCAATACAAAACTCTTTGGCCCAGATTCGGCGGAAGTTGCCAACACTCTAAACAATCTCGGATTCGCATGGAAAGAATCAGGGAACCAATCGGAAGCTTTTTACTGTTATCAGAAAAGCTTAAAAACCTACCAGAAGAAGTTTGGAGCTGATGACATTGCCTTTGCGGTCCCCTTGCAGAATCTAGGCTGTCTAGCCGGTGACTTGGGGAGATTTGAAGAAGCGCGAACCGCCTTAAAGGCAGCATTCATTCTTCTGGAGCGCACCTATGGTCCGGACAATCCTCAAGTGATCTCCACTCTCTCCAATCTCGCGCTTGCTGAATTCGACCTGGGAAACCGTGACGAAGCACAGCGCCTCACTGACCTTCTGGAGGAGAGTGAACTTGGAATGCTCAGAAACATTCTCTCCTTCGGCACCGAAACTCAAAGACAACAGTTCCGCCAGAATCAGGAGTATTACTGCCTCAATGCTGCCCTCGGCGATGCGAGCGGTATTGCCTCTAAGGCAATCAAATACAAGGGAGTTGTTCTCGACTCCATTATTGAGGATAGAAAATTCGCAGAAGCCGCAAACAACGACGATGCCCGTGCCGTTTTAAGCGAATTGAATGCCGCCAGACATCAGGCGAACCGACTACTACTCGATCCTCATTCTACAGCAACCAAGAAGCAGGGCTTTGAGATCAGATCCCGCATCGAACAACTCGAACGTAGTTTGGCAAAACATGCCTCTCAAGTGCCCCGAGCTCGGCAGGCATTGTCGATCGAAGTCGACCAAATTCAGGAAACACTGTCGGCTCATTCCGCTGTCGTCGAATTGATACATTTCTCATCCTATCTCGGACTCAATGAATTCGAGAACCACTATGGAGCTGTAGTCATCAATTCGACCGGCCCACCACTATGGGCAGATCTGGGGCCTGCTACCCAAATCAACGCGCTCATCACTGATCTACAACAGAAGCTCGAAGGGGGCTCAAAAGGAACCATCGTTCCAACACTAACAAATCTATACGAGTTGCTTTGGAGTCCCCTCGAATCCCTCCTCAGCCACCAAATCACAAGCGTGGTTGTTTGCCCTGACAGTTACCTCAATTTCGTCCCCTTCGCCCTGCTCTCCGACAAACAGGGGAATTTTCTCTGTGACCGCCTCTTAGTAAGTTACGTCGCCAGCAGTCGAGATCTTCTGGACGGTCCCGGTATCGCCGAAAACAAAACACTGGCTCTATTCTCCAATCCAGATTTCAACCTCACTCTTCCATTCGACCAAAGCAAGGTGACCGTACCTGATGAAGCAAGATCTCTGAGCTCCCTAACTCTTGGACCCTTGCCTGGAACGGCTCTCGAAGGCCGCATCATTGAAGAACTGTTTGTTGGGGCGGGGTGGTCGGTAGAACACTTCTCCAAAGCTGAAGCCACCGAACCTGAGCTCGCCGCACTGCAGTCTCCCCGAATCCTTCACATCGCGAGCCACGGATTCTTTCTGCCTGAGACATCAGGCGAGGACACTTCACAAATCTCTTTAAAAAACCCAATGCACCGAAGCGGCCTCGCCTTGGCCGGAGGCCAAGCAACTCTTATGCAATGGGCAAAAGGCAAGGTACCTGATGGCAACCGGGATGGCATCCTCACTGCGGAGGAAGTTAGCCTGCTTAATCTTGACGACACAGAACTTATCGTCCTTTCTGCCTGCGAAACAGCTCTCGGGGAAGCCTCGACAGGGGAGGGGGTCATGGGACTTCGCCGCGGCTTTGGCCGAACCGGTGCCGCCCATGTTATCATGACGCTCTGGCCCATTCCTGACGACGAAACTGTAGAGTTCATGACCGAATTCTACACCGAGTATTTTCAGACCAGGTCTCCTGAAAAAGCTCTGCCCACCGTGCAACGCGATTTGCTCAAGAAGTGGGAAGAGCAATATGGCATTGACCACGCTATCCGCGCCGTCGGCGCCTTTGTGATCAACTCCTACGGAAAGTAGGGGGCGACAGATGTATGGGAACGTCCCTGGAATTTGCTTCTTTAAAGGTTCCTATCGGGGCGCTGGTCCAGACGAAATGGAAGGATCCTGACTCAGTAACAGACGCTGGGCTTCATTTAGGAGCAGCCTCGGTTCTTCGAAGGTGGAGTGACCGACGTGTTTCCACAGGATGCGCCCCTTGGGGTCTATCAGAATCGTGCCGTGCATGCCTCCTTCTTCAAAGTCATCATGGACTCCGTAGGACCGAAAGACATCGAGAGTAGGATCCGTCAGGACGGGATAGGGATAACGTTCTCTCATCTCTGGTGTTTTCTCCGGCTCCTTGCCGAAGAACCCGGTGAGGACTTCGACTGAGTCGGTTGTGATTAATACCGTTTTGATACCGGCTTTGGCGTATGCACCCACATAAGGCCGAAAGGCATCGAGCTGTTTGGTGCAATAAGGACATGCCACGCCCAAAATAAAGTGAACCAGGACAGCGTCACCACTTAAGGACTCAAGAGAGATTTCGCGCCCCGAGTGATCAGGCAAGGAAAACGAAGGCGCCTTGGCCGGTTCCCAAAATCGAGGGCCAAGGGCATCGGGGTCGGCGGGAATTCCCAGTGTCTCCTCTTTGCTTGAAGCAATCGTCCAGCGACCTGGCAACTTCATGTGCCCAGCTAGTGCATCGAGTTTTTTCAATAGGGGTAACTCTCGATCGACACGGGCCGCATCGATCCGAAATCTGCGGTTGAAGGCGGTCATCGCCGGGACGATTTCACCGGCAGCGTAGCTCAACTCGCAGAAGCTTGCGGCCGGCAACCATTGTCCCGGTCTTTCGGCCCAAGTCTGACGGGCGAGTTCGAGGCCGCTCTCGGGATGGCCTGCTCGGACCAGTTCTTTCGCCCATATCCAGGAAGGAACATTGGGAGGGACTGCCTTTGGGTCGACTTCTTGGTCTTTGGTGTGCAGAGCGTTCCACGTCGTCAATCCCTCAAGAAGGCTGGAAATGGCTTTTTGCGACGAGGCGGATTCCGCGCGCTCGGATACATTTGCGATTTGTTTCTCAAGGCTGTCGATCTCCTCGAAACGCTGCAAGGAATTCAAGGCCACCGCTTTCCAATACAAGCATCGAGCTTGCACCAAAGCGGATTTGTCTTGGGGTCGAAGCCGAGGATCGGATTCGAGTTCTTCGAGTAAGGCTTCGGCCATTTCGGCACCGAGGCGAGTTTCCACCCAAAGTCGTCTTCCTTGAGCGTTGATGCTTTCCTGGGATTTGGCGAGAGGTTCGAGATCACGGGGCAGAGCGATCATGCGCTGGGCCCACTGGATCGCTTCTTCCACTCGTCCCATCGAACTTAAAGTCTCGACTAAGGCGGCATAATTTGAAGAAAGATTATCGATCTCAGTCGGCATTAAGAGATGGTCCTGCAGCTGGGAGTGATCCACCCGAAGGGCTGCTTCTAACACCGGGACAGCATTGTGGTGAAGGCCGTTGGCTCTCCACGCTTCGGCAGCGTAGCGCCAGGAGTCGGAAATTCCGGGTGCGAGCGTGGGGCTCTCTTTTGCCGGCAGCAGGGACATGGCCGGACGTTCTTCCAGCCAGAGAAAGATTTGATAGTGCCGGCTCGGATGCTCCGGAGCCGTTTCTGCGATCGCTTTCGCCAAGGTGTCGACCGCCACGTGACTGGTGATAGGAATCCCCGCTCGGTATTTGTCGAGGGTCAATTGGCGCAGCAGAAAGGCTTTGGCTTCAACATCATCAGGCGCGCTCAGAACCAGGTCTTCGAGATCCCGAATGCGGTGCCGAATTCGCTCCCGTGATTGTTCATCATCTAGCACGGGTGGTGGAGGAAGCTTGTCCGGGTCATTTGTATGGACGTCAAAGAAACGCGCCAGCGCTCCGATCCAAAGGCGCTCACGATCCGTCGTTTCGTTACTGATCCTTCGGATGGCATGGTGGGCAAAGAGGCGGGCCCGCCCGGGTCTCTGTTCATTGGCCATCGCGAGTCCCCAGAAGATCATCGGATGACCGGAGTCGTAAGCCAGGGCTTGCCGGAAGTTGCGCTCCGCTTCCCGGAAGTTCAAACCATGGAGCAGCGCCGTTCCCTGGTTGAAAAAGGCCTGAGCGTCTGTCGAAGTTGTAGAGAGTGGAAAGTCAACGGTTCCGAGGTCGTTGCGCAATACCGGAGCCCGAGTTGGACCGCGGAGAAACGCGACCTCCAGTGTCGCGGGGATGTCGGAATCGACCTGCTCCAACAAAGGCGCCAGACAGGTGAGGTTAAAATTGCGATAGCCTTCCGCTTTGACTAACCCAATCGCCAAAACTCCCGCTAGGAGTTGGAACACTGAGTGGAAGGAACGATGATCAAAGAACGACACAGTAACATCATAATCTGACTGGAAGAAAATCCAATATCAAATACAGGCTAGAGCTCTTAAACCCCGGCCTGCAATTACCCTTCGCCTTCCTCTGAATTCGTCGAATTCCCAAACTCGACCGGCTCCTCGACCATCACGTCGTCACCTGTCCCGAATTGCTTATCCTGGCCTGCTGACTGGATTTCCATATGATCTCGTGAAATAGGATGGAAACGGTAGGGGACTTTCCATCGATCCACTAATTCACCGTCGGCATTGATCGCAGGATGGGAGGGATCGATCAACATGAGCTGGTAGGGATTCTTTCCGGTGAGAGCTTCCACCACTTCGCGGTTTTCACCGGCGATGGGATTTTCGCGAAAGATCCGGCGATACGCCCCTACTGCGGAATTCAAAATCTGGATGTCCTCGACGGGATCCTGATTGGGATCGTTGAGGTCTGTTAACATATTGGCCACGTCTTTTTTGAGGATATTGCCGTTTGCCTGGCGTTCAAATGGAGGTCCTTGCATATTGAGCGGCAAGGGATCCTTGCCAAAGAATTGGGGGGGGGGCGCGCCTTCCGTTTGAGGGATAGGCCCATCCCAGTCGGTTGAATTTACGCTCCCGGATGGAAGAGGCGTTTTTATTTTTGGGGATTGCCCCTGCGTAGCGACCGGATCTGCCGCTGGTTCCTGGTTCAATCGAAAGACCACGACACCGATCACCACCGCCAGTGCGGCTGCGATTAAGAGGATGTTCTTCGTTTGCAACAAAAGGTAACCTTGGTTCAAATACCCGTGATCCAATCCATGTTCGCGTTGGCGTGGATGGACGCAAAGCTGGTTGGATCATACCCGGCTGTAAATGGATCAGCAAACCGCTCAAGGTTGGGGAAGATGCTGGCGACTTCGGGATCGCCGATGCCCAGCCATTTGGACATTGGAGCAGAGAACTGCTCGACAGAGCTAGTGGGTATCCAGCGGCCCCGACTGCTGCCTGGAGTGGTCCACGAGCCGGTGGGATTGAGATCGGGATAGTAACCAAAGACGTTCTTTCCTTTCACATCGCCACCCATCATATAGGTGTTAGTACCCCAAGCGTGGTCGGAACCCGAGGCGCCGGGAGTCGTGCCGTTGGGGGTGAAGGTTCGGCTGAAATCGGAGTGGGAGGCAAGGATGAAATCGTTGTAGTTAAAATCGGTGCCTCGGTCCGAGGTCGTATCATCAGCAAGGGCGTGCATGACGTCGTTGAATGCTTTGAGCGCGTTGTTGAGGGTCGACATGTTAGCGTCGAGATCGCCGGGGACGTATCCGGCGCCCGCGTTATAGCCACCCTGGTCCTGGTGTGTGTCGTGACCTCCGTAAGAACAGAAGAAGAGTTGCCGTTTGTTTCCAAGACATTTCCGGCCTGCGATCATTTTCGCGATCGAAATGAGCTGGCTGGAGAGGCCAGGCAGGCCGTTGAGGGCGTTGGCTCCCGCCGGATCGATCCCGCTTTGAAGCAGGAAGGTGCCCTCGATGAATCCCCAGGGATTGCCATTATTGTCTACCGCGGACGGGTGAAGCCAGGCATCGGCTTCAGAAAAAGCGGTGCCGACGAATCCTTCGTTTTGCCGGGCGCGGCGCACAACCCCGTTGTAGTTCTCCTCGAAGAGATGGTCGTGGGTGTAGTTCATCACGTCCTGGAAGGCTTTGAGTCGCCGCCCGTTTCCGCCGGTGACGTAGCTGGCAGGATCACTGGCATCGGTCAGGGCGTTGGCGTAATTGGTGCCGTAGCCGTTCAGGCTGATAGCTCCATTGTTGGTGACCGAGTATTGGCTCACGTCACCGAGAAGACCAAGTTGGTGGTCATTGATCCCGGAAAGCGATACCGACATTGAAATCTTCCCGTCTGGTTCGTTCCACGCGGGGTTAAGAAGGTCGGCGATGCGTCCACCCCAACCACTCTGAAAAGGTCTGTCCGATATGGAACTTTGCCACTGGTTCTGCTGGTCACTGTGTGAGAAAAGCTGAGGGGGCAAGGGAACGCTGTTGTAGGTGAGGTTGGTCGTGGGAACCACAAGCGTACCAACATTGGCCGCGAAGGCCATTTCGCCATCATCAAAAAGACCTTTGAGATCCGGCAAGCGGGGATGGAGGGCGAAGTTCTCAGCACCAGCCGCTGCCGATGCGTCCGCCGCGAGATTGTCCGCCACGATTGCGTGCGGATCGTCCGTGCCACCGGGAGAAGAAAGTGGAAGAGCGAGAACGCCACGATTGGCATCGTAGTTCGCGCGACCGGGGTGACCTAAACCCGGCATCAACACGTTGTTCGCGTCGGTTGCGCCAAAGTGGAACAGTACGATACATGCCTTGTAATCGTCGATGCCAGTCACAGTGTTCGCCAAAGCCCCTTCCATGAGGCGCATATGGGCAAGCGTGCTGACGACGCCAGTGAGCCCCATGGACGAGCAAGCCGAACGGGCAAGGAAGCCGCGGCGGCTCATCGGAATCTTTTTGTTGTGATTTCTCATTTCTTTATCCTTCTGATTTTGAACGGCGTGCGTGGCGTTGATTACTTCTGGATGAGGTATTCCGGGCTGACGGTCATCATGTAGAGAGCGGCGCGGATCTTGGCCCACTGGTTTGTTTTGCTCGCATTGTCGTTGTAGGTATCCGCGATGTAGTGGAGCAGCGTCTCGCGCGGATTGCGGTTTGGGAAATGGGTCAAGGCTCCCTGCATGATTGAGGTGCCGTCGTCACTGGCATCGATTGGATAGATCAATTGATAGCGTCCCGCGAAAAGCAGCGTATCGAGATCGTCAATGAGTTGCAGCACTTGGTCCCGTTCGGTATCCAGGCCGTTGTCCGGGATATCCGGATAGTTTTCGTAGCGATTAATCCAGGCCCAGTAGTCGACGATGACGTTGTCATCGGTGTGGTTGGTGCCAGTTCCGAAAATCGTGGCGTAGCCAGCCGCATCCGAGTTGCCGTTGCTGCCACCCATTGCGGTGCCCGAGAAGCCAGCCGAACCCCAGTGAGAAGTCCAGAAGACGTTGATATTCTGAAAGATCGAACTTTCCGTCGCGATTTGGAACTCCGGCGCGACTAGGCCGAAGCTGGCGATCAGGCCGCCCGGCTGGTAGTCCGGCAGGAACCAGTTGAAGACGGTCGGAGCCTTGAGCGGGGTCTGACCCAGTGCGCTGGTGCCGCCGCCGTCCATGGCGTTGACGCGCATCGTGGTGGCGGTGAGACGCTGGTAGGCACCGGGCCCTGTTGAAATCAGCTGCCCTAGAGCATCGTAGGCGACCGCACCTTCAAACTTGCTGATCTCGCTTGCAGGATAAGCGAAGTTGCCCAAGTTGCCGTCGGCTGTTGGGGCCAGCACCCCTGTGTGGGACTGGTTCGGAAAATCGACGGGATCGCCGGCGATCACGGAGCCGTCAAGAGTCACTCGAGAACGTCCAGAAATAGCTCGAAGGGCTTGGACCCAGGCCAGGATAGGTTCTTTCTTCTTTCCGAACTCACGGTTGAGTTCGGTAGTGGAAAGGTTGCGCGCCTCGGGATCGAGGAGGATGGCCCGGACGACATCGTCGATCTGGCCATTGGTGCTTCGCCATACCTGAGCGACCCGGTGGATATAGGGACCCGACGGGTTACTCGTGACGAGCCGCTGGATGAGACGGCGCGAGACAAAAGCCGGGGTGCTCTGATGATTGACCGTCGGATCGGTCGACCAAGTGGCGGCGAAAGACTTCGGTGAAAGCTGATTGGTCTGAGTACCTCCGAAGTAATCGTGAACGTCGCGTAGATCCTTGTCGCCCTCACTGGTGTAGCGCCCAGATGCCGTCGTGTTGTTGTCGATCACCTTTCCGCCAGCAATCGTCTTGCTTCCAAGGTCGTGCTGGTTGTTGTAAAAGGCCATCGGGTAGTTGAAGCGTGAGGAATACCAGAGGTTACCCGCACCATCGTCGTACCAGCCGCTGGTGGGATTCGTGCGATCGAGGTTGGGGGAATCCCAGTTGGTGTTGCTGGCGCTGTTGGTCGACCAACTCATTCCGGTCATGACGCGGGCAAGTTCCTTGATGTCATTGTTTGTGTAGGTCGGCAGCAGGTCGAATTCAGTCGGGTCGAGTTTCACAAATCCATCGTCCCAAAGCTGAAGAAGCCCGATGGTGAAGAGCTGCATGATTTCACGGGCGTAGTTCTCATCCGGGGGAACACCGGAAGCTAACTCGCTGCTGTTCTGCAGGTGGCTGAGATACTTGCCCATCATGGGGCTGTAGGTGACGTCCTCGATTAGTTCGCGGAAATTGTCGTCCGCGTTTTCTGCCAGCATGTCGATCCACCGTGAAGCCGCGATGTGATGCTGGCGGACGGAGTTGAGTTCTTCGGAAATGATGGTGAGTTCAGAGAGAGAAAATCCGACGCGCTGACGCAGTTGATCTTTGGCCTGCATCATGATCGTCCACTGTGCCCGGCGGCGGTTGTTGTGGTTGGGAGAACCGATGATATTATCCAGGTCATTCTCCTGAGTCCCTGTGAGGGGAAAATCCGCATTGGGCGATTGCCAGGTAGCGGTGTTGAGAGAGTCAAAGTCGGAGATGTCCTGAGAGGGCCAAGTAGGCCAGGTGCCGGGCGCTACCGGAGGAGACGTGGCGGCGCTGTTGCGCGCGGAGTCGAAGTAGCCGCGCATGGTGAACTCCTGAAAATCCATCGCATGTACCAATTCGCGCATCAGGGTTTGCGGAAGGGCCCACTGAGCGGTCATCCAGGCGTCGTATGCTGCGATGCGGTCGCCGCCATGGGTATTCTCGATTTGGTAGACCAGTTCCTCAATGTCAGCCTCGGTCGGCCCGAAGGTGGCCTGGGTGAGGAAGCGAGCGACTTCGCGGCGAAGTTTTTCAGGCTCGGTGGTCGGATCGATCGGCTCAATCGTCGGAGCTGGGGGGATGCGATCGTCTTCAGTTGGGGAGAGCTCGGACGCCGCTCGCCGCCGGTAGATGGCCCAGATTTCCCCGCTGCCATTGTCCATCGTATGTTTGTTATTGTAGAGCGGGGTGGTGCCGACCGGATTGCCTTGCTTGGGATTGTCGAACTCGAGAGAGTTGATGAGATCTTGCTGCGTGAAACCAGCCCGCGGCTCGATCGCATAGGTATAACCCGAGACCGGCCCCATCAGAGAAGATCCCGTCTCGGTTCCGTCGTCGGTGATTGACTCGATGACCGGTCCATTGGTGAAGGTGATGCCATCTGCTTTCAGGTTGGCTCGGTGCAGGTGGGTGTTCGTCTGGGTCGAAGTTAGGTTTTCGAAGAAATCATCCACCGTCGCAACCTGGTTGCTACCATTGAGGACAAGGACCGTGGCTCCGGAAGCTGAAGTGGGGGTCACGGCGGCGGCATCCTTCGAGAAGGTTGCGATGTAG
Organism: uncultured Verrucomicrobiales bacterium; assembly: GCA_963977055.1. Classification (GTDB taxonomy): domain Bacteria; phylum Verrucomicrobiota; class Verrucomicrobiia; order Verrucomicrobiales; family DEV007; genus Arctic95D-9. The sequence goes on from CAXBMX010000018.1 coordinate 64,186, forward strand.
TATTTATTGAATTCCGCATCATCCCTCGCGTCATGAATATCGGCGGTGGCTGTGTTTGTTGCCCCTACCTGGTAGTCTGGATTTGCGACCAGGTTAACTGAGAGTCTTTCGGGAAACTCCACCACTTCGTCTGGTAGCGACCGCGCTTCGAAAACGAACTCCTGACTTCCGAATGGAAGTGTCACGGCATAGATACCAGCACTCTCTGCGATAGGTTCTCCTAAAGGAGTTTCGATGACGAAGTCGTTTGCAGCTGCGCTTCCAGCAGCGCTCGGGTCAGAAGTTCCTCCGATCGTGAAATATACCGTCTGTGGTTCCAATGAACCCGTGCGGCGGACGCTGAACCTTGCCACATCCTTAACGCGCTGAATTCCGGTACCAATGAGGCCGTTGTCCTCCCGGGCCAGGGCATCGGTAGCCACCACAGTCATCATGTCGGTCGTAGGGTCCGCCATTGCGGCTCCGTTGGTCAAACTGACTCCGTCTGACTGTCCTCCAATCGCGCTCTGGGCAAGAAAACGATTGAAGCCATCCAGGCTCTCTTCAGTGGCATCGTCCACCCCATCGCCATCGCTGTCTAGTGGGCCATTTGCCGTATTGGGCGGTGCCAGAGCGCTAAAAGTAATTACCCTGACAAAACAGGTCGGATGGTTCAGGAACGAAGCGACGTTATTGTCGGAGAAGTCCTGGTTTGGGGAAATACAATCCCCTGGAACTACCTCTATGGTGCCACTTCCGTCTAACTCCCAGCCGACAGCAAGGTGGTCCAATTGGCCGGCATGGGTATGCCATATCTCGAAGAAATACTTTTCGCCTGCGGTGAGAGCGATGGTCCGGGACTTCTGCGTATCGTTAAGACCCTGAGAAGCGAGGTAATCCCAGTCTTCCTCTTCGGTGAGCTGGTTGTCACTAAGATTACTTTCTCGCGCAAGGCCTACCCCATCGGTGGTGTCTCCCGTGGTATCGAGCCAAAACTCGCACTGGTGACGGCCCGCAATGTAAAAATTATAGTTGCCGGTGGTTTTTGGCACAATGAAACCGCGATACCTGTCGCCGTAGTTGGATCCGTATTCGGAAGGGCTCTTGAGGCCTGATCGCCATTCGGTACCTGCGGGCGGCAAGGGCGAACCGCCATTAGCGACAAAGGTCTTAAAGTTGGTGAGATTGCTCGAAATGCTCGCATCAAACCAGACTTCTCGCGAGGCGGCGCCGGTCACCATCGGATTGGCTGGATCGCCGAAATTCGCGATCACCGTATCACCCGTTCCCAAGAAGTCGTGGGGTGTGGTACCGGTGCTGTCGCTGATCTTGGTCCAAGCTTGGAGATCGGGTGAGACTTCGATATGATATTTCTTGCCAAGGATACTGGGCCATTTGATTTCGAAATCATCCGGGTCAAAGGTAGAACTCACCTCTACCATTAAGCAGGAATTGGGGTCAAAAGGATCCGTGGTCGCATCGCTCTCGTGAAGATTGTTCTTGCCGTCTCCATCCGGGTCGTCCGTAGGGTCTCCATCCGGATCGGTCAGGGAGCCGAAATGAAGAATCTCCCAAGCATCTAACAAGCCGTCGGAATCGGAATCGAGGACGACCTGGGCGTTGGCGGCCGGGACCAGGATGAGAAGAAGGGCAGGCAGGAGGAACACCCCGAGAAATGCCAATAGGCGAGATCCAACTGGTGACAGTTTGGGTTCAGCAAGCTTGGAGAATTTCATGGTAAATCAAAAGATCAGCGGTGGTTTGTAAAGGCATACTGCTCAGTGGCTCCGAAGCTGGAGACGTCATTGTCCAGATACTGGGTGACGTAGTCTTTTTTCTCTCAGGAAGGCATTGTTTAAGTCATTACTGTTCAGCTTGTCGCCGCTCAGGTTGATTTTAAAGATTGATCCACCCCAGACTATCGAAAATGCCCCCAATAGGTCAACCACTAATGAGTGTGTTGGAATTCGCGATCGTTAAGGCGATTTGGGCGAGATTGAGGAGGGCAGAAAGGGTAAAAAATGACTAAACGGGAAGATTTGGCCATGACTACAGGTCGCGGTCATGGCCCTGCGTCGAGGGACAGGTGAACCGGGCGGGATTTCCAATCAAGGTGAGCTTCACAATTCAACTGGGTTAGCTCATCGAACATACCCTGTCGAATCGAGCACATTACCGTCTCCTGAAATCCGCTTTCTCTCCTTCAATATCGACAATCCCTTCATAGCGCTGCTTCTCTGAATCGGCTTTAAATTCAAAGGTAGAGACCTCGGAACGATAACGAACATTAACCGTATTCACCTGCCCTTGAACCTCATCTTGAAGAATCGAGTTCTCGATTAGAAACGATGCGCCGAGGGGGTTCGGAATCTTGGTTTCTTGGTAAACCCACAAATAGCCGCCCTCCAACTCCTGTCCAACTAGCGTTAGTCTGTGCTTCTTCCCATCTTTGAAAAAGAGTCCGAATCGTTTGGCCACATATTTCGCGAACTCTGCTTGAGCTCGGGACGAGCGGGCGAGATCAGCGTTCGAATCGGTCGCTTTTTTCAAGGCAAGTTCCGCGTCGTGAACACTGAAGCGGTGAGCGATTTCCAAATTTCCGCTGCGCTCGTTGTAAAAAATATCGGTCAGTGCGGTTTTCTCTTCGTGCGCAAATGAAGGTGCTGCCAGAATCAAAGCGAAGAGACACACGGAGCGACCCAACCGGGTTAGCTTATTTATCGGACTCTTCTGACTCGGTTTTTTTGTCTTCATCTTTCTCGATCTTCGTCTTGATGTCCTTCATGATATCCCGGTTTGATAAACCTGATCGTTCCTCTTTGTAGGCTTCGATACGCGATGGGATAATTTTTCTCGGATAAGAATTATTGTCGATATCGGCATCAGCAGTTTCCCAATTGGGGTCGACCACCACACTGGTCAACTCACTGCCTTTTTCCAGCACGATCAGCTTGCGAACTCTCTTTGGATTTCGGCGCCAAATTTCGGCGGGGATGTCGATTCGCTCTTTGTTACCATCAGCGAATTCCAGTTCAAGAATGATAGGCATGACGAGCCCCCCGACATTTGAGAACTCAAGAACATAGTAGCTTTTGTCCTCTTTCACGGCACGCTGCAAAACCGTTCTCTCCCAGTCCTCTAACTCCTTTAGAAATTTTTGGTATTTGTTCCGCTCTTTGTTCGTGACGGTGAAAACGTCGTTTTCGTCGTAAAAATCGGTCAGATCAGGATGGCGTTCCACCCAGGTTCTGACAGCGGATTTCTCGTTCAGTCGGATACCTATCTTGGTTGGCTTGTCTTTCTCTTCCTGACGGCTCCGCGTGAGATCAATGTCGGGGTCCTCCGTGTCCAGTCGCAGTTGAAAAATGTGATCGAGGGAGATATCGACATGATCGGTGGTGTAAAACCAACCGCGCCAAAACCAATCCAGATCCACCCCGGAAGCTTCCTCCATCGTCCGAAAGAAATCAGCGGGGGTGGGCCGCTTAAATTTCCAGCGTTGGGAAAACGTCTTGAGGGCATGATCAAATTGCTCTCGTCCCAGAATCGTGTCGCGCAAGATATGGAGTGCTGCCGAAGGTTTTCCGTAAGCATTGGGCCCGAACTGCAGGATCGAATCCGACTGAGTCATGATCGGAACCTGATTCCCACTGATCATGTAAGGAACGAGATCGCGCGCCAGAGATCGCGTCCAGGGCATTTTGGGATCCCATTCGTATCCGGCCACCGAATCGAGGAAGCTGTTGATGCCTTCGTCCATCCAGGTCCACTGACGCTCATCGGAGTTCACGATCATGGGGAAATAATTGTGCCCCACCTCATGAATGACGACACCGACGAGAAAGACTTTCTCCGACATCGTATAGGTCCGGCCACCATCGTCCTGCAATTTGGTTCTCGGTCCGTTGAATGTGATCATCGGATACTCCATGCCACCCACTGGACCGTTGACCGATTGGATAACAGGGTAGGGGAAATCGAAGGAGAAGCGCCCATAAACATCCATCGTATGAATGATGGCAGGCGTTGAATATTTTCGCCACAGCTCGCCGCCCTCCTTGGGCCAGAACGACATTGCCATGACGGTTTCGATCTCAGCCCCGGGTTGCTGGTAGCCCTGCGCATCCCACATAAATTTGCGTGACGAAGCCCAGGCAAAATCACGAACATTCGCCGCTGTGAATCTCCAGGTCTTTGTTCCTTCAGTGCCTGACTTTTCGTTCTCCAGTGCTTCTTCCGGGGTTACAATAAAGACGGGGCGCTCCGCCGATTTTGCTTTAGAAAGACGCTCTCTTTGCGTATCTGTCAGGACTTCATCTGGATTTCTCAGGACACCGGTGGACGAAACGATGTGATCATCAGGAACGGTGATCGAGACATCGTAGTCGCCAAACTCCAGCGTAAATTCGCCCCGGCCCAGAAACTCCTTGTTGTGCCAGCCTTCGTAATCCGAATAGGCGGCCATGCGCGGAAACCATTGCGCCACAAGGAAGATATCATTTCCCCCGTCCCGCTCGTCTTTTGGAAAGTGCTCGTAGCCCGCCCGCCCTCCAATCGCATCTTGCTCGTGGATATCGTAAGCCCACTCGATCGAAAAGGTGATCGAAGCTCCCGGAGCGAGAGGCACTTCCTGATCGATCCGCATGAGGGTTCCCAGAATAGAATGATCCAAGGGATCGCCACCCTCCAAAGTCACCGCAGCAATTTCAAACCCATAGTCACCATCATCATACCCCTGCTGTCGTCGCAGTTCATCGAAACTGATTTTTGCAGGTTCCCTCCCTGATGGCGCTTCTGATGTGGGCCCTCGTCCTCCTGATCCACCGAAATCGGCGGTCAGTTCATTGACTGAATCTTTGCGAAAAATATTCTGATCAAGATGCAGCCAAAGGAACTCCATCGAGTCCGGAGAGTTGTTTTGGTAGGTGATCGTGGCCGAGGCCGAGAGGTGCCGGGCAGCTTCATCGAGCTGCACCTTAATGACATAGTCGGCCTGTTGCTGCCAATACTCGTGTCCTGGCTGGCCCGCTGCATTGCGATAGGCATTTGCGGTTGGTAGGACTTCGTCGAGCTGGCGAAACTTGTCACTGAAAGCTCCCTTGGTCTGCTGGATGCCCTGTGAGAAAGCAGGAGCTACTAAGGCAAGGACGAAGCCAATGAGGGAAAGAATACGAGTCATGATTGATCTGGGAAAAACGAAAGGTGATCTTGCCTGAAGCAAAGGCCGAATGTCGAGGATCGAGGTCACCTATTTGAGTCACTTCGACGACTTCCAGATTCCCGCTTTTAGTCACAGTCGCCCTACCTATCAACGCTTCGCTTCGGTTTCTACAATCGGTGGAGGCGAAGGAAGCACTCGAAGTGTGTGATCCGGCGTGATGTATTTAACGTTTTATGGGCAATTGATTGCTGACTGGGAGTTATGTGGAAGCAAATAGATCCTGAAAGATACCCTGTTGATACAACCAACCATGATCAGAAATCTCGTTTTTCTGCTGGCTCTATTCGGAGTCATCTTTCCGTCCCAAGGGGCCGATCAGCCCAATGTGGTCTTCATCATGGCGGACGATTTGCGGACGCAGTTGTTTTGCTACGGGGGCACGGAGGTGAAGAAGCCTCGTCTCGATGCCTTCGCAGAGAAGTCATTTCGGCCCAATCGGGACTGCGTGCAAAGCGCGGTTCGGAGGATTGACTTTCGTTCCATGGGATGGCGCAATACGGCAGGAGCCATCGTGGCTCGAGAGCCGTATGGTCATCAGGAAGGCTCCTTTCTTGAGGCGAAGAGTGTGCTCGGGCAAGAAATCTATCGCATAGACGTCGCCGAACTCAGATATCAACTTCACGAACAAGTGCCACATGACACCAAGTAGCCCATCCACCTCGGAAGAACTTTTTGTTCAGTTGTTTGCTCAGAATGAGCGCCACATCCGCGCGTTCGTGCGGTCGATGGGGCTCGACTGGACTTCGGTGGACGATGTGGTGCAGACCGTCAGTTTGGTGATGTGGCGCAAATGGGATCAATTTGATCCCGATACGGATTTCATGAAGTGGGGGCGAGTGATTGCTCGTTTTGAGGTGCTCAAGTTTCGGCGGACGATGGCGCGGGATCGCCACGTGTTTTATGATGACCTAATCGAGTTGATCGCTGATGCCAGCCTGGAGCGGGAGGCGCAGGTCTCTAATGAGCATTACGTGGAGTGTCTGCAGGCGTGCCTCGACACTCTTCCTGAGCAGTCGCGCGAATTGATTCGGGCGGCTTATGAAGGGGATAAAAGCATCAAAGAGGTCGCGGCTGACGTCGGAAAATCGGCAACGGCGCTCTACAAAGCTCTCGACCGGATTCGCAAGCAGCTGCAGGGCTGTATTGAAGGGCGATTGGTGGCCGGGTGAGATTTCCCCTTTTTCTTTGGGCAATTTTGTCTTCAACGGGAGTTTAGTGGGTGATGGAGATTGATTCGGACAAACTCAGGCAACTGATCCAGGCACACCTGGACCAGCGCCTTTCCGATGAGGAATTTGAGGCGCTTCAAGAATACTTGGAGAAAAATCCGGAGGCACGGGCGGAATATGTGGAACTGGCTCAACTCGATGCGGGCTTGCGAGACTCGGGTGTGGCGGATGGCTCCAATGTGGTCGCCTTTTCATTGGGAGTAGAGAAATCTGGAACCAATTGGTGGGCAGTCGCCGCGGTGGTGATGGCTTTCCTCCTGCCGACCACTTTCCTGCTGAATACAAGAACGCAGGGGGATTCCGTTGGCCCGGCTCTTGCCGCAGTCAATGGGGTTGCGGTGATTACGGCACAAGCGGATGCTGTGTGGGGTGGAAGTGAACTGGCGACCGGAGTGGCTCTAGAGCCCGGGCGACTTGTTCTGAAAGAGGGATTGGCTCAGATCGATTTCTTTGGCGGTGCTTCTATCAGTTTGTCAGGGCCCGCTGAAATTGAGTTGGTTAATCGTGATGCGGCGATTCTGTATCGAGGAAGATTGAAAGCGGATGTGCCACCGGCAGCACGTGGGTTCGAAGTGCGCGCCGGCGACATTTTGCTGGAGGACTTGGGCACGAGCTTCGGCCTGTCGGTTGGTGAGGATGACGGTGCGGATTTGATTGTTTTTGACGGAGAAGTACGTGCCACGGGGGTAGATGGGAAACCGATGCTACTGTTTGGTGGGGATTCCGCTCGACTGGAGAAGGGCGCCGCGACTCCGCAGGACGCGAAAGAGGCGGGTGAATTCGCAGACATCAACGACGTGATTGCCGGATCAGGGGACCGTGAGGATTCTCGATACACGGCGTGGAAAGAAGCGAGTCTGGATCGTCGCCGTGATCCGCGGTTGATTGCTTATTATGATTTTGAAGATATCACTGCTGCGACACGTCGGCTGCGTAATCAGGCTTTACATGGTGAAGGTTCTGAATTGGACGGAGGGATTGTTGGTGCCCGGTTGGCGGAAGGTCGCTGGGGGAGCAAGACGGCCCTCGACTTCCGATCCGAAGGAGATCGTGTCAGGTTTAATATTCCGGGTGAATGGGATGCAATCACACTCTATGCCTGGGTGCGGATTGATGCTCTTGATCGGCACTTAAGCTCATTGTTTTTGACTGACTATTTTGATGAAAATGAGATTCACTGGCAGCTTGCGAATGATGGCTATCTTCATTTTGCCTGCAGCCCTATGGGAGTTGTGGATATCCCCAAGCACAATCGCCGGTTTTATTCTGATGTATTCTGGGAGCCGTCCATGAGCGGGCAGTGGTTTCTCTTGGCTGTCACGGCAGAGCGTGGAATTGGAAAAGTGACTCACTTTGTGAATGGCCAGGCCATTGGGATCAGTGATGGAACCCAGATGGACAAGCCTCTGACGGCGATGCGGATCGGTGGTGCAGACCTGGGTAACTGGAGTGATCCCATCTGGCCGGATCGGTCTTTGCGGTCGCTAAACGGACGGATTGATGAATTTGCCATTTATGGTGCTGCCTTGTCGCCGAAAGAGATTGCTGAGATATACGAAGTTGGGCGGCCGTAGGCAGGTAGTGATTGGTTTTTAGTGATTAGTTATTAGTGATGAATAATTGGAAGCATTTGATTGGATTGATTGTCCTGGGTTTTTCCGGAGGCCTGTTGGCTGAGGAAGTGACCGAAGGGGAGAAGCTCTTTGCTTTGAAGGTAAAGCCGCTCTTTGCCGAGAAGTGCAATGCTTGTCACGGGGATGATCCCGAAGATATCGAAGGCGACTTTGATATGCGGACGAGGGACGCAATATTGAAGGGTGGCGACTATTTCGAGAGCGACGTTATTTTGCTCGGGAAAGGGGAGGAGAGCTTTCTTTATCTCACGACGACCCGGAAAGAGGAAGACTACGAGATGCCGCCTAAGGAAGCGGATCAACTGACCGAAGAACAGCAGTGGTGGATTCGGGATTGGATTAATGAAGGGGCACCTTGGGTCGATGATGAGCGTGCCGTTGCGATTCAGGATGAGTATGCTGAAGGCATTCAGGTGGCGACGTCGAAAGCGCTGTCGGATGATTGGCAGAATCGTCGCTACGAAGGGAAAAAACTTTGGGCCTATCGCCCGCTGAAGGCGCAGAAAATTCCGGAAGGGAAGAACGCGATCGACTGGTTCATTAATCGTAAGTTAGCGAAAGCGGAATTGAAGCCGGCTCCGGATGCGGATGCGATCGAGTTGGGCCGCCGGATGAGTTTTGGTTTTACCGGGTTGCCGCCAGAGTCGGAAGAGCTGAATGAATTTTCAAAATCTTATGCGGAAAATGCCTCGAATGCCGTTGCCGGGTATGCTGATCAGCTTATGGCCCGTCCGCAATATGGGGAGCGCTTTGCCAGTCACTGGCTTGATGTGACTCGTTACGCAGACACCGGCGGATTTGCCAATGACTACGCACGCCCCAATGCCTGGCGTTATCGCGACTATGTCGTGAGATCGTTTAATGACGACAAGCCGTATCCTGATTTTGTCAGAGAGCAGGTAGCAGGGGACGAGCTGGATCCGAGTGATTCTGAGAATCTCATCGCAACGGGTTTCCTGCGGATGGGACCATGGGAGCAGACCTCAATGAGCGTTTTTGCGGAGACGCGTCAACTGTGGCTGGACGATGTGACTGATACAGTGGGGCAGACGTTTTTGGCTCATGCGATGCAATGTGCCAAGTGTCACGATCACAAATTCGATCCGATTCCAACACGCGACTATTACAGCATGATGGCGGTGTTCTCGACGACACAGTTCACGGAGCGAAATGCTCCGTTTCTGGCTGAAGAAAACCGGTCTTACTTTGCAAATTCCAATCAATGGGTGAAGGCAAAAATCGAGGGCTACGAGCGTCAGCACAAAATGCTAACGCAGAGGGTTAAGGCCGAGAAAAAGCAAGAAGAGGGGGATGCTAAGACCGGTGATAATGGGCTGGATCCAGGCGATGAAGCATCACTCGGCCGGATGAAAAAGAACATTTCGCGCCATGAACTGGAATACGACAACACTAAGCCCATCGCCTACTCTGTTTACACGGGTAAAACGATCGTGCGCAATAATGTGAACAGCCGTGTCAGGCTTCCTCAAGATCGCTGGAGCGAAGGAAAGTGGGACGAAGACGCTATCTACGGAGGTGGCAGTATCTATTCCCCGACCGATCCCGTTACTCCTGGAGCTTTGAGTGCCGCGGAGTCTCTCGGCAAGATGGAGGTGGACCCGTTTCCTGCGGGGAAAGGCAAGAGGCGCCTTGCTCTCGCTGAGTGGATTGTTGATCAGAAGAATCCACTGACAGCTCGCGTGATGGTCAATCGAGTTTGGGCATGGCACTTCGGCAAAGGACTAGCCGGTAATCCAAATAATTTTGGGGGAACAGGTATCCTGCCAACGCACCCAGGCCTGCTGGATTACCTGGCAAACTGGTTCATGGAAAATGGATGGTCGGTCAAGAAACTCAATCAGCACATTGTGAGTTCCGATGCCTATAGACGCACTTCGAGGCACCCGGATGCTTCTCTTGTCAGAGAGCGTGATCCGCGCAGCGAACTATACGCCTCCTTTGCACCACGACGCCTCACCGCAGAAGAGTTTCGCGATGCCATGCTTGTGGCCAGTGGGGAGATGAATCCACAGGTGGGCGGCATACCAGCTCGGCCAGATATCAATTTGGAGGTGGCCATGCAGCCGCGTCAGATCATGGGAGGCACGGCCTCTGTTTTTGAACCTCATCCGAAGCCGGAGATGCGCAATCGTCGCAGTATTTATGCGGAGCGGGCACGAGGACTGCGAGACCCCTTTCTTGAAACCTTCAACCAGCCGGGGCCTGATAATTCCTGTGAGATGAGAGAAGCTTCTACGGTGGCGCCTCAAGCCCTAACATTATTCAACGCCGAAGAGGTGCAAGAGCGTTCGGTGGCCTTTGCGGATCGATTGATCAAGGAAGAGAAAGATGACGAAGCGACGATCCAGCGAGCTTTTGAGTTGGCTCTGGGTCGCAAGGCGACGTCTACGGAATTGGCCGCTTGTTTGGATCACTGGTCCGTCGCATCTCAAGAGGAAACTGGGAAAGCTTACGAATCCAAAGAGATTGCCAAGTGGATCAAGCGGACCGTCATGGCAGAGAAAACCGGTGAGCTATACAGCTTCGTGGAGTCCATGCCAGCCTACAATAATTATGAGCCAGATCTTCAGATGGCCGATGTCGACGCACGGACGCGTGGGTTAGCTCAGGTCTGCCTCGTCATCTTTAACCTCAACGAATTTGCCTATCTGGACTGACGTCCAGAGTTTTTAGTTGCTGGTAGTTAGTTGTTAGTATTTTGCTGATGCAGGATTTTAAGAAATTGAAAGTTTGGGAAAAGGCTCATCCATTTGTGCTTGAGGTCTACCGTGCTTCCAAGTTGTTTCCATCGGAGGAGAAGTTTGGGCTGACTTCTCAGATTAGGAGAGCAGCTGCTTCGATTCCAACCAATATGGCTGAGGGCTGTGGAAGAAACAGCAATCCCGATATGGCTCGGTTTCTTCACATCTCAATGGGCTCTGCGAGCGAAGTGGAATATCTGCTGATTCTCGCGAAAGACCTGACCATTCTTCCAGAAGACCGCTTTGCAGAAATGGAAGCGGAGCTGTTTGAAATCAAACGGATGCTGAACGCTCTCATTCAGAAAATTCAAGAAACTAAAAACTAATTACCAATGACTAACCACTACTCATTTCCGACGCGACGCGATGCCCTCTTCGGGATCGGAGCTGGCTTAGGCACCGTCGCGCTCAATTCCATGCTCAAAGCGGCGGGGACGAGTCAAATTGGCATCGCTCATCATCCGGCCCGCGCCAAGCGGTGCATTTTCCTGATGATGGAAGGGGGGCCTTCCCACATCGACACGTTTGACCCGAAGCCGATGCTGACCAAGCAGCATCTGAAGAAGTTTACCCGGGGCGGTGACATGGAAAGCGCGATGTCTTCGGGCGAACGTTACTTTGTGAAGAGCCCTTTTGATTTTATTAAAGCGGGAAAGAGCGGCGCGGATATTTCTACCGAATGGGCACATCTCAAGGAGATGGTAGATGACATCTGTTTTTACCGCGGCGCTCAGGTTGAGTCGGTCAATCATCCGACGGCCTGTTATCAGCTCAATACCGGAAACCGTTTTGGGGGCGATCCGGGATTGGGGGCTTGGGTGAACTATGGGCTGGGCACGCTCAATGACAACCTTCCCGGATTCGTTGTTTTGCCACGGACGAGTTATCCTCAGGGTGGTGCCGGGAATTGGTCGAACGGTTACTTGCCGGCCGACTTTCAGGGGACACCCCTGCGGGCCCAGGGCAGTCCGATTCTGGACTTGAATCCTCCCGAGGGTGTCACTCCTGAGCGTCAGAGTTCCAATCTCGATTTGATGGCAAAATTAAACGGTGAACACCTCGCCGCCCGGCCGGATAGAGGCGAACTTGAGGCCCGTATGAATTCCTACGAGCTGGCCTATCGGATGCAGGCAGAAGTTCCGGGTGTGATTGATCTGGCCGGGGAAAAAGAAAGCACATTAGAAGCCTATGGCATCAACGACACAAAGACCGAAGCTTTTGGTCGCAAGTGTTTGTTGGCACGTCGGCTTGTCGAAAAAGGAGTGCGTTTCGTGCAGGCCTACGCCGGCAACTGGGATAGCCACGACTACATTCAGAAGGCTCACGGCTCGCTGATTAAGTCAGTCGACAAACCCATCGCGGCCTTGCTCAAGGATCTGAAAGAGCGCGGTATGCTCGACGACACGCTGGTGGTCTGGTGTGGTGAGTTCGGCAGGACGCCAGATAACGGATTGCGCGGAGGAGGTGCTTCCTACGGTCGGGATCACAATGCCAAGGCCATGACGATGTGGTTTGCCGGTGGTGGCACCAAGGCAGGGCATACCATTGGCGCGACGGATGACATCGGTGCTGAAGCCGTGGATTGTGTGCACCACATCCGCGACGTGCACGTGACATTGCTGCACCTGATGGGGCTTGATGATAACAAATTGACCTATTACCACGCCGGACGTCATAAGCAGTTATCTCAATTTGGAGGACAAGTGATCCCGGAATTGTTGGCGTAGCAGGGTGTGGGCAAGGTTCCCTTTTCCGCAGGGTGAGACGGCGCGGTGCCGTGTGGGTTGATCATTGCCTGGTCTGTCGCTTTCGGGCACCGTTAAGATCATTGCTATGAAATCTGTTTCTCGAAGAACTTTTGCCACTGGGTTTGGGGCGTCCTTGCTGGGTGTCACCGCTGGCCTTGCTATTGAAATCCCCGGCCGCATTAATCCCCGCATCAAAGGTCTGTCCCTGGCAGCCTATTCGCTGCGAGCCAAAATGCGCTGGTTCAAAGGCGAGGAGACGGAAGGGAAGATGGAGATGCTTTCCTTTCTCGATTACGCCGCCGAGCTAGGTTTCGACGGAGTGGAGTTGACAGGTTATTTCTTTGATCCTGAGGTAACCACGTCAGGCCTGAATAAAATTAAGCGCCGCGCTCATGTGCTCGGTTTGGATATCACCGGCGGAGCGATTGGCAACAACTTCAGCTTTCCTGCTGATGATCCGTTCACGGCGGAGCAGTTGGAATACACCAAGACCTGGATTGATCGATACGCGGTGTTGGGCGCACCGGTCATTCGTATTTTTGCCGGAGGTAAGAATCCTCCGGGTGCGACGAAGGAACAGGTGATCGAAAACGTAGTCGCCAATCTCGAAACCATTCTGCCTTACGCGGAGGAGAAAGGCGTCATCCTCGGAATCGAAAACCACGATTCCATGACGGACATGGATACCTTCTTGAATCTGCTCAGCCGGATCAACTCACCGTGGCTAGGCGTGACCTGGGATTCTGCTAACATTGCGCCAACTTCCGATCCATATGCGGAGTTGGCAAGGATCGCGCCGTATGCGGTGAATGCTCAGGCGAAAGTGATGACTCACGTCGATGGCGAGAAGGTGCCAGCGGATTTTCCTAGGCTGATTCAAATTCTGAATGAAGCGGAATACAGTGGATACCTGGTCCTCGAATATGAGGAAAAGGAAGATCCGTTTACCGGAATTCCGAAGTTCCTTGCCGACGTGAGAGGAGCGACGGAGTAAAAGAGGTAGGTGGTAGATATAGCTCCGTTGAGACGTTGGAGCCTTCTTCCAGCGCCAAAAAAACGTGGAGATCAAAACGAGGGTTGTTTGGATAGGTTCGTTTGAACGAAAACTCTACGTGATAAATTGAGCTGAGAAGGGAACTTTTTGCTGGATTTTCGGGTTGGCGTAGACGATTCATTTGCGACCGGAGCGATGTCTCCGCATTCATACTGTATTGAAAACGTTTATTGCACTTGGATTGCTAATTGGCTTGGTAATGGGGCCGAGTCTGGGTAAGGCGCAGCTGACTCCGCGTCATCTCATTGCTTCGAACAGTGTGATACCCTCCGCGTTTGAGCCTGGTGGCTCAGGAGTGCTTTCGGGAGTGCTTTCCACTTTGTCCCGTCCAGGAGAAAGTCTGCTACCTTCGAAGGCGGGAGATCTTCCTCTTCAGCCCAAGCACCTTTATATTATTCCCAAGGGCCCTTGGGGGGAGCTTGAATATTACGTTACCTATTTGCAGATTCCGGCGCACTACGCTGATTTGATTCCCATGCCTTTAGATCGCACGATGTGGCATTTCTCTGAAAGCGATGAGAATGTGGTCATAGGGCTGATGGCTGAGGCCGGAATCACCTTAGTGAGCGGTAAGGAATGGCATGATCTTGGCATTTTTCACCACGTTCCCGACCAATCAGGGATAAGTTTTCAGCCCACCGAGGAACTGATCGCCGGGCTTAGTTCTGATCAAAGATCAGGGGTTCACCAAATTCTAGGAGGAAGCGAAATAAATCGATATTACTATGATCCGATTGTGATCGAATCTGGGGATCCACTGCGATGGTATCTGGATGCTGGATTGGACGAAGCGCTGGCTCAGAGTATCTCTGAACTGTGTTATAAGAAAGGAAAGGCAATGATCTTTTCGGATGTGCCCTACGTGCTTTCGAAAATCCCGACTCTTGAAGGACGCCGTCAATTCCTGAGAGCCACGACGAGGACTCGCAGCTTGATGTTGAGGCTGAATATCGGAAACACCGAGGGGGCAGATGAGATCGCAGATTACTGGACTAACGGTTACAAACGGAAGGCTGTGTTGCCTATCCTTGACTCGATTATTGATACGCCGGGTGTTGAGCGGCTGGATGTAGCGCACCTGTTGCCTCCTACTCCGCGGAAACTATTATTCACCTATCCGAGTTTGGGCGAAAATTTGATCTCGGGCGATAAGGATTGTCATTGGACGTCATTGAATTTCTTTCGTGCGAACCCATATGACCAATTGCCCGCTTCCATTATGGCGGAAGTCTTGGGTGAACAGTATGAGGCCGTTAAAGGCGACCTTCAATTTGGAGACGTGATTTTGATGCAGGATCCGGATACAAAGGGCTTCAAACATTCTGCGGTTTATATTGCGGGAAGTATCGTCTTTACGAAGAATGGCTACAGTAGGATGAGCCCATGGGTGTACATGCGCTACGACGATATGGAGGCCAGGTATTCAGTTCGCAAGACACTGAATCCCATCGCGGTACGTCGTAAGAGTATTCACGATTGAGCGTTCTTCAGGAATGGTTGGATTGGAGCCCCTAGGTGCGGGCAGCTTTGTGATTTATACGGCAGCTACAGCGAACTCTACTGGAGTAGGTTTTCCAGGCCAGGCTATGAAGGATGCCGAGCATCACTACTTGAGCTATTTCCTGATCGCTTCGTCTACGATGAAGGCTTCCGGAAAGTCCGCTGCCTTCACTCTGCTTCGCTGACGAAGCCTCTTATTCTGCTGGCGACCGCGTGGTGGATTGATGGAGATCGTCCAATGATCACTCTTCTTTCGTCTGCACCCTAGTGGTAAGCACGAAATTGCCAACCGTGTGATATTTCATCACCGCCAGGTTAAATGGGCTGCGAAGCAGGGGTTCATATTTCGATTTGCCAAAAAGCTCGAGCACGCGGTTGCTGGTACCATCGAGTTCGCGGACTTGCCAGGCGTTCGGATCAGTGGTTTTCCAGGTAGAGGAACCGCGCTTGAAATCCTCTTTGAATAGAATGGGCAGATCGTTTGCGGCGATGGAATGCGTGACAAAGGCGGTCAACAGGAATAGCAGGCAGGCGATAATTTTAATGATGGTGAGGTAGGGATGATAGCGCGAGTCGAATCGATGTTCCATGCGGGAACAAGCACGTGTTTCAGGCTTTCCCGCCCCGCTTGCTGGGATTGAGGGGGTGTGAAACGGGTGGGGTGCTGCCAGCTGGGCGCCGGACCGCGATGTGTGGGCCGAGTTTGGCGGGAATCAAGTCCGGCTGATGAAGTAGGTGAACATTGCTATGGAAGGGGGGGAGGGGTGCATCGAACGAAAAATGAAGATGGAGGCCAAATCTTGACGGACGACGAACTCCGAGAATCAGTCGAGCAATTTGATAGACCACTCCAACTATCCTGTCTAAAACAGAGGAGGCTCCCAATCCGCATGAAACTTCTCTTCTCCCTCGTCCTCTTAGCGGCATCTGTTCTCTCCGCCGCCGAACAGCGCCCTAACATTGTCCTTATCCTGACCGACAATCACGGCGCCTGGACTCTTGGTTGCTACGGTAACGAAGATGTCCGCACGCCCCACCTAGATCAACTCGCCACTGAGGGAGCCCTCTTCACTCGCGCTTACTCGGTCAACCCGGTTTGCTCACCGACCCGCGCTTCCATCCTCACCGGCCTCATGCCTTCTCAGCATGGCATTCAGTTCCCCGTCGGCAACAGCCTCATGATGGGGCCGGAAGCCCGCAACACTCTCGAAGAGTTCACTTCCCTTCCCGAAGTGCTCAAAGCCAATGGCTACACCTGCGGCCTTTCCGGCAAATGGCACCTCGGCGCGAACATGTCTCCTCAGGAAGGCCTCGACGATCTCTGGGTCACCATGCCAGTCGGCTCCACTCAGAGATTCTACGGTGCCGAAATCATCGAAAACGGCGTCCTTCGCACCGAGCCCCAGTACATGACCGAGCTCTGGACTGACCGCGCTGTAGACTTCATCAAAACCCACGCATCAAAACCCACACATCAAAAACCCGAAAACTCGAAACGCCAAAACACCGAAAAACCTTTCTTCCTCTACCTCGCCTACAATGGCCCCTACGGACTCAGCCCGCTTCTTCTCGAACCCGCGCGTAACCGCCACGCCGAATACTACGCCAACCACTCTCTGCCTTCCTTCCCCCGCGTCCCCACCAGGCCCTGGCAATTTTCCAACCGCGACTACGTCAACAACATGAAAGCCTTCCGCCGTTACGCAGCGGAAGTCTCCGGAGTCGACGACGGCGTCGGTCGTATCGTGGCCGCCCTCGAAGAAGCCGGCGTTGCCGACAACACCATTCTCATTTTCACCGGCGACCAAGGCAGCGGCGCAGGTCAGCACAACCTCTGGGGCATGGGTGACCACACCCGACCGCTCCACGGCTTCGACACCACCATGCATGTCCCTCTCATCATGCGTTACCCGGATTCGATCAAGCCTGACACTAAAGTCAAACGTCTCGTCTCTCAGGTCGACCTCTTCCCAACCGTCCTCGAACTCGCCGGTCTCAGCGAAGACCTTCCCACCGAAAATCCTCTTCCCGGACGCGATCTCACGGCACTTCTTTCCGGGAATGACAAAACCGCCGAAGCCGATGACGCCGTCTTCTTCGAATTCGAAAATCTCCGCTCCATCCGCACCGCCGACTGGAAACTGATCGAACGCTACGACGACAACGGTCAAGTCGAAGCCCATCTCGCCCACGATGAACTTTACGACCTCGCGAACGACCCCGGCGAAACCGTGAACCTCTACCAGGACCCGGCCCACAAAGAGACCCGCAACCAACTCATGACCCGCCTCATGGCCTTTTTCGCCATTCACAACCTCCCCAAATACGACGTCTGGAATGGAGGCACCGCCCAGACCCGCAACCACATCATGGGCGAATACGCCCGCACCCGCCACGAATCCCGCATCGCCTTGGGCTTTCCCCAGAATCCCTTCGATCCCGACTTCAATCCACCGCCGATGACCATCCCCGACGACACCGTCGTCGAGACCGCCGCGGCCCCACCGCTCGTCAACCATCCCGTCGCCGGTTGCCTCGACGATCGCGGTCGCCTTTTCCTCTGCGAAAACACTGGTGACAACTTCGTCGCCAAGGACCTCGAAGAACGCCTTCAGAATGTCGTCACCCTCCTCACCGATACCAACGGCGACGGTAACTACGACCAGCGCCAGGTCTTCGCCGACGGCTTTACCTTCCCTCAGGGTGTCCTCTGGCATGACGGCGCTCTCTATGTCGCCTCACCACCCTCCATTTGGAAACTCACCGACGACGACGACGATGGCGTCGCGGACACTCGTGTCGCCATCGCCTCCGGCTTCGGTTACACCGGCAACGCCGCGACCGTCCACACCCCTCGCATATCTCCCACCGGTAGACTCTTCTGGGGCCACGGCCGCAAACCATCCCAAGTCAAAGACGTCACCGGCAAACTCGTCCACACTGGAGCCAGCGCCCGCATCTGGACCTCGACCCTTGAGGGCCACGACCTGCGTCCCTGGTGCGGCGGCGGCATGGCCAACCCCGTCGAACTCGACTTCTGGCCCACCGGCGAAGTCATCGGCAACGTCAACATCCTCCACCGCGACCCCGTCCGCCGCGACTCCCTCGTCCATTGGCAAGACGGCGGCACCTACCCGCGCCATGAAAACCTCGTCGGCATCGCCGAATTCACCACCACCGGACCGCTCCTCCAGGAATTCCACGACTTCGGCCACGTCGCCGTGGCCGGCCTGACAATGTACCACACCGACACCCTCAGCCCTCCGGGTGAAGACTGGACCAACAACATCTTCATGACCGAGTTCAATAATCAGGAACTTGTCCGCCTTGCGATCAAACGCGACGGTGCCTCCTTCACGGCTCGCGAATATCCTTTCCTCAAAATTCACGACCCCGACGTCCACCTCGTCGGCGTGCTCGAAGACGCTGACGGCTCCCTCCTTCTCATCGATACCGGTGGGTGGTTCCGTCAGGGCTGTCCCTCTTCTGGTATCGCCAAACCCGACGTCCCGGGCGCGGTTTACCGCATCCGCAAAGCGGGCCCCTGGCAACCTCTCGCCGATCACCGCGGCAACTCCATCGAATGGGACAAGGCAGCGCCCGGCCACCTCGCCGCTCTTCTCGACGACACCCGTCACGTCGTTCGCGACCGCGCCACCAACGCTCTCGTCAGGCAGAAGACCGAATCCACCGCCGTCCTCGTAAAAACCCTAAAGACCCATCCCAATTCTGTCGTCCGCGTTCGTGCCGCCTTCGCCCTTTGCCGCATCGGTAACACCGCCGCCGCGTCAGCCCTTCGTCTCGCTCTGAAAGACCGCGACATCGATGTGCGCCTCGCCGCCACCCAGAGCCTCGCCGAACTCGGTGACAAAGCGGCCCTGCGCTACCTGCTCCTCAACCTCAACCACGACTCCCTCGCCCTTCAGCGCGAAACCGCCACCGCGATGGGCCGCCTCGGCGATCCGTTGGCCATCGCCCCCATTCTCACCACTCTGAGCAACCCTGAGCTCGACCGCCAACGCGAACACGCTCTCCTCTGGGCCCTCCTTCAGATTAATGATCCTGCCGCCACCCGCGAAGCCCTCACCAGCATCGCTCCGCTCTACCCGCGCAACCCAGACTTCACCCGCCGCGTTCTCCTCGCCCTCGATCGTCTCGACCCCGAAGCGCTCACGACGAGCGAAGTCACCCCTCACCTGGGGAGTCGCGACGAAGCCCTCCGCCATCTCGCTACCGAACTTCTCTCCAATCGTCTCGATCAACCCGCCTGGGCCAGTTGCGCCGCCGACACGCTCGAACGCATCGCAAAAAACCCCCAGGATCACCAACTCGACGTCGCCCGTGCACTCCTCGGCAAAGGTCTCGCCGAAGACGAGGCCACTCGCCAGCACTTCACTACCTATCTCACTAACAAAAACTCCAAATTGCGCGACCTCGCCCTCGACGCCCTTGCCGCCTCTCCCGGCACAAAACCCCACGATGCCTGGATAGCGCCTTTGCAGAAGCTCCTCGATCCCTCCAACCTTCAGCTAACCGAACACGCGCTGCGCGCCGCCGCCTCCCTCGACCCCCAAGCTCTCAACGCCGAAGCCCGCGCCCTCGCCGACAACGCTGACCTTCCTCGCCTCCTGCGCATCGAGGCCCTCCGTCTCTTCGACTCCAAAGGCAAAGCCCTTGGCCCAATCGCTTTTGATCTCATCGAATCCATTCTCGCTGATGCCGACGCCTGGCCTTCGGAACGACTTGAGGCCGCCCGTCTCCTCGTCGCCTCTGGCATCACCCGCGATCAAATGCTCCGCTCCGCCAAATTCCTCGCCGTAGCCGGTCCCCTCGAGTTCCCCCTCCTCCACAACCGCATCCGCCGCCCCAAGGACGTCGAAATCGGCAAGGCCCTCGCTTACGCCTACGTCCACGCCCCGGGTGCAGTCACCGTCACCGCCCGTGAACTCCTCCATCGCAGCCTCAAGGCCTACTTCCCTGAGGAAGTTTGGAAAGATGCCGAAGCGCCCCTCAATGACCGCATCGCCCTCGAAGAAAATGCAACCAACCAACTCATCGACCTCGAAGCCAAACTCGGCGTCGGTAAAGGCGATGTCACTCGTGGTCAGGAAGTCTTCGGCAGCGCCCAGGCCATGTGTTCCATCTGCCATAAGATAGGCGACCTGGGCAACCATGTCGGCCCCGACCTCAGTGCCATCGGTGGCATCCGCAAACACCGGGACCTCCTTGAGAGTATTCTCTTTCCCTCCGCCTCCTTCGCCCAGGATTACGAAGGCTTCGTCCTCACGAAGAACAATGGTGAAGTCCTCAGCGGCGTCCTCGCATCAGAATCCACCGACACCGTCGAACTCCGCCTCGCCACCGGCCAATCCACCACGATCCCGCGCTCTCAGATTAAGTCCCTTTCCCCGCTTCCTGTATCCCTCATGCCCCAAGGCCTCGGGCAAGTCCTGACAGAGCAACAACTCATCGATCTAGTAGCGTACCTCGCCACCCTCAAGTAGTAGCTTCTTGTATCCGTAGAGTTTCCCCTTTTATTCTCTCCGGCTCTGCGTGAGAATCTCTTACCTGGAATTTACGATCCATGAGGAACGTTTCGACCTGCTGATCGATCACAAACCCAGAGATGGCTAAGGAACGAAGTTTGATTAGTTTCTCATCGATTGTCATATTTCGGCTGTTTTCTTCGCCTAACAACCGTATGCCAATTATCAAATATCCAGTCGCGGTCTGGGGTTTGCTGCTGCTCTCCTTCTTCCTCACCACTCTCCGCGCCGAGCCGCTTTTTATCTTCGAGTTCAGTGGCGAGCCGGGACCATACACTGTGGCTTGCTGGGAGAGAGACTGGCCGGGCTGCGAGTATGAAGACGGTCTATCGGAGGGACGTGCCGCCTTGGTCATGCGCGAGAAGAGCCCGTGGCTTCGCGTAAGGTATCCAAAGGCCAGCTACGGTTCCAATGCGGGCGGTGCAGGCTGGCGCTTTGCGTTTGGCGGGCACGAGGCGGCGGAATTGCTTTATACGGTGCGCTTTGACGAAGACTTTGATTTTGTGAAAGGCGGCAAACTGCCCGGACTTTGTGGTGGGCCTGAAACTATCTCCGGGGGTGATATGGTCAACGGGCTGGAAGGATTCTCCGCCCGCGTGATGTGGCGAAAAGACGGACGCGGCCAGGCCTACGTCTACCACATGCACCAGCCAGGTAAGTTTGGCGATGAATTCGACTTTCCGGAGGATTTCCGTTTCGTGCCGGGAGTGGCCACTGTGATTCGCCTGCAGGTCGAGATGAACAAAGCGGGTAAACGGGATGGCCAGCTTCGGATCTGGGCAGATGACCGGCTCGTTGTCGAACGAACTGACCTTCAATGGCGGAAGGGTTCGACCTACGGCGTCGATTCGATTCTTTTTAATACTTTCCACGGCGGCGGGGACGCCAGCTGGGCGCCGGACCGCGACGTGTGGGCCGAGTTTGGCGGGATTCAAGTCCAGTTGATGAAGTAGCTGCCCCCTTTTCTCAGGCTGCGTTTTTGGCCCTTACCCACTTGGCAGGAGTCGTAGAGCATTTCTCCAGAGGATCGCATTGCGCTCTTCCAGTGCGTATCCGCGCGCTTTCATCTCGTCGCCAATTTTGCCGAGGTCTGTGAAGAAACCCAGTCCCTCTGGGGTGGTGATCCTGCCTTCAAAATCAGTGCCGATAGCGACGTGCGCGGCCCCGACCAACTGTGTGATATGATCGATCTGATCGACAACGTCCATGACGGTGGCGCGCTCGCTGGCCCCGACAAGAAGTGGCTGGTGAAGGCAGATCCCGATCACCCCTCCCGTCTTCGCGATCGCGCGGATTTGCGAGTCTTCGAGATTTCGGGGGACATCGCAAAGGGCCCTGGCGTTGGAGTGGCTCGCGACCAGTGGTGTGCGCCCCGCATTAAGTTCAACGACCGCGTCGAAAGCGGCGGCGCGCAGGTGGGAGACATCAATGAGGATCTTCTTTTCAATCATGCGCTCGATCAGCGTCCGCCCCTTCTCCGAGAGCACGGTTCGGTCGTAGAGGTAGCGTGGTTCCTTATTCGGCCTGACGGGTTCTGCGGGATCAGTGAAAAAATCGTTCTGAAACCAGTGAGCGATCCCGATCATGCGCACGCCGGCGGCATGGAGGCGGTCGACGCCGCTAATGTCCCCTCCCAGGAGGTGGGAACCTTCAAGGGCAAAAGAATAGGCGATGCGTCCGCTTTCCAATACTTTATTCATCTCCCGTTGATCGGCAGCGAAAGCGAGCGTCTCATCGGGGCCGTCGTAGAGCTGTCGGAACTCTTCGAAAAAGAGTATGATATCGTCGAGGGTGGTGTCGTTGCTCCCACGCATGTCGAAGCGAGGGATGCCGATCGACAGGAAAATGAACTTCGCGTCCCCCGGCTTGAGCGCGGTGAGGTTGACGGGGTAGCGTGTGTCAGCGACACCGGTCGATAGGTCGACTCCGGAAGTGAAGAGTCGGTGGAGAACGCTGTTGTGAAGGTCGGAAACGGCGGTGCCATCTTCAGCATTTACCGCGTCGGGCACGAGGAGAGTCGTGCCGAGCGCGCAGGCAAATGTTAGGAGCGTCTTCATGAGGCGCAACCGTCAACACGAGGAGGCTTCAGTTGCCCACGGACGTGCCGCCTGTGTATTCCTTATAGATTGCATCAAGAAAAGCCTTGTCAGGCTCATAGAAACCGGTGGTCTCGAGGACGATGGAAGAGTTGGCGGCGCGGTCGTTTGGCAGGGTGAACTGCAGGTCGATCGACTCGCCTTTTTTAAGAATGAGATGATCTCCATCGGCACTGCTGAGTGCCCGGGCAGCGGCGGGATAGGTAGCCTCCGCGGCAACTTCAACTCCTCCGATGCTGATGAGGCAGCGGTCGAGGTAGGTGATCTCATCTTTCTCCTCCTGGAGGCGGATTTTGATAATCCCGTCGAGAGCAGCGCTGTCGTCGAGGGCGAAGCTGGTAGTCGTCTGGTTCTCACGCCCTACAACATCCTTGAGCACCTCGGTTGTTCTGACGTAGCCATTGCCGCTGTCGACGTAGAGCCACGGGCAGCTGAGGCAGTTCCAGTCTTTGAAGTCACTCATCTTCAACGAGTAGGACAGTTTGCAGGTGGCTGTGATGGTGACCTCTTCCATGAGGACGCCGTCCGATTGCTCGGCAGGATTTCCGTTGTTGGGATCGTAGTCGATCGAAGCGGAATCGTAGGCAATAAGCGTGTAGACTCCGGGCTTGAGGTCTTTGAAAACATGCGGACTTTGGATCGGCGCGGTAGCGTTTTTCTGTGCCTCCCAGGCGTTCCACCAGCCGTAGTCTTCGTCATCCGCCTCCTCTGCGGAGATGAGTCCGAGGATGACCTTCTTCTCGGAATTGACGCGTATTTCATTGGTATCTGTAGCTGCTGCTATCGGCCCGGGACCGGTGGTTCCTGCGGGCGGTGCCGGCGGTGCCGGCTGTGTAGGAGTAAGCACATTTTCGTCTGGACGTAGCACATTTGGGATCTCCGGCAAGGGCGGTAATTTTGGAAGTTGAGGCGCTACCGGTGAATTCAATCCACCTGAAGTCGGAGCATCGGGCGCGGGCGGAAGTGGCGAGGGAAGGGGCGAAGCAAAGTCCTCTTTCTTAAAACCACTGGAGGCCATCACTAAAACGAGGACTAGTAAGGAGCAAGAAACACTCACGAACACGGCCCGGGCTCTGATTGTTGAAAACACTTTCTTCATACCTCTATTCATAATATTGAGAGTCTAATTAAAATCTAAGCTCATGTAATCATTGAAATGGATTTGGGAAAAGTATTTTTGACTCAAGTTTTCGTCACCCTGACTGAATTCTAGTGACGTCGTCATTCCGGGGATGATGTTTACGCAATCCCACCCGCCCATCCATAACCAACACACCGTGATTGTATTCCCGCGCCGTTTCCGTCACCCTCGGGAAAGACCCTCGGACGGGAGAGGGGATAAGACACCATCACATGAGTAGCTTCTTTGAAGATTTGGGCCGCAAGCTGGGACGTGCAGCCGTGCCAATCTATCGCAAGAGTAAATGGATTTGGGAGGGGCTCACCGGGACAGAAGGGGATGCGATCGAAGCCGAGAAAGATCTCGGCGAGACGCTCGCCGCGGAGCTCCGTCTGGCGACGGAAATTCTCGACGAACCTGAGCTGCTTAGGAACCCTTAGGGACAGTCCCCAGAAGAAACCTGGACGTCGTTTCCTTGCTCGTGGTTCTTTCCGGAAGGGACGGATATCGAGGATTTCGGTGGCACACAGCGCAATGAACGCGTTGGTGTAAGCTCGACGTTTGCGAGGCTTATGCGCGACAATGCGGAAAGTCTCGTGGCTGGAGGTGGCCAGATCGAGAGCGCCTTTGAAGCTCATGTGATGAACTGGCTTCTCAGCTTCGTGGGCGGCCTGCTGCATCAGGGTTCGCAGCAAGTTATACGCGATAATCATCATGGTGAGCGTTTTGTGCGCCATTTCCGGAAGGCGGTTTTTAGGGACAAACGGTTTTTAGGGACAGACCCCAGGCGGTTAAGGGACAGACCCCAGGCGGTTTAGAAGCGCGATCGTTCCTGGACAGGGGATTTTGACAGAGTCGTTCCAGGGGAGGCCCTGGGCACGGATGTGGTCGAGTATTCGCGCATCCGGCAGGAAGTAGCGGCGGTCATTATCGCCGTGACGGTGATCAGAGAAATAAGAGGTGGTCTCATACGGGGTTGATACGCGAACCTCTGGTCGCGTATTTCAA
This sequence comes from uncultured Verrucomicrobiales bacterium, assembly GCA_963977055.1. Lineage (GTDB taxonomy): Bacteria > Verrucomicrobiota > Verrucomicrobiia > Verrucomicrobiales > DEV007 > Arctic95D-9. The sequence continues at coordinate 89,083 of CAXBMX010000018.1, forward strand.
ACTTTATGAGAATCTTTCGTCCGCCCTGAAAATATCAAGGGGGGCGGGGAGATTGGCCTCGCTTGATCGCGTCGATCGCTTTGTCGATCAGAGGAAAGCGTTTCGGGCTTTTATCCATGTTTGGATCTTTCGCGATCAGCGCCTTGCGCCATTCGAGATACTTTCGCATTTGATCGCGATCAAGTGAGCGGTATTTGTCGACGAGTTCCTGAGGTGGCTTGGCTTTTCCGTTTTTGTCGTATTCGACTGGGCGTGGTTGCGGTGAGATCTGCGAGCTATCGTAGATCAGTTCAATATCCTCTCCGGTAAAGTTGATCACAACCGAAACTCCTTCAAGCGAGTCCATGTCGCGGGTGATGGATTTGAGAATCATTCCGAGAGCATTCGATTCAAATTCCCAGACCGTGACCGTTTCTTTGGTTTTAAGGTTCAATAGCCAGGCGACTGATTCACCTTCGACTTCAGCGACAGCTCGGAGGGAGTAGAGGGATGAGAACTCAAGGACACGGAGGAAGGGTGAGTTTCCCCTCAGTTCGTCAAAGTCTTCGTTTCCCAAAGGATTAGGCAACTCAGACTCAAGCGAGTCGAAGGATAATGAGTCGTCCGCGCTGAGAGCGCCAGACGCAAGGCTGACGAGGGCAACAGAAAGCCAAAGGGTGAGCCGCATCCTGGACACTCATCCATGGCATGGATTGACTGTCAATTTGCGCGACTCAGTAAGTTTCTATCTAAAATCTTACTGGCCGCAATAGGCTACGGAACGGTGTCTTCTCCGTGTTAGGCTGATTCCTGATGAATTTTTACTTTCGATCAATCTTCTCGGGATTTTTAGTACTGGCAGTTTCGCATTTGATGTCTACAGCGCAGGCAAAGGAGCCGAACATCATCTTCATCCTTGCCGATGACATGGGCTACGACTCGGTCTCGGCCTTGAATCCTGAATTGGGATTCGAGACGCCTCACATCGATAAGATGATCTCTGAGGGAATGAGCTTTTCGGATGCGCACTCTGGATCTGCTGTCTGCACGCCGACGCGATACGGAGTGCTCACCGGACGCTACTCGTGGCGATCACGATTGAAGCGCGGGATCGTCGGGCAATACGAACATCAGTTGATCGATTCTGCTCGCCTCACGGTGGGTGATATGCTGAAGGAACGTGGCTATGACACCGCGTGTATCGGAAAGTGGCATCTCGGGTTTCAGTGGTACGACAAGGGGGGGGATCCGACGCGCGATCGCAAGATTGTCGATTTCTCTCGCTCCACGACGGGCGGGCCTATTGATCAGGGATTTGATTACTATTTTGGGGATGACGTACCGAACTGGCCTCCCTACGTCTGGTTTGAGAATGCGAAAACCTTAGGGATTCCTTCCCTTCCCAAGCCGAAGGAAATGTATGGATCGCCGGGTGTGATGATGCCGGGGTGGACTTTGGAGGAGGTGCTGCCGGAGATCACGCGTCGCTCGGTGAAATACATCACCGAGCAGGCGAAGAGCGACAAACCGTTCTTCCTCTATTTTCCTATGACCTCGCCTCACACTCCCATTGCTCCATCAGTGGATTTTCGCGGAAAGAGCGGGTTAGGGGAATATGTGGATTTCGTAGTGGAGACCGACTGGTGCGTTGGCGAGATTCTTCGAGCGGTGGAGGAGAGTGGTATTTCTGAAGAGACGCTGATCGTTTTTACGACGGATAATGGGACATCGACCAAGGCCAGCTTTGCGGATCTCGAAACGAAAGGAGTTCAATTGCGTCATCAATTTCGAGGGAATAAAGCGGATATCTTTGAAGGAGGACACCGCGTGCCGTTCGTCGCCAAGTGGGATGGGAAAATCGCAGCAGGATCGGAAAGTGATGAGGTGATTTGTCTGACTGATTTCATGGCGACGGCAGCGGAAGTCGCGGGCAGTGAGCTACCCGAAAACGCGGCGGAAGACAGTGTGAGCCTTTGGCCTGTTTTGAGTGGAGCAGGGCGTGGAGGGCTCGCGAATCGTGAGGCGATCATCAATCACTCAATCGATGGCAGCTTTGCGGTGCGCCGGGGAAAGTGGAAGCTGTGTTTTTCACATGGCTCCGCTGGTTGGTCTGAGCCGAAGGAGAGCGCCGCCATCAAGCAAGGGCTTCCTCCGATGCAGCTTTTCAATTTGGAACGTGATCTCAAGGAGCAGGTGAACGTGCATGAGTCCCATCCCGAAGTAGTAGAGGAGCTGACATTGCTGTTGAAGAACTATATTGCGAATGGCCGAAGCACTCCGGGAAAGATTCAGCCAAATGATGCGGGCGAAATTTGGTGGGCGCAATTACCGTGGGAGTCTGGAGAGTGAGCCAGCAGGGCTAGGCCATTGCTTTGATTGGTGTGAACTGAAAAGTGGCGCATACCTACCTGCCGCAGGTGGGTCGCGATCGACCGACAGTGCGGAAATGAGAGGGCTAGTCCTGCGGTGCGTCCGAAAGACGCGTCTTATCTTCCTCCTCTTTCTTGCGGCATTTCCCGGCGACTTTGAAAAAGCAAAGTTCACAACCTTCCTCTCCGCCACAACTTCCTTTGATCCTGATGTTGCTGAAGATCACCCCGACCGCCATCAGAAAGATGACGATGCCAAAGGCGGCCACGGTAATGAGGAATAAGTTCATTCTCTTTTTCCGGTTTGGGGGAAACGTTGTTGGTATTCAGAATTGGCGACTTCACGAAACCCGGCGGAATCCCGGATCACAAAAAAGGCGGCGAGGCCGGCCTGTTCGGAGAGTTCCATTCCCTTTTTGGGACCGAGGACAATGAGCGCGGTGGCCCAGGCGTCTGCCAGCATGCAGCTGTCTCCAATCACGCTAACGGAGGCAAGGGTGTGGGTGACAGGGCGACCGGTTTGTGGGTCGATTTCGTGAGAGTAGCGCGCCTCGTTTGCATCGAAAAAGTTTCGGTAGTCGCCCGAGGTGGCGATGGTCGAATCTTTGAGGTGAAGCATCTGTTGAATGCCTTGCTGATCGGAAGTGGGGCTTTCGATGGCAATGGTCCATCGGACGGAGGGGGACTTTGTTCCGGTTGCCCGCATTTCGCCTCCGATGTCGACGAGGTGGTTTTGTAGTCCCAGGTTGTTTAGCGCTTCGGCGACGGAGTCGACGGCGTAGCCTTTGGCGATGGCTGACAGATCGATGCGAAGATCACCGATGTTCTTTTTGATCGCCGGTGGTGAAAGTCGGACCTCCAGATGTTGCGAGCCGATCTGATTTCGAGCCGCTTCAATCGCGGCCTCATCTGGAACCTGTCCCGTCGATTCGCCCGGTCCGAATCCCCACAGGTCGACGAGCGGTCCTACTGTGATGTCAAAGGCTCCCTTGGACTGCTGAAAAATATCAAGAGCAGCTTGCACGACTTGAGCAGTTTCGGGAGCGACGCTGAACCAGTCGGTTTGACTTGATTGATTGAATCGTGAAACTTCCGAGTCAGGAAGGTAGGTGGACATGAGGGCGTTGATCTCCTCGAGTCGCTGCGCCACGGCTGCTTGAATCTTTTCCTCGGTTGGACCTCCGGGAATAGCGGCCGCGGTGACCCGGTAGTAGGTGCCCATGGTGGAGCCGGAGATCTTAACGAGCTCCCCTTTGGGGTTCTCCCCGCAACCGGAAAGGATCAGGGCGCTCAGTCCGGCAATTGCGGTCATGAGTAAAGATTGCTTAGCCTCCAAAGTCATCGTAGAGCACGTTATCCTGCTCAACGCCCAAGTCATCTAACATTCTGCGAACAGCTGAAAGCATCAGGGGTGGGCCGCAGATATAATATTCGCAGTCTTCGGGGGCAGGGTGCTCGGCAAGGTAGTTTTCGAGTAAGACCTGATGGATGAAGCCTCGGTATCCCTCCCAATTGTCGCTTGCTTGGGGGTCGGACAGGGCGACGTGCCAGCTGAAGTTTTCGTTCTCTTTGGCGAGCTCGTTGAAGTCTTCCTCGTAGAACATTTCGCAGAGACTGCGAGCCCCGTACCAGAAGGTGACTTTGCGATCAGTTTTGATGCGCCGAAGTTGATCGAAAATGTGGGAACGCATCGGAGCCATGCCGGCGCCTCCGCCGATAAAGATCATCTCGGCCTTGGTTTCTTTCGCGAAAAACTCTCCAAAGGGCCCGGATATGGTGACCTCGTCTCCAGCCTTGAGCGAGTAGATGTAGGAGGACATTTTGCCGGGAGGTGTACCTTCAGCGCCGTGTGGCGGCGGAGTCGCGATACGCACGTTGAGCATGACGATGCCAGTCTCTTCGGGGTAGTTAGCCATGGAGTAGGCCCGGACCACGTTTTCGTCTACTTTGGAGCGGAAGCGCCAGAAATCGAACTTGTCCCAGTCGGGTCGGTATTGATCTGCGATCTCGAAGTCTTGGTAGCTGATTTCGTGAGGAGGGCATTCGATCTGAATGAAGCCACCGGCTCTGAAGTCGAGGTCGTCGCCCTCGGGGAGTTCGAGCACGAGTTCTTTGATGAAAGTGGCGACGTCGTCGTTGGAGCGCACTTTGCAGGTCCACTTTTTGATCTCGAAGATCTCGGCTGGCACTTCGATTTTCAGGTCCTGTTTAACGGCGACCTGACAGGAGAGCCGCATCCCGTCGCGGGCTTCACGTTTCGAGATCTGAGTGAGTTCGGTAGGGAGGATGTCGCCTCCGCCTTCGAGGACTTTGACAACACATTGGCCGCAGGTGCCACCGCCCCCGCAGGCAGAGGAAACAAAAATCTTCTCGTCGGCGAGAGTGTTGAGCAATTTGCTTCCGGCAGCAACCGTTAGCGATTTGTTGGGATCACCGTTGATGCTGATCGTGATTTCACCGCTTTGAACAAGAATAGATCTCGCGGCTAAAATGATGACCACGAGTATCAATACCACTCCAGTGAATACGAGGATGCCAAGAAGGATCTCGGAGACGGCAAGGATAGGCAAAAAAGATGACATCATAGCTGGATTCCTGAAAAGGCCATGAAGGCGAGGGCAATGAGCCCGACGGTAATGAAGGTGATGCCGAGGCCCTTGAGGCCGGCAGGGACGTCACTGTATTTGAGCTTTTCTCTGATGCCGGCGAGAGCAACGATGGCGAGGGCCCATCCCACGCCAGCGCCAAATCCAAAGACGGTGCTTTCGGCAAAGTTGTAGTCGCGTTCCACCATGAAGAGGACGCCGCCGAGAATGGCGCAGTTCACGGTGATGAGAGGCAAAAAGATACCGAGCGTGTGGTAGAGCGAGGGGAAGAATTTATCGAGAGCCATCTCCAGAATCTGGACCATCGCGGCGATGACACCGATGTAGCAGATCAGTCCGAGGAAGCTGAGGTCGGTGTCGGGAAATCCAGCCCAGGCCAAGGCGCCTTCGGCGAGGACATATTGGTAGATCAGATTGTTGACCGGAACGGTCAGGGTGAGCACGGCGATGACGGCGATGCCCAGTCCGATAGCGGTGTCGACCGTTTTGGATACGGCCAGAAAAGTGCACATGCCGAGAAAGAAGGCGAGGGCCATGTTCTCGACGAACACCGCAGTCAGGAAAATGCTGAGATAGGTTTCAAACATGATTTAGTCCTCCTCGAGTTGATCTTTTTTCCAGGTTCGCAGCGCCCAGATATAGAGGCCGATGATAAAGAATGCGCTCGGCGGCAGCAGCATGAGTCCGTTGGAGACATACCAACCGCCTTCGGTCGAAAGGGGGAGGATGACATGGCCGAAGAGGCGTCCGGATCCGAGTAGTTCCCGGAAGACGCCGACGACGACGAGGATAACGCTGTAGCCGAGCCCGTTGCCGAGGCCGTCGAGAAAACTGGGGCCGGGCGGATTGCTCATCGCGAAGGCCTCAGCACGTCCCATGATGATGCAGTTGGTGATGATGAGGCCGACGAAAATCGAGAGCTGTTTGCTGATGTCGTAGGCGTAAGCCTTGAGCGCCATGTCGACGATGATGACGAGCGAGGCGATGACGGTCATCTGCACGATGATGCGAATGCTGCTTGGGATGAAATTGCGAATCAAGCTGATGACGGTGTTGGAAACACAGAGCACAGCGGTCACGGCTGCTGCCATCACGAATACCGTTTCGAGCTTGGTGGTGACGGCAAGTGCCGAACAGATTCCCAACACCTGAAGGGCGATGGGGTTTTTATTGAAGAGGGGATCGAGAACGATCTTGGAGGATTTTTCAGCCATCGGGAGTGCCTCCTTGGTTTGATTTGAGATAGGTTAGGAATGTGCCAAAGCCTTCGTTGCCGAGCCAGTAGCCGAGCAGGGAATCGACGCCACGAGTCGTGATGGTAGCGCCGGAAAGTCCGTCGACCTGGTAGTCAATGTCAGGGCTGGAAGGATTGGTTTTTCCCTTGAGAACTTCGATCTTGAAGTTGCCCTGATCGTCGAACGCTTTCTTTCCAACCCACTGTTGCTTCCAGCGCGGGTTGTCGACTTCACCGCCGAGGCCGGGGGTTTCGCCATGTTGGTAGAAGGCGAATCCATTGATGGTGGAGAGGTCCTTGTCGAGAGCGAGATAGCCGTAGAGGGTAGACCAGAGCCCTTTTCCGTGAACAGGCAGAATGAGTTGGTCGAGCTGGCCGCCGTCGTTGGCGAGGTAGATGAGGGCGTAGCGCGAACGGCGCTTGAGCCCTGCGATATCGTCTTTTTTCGGGACAGCGATACCTTGATCCTGACTTTTGGCAGCCTTGCGTTGATCAAAAGTGGAGGCATCGATATCGTCGCGAAACTTGCCTGTCGCGAGATCTACCACTTTGATTTCGAAGTTGGAGAACTGGTCTTCGATGGGCTGGTCCGGATCATAAGTGCCCGCTGCTTGAAGGATGTTTTTTTTGCGATCGAGATCCTTGTTTGTTTCTTGGAGGGGACGCAGCAAGACGGCGGAGCTGGAAACCAGGGCAGAACAAACGACCGATAGGATACCGGCGACTACGAGCGTTTTGATGACAGTATCGTTAGCCATGACGCAGGGCCCTCCGTTTGATGTGAGCTTTCACGACCATGGCATCGACGGCCGGGGCGCAGACGTTACCGAAAAGAATGGCGAGCATCATGCCTTCGGGGTAGGCGGGATTGATGACTCGGATGAGAATTGCGATGAAGCCGATCAGGACGCCATAAATCCACTGGCCGGTCTGGGTCATGGCAGCAGACACAGGATCGGTCGCCATGAAGACGAGGCCGAAGGCAAATCCTCCCAGGACAAGATGCCAGGCGGGGTTCATGCCAAACATGGGATTGGTCTCGCTGCCGATCAGAAAGAGACTTGTGGCGGTGGCAACACCCCCGATTAACACGGCCAGCATGATGCGCCAGGATCCGACGCTGGTATAGAGCAGGAAGGTGGCTCCGATGAGACAGGCAACAACGGAGGTTTCGGCCATGGAGCCCTGGATGCGTCCGAGAAAGGCCTCGGTCATACTGGTATTGGCAGTGAGGGCGCCCATGCCGTCAGCAGCAACGAGACCGAGTGGGGTTGCGCCAGAGAACCCGTCGACCGCAGTCCAGATGGCGTCGCCGCTCATCTGAGCAGGGTAGGCAAAGAAGACGAAGGCCCGCGCCGTGAGAGCAGGGTTGAGAAAGTTCTTTCCGGTTCCACCGAAGACCTCCTTGCCGATGACAACGCCGAATGAAATTCCGACGGCTACCTGCCAGAGCGGAATGGTCGGGGGAAGGATACAGGGAAAGAGCAATCCTGTGACCAGAAACCCCTCGTTGATCTCGTGCTTCCGAATGGTGGCGAAGACGACTTCCCAGAAGCCTCCCACCGCATTGCAGACGAGAAACACAGGGGCGAAGTAGAGCAGTCCGAAGAAGACGTTGGAAAAGAGGCTGGTGTGATCGTAGTCGATTCCGAGGAAGTTCATGATCCAGCCTCGCCAACCCGGCTCGGCAGCGATGCCCATTTCACTCATCGCGAGATTGGCCTGAAAGCCGGTGTTGTAGAGCCCCATGGCGATACAGGGACCGAGGGCGACCCCCACGGTGATCATGATGCGTTTCTGATCTGCGTTGTCACGGACATGGGTGAGGCCTTTGGTAACAAAGCCAGGGGAGAACAGAAACGTGTCGATCGCCTCGTAGAGAGGGTACATTTTCTCCAGCTTGCCTCCTTCATCGAAGTGAGGGTGGAGTTTGTCCAGAAAGTCTCGAAGCAGTCGCAGCGGATTCATCCTTCGATTTCGATCTGGGTTAAGTTTCGCCGCAAGATGGGAGCGTAATCGTACTTGGCAGGGCAGGCAAAAGTGCAGAGGGCGAGATCTTCCTCGTCGAGTTCAAGGCAGCCGAGTGCTTGGGCCTGATCGGTGTCACCGACGATGAGCGCCCGAAGGAGGAAAGTGGGCAGCATGTCGAGTGGCATCACTTTCTCGTAGGTGCCGATGGGAACCATGGCGCGGGCACTGCCGTTAGTGCAGGTGGTAAATCGGTATTTGGTGACGCGAAGAAACGTGGAGATGAAGAGCCGCGTCACGGAAAAACGATCGGGACCGGGGTGGTGCCACTCGAGAAAGACGCGTTTGGGATATTCTTCGATGGCACAGATTTTGTCGTCATATCGGCCCAGAAATCGATAGGGGCCACGTGCGCTGTGACCTTTCAGCAGTGAGCCCGATACGATGCGGGTGGTCTCGATGGGGGGGCGGATGCGGCAGTGGCGGTGCGCCCCTTCGCCGGTGGGTTCGCTCAGTTCATCTTCAACAATATCATGAGTGCAGGCTCCGACACGGGTGCGGAGGAGGCGGGGCTTGTCAGTCATGGGGCCTGCCAATGCGATAACCCGCTCCAGGTTGAGGCGGCCAGTGGTGAAAAGAGCGCCAATGGCGACGACATCTTGAATGCATAAATGCCACACGGATTTCTCTGCCGATACGGGGTCTAGAAAGTGGATGTGAGTTCCGACCAGGCCTGCTGGATGAGGGCCTTGAAAAGTAGCGGTGGTGACGCAGTCCAATTCGCAGCCGGGTGGAGAGTCGCCGGGCGCATGACAGAGATACAAAGGGCCGTCGGTCAAATTCGCTAGTATCGTGAGTCCGTTCCGCAAATCGTCGTCTCGTCCTTGAACCGCGAGGAGCGGCGGGGTAGCCAGAGGATCAGTGTCCATTGCATTGACGAAAATGGAATGCGGGGCGGAGCCGGGCCGGGGGACTTTGCTAAAGGGGCGAGTGCGAAGAGAAGTCCAAAGGCCGGATGCGACGAGGTTCGAGGTGACCTGCTCGCGAGTTAGCTCCGTCAATGCATCAGCTGAATAGGATTCGAAGTGCTCTTCGTCATTACCTTCCAGTTCGATGACAACAGAAATCAGGGCCCGCTTTTCGCCGCGATTGATCTCGCTAATGGTGCCTGATCCCGGGGCCGTGTAACGAACCTCAGGGTTCTTCTTATCGGTAAACAAGACCTGCCCCAGTTTGACCCGGTCGCCAACTTTGACTTCCATTCCCGGTTTTAGCCCGACGTAATCTTCTCCGAGCAGGGCGACGTTTTTTACTTCGTTCGCAGCGTCGATTTTCAAATCGGGCTTCCCTGAAACGGGAAGATCCAATCCCTTTTTGATGGAGAATGATTTTCCCGAGTCCTGCTCTTTTGAAGCAGGACTGTCACCCCTATGTGTATTCGATGAGCTGTGTTTACTCATGGCTGAATAGGGATAGTCGCTAACCGTCAGCTGACTATTCCATTGGGCATACCTCTGGACCTGCGCGAGGAGGTATGGTTGACGCGGAACGGAAATATTGAGAGGGCATTGCGGCGTAAAGAACGTGCCGGGCTCCTTTATCTCGAAGTGATTGGGTAACTGGCGAAATGTAGCTACCTTGCTCAAACATACCGGGAGTCTATTTAGGCGAATGGGGGGCGTCAAGGCCATTCGGCAGATTGATTGCAATATTGTTTTGGCTGATAAATGCCGTATTGATGAGGTTGATTTATATATATGTTAGTATTGATAGATGCTGGATTTAGTGAATTTGAAGTGATTGGTCTTGACGTCAGATTACTAGATCTATAGCATTCAATTTTGTGGAGAAAATATTGTCAGAACTCCTCAAAGCAAAAGATTCCCGCATTATCGATGTGACTCCTGATACGAAGGTAGAAGAGGCCGCGAAGAAAATGACAGAGGCAAGAGTCGGAGCGCTTCTAGTGAGGTGTGACGGAAAACTCCTTGGAATTCTTACGGAGCGAGATGTGCTTAATAAGGTAGTGGCCCAGGGCCAGCGACCTGATGAAGTAGAGGTGCATACTATCATGACGAAAGACGTGATTGTGATCGATCCGGGAAGAACTGTCCGTGAGGCGATGCAGATCGTTACTGAAAAGAAACTGCGTCATTTGCCTGTCATGAAGGGGGATAAGCTGATTGGAATGGTGTCTGGAGGCGACCTCACTCGGTCGATTGTCGCGGAAGAAGAAGGGTTTATTGATACCCTTTACGATTACATTCGTGGTTCTTACCCAGGTTAGTCCGAAACCGTTTTTTTGTTTGAGATGAATGAGTGTCAGGTGAAAACCTGGGCGGATTGTTGGTGGCATTCCGATTGGCTTTCAATTTTGATAGGTAGGGTTATTCTCATACTTAGACAAAATGATGAGATATCTTATTTTAGGAATACTCCTGCTTGGAGTGGGCAATTCGGATGGTAAAGAAGGTGAGTCAGCGAAGCTGGCCCGCACTGCGATGGTTTCGCCCTGGTCGCCAAAGGTCAGTGAGGCAGTGGAGGTCGAGCTATCTGCCGGGAAATTGGCTGGCGCAGTTGTGTTAGTGGCTCAAAGTGGAGCGCCGAAGCATTTGGGCGCTTATGGCCTTCGCTCTCTCGAATCGGGAGAGTCGATGACGGTTGATACCATTTTCCGGATTCATTCCATGACGAAGGCGATCGTTTCGGCAGCGGCTTTGCAGCAGTGGGAGGAAGGTAAGTTTCAATTAGATGATTTGATATCCAAGTATCTCCCTGCTTTTTCCGAGATGAAGGTCTGGAGCGAGGATGGGTCGACGACAGCTGCCGGCGATGAGATCACGGTGAAGGATCTTTTCCGCCATACCTCAGGACTCGCCTATGGCTTTACCGCTCCGGAAGAGCTCGTGGGGGTCTACTCTAGCCCAAAGCTATGGGGTGGAGATTTGGGGCAGTTCTGCGATGAGTTAGCCAAGATTCCTCTCGTTCATGAGCCGGGGCAGTCTTGGCGGTATGGCGTGAATACGGATGTGTTAGGGCGGTTGGTTGAGATCTGGTCAGGACAGCCTTTGGATGAGTACCTACAGAGTGAGTTCTTTGATCCTCTTAAGATGACAAGCACAGGGTTTATGATCAAGGAAGGGGACCAGGTGCGTTTCGCATCCGTTCATTCGAGTGGGGAAAACGGGGTGACGGCTGGTGAAGATCCACTGGGGCAAAAGTATCTCCTGAAGCCAAAGATGAACTCAGGAGGGGGTGGTCTGGTCTCGACAGCGATGGACTACTATCAGTTCCTGCAGATGATTGCCGATGGGGGCGAACGCTTCGTCCACCAGTTTTTGAAGTCGGAGACCGTTGAATTGATGACGACGAATCAACTCCCTGATTCGGTAACTCAGATTTTTTTCGACGATGAGCAGCGCACTAAGATTGGATTCGGATTAGGTTTTTCTGTCGTGACCGGACCGAGCGAGGGATGGGACGAGGCAGCTCCGATAAATGAGTTTGGTTGGGGCGGAGCCGCGAGCTGTCACTATTGGGTTTCTCCGGATGACGATAATTTGATCGTCATTACATTGGAGCAGACCGTTCCCTATAACTGGAATTTGGAGCGAGCAATGAAGCCGCTCGTCTACGAGTTGCTTGGACAGTAGATTCGAGCGTTGACCGGAATGGTGCTGCTTTTGAGTTCATGATCAGCAGGTGAGAGCCTTCCAACTACGCTCTGTGTCGAAAATAACGCTTAGTGCGGTGCCATTCAGCGTTGACCATTTTCTACAGACTTCCGCCCGATCCCTTTGACGGGTGGAGTTGACTCGACCGCGATCTTCGGGTGATGATGAAATCTCTTTTTCATCATCATGATTCGATTTGCCGCTCTTCTCTCTTTTGCCCTGGTGGGCAGTGTTGGTATAGGCCTCTGTGAGGAGGATCATTTCTTGCAATGGGGTGATCAGGGCGATGGGACCTATGCCAATCCGATTCTGAACGGGGATTTTGCGGACTCAGATGTCGAGAAGTTTGGTGACAAATGGTATCTCGTTACCTCAACGAATCATTTGTCTCCTGGCATGACGATCATGGAGTCAAAGGATCTGGTGAACTGGAGTTACACAGGGCATGCCATCCCTTCGCTCAGCTGGGAGCCGACCTATCAATCGGATGCCATGAACGGGTATCGATGGGGGGTTTGGGCCGGGGATCTGACCTATCATGAAGAGCAGAAAGAATGGCTCTGTTATCAGATCGACTTTCAGTCCGGCTTGTATTTGACCCGGGCAAAGAATATCGAGGGGCCGTGGTCGGAACCCGAGTGTCTGCTGAAACGTCAGCATTGGACTGATCCGACGGTGTTCTTTGACTATGAAAAGAAGGAGGCCTGGCTCCTGGTGAATTGGGGGAAGGGCTCTCCGCCGGTGCGGGATGCAGAGCATGATTTGAAGCTGTTTAAGCTCTCTTGGGATGGAGGCGAGTTGCTGGATGAAGGAACGACCATCTGGTCAGGTCAGGCCGTTGAGGCTGCGAAGATTCGACGCTTTAACGATCAGTGGTACATCATGATGATCGAATGGCAGGGCGAAGGTGCTTCGCGGGACCGCAAGCAATTGTGTTTGCGAGCAAGCACCGATTCGATCTACGGACCGTATCAGTCGCGCACGGTGATGGAACGGGAGAATGATTCTGATAGATCAGCGTGTCAGGGTTCTCTGATCGAAGCGCCGGACGGTCGCTGGTGGTTTTTGCATCAGCTTGTCCAAAATGGTGAACCTGTCTTTCATGGTCGGCCGCAATGTTTGCAGCCGGTGAACTGGGTTGATGGATGGCCGATTATTGGAATGGACATCGATGGGGATGATATTGGTGAGCCGGTTTGGAGCCATGAAAAACCGATCGAAAGTGACTCTGGAATGGTTCTTCAGACTTCGGATGAGTTCGAGACTGATGTCATCGGCGCGCAATGGAATTGGAATCACAACCCGAGAAAGGGACGCTTTTCGCTGAGTGATCGTCAGGGCCATCTTCGTTTGATTGCATCGAAGCCTGTTGCGGCGGATCGCGATAAGTTGAAGGGCCCGTTTTGGGGGGCGCCCAATACTTTGTCACAACGGCAGATCGGGGTCGGGAAGACTCGGGTCGAGGCGAAGTTTGACTTGGCCGGACTCACCCACGGAACGCGTGCGGCGATCTGTCATTTCTCGGGCTCCTACAAAGGCTATGGCGGGCAGTATGCGACTTTTGGAGTGCGTGGAGATGCGGAGGGAAAGCAGGTTCTGTTTTTCGTGAGTCACGAGGGGACCCAGTTAGGACCTGAAGTGGGGGGATCTGAAATCTATCTCAGGTCGAATACGACCTTCGACCAGGCTTCTTTTTCCTGGAGCCTCGATGGAGAGCAATGGGAGAAGACTGATTTCCATTACCAATTGAAGTTTGGAAACTGGCGCGGAAACCGACCAGGAATTGCCTGCTGGAATCCGAAGACTGATCAGAAGGATCTAGCGGGATATGTTGATGTGGACTACTTCCGCTATCAGCCTTCTGATCGGCAGGGGGATTGAATGAGGTGGCTAGGGTGTCGACAGCCTTAACGTGAAGCATTGTCCGCCCTGATTGGATGGCTTCCCGTAGTTGCGAACGGCGCGCGACGTTCACGGTCGCGCAGGAGCGCGACCCTTGTGTCTTGGAAGTGTGGTTGAGTAGAAGCGCCCACTTTTAGGCTG
>CAXBMX010000019.1:0-100264 GCA_963977055.1 uncultured Verrucomicrobiales bacterium
CATTCCTCCAGTTTCACTGTTGAGGTGGTATTAAGCGTGAAACCAGCCTCGATCCGCCAAGATCTCCTGGCCAGTGATAGCGCTGCTTGCTGAGCTCGCCAGGAAAAGCGCCACCCGACCAATCTCATCCGGTTCAATTAATTTTGGCTGACACTGTCGTTTGGCCAACATCTCCCGCACTTCGCCATCTACATACTCTCGTTCCTGTCGCTCGGTCATAATCCAGCCAGGTGAAATCGTATTCACTCGAATTCCTTTTGGCCCGAGTTCCCTGGCCAGCGTTCGGGTCATTGCGAGAATCCCTCCCTTACTCGCCACATAGGCCGTCATTTCAGGTGGTCCCAAATGAAACGTCACCGAACTGAAATTGATCACCGATGCAACATCGGAAAAATGAGGCAAGGCCTCTCGCACTGTCAGCATATAGGCCCGCAAATTAAGGTTGATGACCCGGTCCCACGCTTCAACGGTGAGATCCGCCAGCGGTACTCGCGGATCATTTGCCGCATTGTTCACCAGAACCGAAATCTCCCCGACCGATCCAATCCATTTCACTATTTCCTTCGGTTGCAGAAGATCGACCCAGGCAAACTCGGCCCCTTCTACTTCATCGGCGAGAGCGTTCCCACGCGCCTCATCCACATCGCAAAAACAAACACGCGCACCCTGGGCTGAGAAAAGGCGAACCATCGATTCGCCGATGCCGTTTGCTCCGCCGGTGATGACAACCGTTTGCCCATCGAAATCGTGATAACTTGCTTCCATATAATCTATCCGGATTCACCCTATCAAATAGGGAATAAGCGAGGACGGCAATCGCGAATCTTTCGATTCTCGCGTTGAATCGAACCCATTTAGGCCGTTTCTTGCCTCCATGGTTCGCACCCTTGCCTCACTCACTCTCCTTGGCATCATAGCTCCCAATCTCCTCGGGAGCCCAGCCGAAGTAGTCATCGCGGAGATGGAGAAGATCCAGAGCGAATCCGGATTGCGCGTCGCATCGATCGGACTCTGCTTTGTCCCCATCGATGGCGAACCTGGAGAAGCCGCCGGCTACCAGATTGACACCGGCCTCATTCCCGCCTCCACCATGAAGGCTATCACGACAGCCACTGCCAATGAGATTCTCGGCAGTGACTTTCGCTTCAAAACAGAATTACAAACTGCCGGCACCCTCGACGAGGAAGGAACCCTGACCGGCCACCTCGTCATTCGCGGCGGCGGAGACCCTACCCTTGGCTCCTCTAGTATCAGTTCAACGTTCTCGAAGTGGCAGGCTGCCCTTCGCGAAGCCGGCATCAAAAAAATCGAAGGCTCCATCGTTGGAGACGCCACTATCTTCGACAGCCAGCTCGTTCCTGACACATGGCAATACAATGATTTCGGCAACTACTACGGAGCCGGACCCAGCGGCCTGACCTTTCACCAAAACCTCTTCTACTGCTCTTTTCGCCCAGGTAGCGTTGGTTCGCGGGCCAGCCTCATTGGGACCGATCCCAAGCTGCCCGGGATAGAGTTCATCAACGACATGCGAACCGGGTCGTCCGGGTCCGGGGACCAGGGATACATTTACGGCATCCCCTACGGGAAAACTTACCACCTTCGCGGCACCGTCCCCGGAGGCCGAAATAGTTTTACGATCAAAGGATCACTTCCCGATCCTCCCTTCTTTTGTGCCCGCGCCTTCACCAAACATTTAACCAACAACAACCTACCCGTCTCTGGCGAGCCCACTACCGTCAGGCTCATGACCATCGCCGGAGACTCCCTCGCTGCGCGCAAGATCATTCACACTCAGGAGTCCGACACCCTGAGCTCCATCATGTATCTCACGAACATGAAATCCAACAACCTGCGCGCCGAGTGCATGCACCGAATGATCGCGGTCGAAAAAGGCAAAAAAGGCTCCACCGTCGAAGCATCCAAAGTGACTCGACAATACTGGTCCGAAAAAGGCGTCGACATGACGGGCTATTTCATGGGCGATGGCTGCGGGCTGTCTCGCTCCAACACCGTCTCAGCACGACAGATGGCCATGATCCTCTACCACGCAGCCAAACATGAGAACTTTGACACCTTCTACAAAAGCCTCCCCGTCGCTGGGCGATCCGGCACCCTCAGCAGCATCGGAAGCGGTACGGCAGCCGAAGGTCGGGTCGTGGCCAAGAGCGGTACAATCGATCGCGTTCGCAATTACGCCGGCTATGTCAACACTCGCTCCGGCAAACGCTACGCCTTCGCCTTTTTCGTCAATAACTACTCAGGTGATCTTTGGGAAGTGAAGTCCCAAATCGTCCGGGTGTGGAGCAAAATGGTGGATCTCTAAGAGTCCACACTCTATGGCATCTGCGGCGGCAAAGGGTTGCCTTCGTCATCAACCGGATAAAGTGCCTCGTGTTCTTTCAGCTGGGAAATCATTCCCTTCATCATTCGCCCGAGCACTTCAGGATTCGAACTCGCCAGATTCTTCGACTCAAAGGGATCCTTTGCCAGATTGAAGAGTTCGTAGTTCCCCCCTTCAAACTGAATAAACCCTCCCGATGTTTTGGTTTCGGGCAGCGTGTGGTAAATCACTTTCCAATCTCCATCACGCCAGCTCGTCCAATAATTGCTGCGATGCGTCCCATGAGGGTAATGCATCAGAAACTGCTGCGCCCGGGTTTCGTCCGCATCTCCCGTGAGTAGTTTCTGCAATGGCTTGCCATCGACGACATGCCCCGCTTTAACATCAACCCCGGTCAATTTCACAATAGTGGGGAACAAATCCTCGACCGACGCGACCTGACTTTGAATTCCTCCCGCCGGAATTGGCAGTGCCTTTTGAAATGCGTTTTCCGGATTCGGTTTGGCCCACGCCGCAATAAAAGGAACTCTCATTCCTCCTTCGTAATGAGCCCCCTTCTTGCCCCGCAGCGGCTCAGCACAGGCCACTACGTGTTGATCCCCGAGCGGCGCGTCGGATCCATTATCACCGAGAAAAAAGATGAGCGTGTCTTCGGCGATTCCCAGCTCCTCGAATTGATCCATCATATCGCCGAGCGACTTGTCCATCCCCTCGACCAAAGTGGCAAAGGCCTGAGCCTTTTCCGATTTCCCGGAATCAAGGTAATGCGCCGCGAAGCGGGGATCCGATTCAAACGGGGCATGCACCGCATACTGAGCAAAATAAAGATAGAACGGAACTTCGTCGTCCACCGCTTCGCCGATCACTTTTTTAGCTTCGATCGTTAGTGCCTCTGTCAGGAATGTATCAGTCCCGTGGTACTGATCCAAATGCGGAACGCCCGATTTATCACGCTTGGTCCCAAAGCCATAATTCAGCTCGGCGTAGTAACTACCCGGCGCGCCAAACGAGCGACCTCCAATGTTGATATCGAAACCAAGATTACTCGGCTCTTCGCCCTCATGATTCCTCGGCCCAAAATGTGCCTTGCCCACATGTATGGTTCGGTATCCATCGCGATTGAGCACGGCAGGTATCGTGACATCGGCTGAATTCAATCCCGTCCAGTTCCATTCCTTCGCTCCATTGTCTCCCGCGTTATTCGTATCTGGATTGATCCAGTTCGTCGCACGGTGACGGGCTGCATTCTGACCCGTCATGATTGTGTTTCGGGTTGGTGAGCAAACGCTCATGGCGTAGAACTGATTAAACCGAATCCCCTGAGCAGCGAGGCGCTCCATGTTAGGAGTGCGGTAGAAGTCATTCAGCGGATAACGCTTCGGCTCACCGTTCTCGTCAGTCAGGAATGCCAATGAAGTATCCATCACCCCCATGTCATCAACGAGGAAAACCATGATGTTGGGACGCTCCGCCGAATGAGATTCGGTAACCGTCGCCGCCAAGGCTGCGAACAAGAAAAGAGATAATAAAGGCTTCATAAGATACCTATCGTAGCCCTTTTGCTACTATTCGACACGTCCGCAATAACGTCGCCACAACCCTGCTCTACTTTTTTGGAATCTTTATTTCCTGCCCGATGTTCAACTTAGTAAAGTCCAGTCCTTCGTTAAGCTTGATGATCTGTTGATGATCCAGCCCAAGGCTCTTCGCAATGGTCCAGGGATTATCCCCACTTTTGATGGTGTATAGATCCCACTTGCCATCGGAAGTCGGTTTAGCGACAGGCGCTGGCGTGGCCATTTTTTTGGTAGCTGTCTTAGACTCGGTCTGAGCCGCTGTCTGAGCCGCAGTCGGTGCATTTTTGGATTCCACTCCCATGGGAAGAATAAGCACGTCGCCAATCATTAAATTCTTGGCATCTCGGATCTCATTGGCCTTCAGCAACTCAGCGAGAGTGATCCCATGAGCCTTCGCAATCACCCAGGGGTTATCACCCGACTTCACCACATATTTCTGTGACACGGCCGGCTTGGCAACCACTGGAGACGATTGCTTGGTTTTGGTATTTCCCTTGGCTTGGTCGGAATTTGTTTTCGGTGGCGATTGCTTTTCAGGAACGGCGATCGTCTCCCCCTGCCCTCTTCCTTGTTGAATTCCAAAAATGATTAGAAGGCAGAGAATGGTGAACGAGCGGCTCATGATTGAAATAGGTTTTCGGATTACGTGGAATAGTTGTTTTACCATGTAGTCCCATTATTTGAAAAGCCTTTTGGATCATAGAATTTGGGCCCTGACATCCCACTTTCCTCTTCAAATCACATCGAAAGGAATGTCTGGCACGTATACAGTTGGCTTGATACGATCCTTCTCGACATGACGAAAAATCTATTTATCCCCGCTCTCCTTGCCTGTCTGATTCCTTTTGTCTCTTCAGCACAAGAGCGTGTCAATGACCCCACTTCGTACACTTGGAATCCCCAACTCGCCCCCACCGGTGCAGTTGTCATCATCATAGATCTGAAATCTCAGAAAGCGGCGGTCTACCGCAATGGCATCCAGATCGGCGCCTGCATCGTGAGTACCGGAAAGCCTGGGCACGAGACACCTACGGGAACTTTTCAAATTCTGGAGAAAGATGCTGACCATCACTCTTCCACCTACAACAACGCATCGATGCCCTATACTGAACGCCTCACTTGGGGCGGCGTTGCTCTCCATGCTGGCAGCCTTCCCGGGTATCCTTCTTCACATGGTTGTATCCATCTACCTTATGCGTTTTCGAAGGACCTTTTTGAGATTACCAGCCTTGGAGGAACCGTCGTTATCGCTGATGAAGTCCCTGCAACGCAACCGACCAATGGACACCGAATTGAATTTACCGGGTCAAACAGTTCAGAAGTTTCATGGACCCCGCACGATTCTCCCGACGGTCCAGTCTCCATCCTTTTCAGTACCGAAGACAAGGAAGTCATTGTGGTTCGAAACGGAGTCCCCATCGCAAAAGGTGGCGCCAAGCTTCAGATGTTCTCCGAAAAGCCTCACGGCACTTATACTTATGTTTGCGACGGCTGGACAAAAGACGACAGCGGCCAGCATCACCCTCACTGGCATCAGGTAGGTGGACCTGAAGGAAGCCACGAAATCAAGGCCTTCAGCCACATCCACACGGACCCGCAGCTTCAGCACATCATCGAAGCAGTAATGAAAGCCGGCACGAGCCTTGTGATCACAAATGATTCCCTTTCAGACGCTACCCGAAGCCAACCCGGCTTCACGATTGCTCAAGGTAATCTACCGAAGTAGAGCGAATTGACGATCTGCCCTGCCCTGAACCATGATCTTGCTGCTGCTAATCACGATGCACCAGTGATGAGAGGACGAAGTCCTTCAGCGAGAGAGATTTCAGATTCAAATCCAAGGGCTTGAGCGGCCAAGGTAGGGTCCCCCATCGAGTGAAGAATGTCATCACCACGCATTGGGGCAAAATCAGGGTCTACTGAATCAGGATAATGTTTCCGCACTTCATTGAAAACATCGATGACCCGCGTTGATTGACCAGAGCAAATATTACAAACCACCTGATCCAATTCGTGCTTCGTCGCAGCAAGACAAAGAGCTCTAGCAACGTCTCCAACGGCAATGAAATCGCGGGTCTGCTCTCCAGTCCCAAAGACGGTCACTGATTCCCCGGATGCCAGTCGATCGGAAAAAATCGTAATAACACCTGAGTAGGGCGACGAGGGGTCCTGCCGAGGACCAAAGACATTGAAAAATCTCAGGCAGGCAGTTTCCAGACCATACGACATGGAGTAGCCACGCAGAATCTCCTCTGAAATCCATTTGGCGGAGCCATAAAGACTGATCGGAGCGGCTCGACAATTCTCGTGAAGCGGAATCTCGGTATTATTCCCATATACTGCCGCTGAAGACGAAAATACGACGCGAGGAACCCCGTGTTTTCTAGCTGCTTCGGCCACCAAATGGGTTGCCTGAACATTGAGCCTGAAATTTAATTCCGGTTCTTCCTGCCCCCTCACCACACTGACCAATCCGGCAAGATGGACAATCGTGTCCGGAGCAAACTTTTCGCAAATCAACCCGAAGGAATTTCCCTCCGTAATATCAGCACGGACGAACTCAAAATTTTCCCTCCCCTCACAATCGGAAAGATTCTCAGAACGGCCTGTACTGAGATCATCAACACCAAGCACGGTGCAGTTCATGTTCAGAAGGCGATCAACCGTATGGCTTCCAATAAAGCCCGCCGCTCCAGTCACCAG
This sequence comes from uncultured Verrucomicrobiales bacterium, assembly GCA_963977055.1. Lineage (GTDB taxonomy): Bacteria > Verrucomicrobiota > Verrucomicrobiia > Verrucomicrobiales > DEV007 > Arctic95D-9. The sequence goes on from CAXBMX010000019.1 coordinate 6,625, forward strand.
GACCCTTTTCGAATTCATATCTCGATGTTGAAACCTTTCAAATGGGCCGAAACGTCACATTAAATGTAATTTTGATAATAATCAAACACTGTAACTCGATAAGGCACAAATTAATTTCCCCTTGAAGCCTCGATTTTCAAGCCCTTGACTTGATCCGGTCATTGCAGTTCCTGAATACCGGTATATGGTATTTATTATAATAATGAAAAATCTAAAGATAAACAGCTCCATTAAGGCTCTTTCTCAGGTTGAAATGCTCATTATTATTGCGGTGTTGGGTATTTTCGCGGCCATAGGCGTTTCCACCATAAATGATGGGGTTTTATCAGGTTCCCGTGAGACTAAGCTGCGACACGACGTCAACGTTTTGAATTCAGCGGCCTCCACCTACCAGGCATTCGGAGGCGACCTAGAGGGATTGAGCAATCCCGAAGACATTCTGCGCAAACTGAAATCCCAAGTGTCCGAAGAGCAACGTGGCCTCATTCCCGGTCTTGGCGGAAGCTTTATCGACGAAAATATTGAATTCGTCATGCAAACCGAAGAAGAGGCATCAACTGATATGCCCCGATTACGTTGGGAGCCCAGTAGAAAGAAATTCATTTTTGATGAATCCGGCGCACTGGGAATCAAGAGCCTCAAAATCAATCCCTTCGGTGGGGCCAATGTCGCAGAAAACACAGAGGACCGTCTAGGCACCGTAACCTACAGTTCGAAAACCGATTGGATCTGGGACTATGCCGATACAAGCCAAGTCATCCCAGAGGGTCCGACCCAAATTCCTCTCTCTGTCCAGACTAACCCTGCATCAATTCCGAGCACTTTTGTTCCAGTTTCGAAATCGGGTTTGATGCCCCCCTCCTTTTCAATACCCGGCGGTGACCTCCCCGCATTCACGTTTCCTCTGAGCCTGCATTTAGGAAATCCCAACCCGACCGGGACCTCGAAACTCATCTACAACATCAACTTTGGAGAGTGGGTTTCCTATGACAGTAGCGTTCCTATTTCCGTTCCCGAAGATTCCGTGATTCAGGCTCAGGCAGTACCGTTTAGACCAGCTGAATGGAACGCCAGCCAGCTCACCAATTCGGTCTACAACGCTTTCGTTTCGAAACTCCTCCCCCCCATCATTGACTTCAGCAAAGATAAATTCTCGGGTGAAGGCGATTCCATTTCAGTGACCCTTACGAATATCAATTTCCCCGCCATCTCGGGCATTTTTTACCAAATCGTTCCCGTACCAGGTAAGGCCGGGGCCACGACTGAGTTTCTCGCCTACTCGAGCGAATTCCCGGTTTCTTCCACAGACTACCCTTCAGGATTCGGAGTAAGGGCGTTCGCGGTCGCCTTGAAAAGTGGATACACAGACAGTCGGATTGAGTCGAAATTTGCTACAGATGTAGGTGGCCTATTCGAAGGTCACCTTGACCTCGATACTTCAACCACCATCGCTTCCATCAATGGAGGTGACACCGAAGCTCACACACATGACATCACGACCAAATTTGGCATCAATACGATCGATTTCTTTGCGATCCCGGATACCAAACAGATCAATATCAACGAAGCGATTAGGAACCCAAACCAGAAGTTCAAACTGATTATCGTGAATGGCAACCTTTCCCCCGGTCTTAGCCTCGTCATGACGCACGAAAATGGCGGAGTCAGTCAAAATACCGATACCCCGGTAGATCAATACGACAATACTGAGATTAAGGATTTGTCTGTTCTTTCGCTGGGAGGAGGCAGTGGATCTAGTCGGCTCACCAGCCTTAAAATGACAATGACTCAGGATGTTATTCTCCAGGCAGGAGTGATTCCAACCAACACAGGGGACGTTAAAGGCAACACCCTTGGAAAGCAGGACGAATGGCGCAACGGCGCCTTGACCCTACAAGCTGTCTCGGTGGACAGCTCCGGAGATGACGCATTCACTACCGATTTCACCCTGAGTAACGGAGATCATGGCGCCGCCTCTTCCGGATTGCTCTGGGAAGCCACCTTGTTTTGGCATTGGGACGGAGACTCCTATCAGGATAATGACAATCGGTTTGAACCGGGAAGGCTCCTGAGTATTATCGAAAATTTGGACGACCCTGAAGCAGCAGCGGCTTATCTCGCCACATTGAGGGCCACAGAATTGGCGCAAGCCCGAGCTGCCCTCGTGAAAGCAGAGAAAGATGCCCAAAAAGCCGTCAATGCCGAAAGAGAGGCAGAGGAAAATGTCACAGCCGCTAGGGAAGCAACCATAGCCGCCGCCGCAACTGGGGACGAGGCAGCATTGCTAGCCGCCCAGGTGGCCGAAGGATTGGCGGATGAAGCCCTTAAAAAAGCGAGCGGCAAAGTAAAAAGGACAGCGCAGAAAGTGATAGACAAAGCTCTCGCCCTTGAAGAACTGGAGAAATTTTACGCCGCCGATAGCTGAACGGCCCGGGACGCCCAATCCCGGCTCCCCTCATTTCCGGCCCCCTGCTCTAAAGCTCTTCTTCATTTTTGCTTTAATTAGCTTTCACTATAGTTAATATATATGCTATTATTACTATAATATATCTTGCAGTTAGATTCATAAATGCGACTATTATAGCTCCATCCACTCAAATTTGAGATTGCCAGGCCCTCCTGGCAACAAATCATGTCCGAACCATTTTGGCCCCAAGACGACGATTCCTCTTCGCAAAATCCGCGAAGCGAGGAAACCCGTCACCTGCCCCAACGGCCCCCCCAGCCGTTGGCGCCATCGTATGCGCCGGCCATTAATCATCAGGGGCAGGCAAATCCTTCACCAGAACTCATGGTCGACCCGCTGATCGACCGCTTCGACCTGATTTTCCTCATTCGCAGAAATTTTGGCAAGCTTCTCATTGCCCCAATCCTTTGCGCTATTCTGGCAGGGGCATACCATTTTAAACAACAGCCACTCTTTGAGAGTTCTGCCCTTCTAATGGTAGACTCCAGCCTGGATCAATTACTGCAGTTTGAGTCCACCGACCAGGGATCCGGTCAAATTCAAGAATCCCTCAAGTCTCTCGAAGTCGCCGTCGTGGCGGATTCTGTTGTTCTTAGAGTCGTCAATCGACTGGACCTTAGAAACGCGCCCGGGTTTCTCCCTCCCAAGTTGGCTGCCATGCCCGAACTGAAAGACACCGAACTACTGCACTTTCTTCGGCAAAATCGAATTCAAGCATCTCTCCAACCCGAGACTCGCCTCATTCGAATCAGTGCGTCCGACCCACAGCCTGAACGCGCCCGACTCATCGCAGAAACTTTTGTCGAAGAGTTTGAAGGGTTTCTTGCCGACCAACGAAAAGGCGAAGCTCTCCAGGCCAAAGAAACCATTGAGAAGCAATCCAAAGAAGCACGCCAGGCTGCTCTTGATTCGGAACAACGCCTGAAAGATTACCGAAAAAACAATTCGTCATTCCCTATGGAACAGGACGACGCACTCTTCTCTGCCCGACTCACCCAACTCGGCGAAGATTTCAATGCGGTAGTTCGCTCACGGGTCGAACTGGATAGCTTGAATGAGTCTGTCCGCGATATCGATCCTGAAACGAACGCAACCGACATCATTGAGATCGCCAACTATCAAGGGGTCTCTCATGTTTCATCACTCCTCTCTGCATTAAGCACCTCAAAGTCACGGCTCGCCATCGCCCAAGAAAGATACACGGAATCCAATCCTTCGTATCTGGCCGCCAAAGCCGAAGTAGACCGCAACAACGAGTTAATCCGGGATCAAGCTCGCGACATCAAATCGACACTTGAAGCAAAGTACAACGCAGCCAAGAAACGCGAGGAACTCATCCAGCGCGAACTTAGCAAATTGCAAAATGAAATCGTAGGGATGAAGGCCAACGGCTTTGAATTTAAAGCGCTGCAGGCGGAATCAGAAAATCAATGGGCACTCTATCAGAACCTCCAAAAACGACTCAGCGAAAATATCATGTCGACAGAGTTGCATGGAAAGATCGCTACTGTCGTTTCAGAGCCGCTTACCCCTTTCAACGACTCTCGCCCACCAATCCTTCTCTTCGTTGTCATCGGAGGCGTTCTCGGCTGCCTCTTTAGCGGAGCATGGATCATCATCAAAATCCTATCAGGGTTGCCTTTTACCAGCAGTCGACAGTTGGAGGACCGCTTGGGTCTCCCTGTCATCGCAGACTGGTCCAGTAGGAGTGGGTCTGCACCGGGCTCACCATCACCAGCTCTATTGCAAACGCTCAATGCACACAGGGCGCAAACCATTCAAATTTCGGCTCCGGGTCTCAACGGACAGGGCGAGGCGATTGCAGAAGTCATCGCACAAATCGCAGCATCGAGCGGCCGAAAAACACTGTTCCTAACTATCAAACCTGGGGCTCAGCAGGCAAACATTCAGCCAACATCAGTCCACAACCTGCATCGCCTTACCGTAAGCCCCGCAAACGTGATGGATGAGGCAGCTTTCCCAGATGCCCTTTCACGTTTTCGTCAGCTTTACGACAAAATCATCATTGAAGCAGGAGCAACCAATGATCCCGCAACCGTGAATTGGATCTCTCACTTTGCAGATCAGGATGTCGTGGTAGTAGGCGAAGGTGTCGTCAACAAAAACGAAATCGCCTCACGTGTCAGGAGTCTCTACCGAGCTGATTCTGCACCAGTTGCACTCATCCTCGTAGCGCCCAATAAGCGGGGCCAAGCCATGACAGCTCCTCGCGGTCCTTCACGATCAGCTATCCCCAGCCGCCCCGTATAGAATCCTCCAACCAATCCACGATCGTCAGCTTCCAAACACGCATGAGTCTTCCCAAGTCTATCCGAGTTCTTTTCGTGATCGCGCGTGGAGATGCATTTGGAGGTTCATCCCTCCACGTGATGGACATGGCAAGCCGACTGCGAGAGGAAGGAAATGCTGTACGTATTTTGGTAGGCGGGACTCCCGATATGGAAGTCCCGCGACGATATTTAGAAAGAGAACTGGATGTAACCTGCCTGCCCGATCTAGGCAGGAAGATCAATCCTATCAGAGACATCAAAGCATCCATTGCCCTGCGCCGAGCGGCAAAGGAATTTTCGCCTGACCTTATCTCTCTTCATTCATCAAAAGCAGGCGCCGTAGGTCGGATCAGTTTGATCGGGCTTAAAATACCAATAATTTATACCCCTCATTGCTGGTCCTTTGTCGATGGTTTCCCCAATGCGCGGGTTTATCAGGTGTTGGAGAAAGTTCTGGCTCCATTTTCCTCCCGAATTGTCGCGGTCTGTGAGGATGAAAGGGAATTTGGCCTCGCCCGGGGAGTGAGCACAAAAGACAAGCTTCTCACCATTCACAATGGCGTGACCGATCGATTCTCGGGAGTCGAACTCCCCTCTCGTGAAATCGGAAAGCCGGTTCGCATTATCATGGTAGGGCGATTCGAAGAGCAGAAAAATCAGGCGCTGCTAATCCAGGCACTCGCCAAACTCGACCACCTACCCTGGAATTTAACATTGATTGGCGAAGGCCCACTGATGCGCCAATCCATTGATCTAGCTAACGAGCTAAAGGTAAAAGATAAAATCCATTTCGCTGGATACTCCAGCCGAGTACAAGAGGAGTTAGCGAATCATGATCTATTCGCTCTGATTACCAATTGGGAAGGATTTCCAAGAAGTATTCTTGAGGCGATGTCGACAGGTCTCCCAGTGATTGCTTCCGATGTGGGGGGAAACGCTGAAGCAGTAATTGACGGGAGAACGGGACGCATCGTTTCGCCTGGTGATTCCGAACAGCTAGTCGAAGCACTAACAACTTTGATCTCCGATCCTGAACAACTTGCCCGAATGGGGAGGGAGGGGCGTCAACGATTTGTGGAGAAATTTAGCTTCGATACCATGTTCGAAAAATATTCACAACTCTATGCCTCTCTGACAACAAAGCATTCACTCCCCGAATCCACTGCGCCTGCTACCGTCAATATTCTTCCGGCGATTTCAGAAAACGAGGAAGTGAAATCCAGGGAACTCGTCAGTCGAGGTTGATCCCATCTTCATGAAAGATCTCGCCGTCCTCATCCCCTCTTACAATGACACATCGTCTCTCGTGGAGACGCTGTCGTCAATTGATGAGCAGGACAATTCATTCACCGTCGTTGTGGTCGATGATGGCAGCGTTGAGCCAGTCCAAATCGATACCTCGAACTACGGCTTCGGAATTGAAGTAATCCGCCTCGACAAAAACGCTGGCATCGTCAGCGCTTTGAATGCCGGCTTGGAATACATCAGCTCGAAAGGTTTCGACTACACCGCCCGCCTCGATGCGGCTGATCTCAATCGCCCCAATCGTTTCGCCACTCAATACGAGTTTCTTCGTACCAATCAGAATATTGCGATGGTGGGCTCCAACGTCGTTTTTCGAGATGAGACATCCCGCGAGCCCATCTTCACGACCAATCTTCCCACTACGCCTCGCGAAACCAATCGTTGGATTGATTTCCGAAACTGCTTCATTCACCCTTCGGTCATGTTTCGAAACAGCGTTTTGGACAAAACGGGAGTGTATGATGACCGGTTCCCCCACATCGAGGACTACGTTCTATTTTCCAGAATAGTGGGAGTCGCAGATACCGCGAACCTGGAAACACCGCTAGTCGATTGCTTCGTAAGACAAAATGGCATCAGTCTCAAAAACGAAAAAGCGCAATTGCTCTCGGGCCTAAAGTTTAAACTAACGAGGCCTCAGCCTTTTCGTCTTCTCTGGTATGCGTTCATCGCAAAGCGTCTGAGTTATCTCGTAATTCCTTTGAAGGTGAGAACAAAGGCAAAGCTCTGGTTAGGCTTTGCCTCTTCCGCTCCTAGACAACTTTCCGAAGCAACCCCGGTGACACCACACCTATAGTCCTACTAGAAACACCCAACTTTCGGTTTTGATGCGCCTCAAAAAAAAGATTGGTGACAGCCTGAATTGGCTCGGCACGAGAGGAAAAGATAAGAACGGGATATTGCTTTATCATCGCGTCGACAACGACTCTCAGGACAAGTTTAATCTTTGCGTCTCACCCGAAAACTTCGATGAGCAGATGTCCGCTTTATCGGCATCAGGAAAAGCAGTCGCTCTTCCTGAATTAGTAGCGAACCATCGTAACAAAGCTCTCGAACCCTCGTCTATTGCAGTCACCTTCGATGATGGATATCTCGACGTGTTGAACAATGCGCTGCCTATTCTTACCAAGTATCAGATTCCGGCGACCGTCTACGTTGTGACTGGCAATCTGGGGTCACCCTTTTGGTGGGATGATTTATCCCACATCATCCACCAACCAAATCACCTTCCCGACCAACTCCAAATCAATGATCCGCCCACAGTGGTCAACTGTCGGAATCAATCACGGGAAACAATTTACGATTCGATCTACCAGCAATTGCGCTCCCTCACTCCTCTCTCGCGTTCTGCGATTCTCGAAGAATTGAAAGAAGTAACCGGCTTCAAATCATCCCCTGATTCCGCCCGGGCCATTACTCCGGAAGAATTACAAGAACTGGCGCGCAGCCCGCTGATCACCATAGGAGCTCATACCGAAACGCACTCACGGCTCTCCAGCCTGAATGCAGAGAATCAGTTGAGCGAAATCAAAACTTCAGCTGAAACGCTATCCGGCATCATCGGAGATTCCGTGAATACCTTCAGCTATCCGTTCGGCCTAAAAGGGCGCGACTATACCCACGAAACAATCAACGCAGTCAAAGCCGCCGGCTTTGACCATGCGCTTGCAGCAGATCTCGGAGTCACTACGAACCAGTCTGACGTTTTTGCTCTTCCTAGAATTTGGATCCACGACCGAGGGCAGCCGGGATTCAGCCGAAATCTGAAATTCTGGCTTGGCTCCCTCTAAACCAAAGAAACACGACTTTGAAATGTCTTTGGGACGAGATTTCACGTAATTATTAAGTATAATTTCCATATTTTCTGGTATATTGTTTGAGGTGTCGACTAGTGCTCCCTCCCATAGAACGCAGCCCATCCCTCCGAATCCCATTCCGGAACTCATCACATGAACGATCTCGCAGTCCTGATAACGATCTACAACGACGAAGAAGGTCTTCAGGTCGCGCTCGAATCGATTCAGGAAGCCGATAATTCATTCACCGTCGTCGTGGTCGACGGAGCCAGTGATAGAGCCCCGGTTATTGATACGGAAAGATTCCCATTCGAAATCGTTCTGATTCGCCAGGAAGAACGATCGGGGATCATCGGAGGACTCAACGAGGGTCTTGAATATATCCGAAGCGAAGGCTTCACTTACATGGCCAGAATGGATGCAGGAGACCGCCATCGCGAAAACCGTCTTGCGATTCAGTACCAACGTCTCAAAAGCTCTGATACGCTCACCATGGTTGGAACCAACGCCGTCTATTTCAGCGAGGAAACCGGAGCCAAAATTTTCACGACAGACCTTCCCTTGAAATCGAAGGAAATACGCAAGTGGAGTGTGTTCAGGACATGTTTCATTCACCCTGCGGTGATGATCAGATTGGACCGACTGGATGAAGCGATTCGTTATGAATCCCGGGATCTACACATCGAGGACTACGTTCTTTTCACCAAGATCGCGGAACGCTCCGAAACAGAAAATTTGTCCGAGCCACTGGTTGAATGCCTGGTCAGAGAGAGCGGCATCAGTCTGAGCAATGATCGCGCTCAACTACTCTCCGGCCCACGGCATCACCTTGATCATCCGAAACTCCACAAACCGCTCTGGTATGCCTACGTGCTCAAGCGAGCCATTTACCTGATTTTTCCTTTTCCAATTCGTGTCAAAGCGAAGAAAATGCTGGGGCTCGTGAGCCATTCATCATCCACACATGAGGGCTCCTCGGAAGCAATCCATTCGGCCTAATCTCGTTTCTACTATTTTACCCATCCATGAGCCTCGTCTCCATCCACGGAATCAAAAAGCACCTGAAGAAGGTGGCCCACCCCGCTGTCAAACGGTTCAAACCGGCTCACGATATTCCAGATCGTCCGCTAAGCACTCGATGGGGCAGCGATCGCGGAACACCTATTGACCGGCATTTTATCGACCAATTCCTGCAATCCCACCACAAAGATATTCGTGGTAGCGTCCTCGAAATCAAAAACCCACGCTACACCAATTCCATTGGAAACGATGTCTTGGTCAGCGAGGTGCTGGATATCAATCCAGACAACAAAGATGCGACCATCATTGCCGACCTTCAAAAGGCAGACAACGTCCAGGACAACACCTTCGATTGCTTCATCCTGACAGAAACCCTACAGTTCATCTATGACCTGAAGAGTGCGATCGAACACGCTCGTCGTATTCTCAAGCCGGGTGGAATTTTGCTGGTCACCGTACCAGCCATCTCCCCTCTGGATCCGGATTTTCCAGACCATGATTTTTGGCGTTTCACGCAGAACTCCTGCCGCGTTCTCTTTGGGGACGTTTTTGGAGAAGACAATATTGCAGTCGAGACCTACGGGAATTTCGTCACCTGCAGCGGCTTTCTCTCCGGAATGGCTGCAGAGGAAATCGCCCCTCGAAGGCTGAACGACAAGTCAGATATCTATGTCCAAGGAGTCTGTGTTCGCGCGGTGAAATCTCCGATCCTTGGCTAGAAAACCAAAGAATATCGGCGTTGACAGATAGTCAGATTGTTATTATAATTATGGTAGCTATATCTTCCGTCGAGAAGAACCTTTCTGCACCACCGCCATGTCAGCCTCCCCCACCCCCAAACACGCAGTCATCCTTGCTGGAGGCAAAGGTACTCGGCTCAAGCCATACACCATTACCTTCCCTAAGCCCCTGGTGCCTGTGGGAGACATGCCAATCCTCGAGATTGTAATCCGCCAGCTCAAACAAGCGGGGTTCGAAAAAGTCACGATGGCTGTGGGCCATCTCGCCGAGTTACTTATTTCCTACTTTGGAGATGGATCGAAATGGGGACTCGAGATCAATTACTCCCGGGAAGATGAACCTCATGGAACGGTAGGCCCTCTTAAATTAATCGAGGATCTCCCCGAGCAGTTCCTCGTCATGAATGGCGATGTGCTGACCACACTTCGCTACGACGAATTTTTCGATTATCATATTGCTTCTGGTGTCGAGCTCACTGCGGCTCTCGGTTTGATCCAAATTGGAAAGCTGAGCAAATCCAACGCACGGAGAATGGAAATGGCCCAGCACTACTGGACTTTTCTAGCTGACGTCACAGGCTTGACTCTCCCATTCTCCGATCGCCTGGAAGACAGTTCTCATCACATCTTCCCCATCATCCTTGACCAAGAGATTGATCGCTCTGAATTCAGAGAGCTTCTGAAAGAACGAGGTATCCAGACCAGCGTCCACTACCCTCCTATTCACCAGTTTTCGTTTTATCGAGACACCATCTTAAATGAGCCCTGTCACCTTCCGGTGACGGAGGACATCGCCGGAAGGGAAGTAACCCTGCCCCTTCATCCACTGCTCGAAAAAGAAGACGTCGAGCACATTAGCAAAGAAGTCTGTCATTTCTTCGACGACCAAAAATGAAGGCAACCCGAGAGAGTGAAGCACAGCTGTTCCTGACGGGACGCGCGATCACTTGGAGGCAGGTCACTCTTTTTTTGTTCTCCAGCATCGCGCTGCTGGGCGTGCTAAGCACGACTGCCTTAACTGAATACGAAGACACCGAATTGCTGCCTCGGATTTTTGATCTGGATCGTGAACTCAACGTCCCGGTCGCCTTTTCTTCTAGCCTCCTCTTCCTTTGCGGCCTGCTCACCACACGTCTCGTTCGCACTCATTCATTTCCGAAGATCGTCGTTGGTTCGCTCGCTGCTCTGTTCGTATTCATGGGATTCGATGAGATGCTCAAGATCCACGAAACGCTCGAAAAGATAGCGGGCGTTGATTTCCAAATTCTTTATCTGCCACTCATCATTGTTTCCGGCCTTGGTTGGGCAACTGTCTGGTTTCGATTCAAAGATCTGGCCCGATGGATCTGGACAGCAGGCGCTGCCGCATGGGTAATTTCTCAACTGCTTGAAGCTTGGCAGTGGGGTTGGTGGTGGAACGCCCTAATGTCCAAGTCAGAAACCTATCAAACTCTCATGATATCTGAGGAACTGCTCGAGATGGCCGGTTCTTCGCTATTTGTCATCGCACTCTTTCGTCACTGCTGGCCAAAAGGACTCAAAATATCGAGCAGGACTTGAATCAAACCCATCGGGTTCTATCGAGATGACTGGAGGTCTCCCGACGAGGTATTAACCCCCTCGGACATGCGTCCGGCTAGATATACGATCCAGAGAAAACCGACGGTCGAGGGACCGAAGCAGTCACTCAGCTGATTGCAAATCACATAGAGGCTCGCCCCGAAGTAGCATCCCAAAATTCGGATGTCACTTTCTCCTCCCAGGCCGCGGAGAACCCACAGAGTTTTGTAGGCAGTTCTCGACAGAATAGTAAGGCAAAGAAAAGCAATAGACGCAGCACCGAAAACTCCGATGCCCTTGAAATAGTCGAGCACCAAGTTGTGAGAGTGCGAAATCCCCAGAACTTTCTCTCCCGCTCCCGTTCCGATCAACCAATGCCGCTTCCCTTGTTCCATCGCCTCACGCCAGAGCTCTTTTCGGCTTTCGATGGATTGATAATTGGACACGCCCCCCTCAATGATACTGCGCAACTTTTCAGCAATAGTTGGATTAATTTTTTCTGCCAGCGTTAGTCCAAAGGCCCACATAAAAAGACCAAACATTACCAAGCCAATCAAAACGGCGGAGATTCTGAAAAAATTCCTCGAACGAAATTCCAACACCGTAAACAGCATCAGCCCCGCCAATGAACTCATGACCATCACTGACTTTGATCCTGCCTGGAATGTCGTATAGACCATGATCAAGATCAGACACGCCCAAGCTACTTTCTTCAGTTTTTTCTTAGCGGTCGAGAGCTCCACTACCACCAATGGCATCATGACCCCCAGGGCAATGGAGTGCTGGATTGAGTTTTCGAAGAATCCCCTCATCCGGTAGGAAACAAAGAGATAGTCCCGAAGCGGTCCTACGACCATGGACAGGATCAGTGGAATCACACTGAAAATCACAGCACTGATAATGAGATATCGCGGAATTTTTAACAGGATATTCGGCGCGATATAACACACCACCACGAGGTGCAGAAAAATAACGCCGGGAAGAACCCCTGGGTAAATAATCCGAAAGGCACGAATCGGTTCTTCGGCATTAACCATCGACATAAAACTAAGAATGACGATCACCACGAGTAGGGAAAATTCCACCCCCACCTTGCTAAGACGATTGAGCACAAATTGACGCGGCACACGAATAGTAAGCAGCCCCACCAACATCAACGCGGGAGCCAATAAGGTAAGGGAAAAAGTATCGCCCAAGGCAAGAGGACGAACGAGCCAAAGGCTGGCAATATATCCGATCAACGGGGCGATCAGAATAAAGGACACCGAAGCAGAATTGCCGCGCTGTTGCTCAGGCAGTCCCGCGGGGCTTGGGCCCCATTGATTTGTAGAGGCTTTCATGAGTCGAGTGATTCCGGCTGACTCGATGGCTTTCGGATGCCATGAAGAGCGCACGCAATGTAGAGAACTTTCTCTAACACGAGGCTTGCCCCAACCACAAAGGCCATACCTTCTGCGCCATATCTCGGAACCACCAAGAATCCTGCTGCACCTACCACCAGCATTTCCACTGCCGCCAATACTGCCATTTCCTTCATTCTTCCAACCATCAGAAGTAGCTGAATGGCAGGCCCCAATACCAATGAAAGCATCGCAAACCCCAGCATGATGCGTAAGCCGGTCACCCCTTCCCCAAACCCTTCGCCAAATACCTCCATGACGGGGTGGGCAAAAACGAATGCGACCACGAGAGGAACACTGAGCAATATTATCCCCTTACCTGCCGCGCCCCGGTATATTCTTCCCATCGCCGACACATCCATGACATGAGCGGCCCGCGATAGATCTGGCATCTGAAGTGAATAGATTGCGTTCGCCAAAACGCTAAAAAGGAGAATGATCCGAAAGCCAGTCGTAAACAGGGCAAGCTCTTCGGATGGGTGAACTCGTTCCAATATTCCCAACGGAATGAGGAATGCCAATGAAGCAAAAAGCGAATTCAAGAAAATGGGGAACCCCTTCCCGAGAGTTTGAGTGAATTCAGTCTTCGTGGGAATTTTCAGTGGTCGGCCCAGCCCCCTGAAACCCGGCGCAATCATCGTGCCAAATCCACAAATACAGAATGATCCCGCGTAGGCAATAAGCGCTATATCAGCCGTCAACCGAGTCCCGGAAATCACGATCGCGAGAAGAAGGATCACGGTGGTCAATGTATGACGATAGAAAATCGAGAGCACTGGGTGCCCAAGACCTGTCATCGCCTCCGCATTGATAAAACTCAGGGTTATCCCCGAAACACAGGCCAAAATCATGGCATACCACCAGACCGATCTATGATCACCTTCCTGAGTCCAAAACGAATAGAGGCAGAGGATTCCCGCTAGTACCACTGCCATGATCAATGCGGTCGCCCTGAGAGGGGCGAGAAACCCGGAGATCGAAATAGGATCACGCTTCAATCGTGGCAGTTGCTGAACCGCCAACCGATCCAGACCGAAGGTCGCTACTTGGCCAGCCTCAAGCATCACTGCGACCCAGAAGAAATAGACTCCAGACTCCTTCACCCCGAGAAACCGGGCGATCAGAATAGTCACGAGCAACTGCAACCCTGCGCCGCCAAACCGCAAAGCAGCTGGATACGCGGACTCCATGAGATTCTGAAAGGGAATCGCCTTTATCCAGGTAATCACTCCATTTCTCGAGCCCAAAACTTTGGCTCTATTTTTCCGGGATTCACCCATCACTACAACAGTAAGTCTAATATTTAGGAAATAAATAATTATGATAAGTTAAAATGACCAATAGACGCTGCCAGAATTGGCCAAATAGTCACAAACAACGGCTGAGAGGCTCTAGGCTGAGATCGGCTCCCACCACAGGGTAAAAGGCCACCTTTCGAAACATTCCATGACAACCCGATTTCGCCTCTCCCTTGCCATTTTAGCTGCGGCGGCCCTTCTGACGGCAGCAAACACTTCAGCTGCGGACCAGCCAAACGTCCTCTTCATCGCCGTGGACGACCTGAACGACTACATATCGCCGCTCGACAATCATCCAGGTGTCGTATCCCCGAACTTTGAAAAGCTCGCCGCTCGCTCAGTAACCTTCACCAACGCCCATTGCGCAGCGCCCGCGTGTCATCCCTCGCGTGTAGCCATCATGACCGGCGTTCACCCAACAACCTCCGGCATTTACCGAAACCTATTCGGAGCCCATGGTCCCCGCTGGCGTCACGAATCACCGGTATTGAAGAACGCTATCGTCCTGTCTCAGCACTTTCGTGATCATGGCTATCGCGCCGTCGGAGGCGGAAAAATATTTCACACTCTGCAGTGGACTCCCGGCGACTCTCAGAACGACCCCGACGCCTGGGATGACTATCGAGGCGACCCTCTCGACCCCATTTCAGCCGACTGGCCGCGGCCTGATCTGATTCCCGATTCCGAAGCGGGACTATCTCCGGGACGTCCCTTGAACGGAGTGTCTCAACTATTCGGGGCTGCTGTTCTCACAGGTGTCGAGGAGGACGAATACGGTGATCATCTCGTCGCAGACTGGGCCATCGAACAGATGAATGCCTCAGGCGATCAACCGCTCTTTCTCGCCGTCGGACTTTTCCGCCCCCACATTCCCTGGGAAGTCACCCAGAAATGGTTCGATCTTTACCCCATCGAAGAGGTCAAACTCCCCCAGCATCTTGAGAACGATCTCGGCGACGCCCGTAGCCACGGCAGAGAGAGTTGGCACAGATGGGTCATGGAAAATGACCAATGGGCCCACCTCATGCAGGGTTACCTCGCCAGTATCAGCTACGTCGATAATCAGGTCGGCCGACTCCTCGACGCGCTCGATAACTCCCCCATGAAAGACAACACCATCGTCGTGCTCTGGAGCGATCATGGCTTTCACATTGGAGAAAAAGAAAACTGGGAAAAGTTCGCCCTCTGGGAACAAACCACCCGCGTCCCTCTTTTTATCCAAGCTCCCGGAATCAGCCAGGATGGATCCGCTACCAATCAGCCTGCCACTCTCACCGACGTTTATCCCACCCTTTGCGAACTGGCAGGGCTGCCTATCCCGGAGCAATGTGACGGTACCTCCTTAGTCCCGCAGTTGAAAGACCCGGAGACCCCCCGAGACGAACCCTCGCTCACCTCTTTCACCTTCCAAAAAGACGGCACCGTTGCTTCTCATGGCATGTCTGACACCCGCTATCGCTACATCCACTACCCGGACGGGTTTGAGGAACTCTATGACCTCGACTTAGACCCCAATGAATTCACCAATCGAGCCAATGATCCTGAGCTGGCTAAAGTCAAAAAGCGTTTTGCCTCTTTCCTACCGGAGAACCCAGCCCCCAATCGCGGAGTCGCAGAAGACTCCCCTTTCCACCGGGAGAAAAAGAAGAACGGTAAAGGCAAAGCAAAGTCCAACTAGTGTTTCGGCAGACCCAAAGTGACGCATTGTCTACGCTGATTGGATGGCTTCCCTTAGCTGCGAACAGTGCGCGACATTCGCGGTCACGGAGGACTGGGGGCGACCGTTCGCCGACCCTCCATAAAAAACACCCCGAGATTCACCAAAGACCCGCAAGGGCCTGGAGGGTCACGGTCCCCCGTGACCGTTCGCTGACCGTTCGAAGCCAAGCAGTAGACTCCCCTCCTGCATCAAGATATCGAGACAAGCAACACCCTGTTTTGGGCTGCACGAGGTCTCATGATGAATCAAAGGTCCATCCAGAAATGACAATCCGAAAAATCCTATCAAACACCCCAACTCATGATTTAGATTTAGTCAGCCGATGGCTGGGTTAACTGATCAATACGGCTTGCTCCCAACCATGTTGCCACGATCGGAATAATTACACACCAAGATGGTCCATCCCCGATACTGCCCTTTCTGGCAGATCGCCATTCCAGCACCGATCTGATTACTCGAACGCCAAACCATCTGAGTGTAATGCCCCGCTGGTAACATGGCCGCTGTGAAAGTCGCTCCCGCGCGATAGAGTTTTTTCTCTCCGTACCACATCTCCGCTCCCGAAACCACAGTGAACGTCCCCGTGGATCCCCCTGCCAGGTTTTCGCCATATTTTTGCTGACTCTGGGGACGGTGCTCGAACGTTCCCCGACGAGCCAACTCATCGGCCCATTGCTGGGAAAAAGCCGCGATCTGTGGTGACCACGTCACCCCACCTACCCCCACTTCAGCTCGAACTCGATTGTGATAATCCACCAATGCCTGAGCCTCGCCCGGCTTAAGGTTCGATCCAGTCGTTGCAATGCCGGGTGCTACCGCATTTGCTGGAGCAACCGGAGCGGCAGGCACAACCGGGACATTCATTACCTGCTGACCGATGTTACCCCTTGGGTTCGCATTCGCATTACCCCTTGGAGTGCCCGGTTGGTTTCCCGCCGGAGGACCTGAAGGATTCTGCGTCACCCGAACCCCGGTTTTCTTCTCTAACATGCCCCACAGTTGTTTCCCCAAATCTCCCTGACCACCTGAATTGGTAACCTGATTTCCCGTCACCCCATTGGCAGGGTTTGGCGCGGAAACAGGAACGGGAACGGGCACCGTAGTTCGCGACGGAGCCGAAGTTTGGTTCACCCCCGGATGATTTTCAGAAATGGTGTAAGACTGTTTCTTCGCACTGGTAGAACGGTATCGACCTGCCGAAACACCGCTTCCTCCGAAGCGCCAAAGATGCCCAGGATATGAATCCAACTGCACCGCGCTGCCCGGCAACAGAGTGCCGTAGTTTTGTGGCGCACCATTAAAGTCCATCCACAGAATTGATACCGTTGTGGGATAGGCATTGCTGACCGTAATCTGAACCGGCAAATTTCCAGTTTGAAGCGACTTCTCGGGATCCTGTTGTGCGTTGAGCGACAGCGATAGAAAAAGACCGGACAGAAAAACTATGAGCAGATGTTTCATGGCCCTATTTAATCGGATACTTAGCCGTGATCCGAGCGAAAACTCAACTCATCGCCACGCACTGTGTTGACTCATAAATAAACACACCGAAACGCCAGTGAGACCGGCACGCAACTTTGCGAAGAAACCGACCCGTTTGAAGCGAAAGAGAATCGCACGGAGAATGAGGGAGGCGCTCCCATGGAAGTAGCGGCAGCTTGGCAATGCCCCGGACTCCGCGCCCCTCATCAATCAGAGCGGAAATCTCCGTAGTAGGTTAATCACCATGCTCCTTGGCTTCGTTGTAAAAATGAAGCCACTCTCCACCGCCGCCATGTGGATCACCGTGAGATCAATGGCATCATCACAACAGACCGGAAACCACACTCTGGATAGCTCAAAATTTCTCAGCCAGGGCGGCCTCCTTTTTAGCGAGCTTCAAATCAGCCTGCGCCATAATTTCGACCAAATCCTTAAAAGTCACCCGTGGTTCCCATCCAAGTATTCGCCTTGCCTTGCGTGGATCACCGAGCAATTGCTCCACTTCGGTCGGACGAAAGTAGTCAGAATTAACCTCGATCACCGTCCGCCCCGAAGAAACACAAATCCCCTTTTCCTCGACGCCTTCGCCCTCAAATCGCAAGGGTATCCCGACAGACTCAAAAGCATGTTCGCAAAAACTCCTTACCGTATGCATCTCACCTGTCGCGCACACATAATCATCAGGCTGATCTTGCTGAAGAATCTGCCACATCATCTCAGTGTATTCGGGAGCATATCCCCAATCCCTTTGAGCGTCGAGATTCCCCAAATACAGTTTATCCGCTAACCCTTCACAAATTCGTCCTGCCGCCCGAGTGATCTTTCGGGTCACAAACGTTTCGCCTCGACGAGGCGATTCGTGATTAAAGAGAATCCCATTACTGGCATGAATTCCGTAAGATTCCCGATAATTGACCACGATCCAGTAGCCATACAATTTGGCCACTCCATAAGGAGACCTCGGATAGAATGGCGTGTCCTCATTCTGAGGCACCTCCTGAACTTTTCCATACAACTCACTCGTCGATGCCTGATAAAACCTAGCACTCTGATCAAGGCTGGTTTCCTTAATGGCATCAAGAAATCGCAAGGTTCCGATGGCATCCACCTCCGCCGTGTATTCCGGCACTTCAAAAGACACCTTCACATGACTTTGAGCCCCAAGATTATAAATTTCGTCCGGCCCAATTCTTTCGAGTAAGCGGTTGAGATTCGATGAATCCGTCAAATCTCCATGGTGCAGATGAAATCGACCCTCGTCCTTGAGTTTCTCATCGTTAAAAAGATGATCGATCCTCCCAGTGTTAAACGAACTCGAGCGCCGGATCATGCCATGCACTACGTAACCCTTCTCAAGGAGTTGTTCCGCCAGATATGAGCCATCCTGCCCCGTTATGCCAGTAATTAATGCCGTTTTTGCCATTGCCATATTTCTTTGAGGACTCAACCGATTGGAAATTGAACGGTCATGTCAAATATCCACCGCTTCGTTCTGAACTAAAAAATCCGAATAAGCCAGTGCTAATCCCTGTTCGAAAGAGACGACCGGGTTCCAGGAAAGGCTCCTCATCAAAGACGAGTCCATCAATTTCCGCGGGGTTCCATCAGGTTTGGATGGATCAGTTTCAATTCTGCCGTGATACCCCACCGTCTTCGCCACAGACTCTGCCAGCTCAAAAATTGAGATATCCGACCCGCTTCCAATATTCACCAAACCGGGGGGATCCTCCATTTCGAGCAAATGAAGTAGTCCTTTCGCCAAATCATCCGCAAAAAGAAATTCTCTTTTAACTATCCCTGTGCCCCAAATCACCACACTGCTCGCATTTGACACCTTCGCTTCGTGAAAGCGGCGAATGAGCGCGGGAATCACATGAGAATTTTCGGGGTGATAGTTATCCCCCGTGCCATACAAGTTACAAGGCATCGCCGAATGAAAGGCAGCCCCGTATTGCTTTCGATAATATTCGCACAATTTAAGGCCCGCAATCTTCGCGATCGAATAAGCTTCATTGGTAGACTCCAGAGAACCCGTGAGAATCGAAGCTTCCTGGATCGGTTGCTCGGCAAATTTCGGATAGATACACGAACTCCCCAAAAATAGCAGTCGCCCCACCTTTTGTTGATGAGCCGCGTGTATCAAATTGGTGGCAATCATCAAATTATCGTAGGCAAAATCTGCGGGAAACAAATCGTTTGCGTAGATCCCCCCAACGGTTGCCGCAGCGATCACGATCACCTCTGGCTTATGATCTGAGACAAACGCCTCAGTGTCCTCCTGACGTCGCAGGTCCAGTTCTCGACTTGTCGCAAAAACGACATCTTCCGCACCAATCGAGCCAAGCTCTCGACAAATCGCACTCCCAACCATTCCACGATGGCCAGCCACATAAATTTTCTTCCCAGATAGCATGACAGAAAAATTCAAAATGGCTCCACATCCAATTGCGGAGGCCAAATATTCAACGATGAAGCGACATGGAGTAACTTCAATCAAAAACTTCTGTGACCAATTGGGTAAACAACGGAACCGATCAGCTTAAATTTACTAATTGAAATTTTCATTTTCAAGGATTTTATCGGCGTGTTGACTCAAAAATGGAGACACCTTGGCGCTTTGCTGAGCCTCCATCCAGGGAGGCTTCATCTGGGCGATCGCCGGCACTGAAATGGATGGACAAAGTTCGTGCGGCCGGGAATCGAGGCCAACACGGAGGCGATGAAGCATTCATGCGCATCGAAGCCAGATTACTCTTCAGTCTAAGGGCGTTGATACTGACAATGAAGGTGAGTTTTCGAATCGACATCTGGTGCGTCATTTTGCCGACCGTGAAGAAAAAGCCCCCAAACGCAATCGAACCTTCCGCCGTCCAACCCTTTATCACAGCGTCTTTTATTGATGAGTCAACGAGCCCGCGCCTCAATCCCGCCCGTGACAGCACGGACCCAACAGGGTTAAGTTCACCATTCAACCCTCTTCTTTTTCCAACATGTTTTCGACACGCTTAGCGCCACTCCTTTCCCTGCTTATTCTTGGATGCTTCATCAACGTCCAAGCATCAGAAAAACCCAACATCCTGCTGATTCTGGCAGACGATCTGGGTTACTCCGATCTCGGTTGCTATGGGAGTGAAATCCAAACACCTAACTTGGACTCCATCGCAGAGAACGGAATCCGCTTCACCCAATTCTACAACACCGCAAGATGCTGGCCAACCCGAGGCGCTCTCCTAACCGGTTTTTACGCCCAGCAAATTCGGCGCGACGCACTACCGAACATCCCGTCCGGCGGAGGAAACCGGGGGATACGACAGGACTGGGCTGTCCTCCTACCTCGAATGCTCGAACCGATCGGCTACCGATCCTACCACACCGGCAAATGGCACATCGACGGCCTACCCATTGCCAATGGGTTTGACCATTCCTATTTACTCAAAGACCAGGGACGATTTTTCAATCCAACGAAACACTCCCTCGATGATGTGCCACTTCCACCCGTAGAGAAAGGCACAGACTTTTACGCCACGACCGCACTGGCCGACCATGCCATCGACGTGCTGGAGGAACATGCGACCGATTACAACAAAGACCCGTTTTTTCACTACATTGCCTTCGCAGCGCCCCATTTCCCCCTCCACGCCTTGCCACAGGATATCGCGGTGTATAACGAAACTTACACCGAAGGATGGGACTCGATTCGTCAGAAGCGATGGAAGCGGATGAACGATCTCGGATTGGTCGATCCCACAGCCGTCGGCGAACCCTCTGCTCCGGAGATTGATCTCGGCCCTCCCTATCACTTTCCGGAAGCTCTGGAAATTCTCGGTGAAGGCGAAATCAACAAACCGGTTCCGTGGGTTACCCTGACCGACGCCCAGAAAAAATTTCAGTCTACCAAGATGTCTATCCACGCCGCCATGATTCATCGCATGGACATCGAGATCGGCCGGGTCTTCGACCAGATCAAAGCAATGGGAGAATGGGATAATACCCTTGTCCTCTTTTTGTCTGACAACGGTGCCAGTGCCGAAATTATGGTCCGCGACGACGGTCACGACCCGAGCCTGCCCCCGGGATCAGCCGGAACTTATCTCTGCCTTGGCCCCGGTTGGTCAACGGCATGCAATACCCCTTTCCGCCGACACAAGACGTGGACTCACGAGGGAGGAACTTCCACTCCGCTGATCGTCTCATGGCCTGACGGCATTAAAGCGCGTAACGAAATTCGGACAAATCCCGGCCATGTCATCGATATCGTCCCCACTCTGCTCGAAGTCGCTGGAGCAAGCCCCTACCCAGAGGCACCTGTCGCCCCCGGAAAAAGCCTGGTTCCGGTATTTGAACGCGATGGAACCGTCGACCACGAATCGCTCTGGTGGTTTCACGATGGACACAAAGCAATCCGAATGGGCAATTGGAAAGCCGTTGCGCCTCAAAACGAGCCATGGGAACTCTACGACCTGAGCCATGATCGGGCCGAGTCAAACAACCTCGCCAGAGCCCAACCTGAAAAATTGAAGCAACTCGTCGATACCTGGGACGCGCACCTCGCCGATTTCATCGAATTGGCAAAGAAGGATCTGAGCCCCGAAGAACTGATGCAGGCAAAAGGAAAAAGCGACCGAAAGGATGCGATGAAAAAGGCCCAGCGGGACGCGAAGAAAAACTAGTGTTTCGACAGACCAAAAGTGACGCATTGTCCGCCCTGATTGGCTGGCTTCCCTTAGCCGCGAACAGTGCGCGACATTCGCGGTCACGGGGGACCGGGGGCGATCGTTCGCTGATCGTTCGAAGCCAAGCAGCAGACGCCCATCGGATCAAGATTGAAGGGCTACCAGGGCCAGCCCACTGCCTGTATTTCGAAACCGAGGTCAGAAACCCCGGCCTCAAAATGGCAACGGACTTAAGGGACTTTATCGGGAATGAGACGGATGTGTTTTGCCTCGCGCGAGGCCTTCTTGGCCCTGTTCAAATCTAAGCAAGTCACTTGGGTCCCCGCCTATTTCCGCGCCATTCTCCCCCGATCACTTCTTTGGGGTCTTCTTGGAAGGCTTTGCCTTCCTGGGCGCTTTCACTGGAGGCACCAACCCATCATCAGGCTGATTCCACAATCGCCACGGATCATCGAGGCGGCGCATCTCCGCGAGCAGCAACTCCTCCATCTCGACAAGCTTGTCCGCATACTTGGGATCGCCGGCAAGATTGATCTGATTCTTTTTTGGTTTAATGCCAGTGAGCTCGATCACAGCCGGATCATGATGCTGCTCAAGGTACTCGTTAGGATTCTTGTCCAGATTGAAGAGCTGAGTTTCCTGAACTTCTCCGTCAAGCACGTCATACTTGATTAACTTCCAGTCTCCTTTTTTCACGCAGCGCATTCCCGGTTTGGTCCCACCGTTGTAAACGCCATAGAGCACGTCGCGACTGACGTCCTTTTCCCCCATCAAGACCGGCTTCGCGCTGACGCCTTCACTCGTCGCAGGAACCTCAACCCCCGTGAGATCGCAGAGTGTGGAAAGCACATCGAGCAGGTAGATATTTCCCTCCGCTCGTGAGCCGGCCTCAATGCCAGGGCCTTTAACGATGAAAGGCACCTGCCAGGTGTGCTCGTAGAGGTTCTGTTTTCCCTGAAGCCCATGCCGACCAATAGACATGCCGTGGTCGGCCGTGTAGACGATGTAAGTATTGTCGAGCTCACCCATTGCTTCGAGTTTCGCCAGCACTTTGCCAATCTGAATATCGATATTTTCATTGCAGGCAAACTCGCGACCCAGCTCGTTGCGAATCGTAGCAGGATCACGTTTCTCCCACACCCCTTTCACACTGACCTCATCGCGAAGCCCCGGGTGCCCATGATGAAATGGGTGGGCCGGGAGCCAATTCTCAGGCAGGTCAGGCTGCTTCTCATCAGTAGCAGGTAAGTTCTCTTTGTCGGTATGATTAACGGCACCATACTTGGCCAGCAATTCTGGAGTGCCGTCTCGGGTATCATGTGGGTGCGAAAATCCATAATAAATCAGGAAGGGGTCCTCGTCTTTCGACGCCTCGCGTTCACCCAGGTAATCAAGAACGCGCTCACCATGCCAGACGCTGCCCGTTTCGTCAGTCCCTCCCCGCTTGGTAGCGTCATGCACCACGGAAAACTGCTCATTGGCACCCGCGTAGCTGTTGCCGTTTTTGCAGGTTCTCATCGTGTCGTATCCGGCACGGTTAAACACCGCGGCAATAACATTATCAATCACCTCCGGTGGGCATGTCTCGCTCGCTTTGGGCGCATTGGGCAAGTGCCAGACCGTACGACCGGACATAATCATGTGGCGTGAAGGCGTGCAAACCGCACCACTGAAAGAACCCATGTGATGGGCCGCGTCCAGGGTCATCCCCTCGGCGGCAAGCCGATCAATATTGGGGGTATCCTGCTTCGATGCCGGATTGTAGACTTTCAGATCGAGCGGTGACTGATCGTCAACCAGGATGAAGAGGACGTTGGGTCTTTTGTCAGCGCCGACCGACAAAACCATCGTCAGAAGAAGCGCCGCGGCGAGCGCGGTGGAGAGTAGTTTCATGTTTGAGGGTAATTTCAAGAGGGACACCTAACGCCGTTGCAAGAAATTCCGCAACGGCACACCTGCGTAGGTGAGATTTATTGACCATGTGTCATTGCAGCTTAACAGGCGGTCCACTTTTTCTTTTCCTTAATCCTTTGGCTCTTCCAAAAACACAGAAGAAGCCCCGTTTCTCCAACAGCCATACATCTTACTGACTTGATCCCGGAAGTGGGACACATCAAAAATGAAGTACTGCCGCAATTATGGTTCAGTAAGGTGCTTGATCGATAGTTGTGCTGCGAAATAGAAAGGAGGCCGTTGCTAAATTTCGCAGGCGGCCGAAAACTCTGAAGGTGTCTGATATCCTAGCGAGCGGCGTGGCCACTCTTCGCTAGATTTGCATCGCCAAGAGCCCCTAATAACCGAGCCTTTCGAAACGGTCCAAATATCTCATAGCTCAGCAGTTTGTCACGCCGCCTATCATGATAAGCTTTCAATGTAGGCATTCTCCCACGGTGATCCGAGCTTGATATACAGGATTTCAATATCGAGTTCTTTCAGCCAGCCTTGAACCACATAGGCAATGAATTGATTTGCTATCCCTCACCCTTTGGGCTGCACTACAGGCGGTCTATGTCCGCTTCGCTCCCATTCTGAATGTTGTCACTGCGAATATGTTTCGGGGCGCCACAACGCGCAAAGGCCGCCCGATGATCGTGATCACATCTACTGCCCGGATCGACCAGCCCGCGTGGGCGCCCAAGCCCTCCCGAGTATGTTCGTCGATCAAAGTGAGTTCCATTCGCTGTTTGGTCAATGACGAAGTCTCCACTCCAGATGTTCTTCCGCTTCTCCGCCTGGCATCGCCAAGCGGCTGAAGGCCCCACACGGTAGGGACTTCGCTACTTTCCCCCTACCTTGAACCTCGCTTCGCGTTGATGACAAGTCCTTCTTTTCCTGATAGTTGCGGTTGGCGCTCCGCGCGATACCTATACCAAGGGTGCCTCTCGCTGAGTCGAATAATCCCTTTGCACATCGTGACCGATTTCTCACTAGTCTGGCTCTGCACGGATCGATCCGCGATCAGTCGCTTCAGACTGCCATTTTTGTCTGCGAGGCTCCCGACATCCATGCCGCCATACTTTCGCGTCCATTTGTAAAACTGGTAGCGTCGCAGCTCGAGCGAAGTGGAAATAGCCGGCCTTCAGGCAACTCGAAGGGCGAACGCTGTGAGGCAAATGTTGTGCTTGAACACTCCGCTTTCACGGCGCTCTCTCCATCGGCCTCCCGCAGGATCCCGATGTTCTGTTCTTCGCTAAACCTACTTCTCTTCATTCGTTCTGCTCTTTTTCTTGAGGCAAAATTTTACTTTACGCACGTCTCACTTTTTGGAAGCAGGTCAGGTGAGATTGACTTTACTAAATCGAATCCGTATTCTGCATTCGTGGTCGCGCCCTCAGTATCGAGGCGAGTAACCTTGAACGTTGGGCAAAAGAAAATGAAACTTTGGAAGCTTGAAGCGATTCGTGGTTTAGCCGCGATGTATGTTGCCATAGGGCACACGTTTGGTAGTGCAACACTCGTATTACGATTCGGGCAAGAAGCTGTTATCGTCTTCTTCCTGCTGTCAGGATTCGTTATTGAATATTCACATCACCATAGCCACGATAAATCATTTAAAGGATATTTCATAAAAAGAGTTACTCGAATTTACTCGGTATTCGTTGCGATGCTCGTTCTTTGCACCGTGCTGATTCAACCTGACCTAATGTCACTCGATTTCTGGAGGATCCTAGGGGGAAACCTCTTGATGTTGCAGGATTTTGAAGATGGGAAACCAAACGTAATAGTCCCGACTTTATTTGCAACTGCCTTATGGTCGCTTCATTACGAATGGTGGTTCTACATGTTATTTTATCCCATTTCAACCTATGTCGAAAAAAGAAGACAGGCATTGCTCGTCTCTTGTGTGGCGATCGTTTCAGCATTAATATATGTGAGGTTCCCAGAGGCAGTTCCTCGACTCACAATGTATTTTCTCATATGGTGGGTTGGCGTTGAATTAGCAAAATCCTACATTACCAACGGAGCAGTTAAAATTAGAGATCTAAGAGTTCCGGCAATATCCACGCTGACAGTGCTGCTAATACTCTCCCTGAACATTCAGCTATACCGACAGTCAGGAGAAACCCTCAAGTTTGGAATCCATCCAGTTCTGGAAGCAAGACATTTCTTGGCTGCAATTCTAACTCTTGTTGTTGCCCTACTTTGGCAGAGAATGAATTGGATTGGATTTTCCCTATTGAAAATTGGAGTCCTGATCGCACCAATATCCTACTCACTCTACATCAGTCACCAGCCACTTTTTGTTAATGCAAAATATCTTAATTTTGTAGACAACAAGAGCATCGAAAATATTCTTTATTTCCTAACATTGTTATCATTTTGCTGGGCTACTGAATTGAAATTATATCCAGCTATCAGAAATAAAATCAAGAAAGCCCAATCGGGTAGGCGGAAGAATTTGACTCCCACCGCCCACACAGATCCGTAGCATTGCGGTTCCAATTCACCACCGGCTACCTTTTTTTAAATAGGTCCGTTAAGGTAACGGATAAACATCTATTGTTTCTCAAGACTTGGCACTCCCTGTTGCTCCAACCACGCATCGGTTATCGCACCTTGCCTGCCAGTAACTGCGAGATCCAGTCCCAAAAAGTAGCGACTTCGGGAAAGGTCCGCTTACGAATGTCATTTTGGGCGGCTTCCAGAGTCTCGGCAGGATGAACCTTTGCGAAGAGCGACACTAATATCAGCAATGGAACGAGCTCGAAAGATTCGGAGGGAGTCGAATCGAAGACGCTTCGCGCACCCTTCAAGTTGTGGCGAAATCCCAGGTAGAGATGGAGTTGCTTTTTCACACTCTAACTCAACCATTCGGCCGGGCTTTTCACGCCCAAATTTGTAGATCAAGGCTCTTAAGTCCGTTCTATTCGACCCTGGCATAGAAAGATGAACTCCCACTATACGCCTAAATCCGACCGCTTGTTTTCTCTTCACCAACAAAGCAGAAATCAACTGCAGGACTCTGGATTTTACGCCTTCGAGAAGCTTAACGCAAATTCAGGGCTAATACCTGTACCCAAAGAGGCACCGGCCCCAATCCGGCCGATGCCCTTCCTCGCTAGTGCGATATTCTTTTGCCCCTTCTAGAACTTGATCACCATGTCGAGCATGAACACATTTTCCAAAATGCCGGAGCTGCTGCAGGTCAATGGAAACTCCCAGCCGAACCCGAAGTCATAAGGCTTTGTAGGGGGAGTCACCCGAAAACCAATTGCAGCCGAAACGAAATCGCGAATACGAGTGGCATTGGAGGCACTCCAATTCACAGGATCACCTGCCTCAAAGCCAACCAGACTAGGGAGCGCCCCTCCAAGCGGTGAACCAACCCGCGCCCCGCGATCTCCCGGATCAAAATCACGTGAAACCAACTAAGCGCGGCAAGCGGCTTGATCCACTCATCCAACTCATAACTAACATGAGCACTGGTATAAAACATGGTGCTCTCAGCATCTCCATCCACCGGGAGTTTGAATCCCAAATGATTTAAAAACTGCCAGGGACTGAGAAGATTCAAAGTTGAAATCAAAGGAATGAAAACACCATTTGCCTCGCCCTGCCACACATCCGTATTTCCCATCGAGATCTCGAAGAGAAGTTGCACGCTCGAAGCCGACTTGTCATCGGGTCGATAAAGCCACGCATACTTGACCCCGGCCGCCACATTAGCCCAACCACCCGTATCGCTAAGAATATTGTCAGGATTAAAATCAATACAACCGTCTTTGGGCGCATTGATGGAAAGTCGTTCATTTAGAGCATATTCGAATTGCAAGGCATACAACTGATAGCCACCTGCCCGAGAATCGCATCAACCGCGCTCTGCATGCTGTTGGATATGAAAATGGGGTGAATTAGAGTCGGCGGAATCGCGAGATCAAACAGCGCCTGATTCGAAATGGGACGAATCGCATTTTCCCAGGGATCTACTAGAGGAGCCGCAACAATCGCCTCAGGATCGCCGTAGGGCTCCCCGGCGGTGGAAATCGAAGTGCTGCTGCAATAGTTGGTAAAAAGCTATAGATCGTCAGTCGTTAGATGCGTTTCATTGCCTGCACAGTAGAGTCAGCCTCGCTCCCCTGCTACGCAGATATTACGGCAGAATGAACAGAAAATGCACACTTGCTGCTGAGTCCAGCGTGATCGAATTAATTCCGAGACAATGACAATCTTCATTTTTCAGTATCTCCAATAAATTCAATCGAAAGCACAAGCCTCAATCAGCAAAAGGAAAATTAAATCAGAGAGGGAGCGATAACGTTCACCTTGGGTGTATCCACAGCAATTGCTGCTCTCTTCTCTCGATTCAATGAGGACCTAGATCTCTAATTTTCAATATAATAGCAACCACAGAATCAGCTCCCTGAAGGAGCGCCTGACTTCTACTTGCCCATCAATGACTTGAACCGGCATATTATGCCGCCCATACTATGCGTGGTCGAGTTTCCATCCAACCTCTTAGCTGTTGTGTCCACATCAAAAAACGTACCCAACTCCTCTTACATGCCGCAGCTCGATGGTCTGCGCGCACTTGCCGTCGCAGCGGTTGCCTTTTCACATTGGCTGCCAAAGAACTATCATTCCGGCCTTCCTTGGGGGCCAGGAGGGGTTCAGCTTTTTTTCGTTCTCAGTGGATTTCTAATAACTGGGATTTTGCTACGATGCCGGGAGCATGAAAATCCGTGGCATTCGGCTAGAGCCTTTTATGCGAGAAGGTTTCTAAGAATTTTTCCACTATTCTATGCGGTATTGCTCGTTGGATTTTTCTTGAACATCCATCCTATTCGAGAGTCGATACTTTGGCATATCTCCTATTTTTCGAACTTTTACTTCGTCGCCATTGGCGGATGGAACGGGCCAATCTCGCATTTTTGGTCGCTCGCGGTGGAGGAACAGTTCTACCTTTTTTGGCCAGCGGTGATCTTACTAATCCCACGTCATTGGTTAAAGCCTTCCCTTGTAGGACTCATCGCAATAGGTCTGGTCTCTCGCTTCTGCTTGCCCATTCTTTTCCCCAACGCATCTCCTCTTGAAGCTCTTCCTAATTCGAACTTTGATGCCTTGGGCCTCGGCGCCCTATTGGCTTACACCACGGGCGGCATCATTTCTCGCCCGATCGTTCCATGGCTATTTGTTGGAGGTCCCGCCTACTTCGGCTTTTTGGGACTCCGACTGCTTGATTTCGAAATTCCATTCCAATCAGAATTGGAACATACCGCGATGCTCCTGTTTTTCGCATGGGTCGTGTCTAAAGCATCAACGGGCTTTCACGGAGTTACCGGCGCAATCTTGCAGCTCCCTCCACTGCTCTATCTTGGCAAAGTTAGCTATGGTCTGTATATATTTCACAATTTTGCAAGCCTCCCGGTTCAACTCCTTGCGAAGACGCTAGATATGCCTTCGATTGAGCTAGGGCCTACTAGAGTAGCCATGATGACTATTTTTACTATTTTAGCAGCAAGCCTTTCCTGGCATATGTTCGAATACCCTCTGAACAAGCTGAAGCGGCACTTCCCCTACAAGAAACCAGGCGAAACAGCCCCTCAAATCTGAATACCCAATATCATTGAACTGGATTTAAGCAAGCCAAACACCCACAATTTGGGCGTTGCAAATCAGGTTTTGCCAACGGCAGTATTTGAAGCTTTGATCGCATTTTGAAACGTCGTAATTTCGCGCTGTATTTTCGAATACTATCTCGAAAAATGCCTCATAGTTGGTTCTGCCTTGAAGAGCTACTTTCCCTGACGTATCCCTTATTCGCCACGTATCGCCTACCCACAAAATGCCCTCTCTCGAAGAACGCCTTTCTCTTTCCACCTGCTGGTGCTCCCACCGACACACGGATGGTTACCACATGCTTACGGAAATTCGGGAACTGGGATTTCACCAAACTGAACTCAGCCACGGCATTCGCATGTCATTGGTACCGGGAATTATCAAGGCCATCGATGAAGAAATCATCGAGGTATCCTCGGTTCACAATTTCTGCCCGCTTCCTGCCTCGGTCCAACATGCAGCGCCCAATCTGTTTCAGCCCTCAGTCAAAGGCGGCACTGAATTGGTCATGTGGATGCAATATTCGCAGCAGACCATCGACTTCGCTGTTCGAGTCGGAGCGAAAAAGATCGTCATGCACTCTGGCAGCATGAGCTTCCGCTTTGGTTCACCGGGACCTGTTCTCGACGTCCTCGACCCCACTGAAGAAGAGCTCTCCTCGGATGCTCGGAAGAAGGCTCTGGCCAAGCTCAGGAAAAGGGCCTCAAAGAACACTAAGACCGTCATCGCCAACTATCAGACGCTTGGTCCGTCAGCCGCCGCCCAGGGAATTCAACTCGGGGCTGAAAATCGCGAAGGATTGCTCGAGCTTCCTCTCGACGAAGAATTCCCCGAATTCCTTAAACAATTCGATGTGGCTGGCCCGGTCCAATATTGGCACGACACCGGCCATGCCCAAATCAAACATAGGCAGGGCCTGCTCGATCACCGCACCCACCTCGAAGCCGTCGCGGATCGCCTCATCGGATTTCACCTCCATGATGTCAGTGAAACAGGCAAAGACCATCAAGTCCCTGGCACCGGAACGATTGATTTCAAAATGGTTGGAGAGTTTATAAGGCCCGAGCACACCCTCATCGCCGAATTGAGCCCAAAGCTCACCAGGGATCAGGTGATTCAGTCACGAGCGTATCTTCTGGAGAATCTAGCCTAAGAGAGCCCCTGAAAGACTGTTGAAATATCCTGGAATGAAAAAGGAAGTCGCCTTGCCATTTGGCGCGGCTGGCGGGCGCTCCACGCGACGAAGAAGCAGGGTTCCCTCTACCCTGAGGAGCAACGAAGTCAGACGGTAAAAGGGCCATCACCCGAAGGGTCGACTCCATAACACTTCCGGCGAAGCCGCCAATTGAAAGCCCCGAGAGATATTGCGTCAAAAAAATGTATAAACCGCCTCCTAAGGGGCCATTCAAGAATGGCACGGTATTAAGGTAGTTGTTCGAGGGTGGGGCGTTCGTCGGGAAATTTGGCATCCTCCGCTACAAGACGCTCACGTAGCGGAACTTGCAAAAAGTTCCGATGATTGGGATTTGCGGGCCAAATTTTCTTAAACCCGGGCCATTCAATTAATAGCGAGTAGCCTCGGTGTCCTATTTTTGAGTCAACACGCCTCCTGAATTCAAAGAGGAATTTTGTTGCTTAAGACCTCCGCGAATGAAAGCCTACCGCCGAAGTATATCGTCAAGCTTGAAACATCACATGCCGCACTCTCCAGTGAAGGTCTTCGCCCTGAAAGCGAAACGACCGAGGGCGGTAGCGTGACCTCAACCTCAAAAATGCCGCAGACTTGCCCAAGATGGCTGAAACGCCTCACTTTCTTGTTATTACTCCTAGGGCTTGGCACCCTCGTTTTGGTGGCCTTTCATCGCCCAATCTTAACTTCGCTGGCGAACGCCTGGATTGTTGACGACAGCCCCATTGATCAGGTGGATGCGCTCATCGTGCCGGGAGGAGGATTTGAAACCCGCCCCTTTGGCGCAGCCGAACTCTACCTCAAAGGGGTCTCCGATCGGATCATCACCTTTCAAACTGAAGTATCCCCCAGGGGAAAATTGGGACTGGCGAGGCCCCATCACCAGGAAAATATCCAGATCCTGACAAAAAAGGGCGTGCCCGCCACTGCGATCACCGTGATAGGGGACCACGTCGCCAGCACTCAGGACGAAGTCAACGCAACGGCAGATTGGTGTCAAAAAAACGATATCCAGTCCATTGCTGTTTTTACTGAATACCTTGCCAGCAGACGCGCCGCCTGGGCGTTCCGAAAGCAACTTTCCGCTCAGGGCGTCACCGTGCATCTGGCCGCTCTAGAGCACCATCCATTTACGCTAAAGGAATGGTGGCTCGACGAAGATGGCGTGATCACTTTCCAAAACGAAATCCTCAAGTATTTTTACTACCGGTTGCGTTACTGATCCCGCAACTGACAGTCCCAGCTACTTCCATATCATGCGTATTTTAGTCACCGGCGGGGCCGGCTTTCTCGGCTCTCATCTCTGCGAGCGCCTTCTCAACGAAGGACATGAGGTCATCTGCCTCGATAACTTCTTCACTGGACGCAAACTCAACATTGCCCACCTCCTTAGTAATCCCTATTTTGAGCTGGTGAGGCACGATGTCATCGACCCCTTCAAATTTGAAGTCGACCAAATTTACAACCTCGCCTGCCCCGCCTCGCCTCCTCACTACCAGTTCAACCCGATCAAGACCACCAAGACCTCGGTCATGGGGGCCATCAATTGCCTTGGGCTAGCTAAGCGTGTCAAAGCCCGGGTATTCCAGGCCTCGACCTCCGAAGTCTACGGAGACCCGGAGGTGCATCCGCAACCGGAGTCCTACAAAGGCAGCGTCAACCCCATCGGCATCCGGGCCTGCTACGATGAGGGCAAGCGCTGCGCCGAAACGCTCTTCTTCGACTACCATAGGCAAAACGATGTCGACATTCGAGTCGTTCGCATTTTCAACACCTACGGCCCCCGTATGCTCCCTGATGACGGTCGCGTCGTCTCCAACTTCATTGTCCAGGCACTCAAAGGGGAAGACATCACCATCTACGGTGACGGCACTCAAACGCGATCATTCTGCTATGTTGACGATCTCATTGAGGGCTTCTCCCGCCTCATGAACACCGAGGGCATCACCGGCCCGATCAACATTGGCAATCCCGGCGAATTCACCATGCTGGAACTGGCTGAACTCGTGATCAAAAAGGTGGGAGGCACCTCCAAGCTCACCTTCCACCCCCTTCCCGGCGACGACCCCTTGCAACGCCAACCGGACATCACCCAAGCCCGGGAAAAGCTGGGCTGGGAACCGAAGGTCTCGCTAGAGCAAGGGCTCGATCCTACGATCGAATACTTCCGTAAAATCGTGTGCGGCTAA
Source organism: uncultured Verrucomicrobiales bacterium (assembly GCA_963977055.1). GTDB lineage: Bacteria > Verrucomicrobiota > Verrucomicrobiia > Verrucomicrobiales > DEV007 > Arctic95D-9. Next base: position 39,312 of record CAXBMX010000019.1, read on the forward strand.
GAGAACCAATACCCGTTAGTTCTGAGCGACTACCTTTCCCTTATTTTTTACTTCGCTGACTAAAATCCCTATGAATATCTGTTGCATCGGAGCCGGCTACGTTGGCGGACCCACCATGGCGATGATCGCCTCCCGCTGTCCTGACATCACAGTCGATGTCGTCGACGTGAACGAAGAGCGCATCGCCGCCTGGAATTCAAACGAATTGCCCATTTTTGAACCGGGACTCGACGAAATCGTGACCGAAACCCGTGGACGAAACCTCCACTTTCACACTGATGTCAAAGAAGCCATTCGTGCCGCCGACATCGTCTTTGTCTGTGTTGGCACCCCCACCAAGGCGGCCGGCATTGGCGCCGGAAAGGCGGCCGACTTGCGCTTCATCGAACTCGCCGCTCGCACCATCGCGGAAGTATCCGACAGCCCCAAGATCATCGTCGAAAAGAGCACCATTCCAGTGCGCACCGCCGAAGCGCTTCACACAATTCTTTCTGCCAACTCTGAGCACGGCACCTTCCAGGTCCTCTCAAATCCCGAGTTCCTCGCCGAAGGAACCGCCATGGTAGATCTCGCTGCCCCGGACCGCATTCTCATTGGAGGGGAAACCACCCTCGCAGGCAACCAGGCAGTCGAAACTCTAGCGGGCATCTACGCCAGCTGGGTACCACGCGAACGCATCATCACCACCAACCTCTGGTCCTCCGAACTTTCCAAGCTCGTCGCCAACGCCTTCCTCGCCCAGCGCATCTCTTCCATCAACAGCATCTCCGCTCTTTGCGAAGCAACTGGGGCCGACGTGGATGAAGTCGCCAACGCCATCGGCACCGATTCACGCATCGGACCCAAGTTCTTGAAGGCTTCAGTCGGATTCGGCGGGTCCTGCTTTCAGAAAGACGTGCTCAACCTCTCCTACCTTTGCGAACACTTCGGACTACCCGAAGTGGCCGAATACTGGGATCAAGTCATTCGCATGAACGACTGGCAGAAGAACCGCTTCACCAAAAAAATCGTCAGCACGCTGTTCAACACCGTCACCGGAAAGCGCATCGCTATTTTTGGCTTTGCCTTCAAGAAGGACACCAACGACACCCGCGAATCCGCCGCCATTTACGTCTGCCGCGATCTGCTCCTTGAAGAGGCCAAAGTGGCCATCTACGACCCCAGGGTTAGCACAGATCAAATTCGCAAGGACTTGCTTGCTGCCGGCGTGCCGCAGGATTGCCTTGATTGCAACCTGGAGATCTCCGAGTCGGCGAAAGCCGCCGCAGATCAAGCCCATGGCATCGCAGTGCTCACCGAATGGGATCAATTCAACAAACTGAATTGGCCCACCATCCACGAGAGCATGTTCAAACCCGCCTTTCTCTTTGACGGCCGCAATCTGCTCAACCACGCGGAGCTTCGCGCAGTGGGGTTTGATGTGTATACGATAGGCAAAGGAGCGGAGGGAAGCTAGCGCTTCGGCTACTTCTCTAGTCAGCGATTTAGATACAAAAAAATACCAATTTCCTAGCTATGTCCAAACCGGTTACTATCCTTGAACACGGTCGCGCGGAAAAGAATTATTGGCGCGATCTCTGGCACTATAGGGAACTTTTTCAAGTTCTGGCGTGGCGGGACATTTCCGTAAGGTACAAACAAACTATTATCGGTGTTGCCTGGGCCGTGATACGCCCCGTGCTCACCATGATCGTTTTCACCGTGATCTTCGGAAAGGTTGCCAAACTCCCTACTGAAGGCAGCGCTCCCTATGCCCTCATGGTCTTTGCCGGCATGTTGCCTTGGCAGTTTTTTGCGACAGCTTTATCTGACGCTTCAAACAGCCTCGTCACCAATGCCAACTTAATTTCTAAAGTCTACTTCCCGCGAATGATCGTCCCGAGCGCCACGGTGGTGGTTGCCTTCGTTGATTTTGCAATCAGCTTCGTGATTCTCATTGGAATGATGATCTGGTATCAGTATATTCCTGGGTGGCAAATACTGTCTCTTCCTTTCTTCATCCTTATCGCACTCCTGGCCTCCCTAGGCCCCGGTCTATGGATCACAGCTCTCAACGTTAAATATCGAGACTTCCGATATGTCATTCCATTTCTGGTTCAATTCGGGCTCTACATTTCCCCGGTTGGATTTTCGAGTTCAGTTATTCCAGAGAAGTGGCGGCTCCTCTATTCGCTCAATCCGATGGTCGGAGTCATCGATGGGTTTCGCTGGTGCATCCTTGGCGGTGACGCAACGGTAGACTTGCGAAGCTTTGGAATTTCCATCGCGGTTACCGCTCTCTTTCTTTGGATTGGGATACGTCAGTTCAGAAAAATGGAAAAGAGTTTCGCAGACTTAATTTAGCCATTTAAACGCCTATGTCAGACACTGTTATATCTGTAGAGAATCTTTCCAAATGCTACCTAGTAGGCCATCAGGATACTCAGGAACAGTATCAATCGTTTCGCGATACACTCGTTCGGCACGGGAAGAACTTCGGGCGAAAAGCCATCGATATGGCTCGGGGGCGTCAGATCATCCAAGGTGATACGGTCGAAGAATTCTGGGCACTGAAAGACGTTTCATTTGAGGTAAAGCAAGGAGAGGCACTAGGTATTATTGGCCACAACGGTGCGGGCAAAAGCACACTGCTGAAACTGCTCTCCCGGATCACAGAACCCTCTAAAGGAAGAATCACACTGCACGGCAGGGTTTCATCCCTCCTCGAAGTCGGGACTGGATTTCACCCGGAACTGACCGGGAGAGAGAACATCTTTCTGAACGGAGCCATCCTCGGAATGAATAAGTCAGAAATCCGAGCGAAATTTGATGAAATCGTCGCCTTCGCAGGAGTTGAGAAATTTTTGGATACTCCTGTAAAGCGCTACTCTTCGGGAATGTACGTTCGCCTTGCCTTTGCTGTAGCCGCTCACCTTGAGTCGGAAATCCTCGTCGTTGATGAAGTGCTGGCAGTCGGCGACATGGACTTCCAAAAAAAGTGTCTCGGCAAAATGAACGACATCACGCAAACCGGCCGAACGGTTCTTTTCGTCAGTCACAACTTACAAGCAGTTCGAAAGCTCTGCGACTCAGGAATCGTATTGAGTTCTGGACAAGTCACCTTCCATGGCGAGGTCGAAGATTCGATCGCAGCCTACAAAGAATGCTCACAATTTACCCAACGGGAATTGAAAGGCGATTCGAAAAAACCTCATATGACTAAAATTTCAGTCTGCGAGGAGACACTGAAAAAAGGCTCTCTTAAGTTCACAGTGCACTACAAATCGCCCAATGAAATATCTACTCCCTTAGTTGGAATGGTCATCAATGACGAACTTGGATCTCCAGTCATTGGCCACAATACATGGATGGACGAGACCTATGAGCCAATGCCCGGATCAGAGGGGAAAATTACTTTAACCGCCGACAACCTACCACTCCATTCAGGAGTTTATTACGTTTCTGCTTTCTTTGGAAATCAGAATGAGAATACTCACGTCGAGCGCGATTTTATCGAACTCCATATTGATGGGGACCCTCTTCCCAGAGGACTCTCAAAGAGTCAAATCGGATCAACGGAATTGCTCGGAAAGTGGCGATGTGAATAGGAGCTTCAATTATGAAATCAATTCTTCGAAAAGCACAATATTGGATAACGCATCCGAGCTATGCAGCAAACCGGGCCATTCTTGCTTCCGGCTACGATTACGGACAATGGTCACGAGTCGTGATGGACCAAGAAATTTTTGGCATGTTGGCTTCCCTCCCAACAGCTAATATGAGAGCGATGGAGATCTCGCCCAACCCCACAGGCTCCCGATGGGCGGCGGCAAATTTTGAGTCATTCAAAGATGTCCACTACCCGGAGTTCGACATCTGCTGCGACCAATTAGATGACAAATTTGACATCATCATAGCAGATCAAGTATTTGAGCATTTGAAATATCCCTATCGGGCCGCTAAAAATATTTACGAAATGCTCGCGCCCGGAGGATTTTTTCTAAATACCACCCCCTTTTTAATTCGGCATCACGCCAACCCGGATGATTACAGTCGCTGGACAGAATTAGGAATGACCTATTTTCTCGAAGAGTCGGGATTCTCAGCAGAACAAACTCAAACCGGAAGCTGGGGAAATCGAAAGTGCGTCGTTGCAAACTTACACAAGACTCGATGGGCCTCTTTTGGATGGGGAAAACCGATTAACAATGAGCCCGAATTCCCCGTAGTAGTTTGGGCACTAGCGCAAAAGGAATCTTAAAGTCTCAGCCACGTTGCATGATCATCGCTCGCCTCTTTCACTGCAGAGCTTTTAACTCTTTGATACAAACCTGCAGAAGGGTTTTTTCAATAAGTACGACGACGAGCCTCAGCATTTGCCCATCGGTAAAACTTGGGCGCGACATAGTATTCGAAACTCACCGCGCCCAGGTAAATCAAAGCTCAATAACGGTGGGATCAGACACCAGTATTGAAGATCATGTAAGACTGGAGGCATGGCGAGGATCAATCAATGTGTCTAACAGTGTTTTTATTGGACCCTTCACCGTCATTTACGGCCACGGGGGCGTCGACATCGGGGAGCGCACACTCATCGCAATGCATTGCCGCATACTATCCTCGAATCATACCATTCCGAACTATGAAACGCCCATCTCCAGCTGCCCAGACACGAAATCGCCCACAAAGCTAGGCCGCGATGTATGGCTTGGTGCAGGCGTCACCATTTTGGGAGGGGTCGAGATCGGCGACGGTTGTGTTATTGGCGCAGGGTCAGTTGTTACCAAGAGCCTCCCTCCCGGTGCTATTGCCTATGGAATTCCAGCCGTAATCCAAGGCTGGCGAAAAGGAAGTCCTGGGGATAAATCAGAATAGAAAAGCTCACAAGAGTCCTTGCCCGACACGACGATTAGCCATCTAAGTCCATGCGTATTACTGTCATCATTCCAACTCACAACCCTGATCTAGGACGGCTCAAGGCTACTCTCTGCGGACTTCAAGCTCAAACATTGGAGAAAGAACAGTGGGAACTAATCATCGTAGACAACGGCTCCTCCCCCGCTCTGTCTGAAGAATTTTGCCAAGCCCACTTCACCCGGCAATATCGTATTATTTGCGAGCCGGAATTGGGACTTTCGAATGCTCGACTTCGTGGGATCAAAGAATCACAGACCGAATTGCTTGTCTTTTCAGATGATGATAATGTCTTGGCCCCTGATTACCTCAAATTGACCCTAACCCAATTTGAGCTTCACGCTCAAATTGGCATCGCCGGAGGAAAGAGTATTCCGGCCTACGAGGAGGCCTTACCCGGGTGGTTCGTAGAAGGAATGGCCCCGCTGGGATGTCGCGACCTCGGAGATGAAGACATCGTATTTGACGCCGACTGCTACAAAAAGGAACCCAGCTACCCGGAGTGTGCCCCCATCGGAGCGGGCATGGCATTTCGAAAACAGGCTGTAAAAACCTGGATGGAAAATGTGGGGGAAACAGGGATTTCCGACCGAAAAGGAGATTCACTGAGTTCAGCCGGTGATTGTGACATGGTGCTTTACGCCCTGGATGCCGGATGGTCCGCGGCCTACTGGCCTGAATTGTCCTTACAACACCTTATCCCGCCGCAAAGAGTGACTCGCAAATACTTAGGACGAATTTCACGCTGTGCCTATAGTGATTTCATCCAAGTGCTTTCGCTGCACCGAATCGAACCGTGGAGCTCTATTCCTGCTTGGTCAGTCCCTCTAAGGACGATCAAAGCGTGGTTTCAAACCCGCGCTTGGAAGGGACCTCAAGAACACGTTCGATGGCAGTGTGCCACCGGCAATTTCGAAGGCCGATCAAAATTACACAAAAAGCTACCGTGAATCGACAGTTCCTGAGCAACCTGAAAACGAAAATTTACCGCCGCCCCAAGGATCAATTGGGGCGTATGGCTAATTGGGGGCCTCGGGCCTATTTTGGTATCAACCGGTGGAAAGCCGAAATGGAGGAAGCGGCAAAAGCTCTTCCCGTGTTATCGCCTACCCCCCATAGCAACTCCCATGATTCTCATCCTGAGCCGGAGTTGGAACTCTGGTTCCTAACGGGCGCACAATTTTGGTATCAAACTGCATTCTGCGCCTGGACGCTGGCAAAACAATCAGGAAGAGAAGTCACACTGAACGTCGTTGATGACGGATCTTTACTAAGGGAGCACGAAGATCATCTCAGGCGTATTTTCCCCAAAGGCCAGACCATTCAAAAGTCAACTGTAACTGAGCGCCTCAATGAACTGCTCCCAGAAACACGATTCCCGATCCTTCGATCAAGATGGGAAGACTACGTCAATATCAGGAAACTCACCGACGTCCACTTGGGCTCAACTGGAGCTAAATTGGTTCTCGACTCTGATATGCTCTTCTTCGGCCGACCCAATGAGCTTTTGGATTGGTGGGACTGCCAAGGAGTCCGTCGAAAGGCAGACCCAGACAATGACTCATTCTCCACCTGCCTCATGACCGACTGTGAGGAATCATACGGCTACTCGCGGCCTCTGATGGAATCTCTTTCTGGAGCACCTATCCCCGAATTGCTGAATGTCGGCGTATGCGGATTGCGCAGTGACGCTCTGGATTGGGAGGAACTTGAATACTGGTGTCGAACACTTCTTGAAAAGGAAGGAACGAGCTACTTTTTGGAACAAGCGCTCGTTGCGATGTTAGCATCGCGGTCTTCGCCAACAGTTATGCCTAAGGCAAGCTACATCACTTTTCCTTCGAAACAGCAAGCAGTAACAGGTGAAGGGGTACTCCAACACTACGTGTCAGACAGTAAGCCTCAATACTTTGAAGCAGCCTGGAAATTGGCTTCCACAAAGATACATTGATGAATCACCGCCCTCTCGTCAGTATCTGCATCCCGTGCCACAACGGTGGTCCGTTCGTCCGTCAGGCTGTGCAATCGGCCCTAGACCAGACTTGGCAAGATATTGAAATCATCGTAGTTAATGATGCTTCAACAGACGAAAGCGCATCAGTCCTCGCTTCATTCGACGATTCCCGATTGACTGTTATTGATGAGAAGTGTGGAAGCGCACCTCGAACTCGAAACCGAGCCCTTGAGCAAGCAGAAGGCGAATACATCAAATTCTTTGACGCCGACGATGTAATCTCACCCGGGTTAATCGAAAGACAGATAGAGAAATTGAAGGGGAGGCAGGACGCGATTGCTTCCTCTGAATGGGGTAGGTTTTACGATGATAACCTATCGACCTATCGCGCAAATCCAGAACCCGTTTGGCAAGATATGGAAGCTTCCGATTGGCTGGTAAAATCTTGGGAAAAAGCGCGACCCATGTGCCAGCCGGGAATGTTTCTCATTCCCAGAACCCTCATTCAAAAGTCAGGCCCATGGGATACCAAACTTGCGGAGCACTCCCCCTGTGACGATTTCGAGTTTTTTGCCCGAGTAATCAGCAATGCGAATGAGGTCTTGTTCACGCCGGGTGAAACCCTTTATTATCGCTCAGAAATTGAGGGTAGCCTGTCAAAGCAAACGTCGAAAAAGGCGGTGGAAGCAGCCTACCACTCAATACTTCAAGGAACAAACGCACTGCTAAGCCGTCGAAACGATGCTGAATCTCGCCAATCCTGCGCAAGCGTTCTTCAGAATTTCATCTATACATACTATCCAAACTTTCCCGACCTTCTCAAGCGTATGGAGGCTCGCGTCGCGGAACTTGGAGGAACCAATTTGAGGGCGGGCGGACCGCCTCGATTTCAACAGGTCCAAAAATTTCTTGGTTGGAAACTAGCTCGCAGAATTCAACGGCTATTCGGACACTGAATTCCCTTTTTGATCGCGAAACAAACCTCCGAATGAAAAAAATCGCACTAGTTGTCGGGACTCGCCCCGAAGCAATCAAACTCGCTCCCGTGTACCATGCCTTAGCAGAATCATCAAAATTTCGACCAGTACTGCTATCGACAGGGCAGCATCGCGAGATGCTTCACCAAGCCCTTTCAGCATTTGACATTCAACCTGACTTCGACTTGGACCTTATGACGAAAGGCCAATCATTGGCCCAGATTACGTCTCGAGTGATTGGAGCAGTTTCACAATTCCTCCAAGAGAGCTCCCCTGCCGCAGTTCTCGTACAAGGTGACACCACAACTGTTTTAGCGGCATCGATATCCGCTTTTTATGAGAGGATTCCGTTAGGCCATATCGAGGCGGGCTTGAGGACTCACAACATGAACTCACCTTGGCCCGAAGAAATGAATCGCCGCCTTGTTTCCCCAATAGCAAAGTGGAATTTTGCTCCAACTGAAGGTAGTCGATCCAATTTGCTCAAAGAAGCCATTGATGCTTCGAGCATCCACGTCACGGGCAATACGGTTATCGATTCTCTTCTTTTCATTCGAGATCGTATCCGCACCACAGATATTGACGAGAGCCTACTTTGTAAACGCTTAGGAATTCCGAACGAATTTCACTCTGAATTCATGGCCAATCCCGCCCGAAAGTGGCTACTTGTGACAGGTCATCGAAGGGAATCGTTTGGCAGTGGCTTTGAAAACATTTGCCAGGCACTGATTCAGCTTACTGAGGCTCATCCCGATCTAGGCATTCTCTATCCCGTTCACCTCAACCCAAACGTACAGGAACCCGTCAACAGGATCCTCAACAAGAATCCTCAGATTGCTCTTATTGAACCTGCCGGCTACGAAGATTTCGTATGGCTATTGGATCATTGTCACTTTGTGATGAGTGATTCCGGAGGGGTTCAGGAGGAAGCGCCAAGCCTAGGCAAACCCGTTTTGGTGCTCAGGGAAAACACTGAGCGCCCGGAAGCAGTTTCGGCTGGCACTTGCCGTCTGGTTGGCACCGACTCCGAATCGATCTGTCGCGAAGCCGAGGTTCTCCTCAACGACCCTTCGGAGTACGCCAGGCGGAGCACTCTCGTTAACCCCTACGGGGACGGGAAAGCTTCCGGCCGGATCCTCAACATTCTGGAAGACTCTTTATAGAGTTTGGGATCATCTAAATGTCTAACAAATCGAGAATATGCGTTTGCACTCCCTACCCAGCTAGCGCTGAACCGCGAGGCCCTCGGCATGCTCGGGCCCTCGCCGAGCTATTCCCTGAAAGAGAAATCGTATTTTTAGACTGTGCCCCAATTGGATCGAAGAATGTTGCAACTCCCGCATTGGGGGAACTACCGAACCTTCGCTGGATCACCCATTATTTCCCGACAAAGAAGAACCCAATCATACTTTGCGTTCACAAACTTCGGGCTCGAATTGCCTCATTTTTTTTCCAAATCACCGGCCTCTTACTTCCTGAAATTTTCACGCCAAGAGTAATCGGAATTGAGAAGATACTCACGGATCTTGCCGCCGATGTTTACTTCCCACACAATATTGAACTTCTTCTCCCCACGCTCCGCTCCATGCCGGAGGGAAGCTCTTTGCTTTTTGATTGCATGGAATTTTATTCAGATATGGGAGCCGGCCAAACTCCCGCCATTCGCCGGGCGGTTTCAGAGCTTGAATCAGCAGCCATCCCCAAATGCACACTATTGACTACGAGCAGCCCACAAGTCTCGGCAGCCTACCTCGCAGCCTACGAGGCAAAAAAAACACTGTCACTTTACAATTGCCCCCCACGCTCCGACTCGATCGAACAAGGCGAGAGTGACCCAATAAAGCTGTACTGGAGAAACTCAGTCTTGGGGCTCGGACAACGAGGCCTGGAGGGCGCGCTTGACGCACTCGTTAACCTCCCCCACGACATTACTCTGCACCTGCAAGGGAATCTCGGTTTCGACAGAGGTGCCACACTCAAACGGGCGATCGACGACCGTAATCTCAAATCGAGAGTCTTTCTACTACCACCGCATGGTCCTGACGAAGCCGTTTCGGCCGCTTCGCCCCACACGATAGGCCTTTGTCTCGAACAAAGTGGAGTTCAGAATCACGAACTGACCGTTTCGAATAAAATATTCGACTACATGATGTCCGGGTTGGCTGTCATCTCCAGCGATCTAACGGGGCTCAGCCAAGTCATTCATGACAGTAAGGGCGGGCTGCTCTTCGAGCCGGGCTCATCGGAATCTCTGGCCAATCAAATTCTTCACCTCAAGAACCACCCCGAAGAGCTTGCGAAACTTCGCAATAATGCCCGTTCCTATGCTCTCAAATACGGAAACCGTGAAGCTCAAATGAAAAGCTTTAAGCAAACTGTCATTTCCCATATATGAAAAAACTCCTTCAAGCTGCTGGAAGCAAAATCCCCTATCGAATTCGCGGATGGGTTAAGCATATACCTGGAATCAAGCAACTGCAGCACTCCCTGTTTGAATCTCACCTCTCGGGCGAAGCGTTCACCCATCAAATCCAAGGAGGTCCCGCAGATGGCCTCAACTATCCAATTCAACTTCCACAGGACAAACAAATCTGGATCGGAACCTACGAGCAGGAGTTCTCCGAACGACTAGCTGCCTTGATTCAACCGGGGTACACGTGCTACGACATTGGGGGCTACCGGGGATACTTCTCTGGCGTCATGAGTCGCCAGGGGGCCTCAACAGTGCATACATTTGAACCGTTTCCGGAAAACATCACGCAGATTAACAAAATGGTGGAACTCAACCCTTCCTCAAAAATTTTAGTGCATCAAATGGCGCTGGCAGATCAAACAGGGGAAACCGAATTTGTGGTTATGCCAGAATCAAGCATGGGAAAACTGGGGAACAGTAATTTTGATTCTGGGGATGATTCCACCGAAAAAATTCAAGTGACCATCGGAACTATTGATGCGCTGATAGACAACGGCTCAATCGCACCGGCAAACTTGTTGAAAATTGATGTCGAAGGTGCTGAGGCAATGGTCCTAAAAGGGGGGCAAAACATGATAGAAAAATTCAAACCACTATTTCTGATTGAAGTGCACTCTCGAAAGCTCTGCAAAGAGTGCGTCGAATTTCTCGCCCCACTCGGCTACAGTTTTTCGATTCTCGAAACCAACAATGCTCCAAACTACGGCGCGGATCCGGAAGTTTGTCACTTGGTGGCCCTTCCTCAGTGAAATCATAGCTCAACTTTTCGCCAAATAGTGGAGTTCCCTCAAGTTTGAACCATGACAAAGATTATATATGCTCGAAGAGCTTAGACGAACGTATCAATTCATTAACCGTCACCCCATCGGACGGAGGGCCAAACCTCAGGCTTGGAAGCGATGGGTGCAGTGGCAACTAGGCACCAGGCTGCTAAACGCCCCTGTAGTTATGCCTTGGATCGACGATTCCTCACTAGTCGCTGAAAGAGGAATGACCGGGGCCACCGGAAACATTTACTGCGGCCTTCACGAGTTCGCTGATATGTCACTTCTATTGCATTATTTTTCGGCCCCCGATGAGACTGATAGATTTTATGATATCGGGGCCAATGTTGGCTCCTACTCATTATTGGCCGGAAAAGTCTGTAAAGTTCCAGGACTGGCATTCGAGCCAGTCCCAACTACATTCAACGCTTTGGAACGCAATCTGAAGACCAATGAACTAGAGGGACTCATCCATGCCAAACGAACGGCGGTGGGAGCCAGTTCTGAATGGATCAAGTTCAGCACTGATCGAGGACCCACAAATCAGGTCGTTGACCATTCCTACAAAGGGTCTTCTCAAGATGTCCCGGTGATCACTCTTGATTCATTGATCGGTGAAAGCCCCGTCGCCTCGTTTTGGAAAATTGATGTGGAAGGCTTTGAAATGGAAGTGCTTGAGGGAGCAAAAGAAAGCCTGCAAAGCCCTCGAGTAAATGTCATTCTGTTAGAGGAGACCTCCGTTGCCATCGCGGCTATCATGTCAGATGCCGGATTTCGCCAGATGAGTTATGATCCATTCAGCCGAGAACTAATATCAGCCACCTCCGAAACCAACCGGAATAACCAAGTTTGGATACGTAATCCTGAAAAAGTTCAGGAGCGCTGCCGAAATGCTCCAAAACGCGAGATTCTCGGAGTCGAATTCTGACTAGAAAATTCTAGCCCCCTGCACTCCTTTGCGACTCTTTAGTCATTTTCCCCCGACCAACGCTGCGGATATGCAGCGTGTTAGACCGGTCTGCATTTCAATGACTCAATGTGGGATTCATCATCTCGGCTGCCACTAGTTAAAAGGAATTTGGAATTCCATTTATTCTGAATTACCAAGACGCACGGGTAAACAATTATTACAAAGAACACTCTGAAATTTTTCCGATCATTTGAATCGTGAGTTCCGCGCGAGTTCCCTAGCATTTCTTCAGTTTTGAAAGCTTATCCCGAACAGCAAGATAAATGGCACCCATGGCTCAGACTCAAATTCGGTCTGCGGCCTCCGATCCGTCAAAGCCAAGGGCAATCGCCAATCAATCACTTGACCGGAACACAACCCCGGCAAGACTTTACTTATGATGTGTCCCGCTTCCGGGATCGGGTCACTATTTCATGAATTGGGGCAGCATAGATTCAAGCCAGAGAGAAATCGCCGATGAAACATAGTATCTCCCGCCTCCAGACACCAAACCTCTTTGTCCCCGGGGCACCTAAAAGTGGAACCACATATCTGGCAAATATCCTTTGCACCCATCCCGAAGTCTTCATCCCCGGGGAAAAAGAACTCCATTTTTTTTGCGACTGGAAGTATGCCGAAGACAAGCGGCCCAACTACGAAAGTCGTTTTCACGATCGGGATTGTGATCAGAAACTCAAGTGGTGGGCGGATTGCTCAACTTCCTACTGGACCCAAGAAAGCGCGGCTTCCCTAATTCAAAAGCACTACCCGAACAGCAGAATCCTAATTCTCTTACGCGATCCTATATCTCAAATTTACTCACATTATTGGCATTTAAGACGCCAGAACTTTCACTGTGAGAACACCGAAAAGTTGAACCTTCAAGAGGCCATTCAGCAATACCCTGAGCATTTGCTTGAGCCTGCGCTCTATTCCAAGCATCTATCCACGTGGAAAAATTACTTTGGAAGCAATGTAAAGGTTATCCTATTTGAGGACCTCATCAAAGGGCAAGAGAAACTGGACCAAATTTCTGAGTTTTTAGGTTTAAGCTCCACACTAAAATCCCCGGAGTCCCTCGACTCCCGAGGCGGGGTGGAACCAAAGAACAAACTATTAGAGTCAGTTTATCGGAGCGCCTATCGAAACACGACTCGTGCCCTAATAAAGCCAGTCGATGCTATTTTTGGCTGGGACAACTTCCTCAAGTATTTCAATCGAATTGGAGCCCGTCAGAAACTGGAGTTACTCTTCTACCGAAAAAAGTCCTCAAGGATCAGTGATGAGGATGCCAGCTTCATCGTCGAACTACTCCGAGCGGATCTCAATAATTTGCCCGAGCAACTTGGTTTCCAGCCCGACTGCTGGCGCAGCTACCGCATGGCACAAAACGATACTTCCTAACGAAATTTGTCATCACGCCTCCCCTGCATCAGTAGTCCAAACGCGATCTATAGTAATGCGAGTTCTAATTATTTCTCCTCACTTCCCTCCTACCAATGCAGCGGACATGCAACGGGTTCGTTTGATCACCCCATACCTAAAGGAGAACGGAATTGAGGCGGAAATACTTGCCGTCGAGCCAGGACAGGTCACGCAACCTCAAGACCCTTGGCTGGAAGAGGGCCTTCCCGCTGAGGTTCCTATTCACAGAGTTAAGGCACTTTCCCCTAAGTGGGGATGCATCCCCGGATTTGGATCCTTAAGCTGGAGGGCGTACCATGCACTACGCAGAAAGGGCAGCCAACTACTCCGAAATTCAAACTTTGATCTCGTCTATTTTTCGAACACACAAGCCAGTATTCATAAGTTAGGTCCAGAGTGGAATTCACGGTATGGCGTTCCCTTTATTCTGGATTACCAAGACCCGTGGGTGAACGACTATTACAAGGAGCACCCTGAACTCTCGCCTCCCGGTGGCCGGCTAAAATACGCCGTTGCCGATCGCATAAATCGATTCCTCGAGCCTCGTGTGCTGCGCCAGTGCTCCGGAATTACTTCAGTTTCGACAGCTTACCCCGAACAGCTAGATAAACGGTATCCATGGCTAGACGTGATCCAGGAGCACCCACATTCCGTTACTGAAGGTTGCAAGGCACTTCACCAGTTTCCTTCCATTGTGCTCCCGTTCCCGGGAGACTCCATCGACCTGGAACGAACCAAGGCTGAAAAAGTCAGACAACACTGCTTTGACCCAAACGGCGGGGAAACCAATTGGGTTTATGTTGGTGTTTGTCCCCCGCAAATGCACCCTGCGTTAAAGGGCCTCTTCAGCGCTTTGGAATTGGCTGGATCCCGATATCCCGATCAGCTGCGGAAACTTCGTTTGCACTTCATTGGAACCTCCTACGCAGCACCCGGCATGGGGCAAAGTTCGATTCCGGCTCTAGCCAAAGAGTTTGGCTTAGCTGAAAATGTCATTGAATCTCCCGATCGAATCCCCTATTCCGCGTCCCTTCGTTGCCTTCTCGATGCCGACGCCCTCATCGTCCTCGGTTCCGACGACCCCGGCTACACCGCCTCGAAAATCTATCCCTATCTGCTGGCCGGAAAACCTCTCGTAACAATCTTTCACGAACAAAGTTCCATCAATACGCTGATCCAAAATGTGGGCGGGGCAAATGCCTTTTCGTTCACCTCGGATACGCCAACATCCACGATTGCAAAGACCATCGCAGACAATCTATTCTCAGATTCTCTCTCAATCGCCAAGGTCCCTCTTGATCTAGAGGCTTTCATTCCCCACACGGCAAGAAATCAGGCCAATAAATTGGCCCATTTTTTTCGCATTGTTCTACATTAATTCAGCAAATGCGGCTCGAATTCTCAAAACTCAAACGACTCACTCGAAGCAATCGGCACGAGTTAAAGCAGTTGCCTCAAACTTTCAGTGAGCTTTCCGAAGGCTCCGCGCGCCTCTACCGAGGAGGGTATCTGGCAGTGATTTCGGCACTCGCATTCGGCCTTGTTTACCTGGCACTAATCGATTCTTTTGACACGATTCCTTACTTCTTCTCAATTGGGATTGTTACGATTTTCGCGCTTCACGCCTGGCTAAGAAATGGCCTATCCAGTATTCCTCTGCTCCCGGTCTTTATTCTCCAGCAATCCATCATTTACTCGCTCCCGATGGTGGTTCAAGACGAAGCCTTCCTCAAAACCTCAGAGAGGACCCTGCTTTCCTCTTCTTTTGCGATCTGTCTATTCATTTTGGCGCTCATTGGCGGATGGTCCTATGGCAAAACGATCGTCAAGCGCCCCCCACCTTCTCGTTTCGTACTCCTTTCCAGCCACCTGAAACGCGACCGCACTCGCATTCTCCAAGTTGGCCTCTCTCTTCTCCTCTTCGGCTTTCTATTCAACATTTTTAACCGAACGGGCCTTCTTCACGCAATTCTTCCGGATGAATTCATCGGCCTTCTCGCCATTCTTCGCGCGGGCGCGGACGCGTCCACCTTGTTGGGTGCCACCATCAGCGGCATGTTTCTAGCCCTCAAACCGAAAGATATCTGGACCTGGTCCTTCGCTCTCCTCGTTATCGCCAATATAGGATTTTCATTGATCGATTTCCGGCTCGCGGCGGCCTCGACCATTATTATTTCCACCGCGGCCGGCCTTTCTCTGGCTAAACGTCGCGTACCTTGGGTTTTCTTGATTTCAGCCTTCCTGATCTTTGGTTTTCTGAACCAAAGTAAATTCATCATGCGCGATCGCTACTGGGAAGGAGATGCAACATGGGTGGATGTGCCACTGAAAGAAATACCCAAATTGTACCGGGAATGGTTCTCAACCAGCGCCAAAATGTTTACCGGTAATGGCGATTCATTTAAAAAATCGATTGTCGCAAAGACTTCAAGCGTCGATTCAGGCCAATCGATTATAGAACGCATCGACAATTTGCAAAACTTGATCTGGGCAGTGGATGCCGTGCAAGAAAAGAATATCCCTGTTCTCAATGGGAAAACCTACCTTCTCGTCCCCAAGCTTCTTTTTCCCCGCTTCCTCTGGAAGGACAAGCCAAGAGTCCACGAAGGGCAGGTGCTCTTAAACCTTCACTTCCAGCGACAGTTTTCGGTTAAGCAAACAGAGAGGACCTATATTGCTTGGGGGGCGCTCCCTGAAGCTGTCGGGAATTTCGGCATCGTTTTCGGGCCTGCCCTGATTGGACTGCTTATCGGGATCTTCCTGGGCCTCATCGAAAAGATCTCCATTCATCAGCGCTTTTTCTCCATCGAAGGGTTACTCCTTATTGGATTTTTGCTCAAAATGGGAGTGTCTCACGAGATGGTCGCATCAGTGTTTATCACCTCCTTCTTTCAATTTTCAGTCCTCATCATAGCTGCCGGAATGGCATTCCGAATCTGGATCGGCCCAACTGACGCCGCCGCCGCTTACGCATACCCCTCTTCGCGAAAGAAGAGGGAGTCCGAGTCGGAAAACGCTCCCTTAACGAATCCCGCTCAAAAAAGCACGCCAACCACCCGCCCCTGGCCACCCACCAATGACGGCTAACCATCAGGCTCCTGGCGTTCAGCCAATCCGTCCGAAAAAGCAGCTGACTCCAGGGTCATTTGGCGCACTCGGCCTCCGACTAAGGCGCCTCTGGCATCCACTAAACTGGCTACTGTTGATGGTATGCCTCATCACATTCAGCATCGTGGCCATCAAGCCCGATTCACCTGCGTTTCCCTTTTTGATGATCACCGCCCCGTGTTTGGTCGCGCTGTTTGTGTGGTCCAGATGCTCCCTAAAATCAATCCCTTTACTCCCCTTATTCCTGATCCAACAGGGAGTGTTATATGGCATATCCTTACTGAATTTTGATACGGGTTCGGATCGCCTCCCTCCGGCTATTATTTCTCTGGCCAGTTTGAATGTCGGGCTCTTTTTTGTTGCACTACTAATCGGGTGGAGCCTGGGAATTCACGCCATCAAGGTACCTCCGCCGACACGATGGCCACTGCTTCAGCAAAACAACAGCAGCCACATGAAGAATGCTCGCATGCTATCCATATGGCTTCTCGTCGGCTCTATTTTTTTCCAACTGCTCATTAAGTCCGGCTGGTTGCACCAACTTCTTCCTGATGGGCTGTGGAGCGTCTTCCCCCTCCTGAGAGCCTTCTCTGATGCGGCCACGATGCTGGGGGCACTGATCGGCAGCCTCACGATCCGTTTCCGCTCCGATGAATTCACCACCTGGCTGTTCTGGGGTTGTGTCATCAGCCTCTTCTTTTTCTCCGTTTCCAATTTGATCCTGGCCACAGCGACAGGGCTCATCATGGCCCTGGCCGCCGGACAGGCTTTGAAGAACCATCGCCCCCCGTGGACGTTCGCGCTAATCAGCCTGTTGATTCTGGCGTTCTTCAATCAGGGCAAAATACAGATGCGGGATAAATACTGGCCCTCCGGCTCGACGGATGTCGAAGTACATATAGGCCGTATGCCCGCTTTCTTTCAGGATTGGGCCGTCACCAGTATACACGCACTTCCCAGTTCGTCTCAAACCAGAGACACGGCAGTCGATTCGGAAAGTAGCCAGTCCCTTCTTGAACGCATTAACAACATCAACAATCTGACTTTCGTAATCCGGGCCATTGAAGAACAGAACATCAGTCAACTCAACGGAGAAACCTACGCACTCATCCCCCCCTTGTTGGTGCCTCGGTTTCTTTGGAAAGCCAAGCCCCGGGCTCACGAAGGACAGGCGACCCTAAACCTTCACTTTCGCCGCCAGCTCACCCGGGCCGAGACGGAAAAAACCTATATTGCCTGGGGACTACTCCCTGAAGCAGTCGGCAACTTCGGGGTCTTTTTTGGGCCCCTGATTCTCGGAATTGGATTCGGGGTACTTCTCGGAGCGCTCGAAAAATACGCTTACAACAAAATACTTTTCTCCATTGAGGGCCTGATTCTGATTGGATTCTTACTAAAGTTGGCGATTTCATACGAAATGGTTGCCAGCGTATTCGTTACCACGACTTTTCAATTTATGGTGGTCATCAGTCTGGCCGGAGGGCTCATGCGCCTCTGGATGAACCGGCGCGGCGCTGCCTTCCCCCCCAAGACTCACGCGAGAACACCCCCCAGTACACCTGGACAGCGCGAGACCTAGTTCTCAATTCTCTCCCAATCGTGCCCAAAAAGTCGAAGCATCATCTGCGCCTTGCCGTCGTTCTTTCGCACCCGGTGCAGTATTACTCACCGTGGTTCCGCGAGATCGCACGGGAGTCACGCCTGGATCTCAAAGTGTTTTACCTATGGGATTCCGGAGTGGCTAAAACAGAAGACCGCACCTTTCAGACTTCATTCTCCTGGGACATCCCTCTCCTCGATGACTACGAGTCCGAATTCGTCACCAACCTGAGTCGGGATCCCGGCACGCACCATTTCTCCGGACTCGACAATCCCGGGCTAATCGACGCAATCTCCCAGTGGGGGCCGGATGCCATTCTCATTTTCGGCTACGCCTGGAAGACTCACCTTAAGGTTCTCTTTTCTCCTCAGCTCAGGCGAATCCCCAAACTTCTCCGGGGAGATTCTCACGATCTCCACCCCCGGACTGGCCTCAAGGCAACTCTCATCAAACAGCTCAAACGCGGGATCCTCAAACGTTTCTCACACTGCCTCGCGGTGGGCCACGCAAACCGGGAATATCTGCTCGAACACGGAGTCGCAGAGAGGAACATCACTCTCGTACCGCACTGCGTGGACAATGCCCGCTTCTCGACGGAAGTGGAAACTTCCCGGGAAGCGGCCGCCGACTGGAAAGCCGGAATGGATTTGTCATCAGACCGCCCCGTGGCTCTGTTCGCCGGCAAATTCGAACCCAAGAAACGCCCAGGGGACCTTCTTGAAGCCTTCCTCAAACTTCCTCACACGAACACATCAGCGGCTCCGGCCTTACTCATGGTGGGCGGGGGTCCGCTCGAGGCGGAATTGAGAAGGCAGGCAGGAGAGGCTCTCGGAAAAACGGTGTTTTTTGCTCCCTTCCAGAATCAAAGCCAGATGCCAAAAGTCTACGCTGCCGGCTCATTCATTGTGCTACCCTCATTCGGCAACGGTGAAACCTGGGGACTGGCCATCAACGAAGCCATGAATCTGTGCCTTCCGGCCATCGTCAGTTCGCATGTGGGTTGTGCCCGAGATCTAATCATTCCCAATGAAACGGGTTGGATCTTTGAATCGAGTAATGTGAGCGAACTCCAATCAATACTTAAAGAGGCTCTATCCGATCTCGGGAAAACGCGGAAGATGGGGCACTCAGCCAAGGCGCATATTGCCTCTTTTTCCTATGAGGAGGCAACAAAGACGTTACTCTCCGCCTTGGAAGGACTAAAAGACAACTAGCTCTTCATCGAACCGCAACATCTGCTCCCTATTGCCATCTTGAATATTAGTTCGCTTCATCTCTGGGCCCCCGGATTCACTGAGTTCGGAGGTGGAATCACCGCTTTCAGCCGAGAACTGGCATCAGCGCTAAAGCCGGATATTCACGACTTGCGTTTGTTTGGAAAAAAAGACCACTCAGGCGTATGGAGCGGCATTCCGCTTCAGGGGACCGGGGGTGTTCCTGGACGGCTCCAATCGCCCGCATTTGCCGGAAAGCTAATTTTGAATGGTTGGGTAGAGCCACCACAACTGGTAGTCAGCACTCACCTCAATTTTGGTCCAGCCGCGGCTCTGCTCAAAAAGCACCGAAATACCCCATACATCCTAGTCGCTCATGGGGTCGATGTTCATCCCAACCTATCCAAGAGTCGGTTATCTGCTATTCGACAAGCCGATTGCATCCTCGCAGTCAGTGAATGGACTCGCCAAAAAGTCATTGCACTTGGAGGGGTGGATTCTGATCGAATTGGAGTTTTGCCTAACACATACGATGAAGATCGTTTCACTCCTAAAGCAAAGTCTGAGGAACTTCTCCAGCGCTATGATATTAATGAGAGCGATCAAGTTGTCCTGACTGTTGCCCGCATTGAAAAAGCAGAAGGCTACAAGGGACACGATCTCGTCATGAAGGCCGTCTCAACACTTCTCTCATCGGGCCAATCGGTGAAACTCATTGTAGTCGGAAAAGGCAATGATAAGGAGCGGTTGGTGCAAATGGCAGACGATCTTGGAATTCGCGCCTCTGTTTCTTTCACCGGATTCGTCCCGGACGAAGAACTCGCCGCCCACTACCAACTGGCAGACGTATTTGCCATGCCTAGCTCAGGAGAAGGGTTTGGCATCGTTTTCCTCGAATCAATGGGTTGCGGCACTCCAGTCCTGGCCGGAAATCGCGACGGTTCAGTGGATGCCTTGGACGGCGGCCGCCTCGGCGTGCTCGTCGACCCTTCCTCCGCCGATGAAATCACTCGTGGGCTCAACCAACTCCTCCAAAATGAAGGCCCCAAGCTATGGTCCAATCGGGAGGAACTCTCGAGCGAGGTGCGTCAAACATTCGGGCGAACCGCTTTTCGCGACAGATTGAATTCTCACCTCTCCCAACTGAGCATAAACCCGGCAGTATAATGTGTGGAATCGGAGGATGGATTGGAGAGCGCAAAAGTTGGGACGCACGAGAAATGGTCGATGCGCTAAAGCATCGAGGGCCGGATGGCCACGGCATCTGGACGAGCAATGAGGCGTGCCTTGTCCACACACGCTTGGCCATCCTCGACTTGAGTACCAAGGCCACTCAGCCGATGACGTTTCCGGCCGCCCCCTCCACTACGAATTCAAATGCCCATGTGTTAGCGTTTAATGGGGAAATCTACAATTTTCGTAAACTGAGGGAGGAGCTCAAGGGTTCCGGTGAAGTATTTCAAAGCGATTCGGATACAGAAGTTCTGCTTCGATTACTTGTCCGTGAAGGCTCCGCGTGCCTGCCCAAGCTTCACGGAATGTTCGCTTTTGCCTATTGGGACGGCCTGAATAAACGTGCCCTTCTCGCCAGAGACCCCTTTGGAATCAAACCACTCTATTATCGCAACCTGAATAGCACCCTCGAATTTGCCTCAGAGGTCAAAGCACTGCGCAAAGGCAATGAAAAAATCGATGCCGATACTGTTCGGGATTTTTTATTATGGGGAACCTCTCCGGAACCTGGAACGCTGTTCCAATCTATTCGCCAACTCCCTGCTGGACACCTCCTGAGATGGGAAAATGGTAAGGTCAATATCGAACCGTGGAACAAGCTGGAATTTCAAACTCACCACTCAGACGAGAAGCCGGAACGGATCGCTCGCAAAGCACTTCAGGAAAGCGTTGCACGACATTTAGTCAGCGACGTGCCGGTTGGGTTTTTCCTAAGTGGTGGAATCGACTCGACGGCACTTCTCGCTTTAGCCAGAGAACACCTAGGCCCTACCGCTGACATTCGAACTTTCTCTATTGGGTTTAGCAATCCCGAATTCGATGAGTCTTCTGCGGCCCGTCAAACCGCCGAACACTTTGGGGCCCTTCATACTGAGTGGCAAATGACTTCAAATGATGCCCGCCTCGAGATTCCTGAATTTCTCGCAGCATCCGACCAGCCCACCATCGACGGATTCAATACCTGGTGCGTCAGCAAACTCGCCAGAAAGCACGGCGTGAAAGTGGTCATCTCTGGACTGGGTGGAGATGAGCTGGCAGCCGGTTACAATTCCTTTCGCCGTGTTCCAAATTTAATGCGGGCCCACCGCGCGTTGGGCTACAGTAGGCCACTCGCTGCCAATCTGTTGAAACGCCTCCCTCTGGGTAGTCCGTGGCAGCGACTAGCATCATTCTTCGAGGCTCCGGAGCCGTCGTGGCTCCATGCTTTTCATGCTCAGCGCGGCATTTTCACTCCTTCTGAAGCGGTTCAGCTGACAGAATCCATTTGCGACATAAAGACTGAGCCCCCTGATTTTGACTGGAATGCGCCCGTGATGAATCCACGTGACACCGTGAGTTTTCTTGAACTAACCCGCTACATGCGCAATCAGCTTCTGCGAGATAGCGATATATTTTCGATGGCGCACGGCCTTGAACTCAGAGTTCCGCTAGTCGACCAACACCTCTTTTCCAAACTTTCTAAGATTCCCACAGAGTCCAGGCTTCGCGACGGAAAACAATTAATACTGGATGCCGTTCCTGAAATTCCAAGCTGGGTAAGAAACCGGCCTAAGAAGGGATTTCGATTCCCATTTCAATCCTGGATGGAATCAAATTTTGGTGATCTGCTTGAACGGACCGAGCATATTTCAACAACGATCCCTCTCACCGCGTGGTATCGAAAATGGGCGGTCGCCATTTTACTACAAAATATCGACCATCAACCGATTACGTCCCACTCTTCCGATGTCGATTGAATTGATGAAAGTACTTCACGTCATCCCCTCTCTTTCTCCTGCACATGGGGGCCCAAGCAAGGCACTTCCGCTGATGGCAGAGGCTCTGTCGGCAGAAGGCGTTGAAGTGACCATCGTGACCACTGACGATGACGGGCCCGGGAGGCGTCTACCCCAGCCCGTCGAATTTCCGGAAAACACGGACTTTGGTCCGATCTGGAGATTTCCGAAACAAACTGAATTTTACAAAGTTTCGTTTCCCCTCTCGAAGTGGATAAGGCGGCACATTAATGAATTCGACGTCGTTCATGTGCACGCTCTCTTTTCATACACCAGCGTGGCTGCCGCCCGCATTGCCAGAAAAGCTGGAGTGCCTTACATCATTCGCCCGCTCGGCGTCCTGAACTCGTATGGGATCTCCAATCGCCGCAAACTGCTGAAGAAGCTCTCTATCCGACGGATTGAAGCCCCTCTCTTAAGAGACGCCGCCGCCATGCATTTCACGAGCAACGCGGAGAAAATTGAAGCGGAAGAGCTAAGCATCCCCATGCGCCCAAGGATTATTCCTCTGGGCATTCCCATCGCCGCCTCGACAGAGGACAGCCATGATCCCCCTTGTCGGGAAACGCCCTACGTTCTCTTTCTTTCCCGCGTTGATCCCAAGAAAAATCTGGAATCACTTTTTAAAGCGTGGGCCGATCTTGACGATGTCGATCAGAACAAGTGGGACCTTCGAATTGCCGGCGACGGTCCTCCTGACTACGTCACTTCACTCAAATCGCTAGCAGAGAATCTGGGCATTTCAGATTCGGTTTTCTGGGAAGGGTATGTCAGTGGGTCCGACAAGGATCGATTGCTGCGAGAGGCCAGTGTTTTCGCCTTGCCTTCTTACTCTGAGAATTTTGGTATCGCCGCAGTTGAGGCAATGGGGTTTGGTCTACCATCCTTGATCGGAAAGGGGGTTGCCGTAGGCGAGGAGGCAGTAGATGATCACGCATGTTTACTCACCGACCCATCCCCTGAAAGCGTGCGGGACCAATTACAAAGGCTCCTCGACGACAAAAATTTAAGATCATCGCTAGGCAAAGCCGCGAAAGCGTTCGTCGAACGTGAATACAGCTTGGAGAGAATGGGGCGAGCACTTTCCGACCTATATGCGGAGCTTACATCCCCCGCGCACGAATCTCATGGATCTGAATAGTATCACCCCTGTCATCATCACATGGAACGAGGAACCCAATATAGAGCGTTGCCTTGAGCGCCTGCAATGGGCCCAGGAGATCCTTGTTGTCGACAGCGGGAGTACTGACAGGACCCTGGAACTGTGCCGTTCCAATTCCAAGGTCAACGTATTGACCCGAGAGTTTGATGACTTCGCCAACCAGGTCAATTTTGGTATCGAACGCGTTACGACTCCCTGGGTTCTTACTCTCGACGCCGACTTCATTCTCTCAGAGCAATTTCCCGACGAGTTGCAGTCAATTCCCAAAGATTGTCCAGAAGCCGGATTCAAATCCCGATTCGTCTACTGTATTGAAGGTGCGCCCCTCCGCGGAACACTCTACCCACCACGAACCGTGCTATTCAGAAAGGGTTCACCAACATACGTTCAAGACGGTCACGGACATCGACTCATCAATGACGAACCCTCCCGACTCCTTGAAACTAGGATCGAACATGATGACCGCAAGCCTCTCGATCGCTGGTTCAGTTCTCAGGCGAATTACGCCAAACAAGAAGCTTCAAAGTTGAGCCAACCTTCATCTGAAAAATTGCCGATACAGGATCGATTGAGACAGCAGATTTGGCCCATGGTTCCCGTCATATTTATCTACACTCTTATCGGGAAAGGGGTCATCCTCGACGGATGGAAGGGCTGGTTCTACGCACTCCAGCGCACCTATGCGGAATTGCTGCTGTCATTGGAACTTCTCAAGATCAAGTTGGGTGTAGATTAGTCGGGGAAATACGACGTTACTCGCCCATGATCAATTGGCCTTTCTTCAAGCCACCTGTGCGATTCGGGTGGCTCGGGGTTTCGCCGATTGAACAAAGCCGCCGCAACCATGCAAAAAGTCTCACTAAGGGAATATTCGACCAAGGGCTACGATTCTGGCCCTCGTTGGCGCCGCACTGTCTGGCTTCTTATTAGCAGAGTCTTTTTTGAAAGTTTTTTCCCGTGGCCGTCTTCTTTCAAATCTTCAATCCTCCGTCTCTACGGCGCAAATATTGGCTCAAGGGTAGTCATTAAGCCGCAAGTCAAATTCAAATACCCATGGCATCTCGATATCGGCGATGATTGTTGGATCGGCGAGCAGGTCTGGATTGACAACGTGGCTCACGTGTCACTTTCGGACAATGTGGTTCTTTCTCAAGGCGCTTACCTGCTCACCGGAAACCATGACTATAACTCCAGGACCTTCGATTTAACCGCTGCACCCATTTCGATTGAAAGTGGCGCCTGGATTGCCGCGATGGCAATTGTTGGACCTGGAACTCTTGTGAAAAGGCTCGCCGTAGTTTGCGCAGGTTCCGTAGCTACGGGAGAGTTATCCGAGTGCGGGGTTTACCGGGGCAACCCAGCTTCCCAAATTCATATCCGGAAAATTTTGGACTGATACAAGGGGAAGTGCTCTGGATTAACAATCCTTCCTACCCATCTTCTCATTGATGCCCATAGTTTGGGGCACACCCGGTGTCCGAGTTGCATTTACCTGGCGATCACAATCGACCTTCATCTAGTCACATTTGGGGCGGTGCATTCACCAAAAGAAAATGAATCAAAGTTGGCGTTCAATTCAATATGGCCCGAAACTTCATTCCTCAGGCAATGAATCTGGTAACGGGTTTATCAAGCAAGAAGGAGCGAATTGAATTAAACTGCTGGCCAGCGGAATCGCTCTCTAGACCAAGCGCCGGAAACCCGCCCAACCGTCTGAATCGGCGCTGGACCAGTCCAGCTAACTCCCCATGAAATCAATGCTTTTTGGCTCACCTTTAAGATATTGGTGGCTGGCTGCGGCCGCCATCCTTCTGATTGAGGGTGGAGTCCATTTGTGGCTCAAGCCCGAACAGAGTCAATGGGACTCGGTGGCAGTGTTGGAGCTCAATATTCCTGATCTTGCAATCATTTCGGAATCAGGATCCGTGAACCTGCCGGACGGAGGGGGCAGCTCTCATGGTGTTGAAACACAGTTTCGATTTCACAACCAGCCGGAACGGCTCGAAAGTGCCAATCAACAACTTTCCTTTGCCGGCGGAACCTGTGGGGTTTTCCTTCCCAATGACAATCCAACCCTATCGACTCCAGCCCTTGAACTCTTTTACTTTGAGTACGACGCGGGTAATCCACGCTTCATCCACGATGTATTCGGTCACGCCCCTGAAGTTTGCATGAAGGCAATTGGTGCAGAACTGCGAGCCAACCATCCATCACGCATAATTAGCGTGGGCGACTCCTCAATCCCAGTCAGAGTCATTGAATTCGAAACTCCTTCTCTGCCCTCTCCTCTCTGGGTATTCAAACTAACCTGGGTACCCGAAGAGGCCCCCTATCAGCCCGACGACAGCGCTTCTTCGCTACGCAGAGAAAAAATCCTCGCCGGTGTCCTTGGAAACCCCAGACCTCCGGCAAGGGTCATTCTCGTTGGAGCACGAAACTTCGATAGTGTCGATGCGGCATGGCGAGCCTATCAAGCGATTGTCGTAGATCACCTTTCGCTAAAGCAACAGAACGAGTATCCGAAGTCGACCTAGACCTTAACTGCAGCACTTCCAAACCATTATTTCAGACCCATTTCAGGTTCTGGGATAATGGTTTTATTTTTTGATTTGAATGCCAAAACGGCGACCCAGTAATGTTCCAATCTGACGACTACAATCAATTTTTTCTGTCGCGAAACCTCCAGTCAGGGTGAATCTTTCCTGATACTCTTATGACTCTCAAAAAATGGCATTGGATGGCAGCTATTGCTGGCGTCCTCCTAATCGCATTCAGCACGGCGGCCTTCATCAAAAGAAAAGGCATCAAATACCACGTGAGCTCATGGCGAGCCACAGGGCTACTGGGTGATGCCCAAGAGGCATCTGAAAAGGGGAACTGGCGGGAATCTGAACGCCTCGCCCTTGCTGCGTGGCAGCTGAATCAGGGTAACTACGAAGTCTTGATCCAACTCTATCGATCCGCTCTTAAACAAAAGTCGCAATACCTTCTCGCGACAGCCCGAATGGTCTTCAAACACCCCGAATCCAATTTCAATGATCGAATTGAGGCCTTAAACATTTTTCTTCAAGTTGGAGATTTGGTGACATTCAAAAGCCTGTTTTCCGAATTGCCTAATGAGGAACAAGATTTTCCCGAAGCAATGGCACTGGGAGTCAAGTATCTGATGGCGAGGAGCGACTTTCCACGAGCCCTCACTCTGGTTGAGGAGCTATTGAGAATGCGCGGGAATGATAGCGACAAACTTTTCAAGGCAAGAATTCTTGCTCGTATTGAAAGTGGGAACAAATCAATGACTGATGAAACTCAACGTCTCATAGTCGAACTTTTTCATTCAGACTCTGATCTTTCGATTGCCCTCAGTGCGTTTTCCATTCTTAAACAAATCCCAAAAGGGGACTGGCAATTGGAAAGATTCGTCGACGCCAATGATAGGTTAGTTGCGATTGAGAAAACACGAGAGGTACCAGTCCAGCTCTGGCTACTAGCTTTCGAAATCGAACTGGCCTTCTCCCCATCTGGCCAGAAAACAATAGTTGATCAAGCCATATCAGACTGGCAGGACTCGGAGCCGGCTCCCCTATGCAGTTGGCTCCTCTCTCTGGGTGAAGCTGATCGCGTCATCTCGTTGATCTCGTTGGAAAGAGCCCGGGCGTCAGAAAGTCTTTTCCGGCTCCTGGTGCAAGCAAACATTGCCCTGAATGACTGGGCTACCGCCCAGAAGCTCCTCGACCAACCCCACCCTAAAATGCGTTTTTCGATCGTTTACGGATTAAAGGCCGCGATCAAATCTCAACAAGGAGAGCATGCAGAAAGTGATGTGTTATGGTCCCGGGCTTTGAATCAGGCGGAGCTTTCCACCGGACAGTCAACACTATTAGATCTCGCGAAACTGGCATCAAAATCAGGAAACAGCGACATTCGCAACAGAGCAATGACGGAGGCCTTAAGACGTCCTAGCGCCGTCAATCTCCCCGTCTCAGAAGTGTCCTTTCTGTTTTCGGACCTTGCTTCAGAAAACGAATCAGAAAATTTGCTAACGGTCAGTCGAAACCTTCTTATGACTGACCCCCAAAACCCCGTCTTGATTAATAATGTTGTCTGGCTGGAACTAATTACCCAATCTTCTCGGAAAAATCTGGCTAAAGTCATGGAAAGTCTCGTTGCAAAGCATCCGAAAATGAATGAATTGAGATCCACACTTGCGTTGGCTTTTATTCAAGAGGGCAAGGTAAAGGATGCCGTTCCGGTCCTTGGGCCTATTATCAACGAAGTATCGAAGGGACAAGCTTCAGGAAGCTCAGATCAGGCGGTTGTAGCTCTGGCCTTGGCAAAAAACGGTGATCGTTTACGCGCCAAAGCATTGTTTCAGGGAATCGATTGGAGCCAAATGATGGAAATCGAAAGACAATTTTTTCAGAAACAGATCTCTGCAACGCTTGAACCCTGAGCAAAGTTGCTAAATCAAATGAGCAAAGAATCAACAATGACGGCCGGTGAAGGCAGTCTCGCCAGGAACTTCATTCCGTTTTGGGTATTTCTGGGACTTTGGTTTGGACAACTGTTTCTTTCTCTGATTCCCAGCTGGGCAGACGGCACCTACTACGACTACGGCTTTTTGGTGCCACCAATCGCTGTGATGATGTTCCTCGGGAGATGGAATGAAATCGTTCCAAAATCTGATTATCAAAGAATCCTCTCCTCGATCGCAAATACTTTACGATCACCGGTGATCTGGTTTTTCGGAATCGCAGCCCTAGTGGCCGTTACTTTACTAAGACTGATTGAATCCGTTGATTCCGGATGGAGAGTCCCGCTTTATTTGCATTGGGTGATCGTATGGGCATTCGTAGGGCTGCTTTTTTCGCGGTTCCTCACTCCTCGAGAAACGCTCCAATTCACACCAATTCTGGTACTGACGCTTCTGGGTATCCCTCTGCCATCATTCATCGAACACTCATTGATCCAGGGGCTCACAGATCAGGTAATCGAAACTTCTGTCGCATTAAACAGGTTTGGTGGATATCCCCTGGATATTTCGGGACAAACAATATTCGCCAATGGAATCCCGCTCCGTGTCAGCGACGGTTGTAGCGGAATTCGGTCCTTTCAGAGCAGTATATTCGCAGGATTTGTCATAGGAGAACTCCTTCGACTGAAATGGTTCATAAGAATTTTTCTGATTATCGCCGGAGGGACCGTCGCTTTTCTAGGAAATTGCGCCCGCGTCGTATTTCTCGTTAAGCACGTATTTGACCACGGGGATGTTGACCTTCAGAAGCTGCACGATATCAGCGGATATGTTTCGCTTACCCTGACCTTGGTTGTGATACTTGGAATTGGTTTCATTCTGGAGCGTTACAAGTTCGCTGCCAGCAAGAATCACAGTCGCACTCAGTAGATTCAAGTAGCTATCACAGTCAAAACGAGTAGCCGCCTCACTCTTTGATCCGAACTTTTCTAGATCCCCGTGGCATTCTAACCGCCCAGAAAATCGCCAAGTAGACTAAAACCTGTAGCTGGATGGCTGGGATCTGCAAAGGGAAGTCAATGAGAGCGTGAGTCAAAACCAGAACTAATGCTATCAGACCACAGCTGATTGAACTCTCAATCGTTCTTCTTTTTGCCAGCCGGCGAACAAAGATTGACGCTCGGAGGATTCCTCCTCCGATAAGCACGAGCCAAGCAGTAGCTCCCACAAATCCCCACTCGATAGCAGCCTGAAGATAGTCTTGATGAGCATGAGAGTAAACGCCACCAATTGATCCGTTATCCTCACGATAGAACGGGAAAATTAAGTGAAACGTCCCTGGACCTTTGCCGTAAATACCCGAATCACCGAGTAGGTTAATACAGTAACCATATGCCGTAATCCTACCGCCTACATTTCCCCAGCGATCAATAAACCCATTCCAATTTTCGACAGATGTAGAAAGAGATGGAAGCAAAACAATACAAAATACAGTTAAGCAAAGGAACGCCGACACTGCTAATGTAGCTTTTGAATAGGTACCCGAAAAAAATTCATTCCGAAACCTGCATGCACATATCAATATTCCAGCCAGCCCCAGCACATGACCGGCTTTCGAAGTGTTAACGAAAACGGCCAAAACAGTGAAGAATAGAACAGTTAACCAGAAAGAACTCTCCAAACTTCCACGCTTCTTGGTTCGACAGTGCAACCATACCGTTAACGCCGCAGGCCAGGAAAGATTCAGAAATGCGGCGGCATTTGCGTGGTAGCGGAAAGCGGCAAAGAACTTCACTATCGGTTTCTCGGAATGCACCCAGAGCATATTTTCTGCTCCTCCCGCTTTCTGCGCAATCCCAATCACCGTGATCACAAACCCAGAAAGCGCTATCGCTTTCAAAACAATGCTACGAATTCTTCTGTCCCTCGTTAAGTCGATCAAAACAACGAGACCCATAGAAAGTGCGGCATAGTGGATTATCGCCTGCTGAGTGGTCGCTTTGTCAATGGTTCCGGGCAACCATGAAACAGCTCCGACGATTTCATCGAACCCCCAAAAAGATTCAAAAAATATCGATTTGGGATTTAACCAGCAGACGACCCCGTATACCTGGAGAAAGATGATCGCGCCGAGGCAGACAGAATTTAATCTGGGCAGCCTTTTCTCTTTTAAGAGAAAAAGTATCCAGCCCAGAAATGACAATAATAGTAGTCCGTCAATAACTCCCACTGTGATGGGCGTTGTGCCGCCAAATCCTAAGGGAGCAAACAACAGCGCGACGACAATTGGGACTAGGGCTAGATTCCTCGCTGAATTGGAAGCTTGGCTAAAATCGTCCGTCATGAGCAGCAATAGATAGCCTGAAAGACAGGCTCTAACGACCGATAGAGATGCTTTACATCAAAAAAGAGGCGTGCCAAACACACTATTCTGAGGCGTTTCGCTCGACACCTTCTAGCTTACCCAAGTCGGAAGTGCCTTCTTCTTTCGGGGTCTCGTCATCATCACTAGGCTCAACACTTGAATAGTTCGAGTAACTACCCCCACCGCCGTAGTATGAATAGTAGTATCCGTATCCACCCTTGGTTCTCGCTATAGGTAAACCATTGGCAACCACTCCTACCGGATAGGATGCATTATCTTTTAAGGTTCTCACGGCACGCTTAATAGCCGTTCGAGGCGTCTTTCCAATCCGACAGACCAAGACAACCGATTGAGCTAATTTGGCAATCGGAAGAGTATCCGCCACAGGAATCAGAGGCGCTGAATCAATAATAATTCGATCGAAATATTCTGAGAGTTTGGCTAACAAACCGGGAAGATTTTTACCTGCCAGCAATTCCGAAGGATTCGCAGAGTAGCTACCAGCGGACATCACAAACATATTTTCTGAAAATTCCGTTCGCTTGATAACTTCCTTAAAACTTTTACCAAGTGACAGATAATCTGCCAAGCCCACCGATTTTTGGCTATAGCCAAATATCTCATGCTGAACCGGCCTTCTTAAGTCCGCATCAATTAAGAGAGTTCGGTCGCCTTGCGTGGCAAAGGAGCTAGCCAAATTGGCAGCAACGAAACTTTTGCCTTCTCCAGGAACGGCACTTGTTACTAAAAATGTACACCGTTCACTCGAATCGCCCAAAAAGGTGAGGCCTGCTCGAAGAGTTCTCACTGCTTCCGTAGCCTGCGAATTTGGGTCAGCCTGTAACATCAACGCACTGCTTCGACCTAATTTCTTTGCCCCAGGCATCGCACCGATTACCGGAATTCCAGTCAATACCTCCAAATCAGCAACAGTTCTGACAGTTGGGTCCAAGAAGCCCATTAGGAATATCAATCCGATACCGATTGCGCTGCCTGCCAAAACAAATTTGGTAATCAGCTTTTTCTTGACGGGAGCAATCGGACTAGTGGGCAAATAGGGATTCTGCAACACCTCGAATTGCTTGGTGGCAAATCCAGCTGAAAGATTTCCTTCCTTCAGTTTCGTAGTCAAATTGTCATACATCTGTTGCTCGACTTCAATTTCACGTTCCAATACGCTCGCACGCGTCGATGCCAGCTGAATTTGGGCATTGATAAGATCCTCTCCCACGAGTCCAACCAATACCTGCTGATTAACCTGCCAGAATTTGGCTTCGTCAGCAGATGATCTCAGCACTTGCTGCAACTCCTTTCCAAATCGCTCGTTTAATATTCTACCAAGTTCTTTCGCTTCAACCAGAGCGGGCCAGCGAGGTAGGTATCGCTTCTCCATTTCACTAATAGACCGCTCGGAATTCCTGATCTCCTCGCTCAATTCGATACACCTGTTATAAAGACGATTCGCTTTTTCGAGGCCAAGTAATTTTTCTTTGATCACTGTCGAGTTTTCCAAAATATAGTCGAGGGCATATTCAGATGAACCCGCGACCTTACTTTCGATTGCCCTTTCATATTCCGAGAGCAACGCAATCACAATATCCCTCGCAATCGTAGGGTCACTATGAGTACCGTATATGTCGAGCAAAGTGGTATCCTCTCGCCAACTAACAGTAACCCAACTCCGCATCATCCCCCCTAAAACAGCCGGATTAATTTCCTTACTGGAAACAGACATATCCTCTTCCCATGGCAGCTTAAAGAGCTTAGGAAGCACATCCTCGCGCTCGGAAAAAAGATGACTTCGAGCAATCTCCGCATAAATACTGGGCATTTTCAGCTTCTCTGAAGCTGAAAGTAGTTCTCCAACTCCTGTCATACGAATCCGCTCTTCTTCATCAACGTCAGCGGCATCTTGCTTAACTCGTCGAATCTCAATCGTGGCGGAGGAGCGAAATGTTTCCGGGGTATTGGTGAAGATGAAAAGCCCATAAAAGTACCCTCCCAGGGCACAGATAAGAAATATCCAAAAACGACGAAGAAACCATCTTAGAAAGTCTTGCGGACCCCTCGTAGTTTGTGGAGCCGTGTTGCTTAGTTCCTCCTCTTGATAATCCGATTCGTTCATATCACAATATAATGCATCGTTGCGCACGCCGGCCAACTACTTCCGTCTAGCCCGGAACGATAATGGCCGCATCCAGCAAAGCCATCAAAACGATTCGCAATCCTCTCAAAACCTTAGAATATACTTTCCGGAACCGAGATCGTGTCATTGGGCTGAAGTATGAACGGCGCACTCTGATCCTTTTGCATCTTAGTGATATTCACCTCAAAGGTTTTCACCCCTTCGGCCGTTCGTCGCCTCACCACTACTTTTGACGGTCTTGCAATATTGGTAAGCCCTCCGGCGACTGCAATGGCCGTGATCAGATCGAATGGATTATCGGGATCCATTTCAATGGCACCCGGTTTAGTGACCTGACCAATCACAGTAACCGTTGTTATCCTCTCCTTTACCTCTTCAAGCGCGTGAACGATCACTGTGTCACCTTCTCGAAGTTGATAGTTCCTATCAGCATCAATCGACAAAATCGCGGTGCGGAGGTCGGCCCCTTCGCGACGTTTAAGCTCAATCCGATTCCTATTTCCCCGCTCGGCTAGACCTCCCGCCGAAGCGACGGCGGTAAATAGGTCGATTGAGGTTCCAGCGTCAAAATTGACTCGCCCGGGTGAAGTTACCTGGCCGATAACAGTGACTGATTGGGGCGGAAGCTCTGACTCCTTTGAAAGCGCCACGACGACTTGCGCATCGCGAATGAAGTCAGCCTCCAATCGAACTTCAATCTCAGAGGCCAGGTCTTTCGCTGACTTCCCTACCGCTGCCAAACTGCCAAGCAGCGGCAATACCACGCCACCACTTGGTCCTACCGTAAAAGGTCCTGAGAGCGACGCTTCATCAAAAACAGTAACACTGACAATGTCTCCTTCCTTCAGGAGAACATCTTCCGACCACGCGCATTGAACGGCTCCAATTGCGAAAACTGCAACCCAAATTGCGAATCTCATACTTTCTTCTCAGCCTCAACCTCCCACAAAATCGAACGCACCTTCACGACAGGACATTCACCCGTCGATGAAGAATACTTCTACCTCTAGGTGCCCTATGCCCTATGGGGTGAATGGTGACACTTCAGGTCCCCTCGAGCTCCCCGGGTTCACCAAACTCAGGTTTGGACTGGTTGTATGCCTGCCATTCGTTGCCTCCACCACCGGTGCATCAAAAACGATATCTTCACCATTTCGGATATCAATCAGCGCAGTCTGGACTTGCAATCCATTTGGATAGGTAAATCGGACGCGATACTTACCTGGAGGAATTGCCGTAAAATTATATTGGCCATTCGCATCAGCCACCATTGTTGCAATAACAGTGCCGTTATTACTAAGCAATTCCACCGTCGTACCAGGGACAACAGGCTCGCCAGCATCAGCTTCACCATCGCCATCGGAGTCAACGAAGACGACACCAGAGACAGAGCCCGCTTGGGCAAATATCTCCTGAGAGCACCCAAAGACGAGCGCCACAACAATTACTGAGATCCAAATTTTATATAGTTTCATATTCTATAAAGTTTCAATGTTTCGTGAAAAAATCTAATTAATAAGTAACACCAAACCGAACCCCTGCAATTGACTGATCAAAAGAAGCAATAGCAAGATTCGAGTCGTTTTCATTGTAGTTATAAAATACGCTCATTACGCCGCCCACACTCTCGCAGAGGCGAACAGGATGAGAAAGAGAAACACCCAAGCGGAGGAAATCGTCCTCTCTTAGATTAGCGATAACCGTCCCCGCACCTGAAGAGAAGTAGTCGGCATTTTCATATCCAACATTTGCAGCCAACTGAAACTGCCCCGGGAGATCGTGAGAAATCGTCAAGATAAAAGCGTCCGAGGTATAGTCCTGGCTGACACCGCTAGAGGAAGGCCTAACCGTCCTCGCTGCGTAGAAATCAAGAGAAGTCTTATCAGAAACCGCCCACGCAACTCCTACATCATAAACGAAATTTTCACTGTCGCCACCAGTCGAGGTAGCATTGGAACGGGACTCATATCCCATCGATCCGTAAGCAGTCGTCTTCGCTGAAGCCTGATAGCGCCAGCGGAATGAAGGAGCAATCGTATCTTGGTTCACGTTGCCAGTGAAGTCATCAGTCCCAACCCTAAGACCCACACCCAAACTTGATTTTGGCGCAAATATCGGCTTATGGAAGAAAGCAAAGTCACCGTAGTAGCTATTCTGGTCATTCAGAAGAGTCCCTGAGTCAAAATCTCTCATGAAGTAGCCTCCCCCAAACTCAATCGAGCCTCGGTCTAAATCCCGTACTACCGACGCATCAATTCTGTAGTCATGACTTTGAGCATTCCTTGCCTCACGATCAATGCCCGAGAACTCGATCGAGTTTCCATTATTCCGGTAATAGTTGGTATCCAACCTGAAACGAGTCTTACCACCATTCAGCCCAAAAAAGCCTCCAACATAGTGCTCCAACGGATCACGGCCAGCGGCGGCAGCAGAATTTTCATACCAATAGGCGTTGCCGTCATAATTGAAGCCATACACCACCCCTCTAGCACCTTCATCACCGGAGGCGAACGCCACCCCATAATCAAAGACACCCATCCACGCCCCAGTGCCATTAGACAATTGGGTTGTGTTTGAATTGTATACGGCGGATGCACCCCCGTAGAGACTTAACTTGTATGGCGACTCCTGCAGCAATCCAGCGCCAGGCGCCTCATAAGCTGACTTCCCAGAGTAGGATGACTTGCCGGAATCGGCGTAATAATCACCCGAAATAAGGGTTCCCGGCGCGGTTATTGCGAAGCCGATTAAGGCCAATGCGTATCTCTTTATGTTCATGCTTGTGTTTGAAAACTGTTAGAACCGATAATCTTGGAGGTTATTTGCTTCGACTTCAAGAGAAATTCTAAATAAAATCTAATTTATAATTTTGATAAACGTTCTCTATTTTCAAGTATCTCTGTTTCCCGTTTTACGCTAGTTTGATTCAATCTTGTTTCGACCGCATCAAGTGGTTCATCGTGGCTGGTTTCGATAATGCCCAACCCGTCCGGGTACCCACCCCACCTCGCCTTGCCATTCATGACAGCGGGATAGAAACAGCGCATTACTCTAGTCCACTGACTGCGCCGCCCTTTAGGGATTGGGCAACAGAGATTCCACACATGGTCCTCACCGATGGGAAAAACAATCAGACACGATTCCAATTCGCAGGCGTAATCTCCGCTCGCTCCCTTTGATGCAGGGACAATTTTGAGCTTCTTTAATGCCAGTAGCAACTCGTCCCAATACTCCTGCTCTGCCTCAAGGCGATCAACGTCGTGTTCCAGTACTTGAGCCATTGAATAAGCGTAACGAACATCTTTACGGGAGGCGATCAACTCCCTCATAACAGCTCTAGCTTCAGACACAGTATGCGGCAACCCGAGAAATCGGAGGGCTGAAAGGACTGCCACCACCACGACCATCCCGGCAATTGGCAATGAATTCCCTTTGGTTACAAAAACACTCAAACCCAGCAAGCAAAGCCCGGCAAACACCCCGTATAACACCATGAGAACGATGCGCTTGGAAAAGCCCAAGGTCATTAATCGGTGATGAAGGTGCCTCGCATCGGGCGCCATCACGGGTAAACCCGACAACGATCGGCGCAAAACGGCCAGGGACGTATCCAGAATTGGAAATCCCAATGCTATAATAACCACCAAAAGAGGACCAAAAATCGAGCCCTTGTTCGAGGTTAGCAGAGATGAGCCCGCAATAAAGAAACCAAGCAGATAAGCGCCGCCGTCTCCCATGTAAATTCTCGCTGGAGGAAGATTAAAAACCAGGAAAGCCGCAATACCTCCCGCCACACCAACGCCCAGAGTAGCCAATGCGATATTCCCGGTCATCATCCCAATCACAGCCAGGGTAATCGAGAGAAAAAGGCTGATCCCGCCAGCCAAACCATCCAATCCATCAATGAGGTTAATCAGATTAGGCAAAGCCACAAACCACAGAACCGTCAACACAAGGCCATAACCACCCAAATCCAATGATCCTGATTCCAGTGGATCCGTAATAGATTCGATCCGCATTCCGCACGAATAGGCCGCAACAGCGATCCCTATCTGCGCCAAAAATTTGATTTTGGCTGGCACTTGATACAAATCGTCAACAATCCCCAAAATGAAGATCGCCGAACCCAGAAAGAGAAACGCATAGGAAACCAGAGACTCTGACTCCCCCTTTTCGCCAAGAACAGCAAAGAAAAATGACACGACAAATGCGGCGTAGATAGGAAGCCCTCCAATCCGCAAAATAGGCTCCGCCTGATGTTTTCTGATTCCATCAGCAGCATCCACCCCCCTCTCAAACCGCCAATATCGGCGCAGCAACACAATCCCGACGAATGCTACCGCAAACGCCGCTACCGCCACTCCACTATATTGCGCAAGTTGATTCATTTTCTGAGAAAAATTATAACTGCAACCGCCTTAAATTTGAAAAGTTTTGAATGGAATCACACACACAAACCATTAATTCTATTTAGGCGCGCCAACCTAAGGGTCAAATTACCATCCGTAAAAAGAAATTTGTTCATTTTTCAAAACTTTTCGCAATAGATTATAATTTTTGCGAATGCCAAAAGAAATCAGCGCTTCTCTGTGTCTCCATTGTTTTACCGGTTTTCTCATAAATGACTTACAGTGAACGATTTACACCATTAGGTCGATGCCTAACTCATCCATCAGTGCCTCATCATTCCGCACTCAACATCGATGAGGCTCACTAGGAGATCCACTTTTATAGCGTGACGTGTTCTTCAAGCCACTTTTTCACTTTCGGCTTTCGCTACCACAGCGCCTCGCTAGGCTAACCAAGTGAATTGGAGCACCAGAAGAATTCTTGTTACCGGAGGAACTCGAGGCATCGGGCGGGCAATTGCCACCGCATTGCTAAACAAAGGGGTCAAACAGCTAATCGTAGCGGCCGAAGAGAAGGAACCTCACTCATGGGAAGAATTGGCAAGCGGAGGGGCTCAATACCTGCGGGCTGATTTAGGAACCGAAGATGAACCCGGGGAACTGGTGCGTAAGTCCTGTGAATCAATGGGCGGGATCGATGGCTTGGTCCATTGTGCCGGTGTCTATCTCGAAGGAAATCCGGGAAACCGAACTGCGGCACAGCTCTGGAACGAAACCATCAACGTCAAAGCAAGGGGAGGCTATCTACTGGCGCATGAATTTTCAGCACTCGCCGAGGAAGGCTCAAGCTTCGTCGGAATCACTTCGATCAATGCCGAGCGGTCCGAGCCAGATCACCTGGCCTATGATCCCGCCTGCGCTGCGCTCGGAGGAGTAATCCGGGCCTTCGCGGTTCATTGCGCGCCTCGAGTCAGATACAATGGACTCGCTCCCGGCTTAATCCAAACCCGACTGACCGAAGAAGTGGCCTCGTCTGCCCAATTGAGAAATCATGCTGCGAAAAATATACCGATGGGGGAAATCGGGCAACCGGAAGACTGCGTCGGTGCGGCTCTCTTTCTTTTAAGCACTGACTCAGCCTATATCACAGGAGAAACGATCTTCGTGGACGGCGGCATTCATGCCAATCAGATGTCACGAGATTGAATCGGAAGAATCGCTCTCCACTCTAAATCTCAGTATAAACACGATCATTCCGATCAGAGAGATCGCGCCCAACACATACCAGAAGTTCTGGAACTCCGCGTGAGCGAATTTCTTCCCACTCGCAAAGAAATGTGCGAGCACCCAATTGAGGGCAACAGCGAGAAGCGGCCCTATCCCATACCAAATAAAATTGAAAACCGACTGCGCTGTATTGGCGACATCTTTCGATGCGACCTTATTGATATAGATGAAACAGGTGCTCGTAAAAAATGCATAGCAAATCCCGTGGATCCCGAGGCCGACCAGAATAATCCACATCGGGACTCCAATAGTTCCAAACAAGAAGAATCGGAGGGCGTAGGCAGCGATCCCGATCGTAAGGACGGCCTTAAAGCCAATTTTCGGAAGGAGCCGACCTAACACGACATACATGACGATCTCGCAGATCTGGCCTATCGCCATAGCCGGAAGCAAATACGCACTATCAAGACCGGCCTCGCTGAGAAATTTCGCGCACTGCATGAAATAGATCGTGTTCATCGGACTGATGATCAATGTCACGAATAGCAACACAGCGATGGATGGGATTTTTAAAAGGGCAAATGCGTCGGCCACAGCCGGCCGCTGCGATTTCGACTCGATCGGAGGGGTGTTCGGCAGAAAGAAAAATGCCCATACCCCATACCCAAATGCCATGATTCCAGACCACATGACCGACTTCTTCATCTCTCCCATCACCTGAGGGACGTCATCGCCCTTAAAGAAAGGTGGCAGCCAGCTTCCCGTGACATTGGTTTTGAGAACGATCAGGGAAAAAGTCCATCCCATCAGCACCCAACCTACCGCCGTCCACAATCGAACATTAGGAAACTGCCGGCTCGGCTCGTCGAGGTGTCGCATTGCCAGCGCATTACAAATAGCTGCGGCGGGCATGAACATGAGAGTGAATGATACGGACAGGAGCAACCAGGCGAGAAAAGTCGACTGAGGATAGATACCAATCTTAAGCAACCCACCAATCATCATGAGCACGCCAAGAACGCGCTGGGCCGCAAACCGGCGATCCGCAATCTGAACGATAAACGGAGAACAAAGGGCTCCTACCGATGCCGCAATACCGACAATCGCCCCCATCTGCGTTTCGGTGAACCCAAGCCCTCCAGTCGAAGGGTCGGCCGTGAGAAACTTTCCTGCAATCGGCAGCCAAAGACCATAGATGCCAAACTGAAGAAACATCATCGCACAGAGGCGAACGTAGTTTTTAGGTAACGCAATCATAGGTTTTTAGAAAAAGGAAGAGCCATCAAACGCCAGGTCCGTCGAGTAGAGTGTCCAATTTCACCGTTTGGCCGCCGTCGTCGATCGATTGCATTGCTCCTAAAATCATTCGGGTAGCCTCCATTCCATTCCATCCATTCACAGGCGATTGTTCACCTCTCGCATACTTCGCCATTTCCTGAACCAGCTTTCGGTCCGCCCCAAAATGCGATGTTTCAAACGCCTCCGATTTGCAATGGATCACTTCGCGTTTCTTCTCCCCGTAGTCCGTCACCACGTCGATCTCTCCCCTGAGGCGAGTTAAGATAACGCGACCTTTCGTCCCGACCAACTCCAACGTTTCTTCATCGTCAGACTGAGGCCCGTATACGGTGTAAAAGATATTGGCGACGATTCCATTGTTGTATTGATAGTGAATCGACGCGTGATCAAAAATATCGGCTCCCGACTTATAGACACAGTTGTCTTTTCGCTTCAGCGGATCCGTTTCCGTCTCATAACTTCTATCGACCGCTCCCTTCATCTGATCCTGTGAATCAGGCATCGCAATTTCTGCCCGGTAGGGGCAATCCCGATCGCACACGGAACAAAATTCCGGAGCATCTTCTTCTTCCTTAAACACATTCCGTCCTCCAAAGGCATTCACCTGAGTGGCACGAGCGTCTCCGGCGAACCAATTAAACACATCAGTATAATGCGAACCTTTGTCATTGAGAGCCCCGCCACTGACCGCTCTCGAACGGTGCCAGGTTTGAAAATAGAACGAGTAGGGCAGCACCGCCCGGATCAGCATCATTTTCAAATCGCCAATCAGCCCGCTGCTCACCATCTCATGCAAATCGATCCACGGCTTTTCATAGCGGCGGGTGAATCCCATGATCATCGGATTCTCGGTCTGCCGCTCAGCTTCGCGAATGGCCACCGAATCTTCAAGCGTATGAGCAATAGGCTTATCAAGGTAAACTTTTTTCCCCGAGCGCAAGGCTGGAATCGTCGCCTCCGCATGAGCCGCCGTCGGCGAAGTAATCACAATAAGGTCGACCTGATCATCGTTAATCAAGTCAATCGGGTCACTGTAGAAGGCTGGAGAGAACGGATCATTGCCCGCCTTAATCGCGACATCATTGACATCATCCAGGGCAATCTGCATCCGACTCTCGGTACGATTGCAAAAGGCCGTGATCGTCATCCCAAGCTCGCGACTCTGCTCAGCAATCTGCCGCCCAATACAAGT
The DNA here is from genome assembly GCA_963977055.1 of uncultured Verrucomicrobiales bacterium. Classification (GTDB taxonomy): domain Bacteria; phylum Verrucomicrobiota; class Verrucomicrobiia; order Verrucomicrobiales; family DEV007; genus Arctic95D-9. The sequence continues at coordinate 79,888 of CAXBMX010000019.1, forward strand.
GATGCCGCGGCTGCCCGTTCCGATAATTCCGACTCGAATCGTATCTGCACTCATGACTCTTTTCTCAAAAACACGGGCGAACTCCAGGCCCACTGATCATTCATCTGGCGAACACGCGCGTAATAAAACCCGTCTTCCAATTCCCCTTTGTCCTCAAAAGCAAAACTCCAATTCAGTTCCTCCGGTCGCGGCGCTCGATTGAAACGCCACGAAGGGGCATCAGTATGATCGTGACTCCCACTTCGAGCCCCTTCCATGAGCTCAGCTAAAGAGTGCTGTGTCCGTATGCCATTAATAATGGCGTAGACCATCGCAGTCCGTGGCATCTCTACTTCGATGCACATCCCTTGTGTCGCGCTGGTAGAATTCGTCGCATTACCCTGGGAATAGGTTTCAAAAGTAACGGCTTGCTTGGTGCTGCCATGCACTTTTGATCGATAGAATGACTCACCCACTTCCGTATCTCGTTCCGCCGGCGATACCACCTCCAGCCCACGAAATCTAGGCTCGACGCCAAGTAGTCGCCCTTCTTCAACCCCTAACTCAACCTTCCACTCTGCACTACGATGCTTGGCACCCCACCCCAGTTCGAGGTGAATTTTTGTCCGGACTAATTCTGATTCATTTGCCACCACATCCGTTTGTGAAAACCGTCTTAACAGCTTGCCGTCTTTGATCACATCAACGCAGTCAATCGCCCCACCTCCCACGACATTGATCGCAATATCGCGCTTCCTGGCATGTGGAATCACCGCACCCATGGCTGCCCCGTTTACCGAGAACTTCAGTTCGATTCGGTCACCCGTCAGGGCCACCATACGACGCTGATAAAGAGCCTCCCATATTGCTTCCCGGGTGCATGACTCAGCCCAGAGCTCAGTTCTTCCATGCCCAAAACTTCCCGGATGCCCGGAATGATGATCGGTGCCCCCTGAGAAACCGAAGACATGTCCTTTCGACAGCCCACAGGCAATAGTGCTCTCCCAGTCGGACGGCCCCATCGAATGCAGAAATGGTCTCGTGTTTTCACTATTCTCCGAGCAGCCATGCATCGAGAGCATCTCTACAAATGGAGCAAATGTCGGATCAAAAGAATCCCAATCGATCCCCCGCGTTCCTTTGCGATACCCAAGGTGATGAGGCTGGGCAATGCTATCCTTTCCCCCTGCCCTCAATCCACCCAACTTGGCGTGCAGGTCTTCAAGATCCTTCGGATACAAAATATCACCGTCCAGATCCTTGTAGAGCATGTTCCGGTCGCCAGTGGCACAAAAGTGGACTTCAAAACCGGGGAATACGATGAAGTTCCCTTCCTCGTTTCGATCCCTCAATGTTTCCAGCATTTCCTGCCACACTTGCTTTAGCCGCCCGAAACCCTCCTCGTGAAAATCAATGATGTATTGAATTCGCTCCGATGAGGCCGGCATATCCGGCCAGTGAGCGTGTCCGGTGATGGACACAAAATCTAGCTGCTCCCTCGCATTGGAAAGCGCATCTTCGAGCGAACCGTGACCATACGATATGCCGCAATGATTGTGCATATCACCATAATAGGGAAGTAGGGACTGGAATGGATCTTCCGGCATAGCGTCTTGTCGAAATTACACTTTTGACACCACTAGGCAATCATTATTATGCAATTAATATACATTTTGATTCTGCACATTAACTGTGAGAACATCCTTTGTCGCCCCTCCCGCTTTTAAATGAAATCTCCCACCATGACCGATGTGGCCCGTCGGGCCGGTGTTTCGCATGCCACCGTGTCGCGCATCATCAACGGACGTTCCGGGGTGAGTTCTGAAACGGAGGATAGGGTGCGAAAGGCCATTGCGGAGCTTCAATACCTGGCGCCCCCAATCACCCAGCGCCCTGGCAAAACCGCTCGCATCGAACGCCGATCAAAATGCCACCATGTCGCACTCCTGACTTTTGATCAAGCGCTCACCGAACACAGTGCCTTTGTCGCATCAATTTACGAAGGCGCCCGTCGAGCGGCCGCGGAACATGGCGTCGCCGTCTCGCTTCTTTCGCTCGATCACTTCGACACTGTTCCCGAATGGATCACCCCGAAGAACCTTGATGGCCTCCTCCTTCACGGGCTTCGATCCAGGGGACACCTCACCCGAACTGCCGCTGAAATTCCGTCACTTTGGCTGACCACACACGAAGACGAAGGTGTCGACTCAGTGTTACCTGGCAATCGGCAGGTAGGAACCATCGCAGCGAGGTACCTCGCGGACCGGGGACACTCGATCGTAGCAGCCCTTTCCCCCGAAACAGAGAACCCTTCCTATCAGGTCCGAATCAAAGCCTTCCTTGATGAGGCGGGAAAGAATGGAACCAAGGCATCGCGATGTAAACTGACCCAGCGCGAACGGTCTTCGACTCTCGACGAAGAGGGCAAAATACGAGCCCTGATTCGCAAACTGGCTGATGCAAAAAAATCACTCCGACCGACAGGCATATTTGTTCCGTCGGACAAGATGGCCTCACTCGCCTATGCCGCCTGTCGGCGGGAGGGACTGGAGCCAGGACAGGATTTCGAATTCATTTCCTGCGACAATGAAACAGCCTACCTGATTGGACTGTTCCCCCGCCCCGCCACGATTGACCTGGGAACCGAAGCGCGCGGCCGAATGGCTTTCGAATTGCTGCTCTCCAGAATTCAAGACCCTAGCTTAGATCGAAAGGCGACCCTCATTTTGGATCCCGTTTTGGTACCCTCGCCCGACGATTCACCCACCTCGCATCGTAGGTTTCAGCCCTAGTTGCTATGATGAAACGCGAAATCGTCCCGGAGATACTCGACACGCTGGATCCGACCGACCCGGCGGCGATCAGAAGTCGGAAGGATCTGCGGTTTCTCAATTTCATGATGGGAAATGATCGCTGGGTCCGCTCAACCGTTGCCGCGCATTCCGACTCATCCCAAAAAGGAATCACTGAGATTGGGGCAGGAGAAGGGCGTCTTCTGAGCAAGCTCGCCGATCATGGGCCAGCCTCCGGGGTGGACCTTGCTCCCCGCCCACCTGACCTCAACCCCTCCATCAGCTGGATTGAAGGAGATCTCTTCGAAAATTCCCCCGACATTGGCGGCGGGGTGCTGGTCGCGAATCTCTTCCTGCACCACTTCAACGCTTCAGATCTGGCCAGAATCGGAACCCTCGCTGAAAACTTCGAAGTTCTGATATTCTCCGAACCTCTCCGGAATAAAAACATCCTCCGATTAAGCCAGTGCGTCATGCCGCTGATGGGAAGCGTAACCCGTCACGACATGCCCGTCAGCATCCGGGCAGGATTTGTCATGGACGAAATTTCCACATTCCTCAGGCTCCCGGATGCCTGGCAGATCTCCGAGCACGGCACGGCACTGGGAGCAATCAGAACCGTTGCCCGCCGTTCACGATGAAGCCGGTAACGATCATCGGCGGCGGGCTGGCAGGACTTTCACTGGCAACTGGCCTCGCCCGTAGAAACGTTCCAGTGGAAGTGCACGAAGCCGGATCGTATCCACGACATCGCGTCTGCGGGGAATTCATTTCCGGCATCTCTGACAGCACTTTATCGGAACTCGGCATCTCCGATGACCTTAGCGATGCCAAACTCCACCACAGCGGCATCTGGTTTCGAGAGGGGCGCCCCCTTATGAAGATGCGCTTGCCCGAACCGGCCCGCGGGCTGTCCCGTTTTTGCCTCGACGAACGCCTCAAGAACCGAGTCAGAGACTGCGGCGGTAATGTCATCACTAACTCCCGCCGCAAACTAAGTTCCGAAGACGGTATCGTCATCGCCGCAGGACGACGGCGGCAGAAAAGCCGATGGATCGGACTGAAATGTCATTTCAAAAACCTCGCCATGGAAGAAGGCCTCGAAATGCACCTCGGCAAAAATGGCTACCTGGGACTGGCCCCCGTTGAGCAAGGAAGAGTCAACTTGTGCGCCCTCTTCGTTAAAGACAACCAGGCTCAAGGAAAAGGGCCCGAGCTTCTCTTCAGCTACCTCGCCGCTGGCGGACACCACGAATTGATAGAGCGCCTCAATGCTGCTGAAATCGACGAAACATCCTTCATCGGAGTTTCATCTCTCAATCTAGGTTGGCAGGAACAGTCAGACTCTTCATTTGTGATTGGGGACGCAGGAAGCGTCATTCCACCTTTCACCGGGAACGGCATGAGCATGGCTTTCAAATCGGCCGAACTCGCTCTCGACCCGCTTACCAAATGGAGCCGGGGCGAAATGGGCTGGAATGTAGCGCTCCAGGCTTCACGCAAAGCCCAGTCCAAAACCTTTAATCGCCGCCTTCGGTCAGCCCTGACTCTCCAAAATATCCTTCTCCATCCGCAGGGCCAGGACCTGCTCGAATCTTTCTCCAAACTCGGCGTCATTCCTTTCAGAATGCTTCTCTCCCTAGTCAGATAACTCATGTTTCTTGAATCAATTGCCACCGCTCTACCGGCCCATCGCTACACTCAGGCAGAATGCCTCGCGTCCCTTAGAGAATCATCACTCGCCCAGGACCTGAAACCACGATCCCGAGCCCTGTTGCGCCGACTTCTTACCAGCGAAGCCTCCGGCATCAACACTCGCCATTTCTGTCTCGACGAACTTGGCCCGATATTTTCCCAGGAAGCTCAAGATCTCAACGAGAGCTTCGAGAAGCTGGCCCCCGATCTTGCAGGCAAAGCCCTTCACAAAGCTCTGGCGAATGCCTCGCTTGAACCAACTGAACTCGATGCCCTCTTTATCTGCACCTGCACCGGCTACCTTTGCCCGGGAGTCACGAGTCACGTCGCAGAATCATTGGGACTGAACCAGTCCGTCTTCCTTCAGGATCTGGTGGGACTGGGCTGCGGCGCTGCAATCCCCACCATGCGCGCGGCCTCAGGATTTCTGGCCGCCAATCCAGGCGCGAAAGTTGCCACAATTGCCGTCGAAATCTGCTCGGCCGCCTTCTACGCCGACGATGATCCCGGAGTGCTGGTTTCCCTTTGTCTTTTCGGAGATGGTGCCGCTGCAGCCATTTGGTCCGACGAATCGGCCATAGGCAAATGGCAAGCCGACGCATTCACCACCATTCATCAACCGGAGAACCGGGAGAAAATTCGCTTCGTTAATGCAGGTGGAAAACTGAAGAATCAACTCGACAAAACGGTCCCTGAACTCGCTGCGATTGCCGTTGAGCAATTGTATCAACAGCGACAAAACACACCCGACCGAGTCCTTGCCCACTCAGGAGGCCGCGATGTCATCGATGCCCTGGAAAAACGCCTGCCTCACAAACTCGCCGAAACCAGAACCGTTCTCACGGACTGCGGCAACATGAGCAGTCCCTCCGTGCTCTTTGCTCTCGAAAGAGCCCTGAGAGAACCCGGAAACGATCGCCATTGGTGGCTCACTGCCTTCGGTGCCGGTTTCGCAGCTCACGCTTGCGAAATGAGCAGGGACTTAGACAGACCTGCTTAATCACTTTTGTTCAGCAAAATTGCTTAATGGCCCGGCTGTCATAATTCGCTCCAAGTGAGAAAATGGTGGGCAGGGAAGGATTCGAACCTTCGAAGGCATAGCCAGCAGATTTACAGTCTGCCCCGTTTGACCGCTTCGGTACCTACCCGTTCTCGCAAGGGTGGAAATCACCAATTTTGCAAGGCCGGTAAAATGGCGGGATGCGACGCGTTTGCAAGGAATTTCTTCGCTGAATCAGCGAAAACTCTTACATCAAATCTTCCGCGACGACGGAATTCTGTTCGCGAGTCGACAAAGCCTTGGCCTGAGCCACGACTATTTCAGCATCGATCTCAAAGCGATACGCATGGCAGTTTGGGCAAATATTGACCTTCGAAGCCACGATCGAGTCACATCCCACGCAAACCTTATACATTGCAGGGTTGCGTACGATTCGACGTGCTCTTTTGGCACGATCAGCTAAAGCGGTGTTTTCCTTTGCCATGCGAGGCAAAAACTACTCGTGAGGGGTCATTTTTGCAAGAATGAAATTACAAATCTGCAATTTTATCATATTTTTTATAAGTAATTCGATGATATTCAGGAATCTAAGGCGACTATTCGCAAAATTGCGATTCAACCATGCGTATTGCCACTTTTGCTTGTAGCATCCTGCGGTTTGAAGAATTTGACGGAAATCGAAGCGCTGGAAACAGCAGCCATCCAATTTCAGCGAAGCCGTAAGCTCGTTTCGGCGTTCAAGTCGATCCGTCTCGCCACCCCGGAGCAACCTTCAGTCTTCGAACACGTTTCAGAAGCGGGCCAACCTCTCTACGTCGCATCGACCGCAGCCGCCTGGCGTGAGGCTGGAAATGTCGACTCAACCATCTGGGTGCTCAGTCCCAACGTTAAGGCACAGGAGATCATTCAAACAGAGCTCGCGGCCTGGGGAGCGGACCCTTTATTTCTGCCGGAATATGAATGGGCCGGATTCGAAGAAAGTCTGCCCGACCCTGAGTCCGCGGCAGAACGCCTCGCTGTGCTCAAGGAGATACACGAAGAGATTCAGAGCGATAGCAGTCCCATGATTGTCCTGACGGCAGAAGCGCTTGAAGAAGTCGCGCCGCCACCCGGATCATTAACGAAGCAAGCAGAGCTGATTCAGGTCGGCAAAGAGCTGGATCTCAAATCATTCGCAACGGCACTCGAAGAGGCCGGTTACGAGCAAGAGGCTCAAATCTATCAACGCGGGCAATTCAGTTTACGTGGCGGCATCATCGACATCTTTTCGTGGCACGCCCTTCAGCCGGTCCGAATCGAGTTGTTTGACCAAGACATTGAATCGATACGGGAATTTGACGTCGATGCACAAACCTCAATTCGAAAAATCGAATCCTGCGAGATTCTACTAAGTGAATCGAATCTCGAACACACCGGTAAAATCTCCGACTACATCGGAGCCAACGATCTGATCATTGCGGTCGAGTGCGATGCCGAGCAGGCCCATGTCAGGATCTCCAGTGGAATCCTTTCTACGGCCGAAGGCACTGAGGATTTTGACGGAGCCTGCTTTGACAATCCGCTTGGCGAATTCAGCGCGGGTGACTTCATTCTCCAAGAATCGAGGCGTGAGGAATTCAGCCGTCAGCTCGACGAATGGCGCCGCGACAAATGGACGGTGCTGATGGCATTCCATTCTGATGGAGAAAAAGCGCGATTCACGGAGCTAATTCTCGAGAACGCATGGGCTGACGGCTTTCTCAAACCAATCACAGGAACCCTGAGCCGCGGCTTCACTGTTCCAGACGCCAAGCTGGCCGTTTTGAGCGACGCGGAAATTTTTGGGCGCTACCAGAATCAGCGTAGCCGTCGCCGCTACCGTCTGGCCCGCGAGCGCCAATCCAGCCAGCAGGTCAGCAGCCTTCGCGAATACAACTACGGAGATCTGGTCGTTCACATCGACTACGGGATCGGAAAATTCCGAGGCATCAAATCCAAGGAAACGCCAGACGGATCTGAAGAAGTCCTCGAGATCGAATACGACGATCAGGCGCGACTCTACGTTCCTCTGGATCAGGCCCACCTGGTCTCCCGGTACATCGGCAGCGGGAAGAGGGCACCCAAGCTGTCCCGCCTGGGAGACAAACGATGGGCCCGACTTCGACGCGATGCAGAGAACTCGATCATGGACTACGCCGCTAGGCTCCTGTCCATTCAGGCCGAGCGCGAGTCGCATCGAGGGTTTTCTCATGCTCCCGACAACAAGTGGCAGTGGGAATTCGAAAATGCTTTTATCTACAAGGAAACTCCCGACCAGCTCCGCTCCATCGAGGAAGCGAAAGCCGACATGGAAAGCCCCAAGCCCATGGATCGCCTTGTCTGTGGCGATGTCGGCTTTGGAAAAACCGAAGTCGCGATCCGGGCTGCTTTTAAAGCAGTGATGTCCGGTAAACAGGTCGCGATCCTTGTGCCAACGACGGTACTGGCAGAGCAACACTACCGGAATTTTCAGGAACGAATGTCCGACTTCCCGGTAAAGATTGAAACCCTTAGCCGATACCGCACAACCGCACAGTTGCGGCAGACTCTGGTGAATCTCTCCACAGGAAGCGTCGACATCGTCATCGGAACGCATCGAATCATTTCGAAAGATGTCCACTTCAAGAATCTTGGACTTGTCGTAGTCGACGAGGAGCAGCGATTCGGTGTCGCTCACAAGGAACGCTTCAAGGAAATGTGGCGCTTCGTCGACGTGCTAACTCTTTCCGCGACCCCGATCCCGCGAACGCTCTACCTCTCAATGATGGGCGTCCGCGAAATGTCTGTCATCGACACACCTCCGCCGAATCGTCGACCTGTCGCCACGACAATATGCCCCTACGACGAGCGCATCATTCGTTCTGCCGTAGAAAAGGAAATAGGCCGTCAAGGACAGGTCTTCTTTCTTCACAACCGGGTCAAAACCATCCGGGGCATGAAACGTCGCATCGAAGACTTGGTTCCGGGTGCTCGGGTCGAGGTTGGCCACGGACAAATGGGGGACGAAGAACTGGAAGACGTGATGAGCCGCTTCATCAAACACGAATTCGACGTGCTCGTCTGCACCACCATTATCGAAAGTGGCGTCGACATTCCCAATGCGAACACCATTATCATCGATCGTGCAGACCGGTTTGGTTTAGCCGATCTTTATCAAATCAGGGGCCGGGTTGGTCGCGCCGACCGCCGCGCATATGCCTACCTCATGCTACCCCCTGACATGCTCACCGTCGGTGATGCCAGAAAGAGGATCAACGCGATCAAACAATACTCCTCTCTCGGCGCCGGATTCAAAATCGCGATGCGAGACCTTGAAATTCGAGGGGCCGGGAATCTTCTAGGCACCCAACAAAGCGGACACATTGCCGCAATCGGATTCGATCTTTACTGCCAACTTTTGAAACAGTCAGTTTCCAAGCTCAAGGGAGAGCCCTCCGCGGATCGAATCGATCTTTCCCTCAATATCGATTTTATCTGTACCAACGAAGCACAATTTCATCAAGGACCAGACGGAAGCCTCCCGGCATATATTCCGGCTAATTACATGGTAGAAGCTCGCCTTCGCATCACTGCCTACAGAGAATTAGCAGAAGCTTCTCAGGTCGAAGACTTGGAAACCCTCAAGCAAACGTGGTCAGATCGCTTCGGCAGGATACCCGTACCAGTCGAGACTCTTCTCATATGCACTGAATTGAAAATTCGCGCGGGACGCAAAGGGTGCAGCTCACTTGAGGTCAAAGATAGTAAGCTGAAACTGATGAAAAACGGAAAATACGTTCAAATAAACGGTAAGTTCCCTCGTTTAATCGGAGACAACGAGGAAGAATGGCTTGAGTCTGCACTGGACTGGGTCCTAGATTTATAAGTTCGAAGTTCGTCGAACAACACCACCGTAGCATTCATGAGTAATCCAAGCCTTAAGCAGATCTATTCTATTGCCTTCCTTGTGATCGCATGCGCAGGAATCATCCCCGCCTCGGCCAAGCCTATTGTCTTAAATAGCATCAGGGCAGCGGTCAATGGGGAGCCCATCACCCAGTCAATGCTGGATGCGGCAGTGCAAACTCAATTCCAAGTCTGGCTGTTAAGCAATAAAGGGATGGTGAGCAAATCTCAGGCGGAAAAAGAAATCCGCGAAATGGAAACTCGGGCACTCGACGATTTGATCGACCGAACACTGATCCTCACCGAATTCGAGCGTCTCGGAGGAAACATTAAGGACCAATACATCGATGAATCCGTCGCGCGCTTCACTAAAGAACGATTTGGTGGTGACCGAGACAAATTCCTAGCTGAGCTGCAAGAATCAGGGATGACCATTGCACAATTCAGGGAAGTCCAGCGCGATCAGATTGCGATACAGGCCCTGCGCACCCAAAACTCGGGGGACAATTCAGTCCCAAACACCCCTTGGGAAAAGAAAGACAAATACGACGAAATCAAAGGCGAATTTGCCTCCGAGGGAAAGGTGAAGTTAAGAATCATGTCGATCCCCAAGCAAACGCCCGAGTCGAGTATGGATAAGCAGGCAGCCCTATTAAAAGAAATCGCAAAAAAACTCAACGATGGTTCTGATTTTTCCGCTCTTGCCAAACAATACTCCGCCGACAGTTTTGCCGCCAAGGGTGGTTACGTGGGAATCATTGGACGCGGAACGCTCAACGAAGGACTTACCCGCGCCGCTTACGCCATCCCCACAGGACAATTCAGCTCACCTCTCGACGATGGTCCTTTCTGGCGAATCCTTAAAGTCGAAGAACGCGTTGGGCAATCGGCACCTTCTTTCGATAAAATGGAGGACGAAGCCGATAAGAGGCTCAGCATCGATAAGCGCCAGAAGGCACTCGAGACTTGGTTGCTGAAACTAAGACGGGACGCCAACGTGCGAATTTACGAGAACTAACCTCGACGACCCGATCCAGAGTGCCGGCAACTACCTCTCGGATCACTCCGAATCTAACGTGCCTCGCAGGTATTTCGGTGTAACATTCCAACGTGCGTGTTCTTTCCATAGATCCCGCGCTTCGAAACACCGGCTATGCCGTGATCGAGCGCACTGTAGTAGCGGGACGTAAGCCAAATTACCAGGCTCTCGTCTACGGAGTGATTGCGAATCAGCGAAAATTACGCCAGTCAGGCTGTCTTGTTGCGATTCGCGAACAACTGCGTGAAATCATCGACAAACATCAGCCAGAGGTGTGCGCCGTTGAGGGAGTGATTTTTGTCCAAAGCTACAAAACAGCAATCACCATGGGTGCCGCCCGTGGAGCCGCCATCCTGGCCGCAGCTGAGTATGGTATGGAGGTTTACGAATACGCCCCTAAACGAGTAAAACAGGCCATTGTTGGAAAGGGCAGCGCCGACAAACAGCAGGTCGCATTCATGGTACGAGCCCTGTTAGGACTGACCGAAACCCCCGACCACGATGCCGCCGATGCTCTCGCCATCGGAATGGCCCACCTTTACGATCAGGATCCCACCCGTATCTCAGCGATCAGTGACAAGCCGACTGCTATTTGAATCCCAGAGCTAGGCATGAAGGTGGACCACATTCGAAAAATCCTCATTGTTCAGTCAGTCGAAGAGACTGACGAACATGATAGTGCTATTTCGGGTCCCGACCGAGCCGACGCCGCAGCGATCGCCGGGGCACCAATCCCTAAGAACTGCAGCCCTTCGGATGAAAATGCTTTCCTTGCTAAGAGAGCGGATATTCTATTTCTCAAAATCACTTCGCGATTCTCGGAAAACAACTCTTGGCTTCATTCCTCCCCTTCGCCACACCGCCTCGCTTTCATCACCTTTGCGGTATTCGCCATTGCAGCCATCTGCGGGTTTCTTACCAATGAGCTAGGCCCTGACAAACGAATCAATATTCTTTCCTTTCCTCTTCTCGGCATCCTGGGGTGGAGCCTGATCGTCTATATCAGGGAAATAATCCTGTTTTTCCAAAAACGCGACCAACTGTTTCGCGACGGATGGCTCGCGGCACTGATTCATTTTGCAATCCACCCGACACGCCGACAGATCAGCTCGGACAACAGTCCGCCCGATTCTCTTTCTTCCGCCAATACTCTGTTCCAGCATCGGTGGTTCGAACTGATGACACCAGTTCATGGCTCACGATTAAAATCCGTCCTCCACTTTGCCGCTCTCATCCTCGCGGCATCCGCTATTCTTGGCATGTACTTCAACGGACTGGCCAATGAATATCGCGCCGTCTGGGAAAGCACTTTTTTCAGCGATGCCGGTCAGCTGCGCCCCTTCCTTAAATTTGTCCTCGGACCCGCTGCGGCAATGACCGGCGACGCAATTCCAACGATAAGTGAGCTTGCCTCAATGCGATGGACCGTCGGGCAATCCGATTCACCGGGCGAAAATGCAGCGCGCTGGATTCATTGGTATGCCGTCACTATTGGACTGTTTGTGATTCTGCCTCGCGGAGTCCTCGGGGTGATTTGGAAATTAAAAAGCCTTCAGCTTTCCAGGACCCTGCCATATCGAGAAACCTCGCCACACTATTACGAACACCTCCTGGCTATTTCATCAGGTACGGCTAAACCCGTCTTCATCATCCCTTACATCCTCGACCCTTCGAATGAACTTCGTGAACTCACCAATTCTCTAGAGCACCACTTTCAGTGTCCCGTCGAGATCGATTGCCTAGACACCATTCCTTTTGGAAAAGAAGATCTCGAGCCGAATGTGACTGTGGCGGAAAATAATTCTGTCATTCCCTTGTTCAATTTTGCTTCCACCCCAGAACAAGAAACTCATCTAGCCCTGTATCAAACCCTGTTGGATGCCTCACCAAACCCTGTTAAATTCATCCTGCTGGACCCGACCTCCTTTGACAAAAAAGCAGCCGGGTTTGCTGATTCTGAAAAACAACGCGCAGACCGGCTTGAAGCATGGCAACGCTTGTTTTCTGACACCGATGTTGAATTCATTCTGACACCGGTTTCCTCATCGACACCAAACAACCCAGGCCTTTCCTGATTCATCAATGCCATCTTCAAATCAAGGAATCGTACTAAGCCTCATTTCACATACCAATGTGGGAAAGACGGCCCTGGCGCGCACCCTGTTGCGGCGCGACGTGGGGGAAGTGGCAGACAGCGCCCATGTCACTGTGGTCCCTGAAGCTTACCCCCTCATTGAAAATGATGGCTTCACGGCACGCCTCTGGGACACCCCCGGCTTCGGCTCAAATTTGGCCAAGCTGGCCAAGCGGCTCCGATCGAGCAAGAACCCAGTAGGTTGGATTCTCCACCAAGTTTGGGACCGGAATCGCGACAAGTCACTTTGGTGCAGCCAGGAAGCGATCAAAAATGTTCAGGCTGAAGCAGATGTTGTCCTCTATCTGGTCGACGCATCTCAGCCTCCGGAAACGGTCGGCTTCGTCGACCTTGAAATCGAAATTATCGAATGGATTGGCAAACCGGTTCTTGTTTTCCTGAACCAGACGGGACAGCCAGACCAAGATCGAGACGCCAAGAATGAACAAGCTTGGCGCGACCATTTCAAGGACCGCGACATCGTCAAAAACGTTGGCATTCTGGATGCCTTCACCCGCTGCTGGACCCAGGAACATCACATCCTAAAGCAGGCCGCCAACGTTCTAACAGGTGACCGGAAACGAGCCGCAAAGAATCTGACTCAGGCGTGGATCAATCGGAATCTCGACATCTTTTCTCAATCGGTCGGTACCATGAGCCAATGGGCAAAATTAGCTCTCACCGATACAGAACCACTAGTGAAGCAAGGGCTTGCGGACAAGCTTCGCCAATTGGTGATAAGGGCTGAACGGAACCAGGATCTCGACCGGATACAGGAGGCCATGTATCAACGACTAGCTGACAATACGGCTACCACGGTCAATGAGTTGATTTCTCTCCATGGCCTGGATGGCGAAACCGCGACAAAGTTAGCCCAAACATCGCGTGACGAACTAACCATCAAACGAGACATTGAAGAATCACTTATTGCCTCAGTCGGGGGCGCCGTATCCGGGCTCGTCGCCGGGCTCTCAGCTGACCTCATCTCAGGCGGAATGACATTTGGAGGCGGCGCGATCATTGGCATGTTACTGGGGGGTGCCACCACTTTCGCCCTCGCGCGTGGCTACAACCTGACTCAAACGCAAAACAACAGTGTCCGTTGGACTGAGTCCCATTTTATGACCCAGGTGAAATTCGTAATCATGCTGTATCTCGCCGTTGCCCACTACGGACGAGGGCGAGGTGCCTGGCAGGATCCGGTAAACAACCCTGCCCGCTGGGAAACCGTAGTCGATCAGGAAATCGAGAAGAATCAGAAACGTCTAAGCGAATTGTGGAAAAGAGGCTCCTCCGCATCCGGATCAGCAACCCTCGACGCACACCTAACTCAATTTTTTAAAGAATCCCTAAAGCGGATTCTCAATCAGCTTTATCCAGACAGCATCGACCTTTTCAAAAGCGGCCACCGAACCAAATAGTCCAACTGTCGAAAAACTATGCTTCTTTCACTTGCTCCGCCGAAACACCGCGCATCTCGAAGACCTTCAAAATGGTATCTTCGATCAAGTTATTTGGGCAGGAAGCACCAGCGGTGATACCAATCACGACTGGATCAGATTTTTTGAATACATCTGAGTATCCCGAAATCTCGGAACGTTCATTAAGGTCAAAATGCACAATCTCTTCCAATGAAATGATACAATCCGCGCTCCTGATAAAAAAGGTTGGAAGCTCCTTCTCGCCGATCTCCACCAGGTGAGTGGTATTGGAGCTATTGTAACCGCCAACAACCAGCAGCATGTCCATCGACTCTCTCAACATCTCAAATAGAGCATCCTGACGCTCCTGAGTTGCGCCGCAAATCGTATCAAAAACTGAGAAGGCACCCGAAGTTCCGTCCCGCGTCACAATCGCCGCTTCGACGCGCCGCTGGATTTCCTCGGTTTCAGACTTCAGCATAGTAGTCTGATTGGCAACACCGACATTTTCGAGGTGCTGATTAGGATCAAAACCCGAAGACATGGCGCCTTCAAAGCGAACCATGAATTCCTCCTTGTCTCCGCCCCCAACGATAAAATCACAGACAAAATCAACATCAGCCAAAGTCAGCACGATGAGAAAGTTTCCGTTCCCATCAATCCCCTCAGCCCTCGATGCCGTTGCTCTCGTTTCTTCATGGCAGGCTTTCCCATGAATAATTGAAGTAATGCCACCCTTTGCGAATCCCCTCACCCTCTTCCACACCTTCATCACGTCACCGCAGGTAGTGTCAACAATTCGACATCCTTGTGACTCCACTTTGTCCATGAAAGAAATTGGCGCTCCGAAAGCAGGAACGATAACAACATCTTCCGCGGTCAATGCATCGTACTGTTCATTCATTTCCTGCCAAGGAAGAGAGGTGATATCCATCTCCTCCAATTGGCGGTTCACCTCAGGATTGTGAATAATCTCCCCAATTAAGAACACACGATCATCTGGGAAGACACGTCGGGCGGCATAAGCCAAGTCGATCGCCCTTTCCACGCCGTAACAAAACCCAAATTGCTTTGCCAATCTGATTGTCGTTTCATCGATCGAAATTACTCCACCGTTGCTCTTCAGTTTTTCTACGATGGAACTTTTGAAATGATTCGCGACTTCCTCTTGGACGCGCTCCATCACATCAGGAGTCCTGACGTTAACTCTCTTTGGTTTTTTTGAGACTTTCTGCATCATTCAACGTTCGCGGAATCCGCGAGCAACTACATTTAAAACAATACGTTTGTGGAATCAAAAGGCGCGTCAGTAATCAAGACAGAACGCGGAGAATCAGGGTGATCAAAATCCGTCGGCCGTGGAACATTTTTTCCAAGCGATGTATCCTCAGGCAAACTATGCGCGATGTGGATCGGTGTCCCTCCGTCTACCATGTTGAAAAAATCTTTTGCGACCGACCGATGAAGCCGAAGGCATCCGTGAGTTCTCGGTTGTGGCCAAACCGCACCTGCGTGGAATCCATAGCCGGACTTAAACTCCACCCACCAAGGCATCGGATAACCAACATATCGGTATCCAGACGGCATACTAGTTCGCTTCCCAGGAACAACCTGATCACCTTGCACAAAGAACCCATAGGTGTTTGAGCGTTTTCGAGGCAATTTGTTGAAGGCCTTAAAATTGCCAGTCGGCGTCGGATCCTTCTGGGTGCCAATCGCAATGGCTGCCACAAACCTCGGTTCCTCATTCTCATAAACATAGACCGCCCGGTTTTGAAGGCTCACTCTTACTCGAACATCGCTCAGATTCGTCACGGCTCCATAACGAACCGCCATGCTCGCAGGCTGATTTATAGGCTTACTGGCGCAGCCCGACAGCACTACTGACAAAGCCAACAAAAGCGTTCCCAATCCACCGATTCCTTTCAAAAAGTCCAATTTCTTCATGGTATAATTGGGCAAATTTACACCAAACAGAGGAATGAGCGAATCATCTTGCAGTGACCTATGTAAGAATAAGTGATTTTTTTTGTCTCTTAACTGTTGACATTTCCTAATAATAAGGTAATCTGTTCTTGGTTACTTTCTCGGTAACTGTCTGTTTGTGTTTCGTGTTTCGAAGCCGCTCAACTTTCGAGTTGAGCGGCTTCTTTCTGTACACTTCACAAAAAAGCGGTTCTGACTTTCGCCAGAACCGCTTGGTTAAATTGAGTGAAGCCTATGGAAAGACGGCCTAAGCCTTTTTCTTTTTCCCTCCCTTTTTCGCAGCCGGAGCCCCTGGAACTGACTTATCCCAAGGAAGCTTCCACTGTCCAGGAACCGCAATTTCGTAGTTGCCATCAGGCCCTGGCTTCACCGGTGCCTCAGCATTGAAGTCAAACTCCTCCGGCATAATTGAGAAGTTAGAAGCCACCGCATCATCCCAGGCAACATTCTTTCCGCTGTATGTCGCAAGACGACCCAGAACTGATGTGAATGAACTCTTCGCTCCGTAGTATGCGTTATTGAGCGGCGTGTCTTCCTGAATCGCACCGTACAAAGATTCATGCTCAGTCTGGTAAGGAGATACCGGCGTGCGAGGTGCCCGGTAGGACCACTTGATGGTTTTCCCCGTCAGATCGGTGATACGAGTCTGATTCCCTTCGAGATAAAGGATCCCATCTGTTCCGTGGATCTCCTCAGCAATCTTATTATCACATCCCGGCAGGTGACGGCACTGACTCGAAAGAACGACGTTATTCTGATCGGCACCGTAGCGGAATTCGACAGCATGATGATCGTAGATCTCTCCGACAGAGCGCGGCTCAGTGCCAGCTCGTCCGCCCAAACCGTATGCGTTGATAGGGTTTCCTCCAGTAACCGAATTACCACTCACAAACCAGTTAACCACGTCCAGATTGTGAACGTGCTGCTCAGCAATATGATCTCCGCAGAGCCAATTGAAGTGGTACCAGTTGCGCATCTGATACTCCATTTCAGTCCAACCGGGTTCACGTGAAATAATCCAGGGTCGTTGGGTATTCCACCAACCGGAAGCAGAAATAATTTCGCCGATGAGACCATTTTCGTGAACCTGCTTAAAAGCATCAAGATAAACCGCTTCGTAGTGACGCTGGAGCCCAACAACCACCTTACGGTTTTGCTGGTCCGCTTGCTTTGCAGTTTCAATAATCTTGTTAAAGCCCCATGCATCAACGCAAACGGGCTTCTCCATGAAAACGTGCTTATTCTGCTGAATAGCATACTCAAAGTGAATCGGGCGGAAACCCGGAGGAGTCGCAATACAAACAAGATCCACCTGATCAATCACAGCCTTGTAGGCATCAAATCCTGCATATTGACGGCTGGTAGGAACGTCCATCTGCTTTTCTTTGCCCTGAGACTCCAACTGTTTCCGAATCACCGGAAGTCCTTTTCCGCGTGGACCAGTGCCGTCGATCTTATCCTGAAAAGCGTCAGCAACCGCGACCAGGCGCGCACTATCATTCGCCGTCAGGTTTTGGACGATAGCTCCGGAGTTTCGTCCTCCAACCCCCACCATGCCTACTTTGACTTGGTCACTTCCGGCAACCTGAGCACACATTTCAACAGGTAAAACTGTAGCTGCTGCTCCAGCAGTCGCCGCTCCGGCGACAAATCGGCGCCTCGACACCGGCATTTCATTGGTAGGTTTCTTTTCGCTCATAATAATCAAGTCACATTGCTAGAGGATCAATCAAATCCATCAAATTCTATACGCTATCCTCAAAAAACGCTGAAGACAGGGTAAGCGATCCGCTAACCCAAATATCAGATTGATGAGGAAGAGCGAGAGTATCAATCTGAAAAGCCAGAAGCAATCCAATCCTTCACTTTTTGCCCACAGAAAATCCCCCCTTTCAGGCGAGTTTCATATTCGGATCGATGTCCGAATTCAGGCTATCTCCAGGAAAGCCCGCTCCTGCCCTTTTTGCCGCGGCAAAAGCGATCATTGCAGCATTGTCCGTCGAATAGGAAGGCTCAGGAACCATCGCCTCAATCCCCGCCGCCTCACCGGCAGCCGCTACTCTTTCCCGCAGCCGAAGATTACAGCTTACTCCTCCGCTAACAGACACCAGATCACACCCTGTTTCTTCTGCTGCCCGAAACAGTTTTTTGACAAGCACATCCACGATCGCCTCTTGAAATGAGGCACAAACATCGTCCAGCACCGTAGATTGAATCGGCTGATCCAATTTTTCCAACATATATCGTGCCGAGGTTTTCAGCCCGCTAAAACTAAAATCAAAGTCACCGCTGTCCAGCATGCTACGAGGAAACTCATAAGCTTTCCGATTCCCATTCGCCGCCCGCTTCGCAAGTTCAGGCCCTCCCGGATACGGAAGGTCGAGCATTTTGCCAACTTTGTCGAAAGCCTCACCAGCGGCATCATCCTTGGTCGAACCTAAAATCTGATATCGCCCAATTCCTGACAGATGTACTAACATCGTATGCCCGCCACTGACAACCAAGGCAATATGATTCCGAATTTCTATGCCTGTGCCAATAAATGGTGAAAGCAGGTGCCCTTCCATATGGTTGATGGAATAAAACGGACATTGCAGAGCCACTGCGATCGCTTTTGAAGTGGTATCCCCCACCAGCAAGGAACTGGCAAGCCCAGGGCCGGAGGTCGCTGCAACCGCTACAATTTGGCTCCACTCGACCCCAACATCGGCAAGGCATGCCTCAACCAATGGACGAAGGTCCGTATTGTGATTCCTTGAGGCCAATTCGGGCACTACCCCTCCGTAGGGTGAATGCAACTCGATCTGCGAAGCCACCCGCGACACAACAATCTCACCATCGCTTCGAGCCAACGCGACCGCAGTCTCATCGCAGGAAGTTTCGATCGCCAAAAACAACCCTTGATTCATCGCTGCCATATTGAGACTTGCGCCACTAGGCCAGCCCTCTAAGGCTTCTTCTTTTTCTTTCCCGATTTAGCCCCAGCATCTCCAGGAATATCACTCTCTGTCTGATCTGTGTCGGGTTCGTCAGCCTTTACATTCCGAATACCGGAATAGACCAACGCACCTTTCATCGCGTCCACAGACCGGATTAACTGTGGATCCCTGAAGCGCTCTATCACTTTTCTCGCCTCCGGCGACATCGTATCTCGGCTGAACCAATGCGCCAGCTCTTCCTCCTGCCCCGGGGTCATGGTCGCCACAATATTCGGGATGACTCCGTTCTCATGAATCGTCCGGTGGCTCGGCGTGTAGTATTTTGCCGTGGTCATCCGAATCGCTTTCCCATCACCGATTGGAAGGATCGACTGAACCGACCCTTTACCGAAAGTCGTCTCGCCCACAACGATGCATCGCTTGAGATCCTGTAGTGCTCCTGAAACCACCTCAGCACCACTTGCTGACGAGTGATTCACTAAAATCGCGATCGGATATTCCCGGTTCCGCCGCTTTGTTTTTGCGCTCGTTCGATAAACCTTAATCTCGCCAGAGCCCGGTTTTCCTTCAGTCGTCAGAACCACGGTGCCGGCTTCGACAAATTCTCCACATACATCAATGGCACTTCCCAGCAGCCCGCCCGGATTGTTTCGCAAATCGAGAACGAATGCATCCATTCCCTGCTGTTCGAGATCGTCCAATGCATCGGCCAGCTCTTCAACCGTTGGCTCGCTGAACTGAAGAATACGAGCATATCCCATTTTGTAAGGAGTGGTCAGTTTCGTATTCAAAATGCGCACATCTTTCACAGAAGATTGCTTGATCACTTCCCGCTTCATTTCGAACTCAAGCAAACGCTGTGTCGCAGGACGTCGAACGGTGATCTTCAGAGATTCCCCCGGCTTACCTCTCAACATATTCACAGCCTGGCTGATACCAATATCATCGGTTAGTTGATTATTGATTTTCAGAATGTGATCACCCGGAAGCACTCCAGCTCGTCCTGCGGGACCATCTTCACGCGCGGTCACTATTGTGAGAACTTCGTTTTTAGTGGAAATGGTCACACCTATCCCTTCATAGGTGCTGTCAGTATGGCGCCGTAATTGCTCAAAAACCTTCGGCTGCATAAACTGACAATGCGGATCGAGATCGGCCAGCATCCCTTCCAGAGCGCTGTTGATCAATCGCTCGTATGTCACCTTGTCAGAGTCGACATATCCCTGCCGGATCGTTTCAAGAACTTCGGTAAAGAGCTCAATCTCTTTAAAGCCATTGTCCTCTCCTAGACTTTCTTCCTGCGCCAAACCAAAATCAGCCCCAACCGGAATTACCAATAATACTAGGAAGGTAATTAGATTCAGCCGGGCATTCTTCATCATTAAACGTTGCATCACGAACACCTCTATTTCAAGGCCGTCATTGCATTGAGCACGTCAGGCAGACCGCGTCAGGCAGACCGCGTCAGGCAGACCGCGTCAGGCAGACC
>CAXBMX010000020.1:0-97328 GCA_963977055.1 uncultured Verrucomicrobiales bacterium
ATATGTCTACGTCAAAGGAATGACGGAGTGCGTTTCTTTGATCTAGGCTGGCCTTGGTTTTGAGCTTGCAAGTGGACTAATATACCTGCGAAATAGCCGTTGCTGGATTCCTGACCGTTTTCCCATTCTACTAAGTGTATGAAGGCTATTTTACTATTCATCTTGATCGTAATGGCGCATCTATTGTGCAGTGCCCAGTCCGAAGAAAGGCGATCGGGACAGTTGCGGGGATTTGGCAGGCTGACAGGGATGCTGCCGCCCGATAGGATGCTCGATTTGACAGCGCTTCAGAAATTTGAGGATTTTGTCGATATCGCAGGCAACTCTAGCAAGCTGCTGTTTTTGCGCGCTAATGGTGACGTAATGAACATTGAGGGAGAAGTCTTAGGAAATGGAGGCGTGAAGGTTTTCCCAAGAGGTTATTTGGATTCGGCAGGAGTTTATCATTGGATCGACAGTGTTGAGATCCCTTTGGCAGCTCAGCCGCCGAAGAGTCTAGCGGTGGTTAATAAGCGGAAGCTGGCGGTGAGCCAAGAGGGAAACCTGATTGCATGGGGGGATGACTACATCAATGGAGATCGGGTGATTCCGGCTCGAGCTCGAACAGGAGTCAGAGAAGTCGGTATATTTAGGGAGTGGGATTATGCGGTAACGGAAAAAGGCGAATTGGTCCGGTGGAAAAAGGGAGCAGAGGCGACGCCAAAGGACACCGTAAAATCGGGTGTCGCGGAGATTTCGACTTCCACTCACAATGGTTATGTTTTGTCGGAGACGAACGATGTCTATCATCTCAACGGCGAGAGGCCCAAATTTTGGAATGAAAAAACCAGGGGAGTGATGGCCCGAGGGCAAATGTCTGCCGTCCAGAACATGGAAGGCCTCTGGCACGTCATCAAACACGTGGAGTCGGGGGACGAAGTGGAGACGCTCGATGTCGTGCTTAACCGAAAGGAA
Organism: uncultured Verrucomicrobiales bacterium; assembly: GCA_963977055.1. Taxonomy (GTDB): domain Bacteria; phylum Verrucomicrobiota; class Verrucomicrobiia; order Verrucomicrobiales; family DEV007; genus Arctic95D-9. The sequence goes on from CAXBMX010000020.1 coordinate 955, forward strand.
ACCATCGATGCGGAGTTTTATCTCAATTGGGCAAATAGAAAAGACAAGTGGCGGGGCAGTTATGTCCTATGGATCGAAGAAGTCGGAGCGCCGGAACTGAATATCAATGCTAAGAAACCACAAAGCACCACTGAGTCACCTCGCAAACCCGGGGTAAGTTTCTTTGGGATTGATGCTGAATGAGGTGAATATTAGTTTGTTGAGCCGGCAAGCTCACTTCAGCTATTCAAGGCCACCACTATCGCTCCGGTGATCGCCAGTCCTATTCCAAGCACTTTCCGCTTGGTCATGTGTTCCTTCAGGATTAACCACGCCAGCAAGATGATGAAGACGGTGGATAGCTGATTGTAAATCGCAGCCCGACCGACGGTTTCATATTTGAAGCCGGCGATCCAGAAGAGCGTTGCGAGAAAGGGGCCGAGCAGGGCCATGGGAATGGTCAGTTTCCAGGTGTTCCGTTTTTGGAATCCCATCAGGAGGGTTTTGCCTTCGCCTTTGAACAGGGCAAAGAGAGCCAGTGCAACAGTCGCGACGGCAAAACGGAACCCTGAGACCCAGACTAAAGATCCTTCGCGAATGACATCCCTGACCATGAGGATGCCGACGGCCATGATGATATGGGCTCCGGCGGCGAGCAGGGTTCCGACGAGCAGGTCGCGCGGCTTTTTGATTTCCTTGGTGACTACCATTCCGACAAATACGCCGGAAACAACCAGAGCACCGCCGATCAGTTCCCAGGCGCTCAGTCCTTCTCCAAACATGAGGAATCCCACGAAGGCAACTGATGGTGCGTAGATGCAGTCGGCGAGGGCTTGTAGGCTGGCTCCGAGTCGGTTTAAAGCCGCGGCAAACATGGTGTCGGCAATGGAGATGCCGAGGACCGAGCTGACGATGAGGCGAAACCAGGTCATGCCATCGAGGTCCGGTAACCACGGTTCGCGCAGGAAAATCAGGACGACAGCAAAGCCGATGATGGCGATGAAGCTCTTAAAAAAGGTGAGGGGGAGCGGCGGAATCGTGAAGCCACTGATCCGCATCAGGATCACTGAAAAGGACCAGAAAAACCCTGATGTAATGGCGCAGATATCTCCCGTCGAAAGCATTGCTCAATGAGTAGCCGCTGATAGGGGAGGGCGCACCAAGTTTGTGTTAGGCCCTATTCCTCGTGCTTCAGTGCCTTGGCGAAGAATGCTTCCATCGCAGGATAGGTTTTGTCCTTTTTTGCTCCGAAGACGCCATGTCCTCCTGTCTCAAAGCTCATCAGTTTCACCTTGGTGGCTCCGGCAGTTTCCAGTTTCTCGGCGAGCAGTTTGCCCTGCAAAAACGGGACGAGCGAGTCGTCTTTGGCATGGACTAAAAGAAATGGGGGCGCATCCGCCGCAGCATAGCTGATGGGAGACGCAGCCGTGGCCCGCTCCGCGAGTGAATTCGGCTCTCCCTCGAGGAGCCCGCGATTGGGTGAGGGCTGACCTTTCCAGCTCAGGAAATTAGATGGGGTGGCCGAAGCGCACACGGCTTGAACGAGGCTAGACTGATCGAGGTGAGTGCCATCGCCTTCGAGCTCGGCTTCGGGTTTGACGAGCCCGAGCATGGACACGAGGTGGGCTCCAGCAGAGTTTCCGTAGGCACCTATTCGCTCAGGATCCAATCCCAGCTCGTCAGCGTTGGCGCGGAACCAACGCACCGTGTTTTTGACGTCGTGAACGCAGGCGGGAAAACCTCCTCCATCACCGATCAGCCGATAGTTCACCGAAATACAAACATAACCCTTCGCGGCGTAGTCGGCTGGGAGGGAGGCCCACTGCCCTCCGTCTTTGCTTCCGTTCTTCCAGCCTCCGCCGTGAATGAACACGAGGCCGGGGCGTCCGCCTTCCGGGGCCTCACCTTCCGGCAAATACACATCCAGCTTCCATCGGTTGTGGCCTTCGCGATAGACTTGGTTCTTGCGGACCGTAACTCCCTCCGGAATCGTGACCGGCGAACCTTTTCCGCCTTTGGCTTTGCCTTTATCTTGATTCTTTTCTCTCGCCGAGACCAGTTGATCAATGGCCTCCAGTTCCGAACGGTTCAGTTTTCCGTTGCTGTCCTTGTCATTACGGGCAAAGAAACGATTCATGAGGCCGGAGGTTTCATCCAGGCTCAGGGCTCCGTCGCCGTTTTTGTCTGTCTCGAGCCACTGCTCGATACGTCCGCTGTCGGCTATTACGGCAGAGAGTGTTGTCAAAACCAGCAAGGAGAGAAGTGCAAAGAGTCGCATGATTAATGGAACCACTAATTCGACATAAAGTTCCAGCCTATTTGCGGTGAATCGCTTTTCCCCATCTCTCCATCCCAACGGTACTTCATCACGACTCCGAATCGGATTGCTCTTTGTCGCGGTCTCCTCGTAAATCAGCCCATGACACGTTTCATCCGCCCAATCGCCTGCAGCGCACTTTTTCTCGCAACTCCTCTGATCTATGCCGAGGAAGCCACGGGTCGGGTCTTTCACGACCAGAACAACAACGGAATCCATGACTCTGGTGAGCCCGGGCTTGCGGGCATTCCCGTTTCCAATCAGAAGGAAGTCTCGGTCACTGATGACTCCGGTCAATGGTCGCTGCCATGCGACGACGACACGATCTTTTTTGTGATCAAACCGAAGAACTGGCAAACGCCGGTCAATGATCAGCAGTTACCGCAGTTCTACTACATTCACAAACCGGGTGGTTCTCCCACGGGCACGCGCTACCCGGGGGTAGATCCGACCGGGCCTCTCCCCGAGACGATCGATTTCCCGCTGACCCCGTCAGAAGAACCTGAGACCTTCCGCGCGATCTTTTTTGGGGATCCTCAGCCATCTAGTATCGAACAGGTCGATTACATCGCGCATGACGTTATTCCTGAGCTGATTGGGACCGACGCAAAATTCGGCGTCACCCTCGGCGACATCATGTTCGACAACCTCAGCCTCTTCGAGCCTTCGAATGCCAATGTCGCCTTGATCGGGATCCCCTGGTTTAACGTCATCGGAAATCACGATCTCAATTTTGAAGCAGAGAAAGACAGCGATTCAGACGAGACATTCCATCGCTATTTCGGTCCGGCCTACTACAGCTTCGATTACGGAGCCGTTCACTTCGTCGTGATTGACAACGTCGACTGGGGCAGCCATGGCTCTGCCGGTAAAAAGACCTATCGAGGTGGGATGGGAGAAGAGCAGATCGAGTTCATCAAGAACGATCTGACCCTCGTGCCTGAGGAAAAACTGGTCTGTCTCATTATGCATGTGCCTCTCATCGATGTGGGTGACCGACAGGATCTCTATCGCCTTATCGAAGAGCGCCCCTACACCATGTCAATTTCAGGCCACACCCACTGGCATGCGCATTTGTTCATTGATGAAACGGACGGTTGGAAAGGGGATGAGCCGCACCATCATATCGTCAACGTCACCGTGAGCGGCTCCTGGTGGAAAGGTCGGAAGAATGAATTGGGCGTTCCCCATGCGACCATGCGCGACGGGGCTCCCAATGGTTATTCCATCATCACTTTTGATGGAGTAAAACACACGCTCGACTTCAAGGCGGCAGGGCACCCGGCTGACTATCAGATGACTGTCTTTGCACCGGACGAAATCGCGGCAGCCAATTCGGCCAAGACGCCGGTCTACGTGAATGTCTTCAATGGCTCTGATAAATCGAAGGTCAAACTGCGCCTCGGCAAAGAGGCGCCGTGGATCGATCTGGAAAAGGTAGCGGAGCTCGATCCATTTTACGTGGCGTCACGTCAGCGGGAAATTGACACCGGCATTCCCAAAAACCGAACTCTCAACGGCCCTGTTCCTTCGCGTCATCTCTGGAAAGTATTCCTCCCGGAGGGCATCGCATCGGGATCTTATCTCATTGAAGTGGAAGCGACCGATGCGTATGACAGGGTGCACCACGGGAGGAGAATCATTCGAGTGGTAGGGGAGTAGATCCCCCTACTGATACTCAATCTTGAGACCTTCGCTTCGCCAGGTCTTGGCAAGGTCCTCCTGGATTTCTTCGTAGCTACGACCGCGCAGAAGGTGTCTCTCTTGCAGTTCGCTGAGCCCATCCCGCTTGATTGTCGGCAGCTCCTTGAGAAATTCGACGAGGTTTGCTGCATCGCCTTCCCCGTCAAGTTTGAGAAAGTAGTAGGCGAGAACGTTGGAGCTTTTGTAATTGATCCCTCCGAACCCATCCGCGAGTTCGCTGGACCATTCCTTGCTGGTGATATTCATCAACTTCTCCAGGTTGATCATGCGGAAATCCCGTCCCTGGCCTCGAGTAACATCTTCGACGATGGCCCGGTCCATTGAGCTGAGTTTGAATCGACCGTTGTCGTATTCCTGGCATGAAACGACTTCGGCGATGCCTTCCGAAAGCCACGTCGGCATGGGTGTCATCAGCCAGCGCATCATGACCTGGTGGGCAATTTCGTGGGTCAGTGTCGTGCTGCGCTTTTTAGAATCGACGACAAATCGAGCCCCGGTGTATTCGACACCAAGATTGGGGAGGGGGACCTTGATAATGCTGCTCATTTCCTTACCTTTTCGCCTCCATGACATCATCCCGCCGCTACCCTCCATGCCTCCATCGGCATAGTAGTCTTCTTTTGTCATGTAGAGGGTGGTAGGGTAGTAGCCGCTCGCACTGGGCCGGGGGGCGAGCCCGATCGGCATTTGATCGATGAACTGATAGGTCGCCTCGAAGATTCGCGCAAATTCGCGAATGACGCTGGTTGAGAGGCGATCCGGGGCGTGAAATTCGAAATGTGGCGTACGGTAAACGAAGAGTTCCTCGACTTCGACTGCATCGCTTTCTCCATTCTCCTCCAGAATATTGGCAATTTCGGCTTCGTCTAAGATTTCAATTTGATCTATCTCTAGTTCTGCCACGGCGTACTGGGGCCAGACCCCCAACTCCAGATTTTCAAAATTACCAATCGGTGGGGCTATCTTTTTCCCTCCCGCTTTACTCTCTTCTGCAATCATTTCCTCCTGTTCCTTCACCCACTGCTTTGCGAAGGCCTGGTCGTCCGCAGAGAAGCGGGAAAGAGGAAGCTCAAAAATTCCTCGTGCCGTTTCGAGCCTGACCGTGTCGCCGTCGAGATCGAGAATAGTGCCTTCGAGCATTTTCCCGTCCGAACTAGTCCATTCGCGGGATTCGGCCCATGAATTGGCTGGGAATAACAAGCACGCTGAAATGAGAAGGCAAAGAGCGAAGGGATTCATGGAGAGCACCGTATCGGGTCATGGGCGGGAACGCAATAGTGCCAATCTCGTGATTGCGGAAGCTTGATCAATTCGACCCGGCCACCGATTTCCTTCCTCGGGCATTCTCTTTTTCTCGATTCGAGGGCTTCATTTTCGCCGAAGCATGGAGGGAGATGCGTATGGCAGGATGATTCAAGTGAATCAAATCACTAGAGAGGTGAAAGAGTAGCCACTTTGCAGACCCCGTTCTTTCGGAGATAATCGATCTTTTCTTCAATTTCCTGTAATAAAAAGTTAGCCGTCGTCACTGGTATAGTGACGACAGATATTTTTGATGGAAGAAACGGAAAAAACGTTAGAGCAACGCTATTGCCGCTGGGTGAAAGAACATCAGGGGGTAATCTTCCGCGTCGTGCATGCGTCGGCCAGCCAGGCTGACGACAAGAACGATTTGTTTCAGGAGATTCTGCTTCAGCTTTGGCGATCGATGCCGTCGTTCGAAGGTCGTTGCAAAGAAACGACCTGGATCTATCGCGTGGCGCTCAACACCGCCCGAGCCTGGCGCCGATCGGAGAAGCGTCGCCGGGAGCGTAGTGAGCACATCGCCACCTTCGCGAGTCTGCACGAGAACGATCACGCGCAGAACCCGCTGCTCGAACAGCTCTATGAGGCAATCCGGCAAATGCCCAAAGCAGAAGGTTCGATACTTCTGCTTCATCTCGACGGTCTTAGTTATCAGGACATGGCTGACGTGTTAGGGGTCTCCGAAGGCTGTGTCGGAGTCCGGTTGACCCGGGCGCGAAAGCAATTGGCAGAGAAAATGAAAGGAGAGCTTGATGAAGTTTGATGAACTGCAAAAAGCGTGGCAGCAACAGGATGTTGTCGGCCAGGTGAAGATCGAGGGAGGCGCACTCCTGAAATTGATTCGACGCAATCATCGCACTCTGGAAGGGCTTCTCTTTCGACGCGACTTTATCGAAGTCACGGTTGCGCTGTTGTTGGTGCCGGTTTGGATTTGGATGGGGACATCAATGGATCTGATCTGGACGTGGTATCTGGTGATTCCGGGGCTGCTGTGGATCGCTGGATTTTTTGTGGTGGATCGCCTTGCGCAACGAAAGAAACGACCTCAACCGGGAGATCCGCTTCGTGATTCGGTAAAGCAGTCACTGTCGCAGATCGAACATCAAATTTACCTTCTTAAAAACATCCTCTGGTGGTATCTGCTGCCGGTGGCAGTGCCCCTGGTAATTTTTACGATTCACCAGTCATGGCTGAATCACCAAACCTGGGGGATGGCAAACCAACTCATCTTTTTCGGACTGGTTTTTTGGGGCGTCTACGAAATGAATCAGTGGGCCGTGCGGAAGAAATTGAAGCCCGAACACGCAGAACTCTTAGATATACTTGAATCACTCGACCGCTCAGAATTGGAAGTGGTCCCAGACCCGGATTCGCCGGATTCTGAAAACAAAACTACATCATGATTGGAATGAGCCCTTACGTCAAAATCATCATCCTCTGTGTTCTGGTGGCCGCCTTTTTTGTGACCGGATATTTCCAAGGGTCCTCACGACCGGACTGGAAGAAGATTTCTCCCTTTACGGCGGTTCAGTTCGAGGGCGAAAAGATCCTCGCAGAATACGAGGGGACTACCTACGAACTTTCTTCGATCGGAGGGATCGCCAGCGCGGAACTGATCAAGGCAGCTAAGAAGCAGTTCGGTTCCCTGTGGCAGATGAGAATCAGGGAAGACATTGCTGAGGTGATCACCGCGGCCGGTGCCCCGGAGTCGACTGAGGTGGATTTGGAGTTAATCGATCTTGAAACCGGCGCGGTCAAAACCGTTTCCGATGCCGAGATGACGGAAGAAAATCGCAGTATCATATATAACGCTTCCTGAGTAGAACATGAACGAAAAACAAAAATACATCACCATCTTGCTTTGTCTGATTGGAGTATTGTTAGTCGAACCAATCAGCTTTGCTGAGGACTCTCGAGTTTGGACGAGCAGCAACGGCGGTCGTCAGTTTTCGGGTATTCTGGTCGGAGTCGAAGGGGACTCTATTTCGATTCGTCGTGAATTAGACAATACCGTTTTTCAGGTGAAGAAGGCAGACCTGATCCCTGAGGATTGGGATTGGATTGTTCAGAACACGGCGAAACCGGCTTCAGCAGAACCGGTCGAGGATTTGTCGGAAATGCTTGCCGGGATTCCGGCTTCGATGGGAACACCGGCGATCGGAGTGTTGCTGGTAGAGGACGGCAAGACCCGGGGACTTGGGGTTTCGGGACTGCGGAAGGCGGGAGATGGGACCGTGGTCGAATTGGACGACAAGTGGCACCTGGGGTCGTGCACGAAATCGATGACGGCGACCCTAGCCGCAACCTTCGTCGAAGAAGGCGCAATCACTTGGGAGACAACCCTCTCTGAAATCCTCGGCAAGGAACTGAAAATGCGTGAGGAGTATGAATCGGTCACCCTTGGCATGTTGTTAGCGAATCGAAGTGGCATCGCCGGTAGCCTTCCCAACTCTGTCTACGACTCCATCGAAACAATCGCGTCGGTAGGGGATCTGGCCGATCGAGAACTCCTGAAGCAGCGTGCCAAGTATGTGGAAGCGGTTCTGAATTTCGAGCCGTCCTCGACGCCAAATACGAAATACGAGTATTCCAATTCGGGATTTGTCGTCGCCGGAGCCATGCTCGAAGAGGTGGCCGGTAAGCCGTGGGAGAAATTGATCGAGGAAAGGATTTTCGAGGCGCTCGGGATGAACCATTCCGGATTTGGGAACGCGGCCCGCGATGACAAGAACAAGCCCACCCAGCCCTGGCCTCATACGAATCAAACGACTCCCTTCGCTCCCGGCGGAGGGGATGACAACCCGTGGGTGATCGGGCCTGCCGGAACCGTGCATTGTTCCCTCAAGGATATCGCTCGCTACCTTGCGATGCATGCGGCGAGGGAAATCGGCCCGGTGATCAAGAAGCCCGAAACCTACGAATTCCTCCACACGGCAGTGCCTGACAATAACAATTACGCGCGAGGGTGGATCGTCGCCGGTGCTGGGTGGACGGAGGGACCCGCGATCTCACACAATGGAACCAATACCATGAATCACTGCAGTTTCTGGGTTGCCCCCGAGCGAGGTGCTGCGGTTGCTGCTTTTACGAATTGCGATGAAAATGGCAGTGAAACCTGTCGCGCTGCGATTGAGTTGGTGGTGGAGGAGTATTTGAAGTGAGTGGGGCAGTTGATTGTTGTGCGAATTCCGAATGGGTCTCAACGTCCTCACAGAGGCCGCGGGGCTGGCCTTCCAGCTACAGAACTGCCAAGCCTGCTATGAAAGAATGCAATAAGGCCTTCAGGCTTAGCGCATCTGCGTGGGCAGAAGGGTTGCTTTGTGAGCGACGATAGCGCAAAAATCGGCGAGTTATGATTCTACGCGTTACCATTCTTCTTTTAATATTCACAGCATTCGGCCATTCGAAGGGCGAGCCGGAGCAGCCCAATATCATTTTGGTCGTGGCTGATAATCTCGGATACGGCGATGTGGGATGTTTTGGGTCAGAGGTGAATCGAACGCCGGTTCTCGATCAGATGGCAGCCGAAGGGATCAAGCTGACGGGATTCTATGTCGGGTCAAGTGTCTGCACGCCGTCGAGGGCTGCGTTCATGACGGGGTGTTATCCTGCCAGGGTTAGTCTTGAAATGAGCGGAACCCGTCGGGTCGTCTTGCAGCCGGTGGCTCAAAAAGGGCTCGCTCCGGATGAGGTCACAGTTGCTGAAATTCTTCGCGACGCGGGGTATGCAACGCATTGCGTTGGAAAGTGGCACCTTGGTGATCAGCTTCCTTTTCTCCCAACGCGTCAGGGCTTCGACGGGTGGCTCGGCGTCCCGTATTCGGAGGACATGATCCCGACAACGGCGCCCCGCTTGGGCGAAATGTGGCCTCCTGTTCCGTTGGTGCGGGATGAAAAAGTGATCGAGGCGCCTGTAGATCCTAACACACTGACCAAACGCTACACGGAAGAAGCGATTCGCTACATTAAAGCGAATAAAGCGAAGCCGTTTTTTCTCTATCTCCCGCATGCGGTGCCGGGAAGCTCGAAGACTGCCTTTGCCTCTCAATCATTTCGGGAGAATTCTCAGAGCGGAATTTACGGTGCCTGTATCGAAGAACTCGATTGGTCGATGGGCGAGTTGATGAAGTGTCTCAAAGAAGAAGGGATTGATGAAAATACGCTGGTGGTTTGGACCTCTGATAATGGTGCTTTCCATGGCCGCCGCGTATTGCCCGTAGGACAAAATTTGCCACTGAAAGGAACTGGTGGGTCTGCCTACGAAGGCGGCTTTCGTGTGCCGTGCATCGCGCGGTGGCCCGGCAAGATAGCGGCGGGGAGCGAAACGCAGGAACTTGTCACGAGCATGGACTTGCTCCCGACTTTCGCAAAGCTTGCGGGAACGGCACCTTCGAAAGATCGGAAGATCGATGGGCTCGATGCGTGGTCGATTTTGTCCGGTGAAGAAGGGGCCAAGTCTCAGCATGATACTTTTTTCTATTATCGAACCTCCCAACTTCGGGCAGTGCGATCAGGAAAGTGGAAACTCCACCTTCCGGTCAACGTGCTGGCTATTTCTCCCGGAACTCGAAACGTCTATGCCAAGCTAGCGCTCTATGATCTCGAAGTGGATAAAGAGGAGATGGCAAATCTCGCCGCGGATCATCCTGAGGTGGTGGCGCGACTGATGAAGATCGCCGACGAGGCGCGCGAGGAATTGGGTGACATCGGGCGGCTCGGGCGTGAGCAACGACCCGCTGGCTGGGTGGATAATGTGGAGTCCTTCAGGATGCCTGGGCTTCCTGCGACAAGGGCCTGCCCGACTGATGCTGACCCGATCGTTACGAAGGGGATTGGACTTGCCAATTTTTCGGAGGAATCGACCAAAGGGTGGGCTGCCACCGCTGCTGTTTCGCTCGACCCGGAGGATACCAAGATTTTTTTCGTTTCACCCGTAGATGGAGATAAGGTGATCCACAACACCGCGACCGATTCGAGCGGGAAAAAGGGAGCTGCCCTCAAAACAACAAAGGAGTACGGTGATTTGGAATTACATACCGAGTTTCTCATTAGCGAAGGCTCGAATTCAGGGATCTATGTGATGGGTCGCTACGAGGTTCAAATTCTGGATAGCTACGGGAAAAGTGACAACGAAATCGGCGTCCACGATTGTGGGTCCATTTACGAACGCTGGAACGAAGACGAGGAGGACAAGACGAAGCGAGGTTATGAAGGTTCGATTCCAACAAGCAACGCAAGCCGTCCTGCGGGCGAATGGCAAAGCCTCGATATTCGCTTCAAGGCTCCGCAGTTTAATGCTGACGGAGAAAAGACGAGTGACGCTACCTTTCTCAGTGTGAAGTTGAACGGGATCGTGATTCACGAGAATGAAACTTGCTCAGGCCCAACGCGTGGTGGGATGGGAACAGAGGCTGCGCAAGGGCCTATTATGATTCAGGGGAATCATGGTTCGGTTGCGTTAAGAAATGTTTGGGTGAGGGGGCTGTAGTTGATAAAGGTTATGAGGGGCTGTTTCGACGGAATATAGATCACGGCACTTTCTGGGGTGCCCCGGATCAACTCGCCGTTTTCGGGGAAACGGCCTATCACGATGATATTCGCGCAATCCTCACAATCCCTTGCACTCCTCACGCAATGAGGGGACCGCTTGGCATAGCGAGGCCCCTGGAATGCGGTAGCTTCCCTGAATCTGTCCATCCTCCCATGAATCGCCGCCGCTTCATTCGATCCTCATCTCTTGCGCTTTCTCTGCCGCTGCTGGAATCCTATCGTCCTCTCCGCGCGGCTGAGGGTGTCGCTGCGACCGCTTCGGTGAAGCGTCTTGTTACGATTGGAACCTACCTTGGTTTTCACACGCCGAGCTGGTTCCCAAAGACCGACGGTCAAGACTATGAAATGTCGCCGGTTCTATCTCCGCTCGAGGATCTTCGGAAGGAGTTTTCGATTTTCTCGGGACTGGATCACCGGGCGCCCAACGGGCACAAAAACTGGAAGAACTTTCTAACGGGGAAAGGGACACCGGGAATTTCTTTCGACCAGATTGTCGCGAAGCAGATTGGTGATCAATCGCGTTTCGCGGCGCTTCAAGTGACCTGCGGTTCGCCCGGGGCAGGGCAGATGAGTTACACCAAGGAGGGGATTGCGCTTCCTGCGATTGGACGTCCCAGTGTTCTTTACGGAAAGCTTTTTAGCTCTGATTCGGATAAGGCTCGGATGGACTACATTCTGGAGAGCAATGGCAGTGCGCTTGATTTGGTTCTCGATGAAGCTCGCGCGCTGAAGCGGGAGGTGAGTGCTCGCGATGCCGAGAAGCTGGACGAATATTTCTCCTCCGTTCGCGATGTCGAAAAGAAGGTTCAGAAGCAGCGGAAGTGGCTCGAAGTTCCGACGGTGGAAGTGGATTTCACGCTTCCAGACTACGATCCGGTGGCTCCCGACTTATCGCTCGAATGTGAGGCCATCATGTATGATCTGATGGCGCTCGCCCTGGAGACGGATTCGACGAGGGTGATCTCATTGCTCGTTCCCGGTCAAGGCGCGGTCTTCACGATTGACGGTGAGAAACTCAGTGCCGGGTACCATGGGCTTTCGCATCACGGAAATGATTCGGCTAAAATTTCGGAGTTCAATCGCGTCGGAACAGAGCATGTCACGGCTTTTGGAGGCTTCCTGCGGCGATTGAATGAAACAAAGGACGTCGAGGGGCGCCCTATTCTCGACAGCACCGCCGTCCTCTACGGGAGTGGGATGGGCGATGCGAACACGCATAACAACAGTCGGCTTCCGATTCTGCTGGCGGGCGGCGGATTCAAGCACGGCGCTCATCATGCCATCGACCGGGATGTTGAGACGAGTGCGACACCGCTGCTGGGAGATCTTTACCTTTCGATTATGCAAGCCATGGGCGTCGAGGAAGAGCGTTTCGTGAAAGCGACTCGGAACATGGATGATTTCTTGCTCTAGTGTCAGGATCTAAAGTGATGATGAAGAAAGCGATTCTGAGCGCGCTGACGCTATTGGTTTTCGGTAACGCGGTGGCGCGTGCGGAGACGAGTCGACTGCCTGAACAGGTCGATACCTTTCTGGTGGAGTATTGCCTCGACTGCCACGACGCCAATTCGGAGAAAGGGGATATCAATCTCGATTTTCTTGAGATCGACTGGAGCGATTCGCATGCGACTATGGTTTGGGCAAAGGCTTGGGACATGCTTGAAGGGCGGGATATGCCGCCTGAGGATGAGAAGCAGCCATCGGGCAAGGAGCGCGCTGCTGTGGTTGCCTGGCTAGAGGGCGCTTTGCTAGAGAATGATCGCCCAGGAGGCACGGTACTTCGTCGTTTGAGCCGGGAAGAATATGAGAACTCGGTCAGCGATATCCTAAAGATTCGCTTTAAAGTTCCGCGGTCTTTTCCCGCCGACATGCAGTATCATGGTTTTGATAATAGTGGGGCGGGTCTGGTGCTGTCTCCGCCGCTCATGGCTCAGTATCTGGAGATTGCGACTGCGGCAGCGGATAATGTGCTGCCTCCTCCTCTGGAGCAACGGCGTGTGAAAATGGAGACGAAGTCGATCGATCCGGACGACTTCACTTTGAATTTCACGACGGGTCACGAGATCGACGGCGTCCTACGAATGGCCCTCTCGAGCGATCCACTTGGCCGTGGTTCGGTGTGGCCGAATCGATTCGAGGCAAAGGTGGCCGGGGTGTATCGGGTTAAGATCGACCTGTCGGCCTTTAAGCCAGGTAAGGGCCACGTTCCTGTGGTTCATCTTCTTTCGCGTCCTGCGGATGGAAATAACTTTGCGAGTGCGGATGACCTGCCGCTGCTTGCGGAGTTTACAGTGACCGATGACCGGCCCAAGACTTTTAAAGCCGATGTGGAACTGCAGCGAGGGGAGACCATCGTGGTGCACTATGAAAATGCCTTGTTGAGCAGTGACCAGGATAAGGAGCGGACGTATATGGCTCGCATCGCGGAGCAGCTTGTGGATATGTTTCGGGCGGACCCTGAACTGGGGGCTGCCTGGATGAAGGCAGGTTACCAACGTTCCGATCGCGGTTGGAACTGGTTGGAGAGGATCGAGGCGATTCGGGAGAAGGGTGGTCTCGATGTCGATGGCTTTGATCCGGACTCTCCCGACGTGCAGGATTTTGCGATGAAGATGACCCGTCAGTCGGTAAATCTCGTCGAGACGATGTCCTGCTATCTCTTCTCGACAGGTCCAGGGATCGACATTCATCGCCTGGCAGTGACCGGTCCGCTTCGGTTGATTGAGGACGCCGATGAAGTCGCGCAAAAGATAATGACAGATCGTTTTCTGGGAGCGCGTGAAGGCCGCAGTGATCGCGACTACGCTGAGGCGATTCTCCGCTCTTTTCTCGACAAGGCGTTTCGTCGTCCCGCGATGGATGAGCAGGTAAGCCAGTATGTCGGGATCGCTCTGAAGCATCAGGAAGCGGGTCACCGATTCGAGGATGGTCTTCATCTCGCGGTGAGGGCTGCGCTTTGCTCTCCGAATTTTCTCTACCGGGGGCAGCGCGAAGGAACGCTCGATGATTTTGATCTGGCCTCGCGACTGTCCTATTTTCTGACGAGTGCTCCTCCTGATGGCACGCTCTGGAGATTTGCATCGAGCGGCGACCTTTCGAATCCGGAGGTGCTCGAAGCGCAGACGCGGAGATTGCTCAAGCACAATCGGGTAAAAAATTTCCTGGATTCGTTCACCGGGCAGTGGCTCGATCTGCGCCTTCTGCCGGATATCATGCCGGACACGCGGCTGTTGAATTGGATCGATAAGGATCTCACGGCGGTGACGGCTGAGACGGAACTTTTTGTCGCTGAGATATTGCGCGAGAATCATCCTCTCAAGACTTTCATCGATCCCGATTTCACCTACCTCAACAAGCGCAACGCTAAGCTCTACGGAATTGAGTTTCCGAATTCGGATACGATGGCGCGGGTCGACATTGAACCCGGGGGACGACGCGGAGGCATACTCACTCAGGCGAGCGTCATGATGGCGACGGCAAATGGAGTCGACACGCAACCGGTTCTTCGTGGGGTCTGGCTGCTGGAGAATGTCCTGGGGGATCCCGTTCCGGAACCACCTTCAAACATACCCGCCGTTGAGCCGGACACGAGTGGTGCGACTTCGATTCGTGAACTGCTTGAACGGCACAAAGAAGATCCGAGTTGCGCCGGGTGTCATCTGAAGATCGATCCGCCTGGCTTTGCGTTGGAGAATTTTGACCCAGTGGGGCGATGGCGCGATTATTATCCCGTCTACGAAAAAGTGGGGGAAAAAGTCGTGCGGAAAAATGGTCTTGCCGTGGATGCCATCGGCACGCTCCATGATGGAACTGAACTGCGGGACGTGACCGACCTGAAACGCTATCTCGTTGAGAATATCGATGTCTTTGGTAATTGCCTGGCGGAAAAGCTGCTCGTCTACGCGACGGGTCGTGATCTCGGTTTTGGCGATAGCAAAGAGGTCGAACGGATTGTGGAAGAGGTGCGAGAAAAGGGGAATGGGTTTCAGGATTTGATCATTGCGCTTGTTCTCAGTGAGTCATTTCAGACGAAGTAAATTAACCGCGTCCGTTTCATGAAAATACCGATTCTTTCGCTTGTCTTTTTGTCTGCTCTAGCAACTCTTCAGGCACAGGTCGTTCCTCCGGTGGGTTTGCAGGACCAACCTTCGCTTGAGCCGGTCCAGGACATGACGTTTCCGGATGATTCTATGCCGATTTCTTCTCGGGAGAAAATCGCTGCCGCCAAACGCTACCTGGCAGATTTCTCTCATTATCTGGTAACACCCATTCCGGCCAAGCGGTATGAAAGACTGCGAGCAAGCGTCAGCGAAGTGCGCGACCTAGAAACTCAATTTGGTCCATACATCTTCGCCCTGAAAAATCCCAAAGCCGGGGTTTTGACCGATCAACAGATCGAACAAATTGAGACACTGGTCGAAGAACGGCAAGGCAGCGAAGTGAACTGGCACGACTCGCGCAACACAATTCGGATGCAGGGTTTGATCACCCTCTGGGCCTACGCGACCGAGTGGGATGACGAAACTGCCGCCACTCTCAAAAAGGAATGGGAACAATGGAATGACCTTCGTCTTGCCTACATGTTTGATGAGTTCATTTCTAAAGAACACTTCCAGCGCCGGGCTTGGGCGGTGTTCACCTCCGAGCAAAAGCAAAAGCTCATTGCAGGAGACTATGACTCTCACATTAGGAAAAATACAGGGCACACCAAGGCGTTTTCAGCCAATAAGCAGGTCCTCAGGGCCCTTGGCGAACCTGATCATCCAGCCGCATTTGATGTGGTTATCGCCCGCCGCGAAGCGGCGTGGCAGGACGTGGTTACCGCCCATCGAACCACGGCCAAATTCTCGCGGCAACGTGAGCTGTCTATGGACGAGACCGACGAAGCCTTTGCCATCGAATTCTGGAAGGAGCAGGAGGCTGCCTTTCGTCTATTTACCCAGGCCGAGCGCGACGGGATTCGAGAGCTTATTCAGACCGGTTACGAGAATAGCCCGGAGCTAGTGGAGAAAGCCGCCGCTTTCCGCGAAGGCCTTCGTCAGCAGATGCTCGAAAAATACAGCGAGCACGCCGCTGATCTTTTACGCATGTTGGGTGAATTGAGAGAAGAATCTCAAGAGCCCGAATGATTGGGCAATTCTCTTCTGCCTTCTGCCTTCTGCCTTCTGCCTTCTGCCTTCTGCCTGAACCCGTCTACTGCTCGCCGGGCGTGAACGCAAAGTCCTTCTCTTCCTGTTCAAAGCCGACCAGCTCGACTTCTTCGTTTTCTTCGAGGTTCTCCTGGAGCGGAGCGAATCGTTCTGATCGAAACCCGAGTTCCTGCTGAATGCTGGAATGGGGGTCATCAGAGTTCTGGAGCTCCTGGAGCAGCAGAAGAATGTCGAAGTCGGCAGCGCCAATCGAGAGGTTGGCATCATCGTCGACCACGAATTGCGGATTGGACCGCCCGGACTTGACCGAACGAACCGTGTAGATGTTGTTCTTCCTGGGAAGGGATTGATAGAGATCAAATACCCAGGGTTCGAAAGAGTCGTCGATGCAGACGACGCGTTGTCCGTTTTGGAACATGCGTAAGGATGGGCAAAAGCGCCGGAGAATCAAGTCCGGATCGAGGCGGAAAGCGGAGTAAACAATCGCCAAAGCTACGACTCAAGGTGAACACTCTTGCGAGTCACTGATGATGAGTCATCTCGTGGAGGGTAAAATTTTCCACCGCTCCGTCAGTCGCGGCCATGTAGTCCTTCAAATGCGGCTGCTCCATGTGCACTAGCCAGAGTTCACGGGATTCCCAGTTCTCATAGAACATGAAGTGTGCTGGATTCTCATTGTCCTGGTGCAGGTCGTAATTGAGGCATCCTTCTTCCACGAGGGTAGGAGCAATGATCTTTTCGAGCTCGGCTTTGACTAGGTCGATCTGGTCCGACTTGGCGAAGATGTTGGCGACGATGGTGAGTTTTGACATGGGTGGGGGGAGTTGTTGGTGGTTGGTTCTTAGTTTTTGACTCTTAGGAAGCGAAGGCATCGAAGTTCGTCTACTTCCCAACACGCTGCTTCGGCCCTGGCTGCAGATGATTCAAAAGATACCGAACCATGTGCATGCGAAGATGAACTGAGGTGCCTTTTCCTTCGTGAATTCCATGGTCCCGATTGGGATAAGTCATGTAATCAAACGGCTTACCGATCTCGATGAGACGGTCGACGAGGCCTTCCACGATTTCGAGGTGAGTATTCGTCTCACCTGTTCCGTGAATGATGAGCAAGTCTCCCTTAAGTCCCTCAGCAAAATTGATCGGCGCCGACCGACGGTAGCCTTCCGGATTGGTCTCTCGCGTTTCCATATAGATTTCCTGGAACCAGGCATTGTAGAGATGAGGTTGTGGCTTGGGCGCGACCGCTATCCCCACGTGATAGACCCCGGGCTTGCGAAACATGGCGTTCAGAGTATTGGATCCACCGCCGCTCCAGCCCCAGATACCGACTCGGGTCAAATCGACGTAGGAGTGGGTTTCCGCCAAGGCCTTGAGGCCGGCCGACTGCTCATCAGTTGAAAGAGGTCCAAGGCTGCCGGACACGGCACGCCGCCAGGCCGCGCCCTTGGGTGCCGGGGTCCCTCGGTTATCCATCGACACCACGAGATAGCCCAAATCAGCGATCGCTCGATGATAGTATGCCTGGGCTGCGCCCCATGAATCGAGCACTGTCTGTGCGTGAGGCTCCCCATAGACATAGACCAGGACCGGATACTCGCGGGTGGGATCAAAGTCTGAGGGCTTGATCATCCATCCATCAATTTCCACATTGTTCCCGATATCCACCTGGAAGAACTCGGTCGGTTGCTGGATCAGTTCCTGTGCCTTTTGACGGAGTTCTTCGTTCGTCTCCAGCGCTCGCAGGACTTTGTGAACGGGCAACTTTACCAGTTCGGTGACGGGTGGTGTGTCAAAGGTCGAATACGTATGGAACGCCCACCGAGCATCGGGGGAAAATACATAGTCGTGGGTGCCCGGCTGATTTGGAGGGGTGACTCTTTCAGCTTCCCCTCCCTCATCCAACTGGACGCGATAAAGATACTTCTGAGTTCCGTTGTCAGGGGAGGCATTGAAGTAGTACCAACCTCTTTCCTCATCAATCTTGACGCGTTCAATAATATCGTAGGCGCCCGGCGTCAGGAGGGTTTGTTCCTTGCCGTCCCGTGAGCATCGGTAGGCGTGTCGCCAACCATCTTTTTCACTGATCACAACGAATTCCTTTCCACCGGAAATCCATTCCAGCCCGGCATTTTTTGCAACGCTCGCGACGACCCATGCTGGATCGGACTCGTGAAAGATGGTTTTGACTTCACCGGTCCTGACATCGGCTAGAAAGAAATCACGCTCATTCCGAAAACGGCTCAGTCGTTCCACCAGCAACTCATCGGAATTCTCAGTCCATTCGACCTGACCGAGATAGAAGCCCTCTTTGGAATCGGGAATGGATAACCACCGAGTCTTTCCTCCATCGGAATCAATGACGCCGACCTTCAGACTCGGAATGTCTCCGCCTACCCTGGCAAACCGTGATTCACGAACTTTCGGATAGGTTGGATCGCCTGGGATCAGGGCAGATCGCAATCGAACTTGGGAATGATCTGAGAACACGTAGGCAATCCGATTTCCGTCAGGACTCCATCTCGGTTGAAGGAGTTTGGTCGAGCTGCCTTCCTCGTTGTCAGTCAGCGCAATCGACTGACCGTTCTCCTGATTACGCACTCGCAAATTGCCTCGAATCGATTGAATTTCGCGTTGGCCATCGGGGGACAGGTTTCCCGATGATCCCTGAATGCCAGCCTGTTTGCTCGGATCCCAAACCGAACGTTTACCACTGACCACGTCGTAGCGAAAGACTTTGCGCTTGTCCGATCCTTTGGCTGGCTCAGTGACCAGATAGCCGGTACTGTCAGGAAGCCAATCGCCGCGAAAGGTTTTGCCACGGAATTCGCCTCGCTCGTAGATCGTTCGCATGCGCGTTTCGGCCTTTTCGAGGGACAGGTCCAGCGACGGTGAATCAAGGTCTTCAGCATCAGTAATTCCCGTAGACAAGCAAAGCGCGGCGAACCAGGCAATCGAAAACTTTATTTGAGAATGGGCAGGGCATTTCATAGCAAGAACACGAAAATGCAGAGTCACACTGACGGACTGACCCGTCACTCATTTTTCCTGTCATAGCCTTGACGTATCCGCGGTGAATTACTGCTGGGAATTTATTTTCTCAGTTCCAATGGGCCCACATAAAAAGGGGACAGGGTGGTCCAAAACCGTCAATAGGGATCGTCGTATCTCTTCTGCCAGTGTGGTAGTGCCGACAGACATCGCTTTATGTAGTGCCCTTCTTTGCGGACCTGACTCCATTCCACCCTTGACGAAACGAACAGGGTTTTTGGGCAAATTACGCGTCCGATCGGATCCAGCCACTTTGGATTCGGTTTGACTGAGGGAAGGGTAGGGATAACAGGCGGCGGCCGTGGAGGGATGTCAGTGAATTACCTGAGTCACTTCAACAGTCCGGCTTTGCGGATTGCTGAGAGATCTGGTTTCAAAAGGAAAATAGTTTCGTTGCCTGAATTGGCGAGGGTGGTAACGAAGTCCAAGCCGACATTTTTTTCCCCGGGAACACGAAAAAAGACTGTGTCTTTGCCGCCCAATACTTGAGCGGATTCTATTGTCTCCAATAAGGCATTTTTATCACGCAAGGTTGCATCGCTACGTTGAAAGCTCATATCTTCGGCTGTGGTCCAGTCATTCCAGTCGGTTGCCGCAAAGAATTCGTCGGCATCGCCTCCAAAGGCGCCACCCATCAGGGCGAAAAGATTCAAATCGGGGACGGATTCCGAATTGTCTTTTGCTTTCGGGGCCTCTTCCAAGTTGTTTTCTCCGATGGCGACCCAAGTCAGTTTGCGTTCAGTCCATGGGATTGAAATTGTCGACTCTTTGTTCTCAACCATTTGATTAAGTACCGTAGAGAGGTCGAGATCTTTTCTTCTCTGTGCTTCCGCGGTAACAGAGATTGAACCCTTCCAACTGATTTCGTTCAGGCGATCTGCTTTGGTGAGTTCATACTCAGTCGTCTCTGTTTGCAGCCCTTTTAGTTCTACAAGCTCCATCGCCTTTAGAACCAGTGCTTCCGGATGTTGCATGGATTTCATGGATTCCATGGCACCTTCTACATCGCCCTTTGTTATCCTGGACATGTAGTCAGTCATCATGGAGGAGAAATCTCCATGGGCGTAGACAATAACGGTGTAGTGACTGCCGCCGGACTTCGCAAATCTGCTCTCAAAAACTTCTGTGGCAGCGTCTAACAACCTGCCCGGCGGCTTCTTTCCTTCTAGGGGTGTCACTCCCGGTAGAGGACCTCCGCAACCTGAGAGAACAAAGGTAGAACAGACTATAGTTAAGAACACCAGGGTTCGTATATTTTTCATATCGAGCTTTAACTATCATACGCAAGCTAGGCTTCATTGCAAATTTGGGGGGTAGGGAAACGGATAAAAGAGAGAGCAGTTATACCGTGCCTGTCGGCGGCACCATGCCTGAAATTGCCTTTCTCTAAGGGCGTTTTCGAACTACGTTAACCTATCTGTTTAGGGCCACACGGGACTCAGATGGTCTCGAGCAGTTCTGACTCATTAATCCCGAAAAATCCTACGATGTTTGAACCTGCTTCCCTTCCTTACTACATCGCCCTGTTTGGAACGCCGATTTTGAGCACCGTTCTCATGGGCACTCTCGGGCTTTTCATTGGCTTGATCTACCGCAAAGGATCACGAAAACACCTCGCGATTTCCGCGGCTCTGGCCTTCGGTCTTTTCGCTGCGATTTTTGCAAATCCTATCGTGAGCCTCATTTTATTTGTCCCCGGTTCTAACGCTCGTGTCGCGGAGATGTATGAAGCGGCTAATAAAGAAAACTTCAGTGGGAGTCAGGTCGATGAATTCACTCAACGCTTTGGCAAGCCCGATGAGGTTCGCCAAGGGGCTGGCCTGGAGGGAGATCTGTTAGTTTATACCTGTCGTCCCTGGTTTGCCTATGGATGGGATGAGTTGGCTGTCTACACGGAAAATAACCATATCACTGGTATATTGATAGACGATTGATTCGGGCGGGGGAGCCTTAGCGGTAGCTTCAATATCCTGTAGCCGGCAGGCCGGCCCCGGTCTCTTTGAGGCAGGGGGAGAGCATTAGGGGATCATGACGCGTTAGTCCGGGGGGGCAAAGACCCTGGCTACATGGCATCCGAGTCAGGGCCTTTCAATCCAAGATCGATGCGATTGGCTCCGAGATGATCGATGATTTCTTCGAAGGGCTGATCTGCATTCATCTGAAATTGAGGAATGGCCGACTTCATTTTCAGAGACGAGGTTCCCCAGTTTAGCATCAGGTAGATGGAGGAAGCGGTATCGGATTCGTTGATGGAATTGGTCAAAGAGCCTGTTGCGGGAACAATGCTGACTCTTTCGGGAAGGCGCTCAGGCTTGAGCGTTTCCAGGGACACAGTCGAGTCCACAAAAAGCAGGCAATTGAGATCGTCTTGTTGACTCAGTAGCTTCTCTGCTACTCGGAGAGTCAGGTCGATCTGATCCACTGAGTCGATCACAATGCCGAATCGTAGGGGATTGATTTCGTAGGAACTGAGCAAGGGTCCTTGAAAGGGTTTTCTCGAAGGACGGTGGAAGGGCTTTACCTGAATCTTCCAGCGGTCGTGCATCCAGAAACAATCAGCTGGGGATTCGCGCATGATCGTCTCGGTGATGTGGGCGATGTCGGCGCTATTCGATTTCGCGTCGCTCTTAATGGACGCCATGTAGCGAACTGTCCATTTTCCGGGGGCGTCGGTGATCACGCTGATGCCGATGAGATTACATCCAGTTCGCCTATGCAAAAGATTTGGCAAAGGGGTGTAGGAAGTGACTCTGCCAAAAAACGGAACCAACACGCCGTGGCGACCAATTCGCTGATCGGTTAGGATACCGAGGACGCCGCCCTTTTTGAGGTGCTGACTGGTGACTCCCAATTTATCCTTTCTGGAAAACAGGGTCGTCTTTTGGCTTTGCCTGCGTCGTTTGACCAAGGCATCGAGATGGGGGTTGTTGAGCGGCCTATAGAGTGCTCCCAGGAGTTGCTTGGGCGAGGCAAACTGGCCGACTTGGGTGAGGACTTCCCAGTTGCCCATGTGAGCGATCACAGCGATGACGCCTTTGTCTTGATGCTGTAGCTCATCCAGTTCATCGAGTCCTTCAATGGTGAGGCATTTGCGAATCTTCTCCGCAGGCATCGTGGCCGTTTTGATCGAGGAGATCACGTTGGCTCCCGAACGGCGAAAGACTTCTTTGCAGAGAGCCTGAATCTCGTCCGGGGTCTGCTCTGAACCATAGACGGCCGAGAGATTACGCATAACGGCGTTGCGACGTTTGCGGGCGAGAAGGTAACCTAGCTTCCCGACTCCAGCGCCAAAATGGAAACACCAAGTCAAGGGGAGGCACCGAAACAGGCAGTCGATCAGGCAGATGACGGCGTATTCGGCTCTCCACTGAAGTTTTTTCCGGGTTCTAGGCATAGAGGCGGCCTAGTCATAGCGTTGAATCCTCCCTTTTTCAATTCGGAGGAACGATATTACGAATCCTCAGTGATTCCCTGATTTGATGGTGACGTAGTCTACTCCAGTGGCCTTGCCGCTTTGATTAATGATCTTTGCGGCGATCTGGTTCGAGCCTGTCGTCAGATTAAAGGAGATCGGCTTGGTCTGTCCGATTGGTCTGGTCTGCGTCTGTTCTCCAATCGTGACTTCCAGCATGCCTGAGCTAGGCGCTTTCACCATGACGATGTCAATCTCATAGGGACCGTCTTTTGCCACATCGATGAGCCAGAAGCCAATAGGGTCTTTTTCGATCGCAACGCGCCGGTCTTGTTTTGATAGAACGGTGAGTGGTTCTTCTTCCGAACCAATTTGGATTCTTGGCGGTGCGTAATTGTTTTTCCGGGTCGAGGAGACATCGCTGAACCAGGTCTGATAGTCCGCTCTCAAGGTCGCGACCATTTCCGGATGCTCCGAAGCGACATTGTTCATTTCGTAGGGATCTGCGTCGAGATCATAGAGTTCAAAGGGCGCTTCTGGCGCCGGTTTTTCTAAACCAAAACCACTGGGTCTGACCAGTTTCCATCGGTCGGTTCGCACGCAGAAATTGTGTTCGGCTGCGGGGTGGTTGCCTCGGTGGGATTGAAGCACGATGGATCGATCCGGCCAGGAGGCGGGTGCACTGTCTGAGCTGAGGAGTGGTAGGATCGAACGTCCGTCGATCTTGAGTCCGCTTGGGAGCTCGATTCCGGCGGCTTCGAGAATGGTGGGGAAGACATCAATATGAGCTGCGATTTTGGCTGACTTCTCACCGGGGGAGAGTCGGGCCGGCCAGTGCACGTAAAAAGGAGATCGGACGCCGCCTTCGTATGGCATGGTTTTCTTACCACGAAGCCCACCGGAAAATCCGTTCGGAGCAGGACCATTGTCAGTCATGAAGATCAATAGCGTGTCGTCGAGCATGTGGAGTTCCTTCAGGGCGGAGACGAGGCGACCGACATTGTCGTCGATGTTTGAAATCATCGCGTAGTAGCGCGCGAGAGTGTCGGCATCCACCTTTCGTTCATCATGATTGGGATATCCTTCGTTGAGGTGAAGCGACTCCACCGTGATCGATTGCTTCTTGTAGTAGTCATACCACTCCTCCGGAACATCATGCCAGGGGGCGTGGGGAGCGTTGGTGGCAATGTAGGAAAAGGATGGCTTTCCTTCGGACTGGTTTTTCTTAATCCAGTCGATCGCGGCATCGAAGTAGACGTCGGTGCAATATCCCTCGGTCTTGATGCTCTCTCCGTTGTGATACAAAATCGCGTCGGTGTAGCGCTTCTGATTATCCCAATGGTCTGACGGCTGACCGAGGCCTCCGCCCAAATGCCCGAGGACTTCATCGAAGCCCTGATCCATGGGTCGGAGTGGGTAGTTGTCTCCGAGATGCCATTTGCCGAAGAGGCCGGTGGCGTAGCCATTTTCGCCAAGGACTTCGGCGATGGTGACTTCTTCCGTCTCCATCAATGCACGGCCTTTGAAGGTATCGATCGCCCGGGTCCGGTAGCTGTATCTGCCGGTCATGAGGCTGGCTCGAGTCGGTGTGCAGACCGGGCTGACCATGAAGTTAGGGAGCCTCGCGCTGTTTTCCGCCATCGCATCGAGGTGAGGCGTTTTGAGGATGGGGTTTCCCTGAAAACCCGTGTCCCCGTACCCCTGATCGTCGGTCATAATAAGAACCACGTTGAGAGGAGCCGCCGTTGCGACGTTTGGGAGAATGCTCGATAGGATTACCAAGCAAAGAGAGAAGCGAAAGAGGCGGCTGAGATAAGTCATGGGTGAGTTTTTGGCTGGGCGTTGGCAAGCCGCAGAAGAACTGTTGGCTTCGAATGATTCTTCTTCGCCAAGGCTCCGAAGGATAAGCATTTCGTAAGAACAGTTTGAAGGTGCTTCTCGTCCCGTTGTTTGTCTTTAGCGGGATTACGTTGTTAAGAGCGGCGAGTCGATGGTCGGGCTACTCTGCCGAAACGCCCTTGAATGACATGTTTCCAAAGCTGAAGCCCAGTCCGATCGTGGTCTTTTTTTGGGCAATTGCGGGATGGGATATGGTCTTTTCGTAGTCATCAATCTTCACCACTGCGGTTTCTCCTTTGAAGGTGACGGAGACATCGATCCACTGCCCAATCTTCAGGGGAGGCGCTTTACGGTCCAGTATGCCATCAGGTTCCCCCTCATGTGGAAACGCTTTGACCAAGGTATTGGTCGGCCGGCTGACGAATCGAAAAATGTGTCCGTCCGCTCCATTGATGGTGAAGACGAATGACTGAACCGCCTCATCGGCTTTCATGGCAAACTTCACGGTCGCGTCGGCGAAATCCAAATCGTACCAAATGACAGGCCCGTGATCTTGGAACTGCTTGTAAAGCTCGTCGTCCTGTTGGCAGGACACGACTCCTTCTTTCAGTGTCCACGGTCCGCGAGTGAGGCGCCGTGATTCCTTGTCCTGCGTGGTGAAATCATCGGAGTAGGGCGGTTCGCCAGCAAAGGTAATTGGGCAAAGGGCGAGGAACAAGAGGGGCAGTAGGAGTTTCATTTGTTAGTATTTGCTCAATTTGTCATTCGACCGAAAGGCAACTCGAGCAGGTAATGATTACAGATTCCGGCCCCAAAAACAGGTCTCTTTTTCCGAATCCACTTTTGCGATTCCTGTTCTGAAAAAGCAATCCGCTTACTCCAGGGCGGTCAATAGATCAGCGAGGCTATGATGCGACTCGAGCGGATGACGGAGCTGAAATTTCAAGTTCACATCGTATCGATTGCGCCGGCCTTCCTTTGATCTGACAACGACTCCGGAGTCTTCAAGGTCGCTTAAAATACGCTGGACCGAGCGTTCAGTAATTCCCACCTGAAGCGCCAGATTTCGGACAGTCGTTTCAGGCTCCCGGTTCAGGCAAACGAGAATGTGAGTGTGATTGGTGAGGAAAGACCAACCGGAAAACTCGACCGGCTGTGCAGGAGAAGAACCTTTTTTCATAATTTGACCGATTTCAGTTGAATGACATTTAATACATGTCATTTATGTCATGCAAAAATTGTCATGATTTAAATAACACGACAATTACACCGTTTATGAAAGCAAAATCAATCTTCAAGTTCATCAATTCGAACATTGGGATGTTTGCGACTAACTGAAAATGAATTCATCTAAGTTCAAAAAACTCATTCACCACGAAGCCTTCCCGGGAGTGCTGCTGATACTGGCAATGATTGGGGCGCTCATTGTGGCAAATTCAGGAGTTGGCTGGTATGGGGCGCTTTTGGATACCTCTGCCATTGTCGGGATCGATGAGTGGAAAATCGAGAAGCCACTTCTTCTGTGGATCAATGATGGCCTCATGGCAGTCTTTTTCCTACTGGTGGGACTGGAATTGAAGAGGGAAGTTCTCTTTGGGGAACTGTCCAACTGGCGTCGCGTGTCACTCCCTTTGTTCGCTGCGTTTGGCGGAATCGCAATTCCGTCCGGCATCTATGCTTTCGTCAACTGGGGAGACCCTGTTGCGATGAATGGCTGGGCCATACCGGCAGCAACGGATATTGCCTTTGCTCTGGGGATTCTTGCTTTGTTAGGCAGCCGTGTTCCGGTTGCTCTGAAAATGTTGCTCGTGTCGATTGCGATCATTGATGACCTTGCTGCGATTGTGATTATTGCGGTGTTCTACACCAACCAGCTGTCGATGTTGTCGCTTGGATTTGCTTTCGCTGCATTGACTGGATTGCTAATCCTCAATCGTTCGGGAGTAAAAGGAGCGACCCCATATATCATACTGGGTGCGATTTTGTGGATTGCGGTTCTGAAGTCCGGAGTTCATGCCACCCTCGCCGGGGTAGCTCTCGCAGCATTTATCCCTGCAGGAAATAGCATGGCCGACCATTCATCTCTCGCCTACCGATTGCAGCATGGACTGCATCCGTGGGTCGCTTTTTTAATCCTGCCGATTTTTGCATTCGCCAACGCGGGTGTCCCGATCCTTGGGCTGAGCCCTGCGATATTACTGGAACCGGTTCCTCTTGGAATTGCGGCAGGCTTGTTCTTTGGAAAACAGATTGGAATATTTGGAGCTAGCTTTATCGCGGTGAAAATCGGGATTTCGAGTCTACCGGGAGGAATCAATTGGAAGCAGATGTATGGCCTCGCCTGTCTGTGTGGAATCGGATTTACGATGAGCCTTTTCATCGGTTCGCTGGCATTTGAAGGCAGCGGCGAAGGAGACCTGATGGGGGATCGACTGGGGATTCTGGCAGGTTCGTTGTTATCCGCAATTGCCGGTGTGATTGTGCTTAAGATGGCTTGCTCCGGAAGTCCTGTCAGGTCGGAAGAAGAAGTCGAAAGTGATCCTGAAATCTCAAAATCACCACTAAACGATTCAAACTAGTAATCTGAACGGGGTTGGGTCATCCACTCAACCCTGTCTGATGCCTCGGCATAATACTCCGACGCGCTGCTGAAAGCCTTACCGAACTCGACCAAGCCGACACATTGGACCTGCTCATTCAGAATCTGATCTCGCCAGTCGTATTGGCCTTTCTCTTCGGGATGATTGCGCGATGGGTCAAAAGTGATCTGGAGATCCCGGCTGCCCTTTACCAAGGGCTTTCCATCTACTTGCTCTTTGCTATCGGTCTGAAGGGTGGAGTAGCGATTTCGGAAACCTCCCCAGCGGATCTGGTCTGGCCAATCATTGGAACGCTTTTTTTAGGTGTGGTGACCCCTGCTTCTGCGTTTTTCATTCTTCGGAAGCTCGGGCGTTTAGACCGAACAAATGCGGCCGCGACTGCGGCGCACTACGGGTCAGTTTCTGCGGTGACATTCCTTGCGGCGATTGAGGCAGCCAGAAACGGCGGTTTCGAGCCTGAAAAATTCCTTCCTGCGCTCGTCGCGATCCTGGAAGTGCCTGGCATTATTATCGGTCTCATGCTGGCTCAATCGAAGAGGAAAGGTGGTATGAAGGCGGCCCTTCACGAGGTGGTGGTGGGCAAAAGTATTTTGCTTCTGATCGGCGGCATGGTGATCGGAGCGCTTTGCGGCGCTCAGAAGATTGATGGAGTTGCTCCATTCTTTATCGCGCCATTCAAAGGGGTTCTCTGTCTGTTCTTGCTCGAGTTGGGCATGGTCGCGGCGCGAAGGATTACTGATTTGAAAGAAGCTGGGTGGCGTTTGATTTTGGTCGGTTGTCTCTTGCCTGTTTTTCACGGGGTCCTCGGAACCTTTGTCGGAATCCTGGTAGGGATGAGCCCCGGCGGTGCGGCGGTGCTTGGAGCGATGGCGGGAAGTGCTTCGTATATCGCGGCACCTGCGGCGGTTCGAATCGCTCTTCCCAAGGCCAGTCCCGGTATCTATCTGACGCTTGCTCTCGGCGTCACGTTCCCGTTTAACCTGGCGTTCGGAATTCCTTTGCTGCTCTGGTTTGCCAGCTATTGTGAAAACCTATTTGCCTGAGTAATATCTCACCAGCTTTTATGAAAATTCTGCTTACGAAAGTCACCATTATCTCCGAGGGCCTCTTGAAGGAAGGCATCGTCAAGATGATCAAGAGTCTGGGTGCGACCGGCTACACGTTGACCAAAGTTGAAGGTGAGGGGAGTCGGGGGGTGAGGGCCAGTGACTGGGAAGGAAGAAATATTCGCATTGAAACCATCGTTACTTCGGAATGTGGAGACACGATTCTGGAGCGACTCAATGCTGAATACTTCGAGGACTATTCCGTCATCGCTTGGCTCTCGGAAGTCAATGTGCTGAGGGGGGAGAAGTTTGTAGGGAAGTCGCCGGAATCTGGAGATGCCTCGTAGCGAGCGAATGCCGAATCGAGGCTGCGCGGATCGATTGATGATTGGGCGGGCGTAGGCAAATTGGGCGATCTGTCCGAATGTAGTCGGTTGTCTCCGATTTACGCCAGACGGGTAATCTTGACAGTTCTTGGGCGATATAGTGTCTGTTTGGGATGGACTATGTTTCTCGCTTGATGTGTTGGCTGTTGGTATTGCCGTTCGCTTGGTCCGGTATCGCCTATAGCATCGACCTTGATGGTGATGGAGTTAGCGACGTCTGGCAGGCTCAGGGGACTGATGAGCCGATTCCAAACCGAATCGCGAAGTCTCCTGACAGTGATGGTGACGGGCTGACGAATTGGGAGGAACTTCAATTGGGCTTCGACCCGAAGAATCCTGCCAGTGTGCGTTCGGAAAGCGACGGTGGTGATGCCGAGCAATTTAAGCGGTTGATGGCAGGCACCGGAAATGGCGATGCTCTGTCAGAGGAAAGCGCCGCCCGCTTCCTTCTTCAGTCGACGCTTGGGCCTACCGATGCGGAGATCGAACGAGTGCAAAAATTGGGATATGAAAAATGGATTGATCAGCAATTAAAAAGGGATTCCACCAAGACGGAGCCGTATATCGAATACCTCATCAGTCGCTGTGAGGAAGATTTACCCAAAAGCGGTAATCTTTTTGCCTACCAGAAAATCAAATCGGCCGGAAGAAACGTCGGGAAGCTCAATTCCGGAACTGCCTGGATGCGCGCAGTTCTGGGTGGGGATGATCATCTCCGGCAGCGCGTCACCTGGGCCCTGAGCCAGATCTTTGTTGCGACATCGAATGGCATTAATATTCTGACCGAGGGGACCTGTCATTATTATGACAGCCTTTCGGAAAATGCCTTTGGCGACTATGAGGATCTTCTCTTCGATGTTTCGCTTCACCCCTTGATGGGCAAATACCTCAGTCATCTGGGGAATCGCAAAGCTGATCCCGCTATCAATCGGTATCCCGATGAAAATTATGCTCGTGAGATCATGCAGTTGTTCTCAATCGGGCTGTGGAAATTGAATCCTGATGGTTCAATGAAACTCGATCATGAAGGTGAGCCGATTGCAACGTATTCGAACGAGGATATTCAAACGCTTGCGAGAGTGTTTACTGGTCTGTGGATCGCGAACCAACCCTATGGCAGCAATAATTGGGATGAGTATGATGTGCCCATGGTGTTTCACGAAAAGCATCATGATCTGGATGAAAAAATTGCTCTAGGCGGTCGGTTGAATATTCCCGCGGGAATGGATCCGGTGGAGGGTGTGAGGCAGACGGTTGGCGCACTTGCCAATCATCCGACGACGGCACCGTTCATTTCGATCCGGCTAATCAATCATCTCGTTACCTCGAATCCTTCCCCTGAATATGTGGGGCGAGTGGTAGCTGTTTGGAATGAAACCTCGGGTAATCTGGGTGCGGTGGTGAAGGCTATCCTTTTGGATGAAGAAGCAAGGGGAACCCGGTTCCTGACTGATCCGCATTTTGGGCGTCTCAAAGACCCGATGTTGAGAACGACGACTATCTTGCGTGCTTTTCGAGGCGGTGAAATGCTGGGGAAAGGTCCGACTGATTACCCCGGGCTACAGTGGTGGTCTCCTTCACCCTTGGAGGATACCCAGCAGGCGCCGATGAGATCTCCCAGTGTCTTCAATTTTTATGAAGCGGTCTATCAGCGCCCCGGAGCAATTGCAGAGAAAAATTTGCGCAGTCCTGAGTTTCAGATCATGAACGACGTGACCGCTGCGACGGTGCCAAATTATTTGTGGGAGGGGATCAGTGAGGGGTTTCATCACCGTCCTTCCCAACGCCCTGAAAAGCCGCTGACTTGTGATTTCTCGGAGGAGGAGAACCTATCAATCGATGCGTTGCTGGATAGGTGCAGCCTGCTTCTGACAGCGGGGACGATGCGTGCCACGACACGGAAGCAATTGGCCGCGTTTTTGGAATCACAGGAGAATGCCACAGAGCGGGTGCAAATGGCGGTGTTTGGAAGCGCTGTGTGCCCAGAGGGAGCTATCCTTCGATAGAAGTTGAAGCTGATAGAGCGAGAGCCAATTATGAAAACGAACCGTCGCCGATTTTTGGGAGAGAGTGCTTGTTCGCTGATGGGGTCATCGGCAGTTTTGAATACCTTGTTAAATCTGAAATTGGCGAACTCTGCGTATGCGGCATCTCCTCAGGAAGATGACTATAAAGCCCTGGTCTGTGTGTTTCTTTCTGGGGGCAATGATTCGTTCAATATGCTGATCCCCACCTCGGACGGGGAATACGAAACCTACCAAAAGACGCGAGATGTTCTAGCTTTGCCGAAGGAAGGAAAGGGGGCCGCTTTGACGTTAAACAGGGCGCCCGGGACCAGCCGGGATTTTGCGGTTCATCCTGCCATTCCTGAAATCAGAGATCTGTATCATGCTGGAGATCTGGCCTTCATTTCAAACGTGGGTACTCTCGTCGAACCGGTCACCTTGGATCAGTATAAAAAGAAGTCGGTCCGTCTTCCGAAATCGCTTTTTTCTCACAATGATCAAAGGGATCAGTGGCAGACTTCGCTTCCTCAACTCCGGGGATCGGATGGATGGTTGGGGCGCGCGGCCGATCTGTTGCGGGATACCGGTGACAGTGGGGGTGTCTCGATGAATATCTCGTTGTCCGGCAATAATCTTCTCCAAACGGGTAAGGCTGTTTCGGCGTACAGTATCACACCTAGGGGCAGTGTTAGTATGACTAATCCGCTGGTGAAAGGACTGTTTCAAGCAGCGGGAATGCCGGCGCCAAAATCCGATGTTGAGGCGGTTCAGCAGAATCTATTAGAACAGGTTTTTGCTGAGTCGACCCGTGCCAGCATTGAAACTGATCAACTGTTCTCGAGTGCTTTCGACGGGGTTTCGTTGGAGACTCAGTTTCCAAAAGGGAATGGGTTGGCTCAGTCTCTCGAGGCGATTGCCAAAACGATTGGTGCCCGGGGGAAGCTCGGACAGCGGCGGCAGACTTTTTTCGTGATGATGAACGGATGGGACAATCATCAAGACCTCCTCGATGACCACCCTCGCTTGCTCGGTGAGCTCAGTCAGGCTTTGGCCTCTTTTCAGGGATCGTTGAAGGAGCTGGGGGTGGAAGATCAGGTCACTACGTTCACTGCTTCTGATTTTGGTAGGACCTTGCGGTCGAACGGGCGGGGGAGTGATCACGCCTGGGGAGGAAATGTCATGGCGATGGGCGGTGCTGTGAATGGCGGAAAAATCTATGGAGAATACCCTGAAGCGCTCTTGATCAAAGACGGTCTCGATGTGGGGAGCAATGGTCGAATTTTGCCGACTACCGCCTGCGATTCCTACTTCTGTGAGTTGCTGAAATGGTTCGGTGTTTCTGCCGGAGAGATGGAGACTGCTTTGCCCAATGTGGGCAACTTTCTCGATCCGAAGGCGCCCGGCATGCCGATTGGATTCCTGAGAGCGTAATTCTATTACGGGACGCGAATATGGGCGGTCAGGCCATCGACAGGAAATCCTGTCGTGTGACACCTTCGTTGGATGCCAATGAATGACAAAAGCCCTCTGATCGCCACCGTGACTGCCTCTGTTTTGGGGCTGGCCTTGATTCTAATGCCTCTTTCGAGAGCGGAGAAGTCATCGGGTCCGAGTTGGACGCCGGTTGCCGACTGGCTACAGCTGCCTGAGGGAATGGAAAGTCTCGGTGCTGCCCATGGGGATGTGGCAGTGTCAAAAAACGGTGATGTTTATGTCAGTCTCACCGGTGGTCTTCGGGCCGGAGTTCAGGTCTACGACGCTGAGGGTAAGTTTCTGCGAGTCGTCAAAGGTGCTCCCGCTGATTTTCATGGATTTGTGATTCATGAAGATGCCGATGGGGTCGAGTATATTTATGGGCCAAGGCTTACGACGGGGGAGGTCCTGAAGTTGACCCTCGACGGGGAAATTGCTCTCAGTATTCCGAAGGACGCGATTCCGATCGAGCATTGGAAGGTGAATAAGAAATCCGGGAAGCCGGGGCTTCGATTGACCGCCTGTGATGTTGCTCCCAACGGAGACATCTTTGTGACCGATGGTTACTCTTCCGATTTGATTCATCGATTTGATTCCAAAGGGAAATACCTGGCTACCTTCGGAGGGAAAGCGGCGCCGTACGAATTTCAGACATTGCACAAGATCGCGATCGATACTCGTTTTGATCCTGTTCGCATCGTTGGAGTGAGCCGGACGGATGGGCGAGTGGTTCATCTTTCTACCGAGGGTGAGTATCTGGGAAATGTGGAGACCGATTTATTGAAGCCTGCGGCTCTGGTGGTCCATCGAGACTTGCTGGCGGTTGGTGAGATTTTGGGCCGAGTCACTATTTTGGATAAAAATGGCGATATTGTTAGTCAAATTGGTGCCAATAAAAACGAAGACGAAACTGGCACTAACAAAACTGAGCCAGCGAAGTGGCGCACCGGAATTGTGAATGCGCCTCATGGTGTGGCGTTCAATTCGGATGGCGATCTATACGTCGCAGAATACAGCCTGTTCGGTCGCATCGTGAAATACGACCGGGACTGAGAGGTGATCGGCGTATCTGGCTTTCGAATACAGCCTAGTGAAAATCGTGCGAATGGCCGTGAATGGCTGTTTTCGCGACGGGTAGTGCTTCCGCGTGCAGCGCATAGACACTGGTGACGTTGTCCTTGATCTGGAGTCGTCCCTGAATGAGGAGGAAATATTCATGGATGATCACCAAGCGGTATTGCTCAAAAGTGGAAGCAGGGACAAAGGCGTTGGCGACGCCGGTTTCGTCTTCAAGAGAAACAAAAACATGGCCTTTGGCAGAGCCCGGGCGTTGGCGGCAGATAACCATTCCGGCGATGGAGACGAGATCGTCGGCTTTTCCCTGCTTTAAGTCTGATGCCCGCCAGATTTGCTTGTCAGCCGGAATTTTTGACCGGAGGTAAGCCATGGGATGGGGGCCGGTGGTGAGGCTCATGCCATCAAAGTCGGCCTTGAGGCGTTCCATGGGTTGCATCGGGGGAAGGGGTGATTGCCGATTCTCCGCGCTTGGTTTTCCTGCAAAAAGATCATCGGGCTCTAACAAGGGGCTCTCCACTTTCCAGAGGGCATCACGGCGGTGCTCGACGTCATCGATCGAATTCAATGCCCCCACTTTGGCCAGCGAACGCCGATCGGTCCGGCTCGGGTGGACTCGTTCCATGAACTGCTCAAGTGAGGCGAATGGGCCATCTGCTTCCCGCTTGGCGACGATCCATTCGGCGACTTGCGTGTTGAGCCCTTTCACCTGGAGAAGTCCTAGTCGAATCTGTTCATCACTCTCCACCGTGCAAATCGTATCACTGATGGTGACATCGACCGGACGAACTTTGATGCCGTGATCTTTGGCGTCTTTCACTAAGGTGGCGCGTGAGTAAAAACCCATTGGTTGATTGTTGAGCAGGCCAACATAAAACTCTGCGGCGCGATGGACCTTCAACCATGAGCTGGCATAGGCGATGAGAGCGAAGGAAATAGCGTGGCTTTCGGGAAACCCATACATCGCAAAGCCTTCGATGGAACCTGTGATGCGGTCCTGAATGGTGGTCGAAACCTGTTTGAGATCCATGGCGGACCGGAGCTTTTTCATGACCTTAGCCATGCGTTCCTCCGAACGGTGAAAGCTGATCGCCCGACGTAATTCCTCTGCTTCGCTTCCGGTGAAGTCGGCCGCGATCATGGCCATTTGCAAGACTTGCTCCTGAAAGAGTGGCACGCCCAGGGTGCGGGCGAGGGCCGGTTTGAAGCGCTCGTCAATGTAGTCCACTTTCTCCCGCCCGTTTCGGCGATTGAGGTAAGGATGCACCATGCCGCCAACGATGGGGCCGGGCCGAATGATCGCGACTTCGACCGCGAGGTCGTAGAATTCACGCGGTCTCAAACGCGGTAGTGTCGCCATCTGCGCCCGACTTTCGACTTGAAATACGCCGATGGTATCGGCCTCGCAAAGCATGTCGTAGGTTGCGACATCGTCTTTGGGGATCGTTGCCAGATCGACGGGGCGACCACGCTCCTGGCATAGCGCCACACTGTCCTGCATCGCGGCCAGCATTCCGAGTCCTAACAGGTCCACCTTGATGATTCCAAGGTCTTCACAATCATCTTTGTCCCACTGCACGACGCGTCGGTTTGGCATGGCGGCATTTTCCAGCGGCACGATGTGATCGAGTCGCTTGTCGGTGATGATCATGCCGCCGGAATGCTGACCGAGATGTCGGGGCAGACCATAGACGGATTGGTAGAGATGCATCAGTGCCGGCAAACGAGGGTGCTGCTCCGCGATGCCAGATTCGAGCATTCGCTCACGAAGTTCCTCGGTGTTTTTGATTCGGCTACTGCCCCAGGTATCTGAAAAACGCCCCAGGATTTCTTCGGGTATATCCAGCACTTTTCCCATTTCCCGCATGGTCGATCGGCCTCGATAAGTGATGACGTTCGCGGTCATGGCGGCGCCGAGGGGAGCGTACTTTTCGAAGACACTTTGAATGACCGATTCCCGGCGATCACCACTGGGCAAATCCAGGTCAATGTCCGGCCAGGTGTTTCGACCCTCTGATAAAAAACGCTCGAACAGCAACTTCTGGGCAATGGCATCCACTGCGGTAATCCCGAGGCAGTAACATACGGCCGAGTTTGCTGCTGACCCGCGTCCCTGCACCAGGATGCCATTATCCCGGGCAAAATTAACGATGTCCTGAACAATGAGGAAATAGCCGCAGAAGCCTAGCTTTTCGATCAAACGCAATTCGTGATCAAGCTGACGTCGAATCTTCGGGGTGATTTTTCCATAGCGATTTTTGGCTCCCAGATCTGTTTTTACCCGCAGCATACTGGCTTCGTTTTGGCCGGGCGGGGTGGGGTATTTGGGGAATTCGTAGCCGAGGTTCTCCAGGGTGAAGTCGAGTCGGTCGGCAACGCGTAAGGTGTTTTCCAGTAGCTCGGGTTGATCGGCAAACAACTCGGCCATTTGCGCTGGGCTTTTTAAGCAGGCCTGGGCATTGCGGGCGAGCCGTTTGCCGGCGTGATCGAGATTGAGATGGTGACGCAAGCAGGTGAATGCGTCCGCTACGAGCCTGTCCTGCTGGTGCGCCAGGCTGACGTTGTTGGAGCAAATGGCGGTCAGTTGATGAGCCGAGGCGAGGTCCATCAACTGACGGTTGGTCCAGCTCTCCCCACGAATGCGATGACGGCAGATCTCGACGACGACATTCTCTTTGCCGAAGGCCTGGGTCAGTCGTGTGACTTCGGTGTTTGCCAGGGCCTTATCTCCGAGTGCGAGAGCTTTTCCGACGGGACTTTCCTCATGGCCGGTCAATGCGATGAGGCCGCTGGATTTTTTTTTCAGCTCCGGGAATTTGACCCGTCCGTCTTTTCTCGGATTGAGGAAGGGGTGTGCTTTGGCTATTTCGTCAGGCAGTCCGCGCAGTTTGGCCTGAGTCAGTAGTTCACAAAGGTTGCGGTAGCCGCTTTGTGACTTCACGAGGACGGGCACGACCGATTCGTTTTCATCGAGCGTGATCTCGGCACCAACGAGGGCGCGTATTTCTTTGCCATGCTCTTTCTTGAGTTCCCGGGTGGCGTAATGAGATCGGGCGGAGCCGTAGACTCCGTCGCGATCAGTGAGAGCCAGCGCGCTCATGTCGAGTTCGGCGGCTCGACGAATCAGGGCTTCCGGGTGTGAGGCGCCCCGCAGAAAACTGAAGGCACTGCGGGCGTGGAGTTCGATGAAATCAGCCATAGACGCCATCCAGTTTCCAATCGTTTTTTC
Organism: uncultured Verrucomicrobiales bacterium; assembly: GCA_963977055.1. Lineage (GTDB taxonomy): Bacteria > Verrucomicrobiota > Verrucomicrobiia > Verrucomicrobiales > DEV007 > Arctic95D-9. The sequence continues at coordinate 37,073 of CAXBMX010000020.1, forward strand.
CTTCACGAACGAGTCGATAGAGCCCGCTTTTTCGACTCTTTGAGTCTGCCACTTCGATATCCCACTCCGTCCGAAACCAGTAGGCTCCCCACCATTGACCCGAAACGATCCAGGGTCCCCGGAGGTCGCGGATCTTGCCTTGAATGACAGGACTCCGGATTTCGGTAGGCCTTTTCCGGTAAGGTGAAATGGTTACGTTGGCAAAAATGGGAGGACGAAATCGACGGAGTGGCAACCCAATTGGCAGACCGGTTGAAACTCCGTCGTGATTCACCGCTAAAACTGAGGGAGTGCATTTTTCCAAAAATGGAGCTGCCCGAACGGAGTCCGGTTTATGACTGTCCAATTTTTCGGGAATGCCAACCCGGCCGGAGCCGAGCAGGCCTTCGAGGCGGGCCAGGGTTTCAGCGAATCGGTTAGGGTCTTTCAGGCCTGACTCAAACAAGTGAAACTGAGAGCGAGTCGGCCGTGCTGGAATGGCTTTGATCTGCAAGCCCGTGATGGCTGCTTTGGCCACGAAATTTTCCAGATGCGCGTGGAGCATCTGAAACAGCAAGTCGACATTGCAGCAGGGGTCGGGCACTTTGAAATCCCGGCGATAGTCTTTGCCGTTCGATAATTTGAGCTGCAGATGAATTTCTCCGGCAGCCATCCAGACGGCTGACAGTCTGGCGCAAATGGTTTCCAATAAACGGCGTATCACGAATAGGAGCGGTTCCAGCGTTTCCATTTCGTAATCAAACTCCGTGGTCTGAGAGAAATCGCTTGGGGTTCGGAACAGTCGAAGCAGTCGTGATTTCTTTCCGGAAGTTCGCTCCCACAAATCCAGTGCATCCGGTCCGAGTCGCTCGGCGATTTCATCCTGTGGCAGCGCCAGGAATTCGCCGACTGTCGAGATGCCCCAGAGGGTCAGAACCATCATGAGATCAGCCGGGGCATCAAGCGCTTCAATGGGCAGTCGCAACAGAAATTCGTCCCCTTCATTGGTGATGATAGATCGGACGGGATCGGCCTGTTTCGCAACCAGTAAGGCCAGGTCGGGCGTGGAGGCAAAGCCGACCTGGCCACGCAGTTGTTGATCCAAGGCCAGTTCTTCGATGAGGTCCCAGCCGAACTCCCAACCTTCTCCGGCGTTCGCTCCACCTAGGTCCATCAGACAAATCCCCGGGCTGGTGTTTTCAAAATCAGGGGTGCAGCCCATCGCCAACTGCAGTAATTTTTCCTGACCGGCTTCTTCGATTTCTGGCTCCCGGTGAAACAGCAGCAGATCGCCACACCGTGCCTGGCCCATCGCTGCGGTCATTCCCGGATCGACTTCCGATTGAAGGGCTGCCTGGTTCAATGCGATGATTCTCGCCTTGTTGTCATTGCCGGAATGGGGGGATTCCAATAAGGCGGCGGGTTGAGCCTCGAAGGCGTTTCCCAGCCGCACCTGCAAGAGGAAGTTGGGGATGTAAATCGCAGCGAACATCTTTCTGTTCTGCTATCCGGTTCGGGCAAATGCCGGGGTATCTACGGCTGCCAGTGCTGGCTGCCTGGTTCTTTCGAGCACCGGCAAAAGGTTCACGTTTTCTCTCCTGTGATCAAAAGCCGACAGCGAAAACTGCTGCCGTAACAATAAGCGAACCGCGGCACAGGGGATAGACTTCTCTGAGGTGAAGGCCAGCAGGGTGGTGTCGGTCTCGTGCGCGAGTGCTTTGAGTCGATACCATGAGCTGGCGGCAATTCGGCGGGTTTCCACCGCAGGGTTTAGCTGCAAATCCAATAACACGAGCGGTAAGTTCCCGTCCCGTAACAGGATGTCGGCGGCTTTCATTGCCTCATCCGCCCGTTGGCAGCGCACCCATAGCAGAGATGAGTCGGTCGCCTCGGACGATTCAGGATCGAAACAGTCACGTCCGTCGATCAATGCCACCTGATGCTCTTGCGAGGCTGCGAGTAGCCCGTTGATCAAACAACCGGTCCCCGAGCTAGCGGCTTCCGACACGACTTCATTGACGGCTCCCTGCTCTAAGCCAATATCGTCCAGCGCCCTTACTCCTGCTTCGAACTTCCGTGATGAGGGCCTGAAACTTTGCCCGCTGCCGAATTTTTCCTGCAGTAAGCGTTCCAGATTTGCCACTGTTTCTCGTTTTTTAACCATTGTATCTTTGAACAGTATTTCATGTAAATGATCTGTCAATGGGTGAGCGGAAAAATCCGGCCCTGATTACGAAGCTACTTCGTTGAATCCACTTCGTGGATAAGCGCGAGAAAGCTCTCTCGTTCTTTTTCCGGTGCGAATTGTCCCTTGAGAGCGTTCGCTGCGTTTTGAAGGGTCTGGTAGTAAACTGGATCGGTCTCACATTGCTGGAGGAGAGCAGCGAGTTCGTCTGCGTTGCCAAGGGGGAAGAATCCAGGGTAACTGTCTCCGAGTAGTCCCAGCACTCCGTCTATCCTTGTCGACAGAACCGGAGTATCACAGCAAAGGGCTTCACCCACCACTCGTGCGCCGCCTTCGTTGTGAGAACTCAGCACCATCAAATGACAGGAGGCCAGTAGCTCAGCGGTGTCTTCGGGACTCAATTCGCCGAGCCAATGGTATCTCGGGTTTTCGTTTTCCTCTCGGGCGACGAGGTCGGCGTATTTGGAATCAAGGATTCCTCCGGCGTGGTAAATTTGTATCGCTGAGTCGGCAGGAAGCCGTCGGGCGGCGTCAGCAGTCAGTAGTGGATCTTTGACGTCTCTGAAATGGGCTGCGACACAGACTCGAAATTCGGCGGAGTCCGTTTGAGGCCGATGCAGATTATCGGGGGCTGATTGAATCACGATCCGAGTTTTCTCATGGAACCCAGGCGGCACTTTTTCCATCGCTTTCGATTGGAGCACGATGATTCCGTCGGCCCAGGCCATGGATTCAAGAGTGGTGGCGGACGGGGCGGGGTAGATATCGGTTCCTGTCAGGGCGAGGACGATCTTTTTCCCGGGGTGCTTCGATCGGAATAACTCAGCGGCCTGGTGGCCCTTTTCTCCGTGAAGGGTGATGAGGAGATCGGCGAGTTTCCCGTCATATCGTGAAGTGATATGGACCTGATGCCCTTCGTCTCGCAACAGCTTGGCCCATTCCGTTGCGGTTCGGTGGTTTCCGTTTCGGCGGACGGTGCTAACCGGCGTGTGGATAATAATCTTCATCGGAAACAGATCTATGGTGTCATTTCTCGTGGAAAATGTGAAAGCTTCATGAGAGCATACGCGTCGACAGACGTATTCCACTGAAAATCATGTCAAACGAGCCCATTAAACTTACTTCATTGTCATCTTGCGCGGGTTGAGCGTCAAAGCTTAGCCAAAAGGCACTCGCGCAGGTCTTGCGCGGACTTCCCATGCACGATGATCCCCGGTTGTTGGTCGGAGCCAGTACCTCCGACGACGCTGCGGTGTATCAACTGACAGACGATCTGGCGATGGTTCAGACGGTGGATTTCTTTACTCCCATCGTTGATGACCCCTATCTCTACGGTGAAATTGCCGCAACGAATTCGTTGTCGGATGTTTACGCGATGGGCGGACGCCCTGTCACTGCGATGAATGTGTTGGGCATGCCAGAAGATATTCTCGGTCTGGATGTGATCCATGAAATCATGCGGGGCGGAGCTGATAAGGTGAAAGAAGCTGGCTGTGCGCTGGCAGGGGGACACTCGATCAAGAATCCGGAGCCGATCTACGGGCTTTCGGTGACAGGTTTGGTTAACCCTAACCGAATGATTACCAATGCGGGCGCCCAGCCCGGAGATGTCCTGGTTTTGACCAAACCTCTAGGCACGGGAATTCTGACCACGGGAATCAAACGTGGGCTGGCTGAAGGTGAGATCGTGATGCAGGCCATCAATCTGATGAGTCGTCTCAATACGCCCGGTCAAAAAATGGCCGAGCGGGGTTTGGTTCGCTGCGCCACAGATGTAACTGGTTTTGGTTTGTTAGGACACTTGGTGTCGCTATGTCGGTCGAGCGGGGTTCGTGCCGTTCTCAAGTCTGGCGATATCCCGGCGATCGATCCGGAGATCATTCGTTTGATCGAAGAAGAGGAATGCGTGCCCGGTGGAACGAAGGAGAATCTCCGAACCGCTGAGCCGGATTGCGATTTTGGATCGGGTGTTTCTGATGCGATGAAGTATCTACTCGCGGATGCGCAAACCAGCGGTGGATTGCTCTGTTGTGTGCCTGAGGCCAATCTGGCCGGGGTCATGGAGATTCTCGAAGAAGAGAGGACCATCAGCAAATCGATCGTCGGATATATCACTCGTCCAGACGAAGAGTCTGCTTTGATTACGGTTCTTTAGGGCAGCTCCGAAAACCTCCTGTCTCGTCTGGAGGTGTCCTTTAGATCTATTCCTATCGGATTCGCCCTGGGTAGGGGCGTGAAATCGGTGCCTTTCTTCTATTCGGAACGGCTCTCCGTGCTACATTGGCGCGATGAGTGATAAATCCTCCAACCCTTTTGCCCGAATTCCGGCGGTAGATAAGGTCCTGGTTGCGTTGGAGCGAGAGGGAGGGCTGCCTCCGTTGCCGCAGCCTCTCGTTACCAATCTGGTCCGGGACGCAGTAGATGCGATGCGGGAAGGCGTCAAAGCAGGGACGACCGATGTTGGTGAATTCGAAGAAACTGTCGTGGCCATTCGTGGGCAAATCGAATCGCTCTACCGGTCACGGATTCATCCGGTGATTAATGGAACCGGGGTCTGTATCCACACCAATTTGGGGCGGTCGCCATTGAGCCCCAAGGTGGTCGAGGCACTTACCGGCGTGGGGCGGTATTATAATAACATTGAACTCAATCTCGATTCAGGCGAGCGCGGCAAACGGGGTGGTTTTCTTGAGACCTGTCTCGCTACTTTGTGTGAATCAGAATCGGCTACGGTGGTCAATAACTGTGCGTCAGCACTGATTTTGATCCTCAAGCACCTCGCCAATGGAGAGCGGAATGAGGTCGTGATTTCACGGGGCGAACTCGTTGAAATCGGCGGCGGGTTTCGTGTTCCTGACATCATGGAGGCGAGCGGTGCTAAACTCGTGGAGGTCGGCGCTACCAACAAAACCTCGCTAGAGGATTACGAAAAAGCGATCGGGCCAAAGACGGGGATGTTACTGAAGGTGCATCGCTCCAACTTCTGGATGGACGGTTTTACCGATCAGCCAAGCACAGAGGAATTGGTCGAGCTAGGGAAAGCGCACGGGGTACCTGTGATTGAGGATCTTGGCAGCGGGGCCATGGTCATGACCGAGCAACTGGCTCCGATTCCGCACGAACCAACCGCTTCCGAAGTGCTCAAGCGAGGTGTCGATCTGGTTTGTGTGAGTGGAGACAAACTGTTTGGCGGAGCGCAGGCCGGGATCATCGCAGGACGAACTGACCTCGTTGCCGGAATCAAGAAAGAGCCGTTCTTCCGCGCACTCCGTTGTGACAAACTGATTTTGACCGCTCTTCAGGAAACCGTCGTCGAATATTTGCGCTGCGCTTCAGGGGAGAATCCCGAGCTGCCGCTGGTCCGAATGTTATCCGCGAGCGTGGAGCAGGATTTGCGGCCGCGGGCTGAGGCGATTCTGGCCAGTCTTTCAGAGATTGAGGGACTGGAGGCAGGGCTGGTCGATACCATTGCCCGATGTGGGGGAGGGACGATGCCAAAGGCGGAAATCCCGTCTCTGGCGCTGAATCTCAACCCCAAGAGCATGAAACTGCCCAAAATGGCCCGATTGTTGAGGGAGCTTCCGCTGCCTTTGATGGGATATGTGGCAGAGGATCGATTTCGGATCGATCTGCGGACAGTATTCCCGGAGCAGGACGAAAGAGTTAGCGAAAATCTGCTAGCAATTTTTCGAAAGGCTTGAAGATTACCGGCGTCTCAGTCCTTTTGGGAATCCATTCTAGTTTCCCGGGACGTAGACATTGATGATCAAAGATGATCAAAAACTACCAGATAAACCAACCATTCCAACGATGCTGAAAAGACACCTTTTTCGCGTCGGTCTGGCTGCGGTAACTGCTCTAGCCCTCGTCGGCTGTGGCGGTAATCCGTCCCCGGCCGACTCTTCCGATAACGCTTCCTCTGACGAAGCTTCGCCTGCCCCTGCGGCAACCTTCTATCTCTCCGCCATTCCGGACGAGAAGATCACGGACCAAAAAGCCAAGTTCGATAAACTGGCTTCGTATCTTTCGGGGAAGCTCGGAGTTCCGACAGAGTTCGTATTCTCTAAGGACTATGCGGATGCGGTGACCAAGTTTAAGAATGGGGAAACTCAGCTTGTCTGGTTCGGCGGACTCTCCGGCGTTCAGGCTCGCATGGCAGTTCCCGGGTCACAGGCCATTGCTCAGGGAAAAGCTGATCCGAAATACAAATCCTACATTATTGCTAACAAGGCGACCGGCCTCGAGGCATCGGCTGAGTTTCCTGCGGCAATCAAGGATCTGACATTCACCTTCGGATCTCCCGGGTCTACCTCTGGACGACTCATGCCGACTTTCTTCATCATGGAGAATAACGGTGCGGTTCATCCGGATGAGTGGTTCGCTGCTAAGCCGGGCTTTCAAATGAGCGGAGGTCACGTGGCCACTGCCAATGCAGTTGCTGATGGGACTTATCAGACTGGAGCGTTGAACTACAAGACCTATGACTCGTTGGTCGAAAGTGATCCAAAGATTGCTGAGAACACGGTCAAGATCTGGACGACTCCTTTTTATGCCGACTACAACTTCACGATTCATCCTGATGCAGAAGCCGCCTTCGGAAATGGGTTCGCCCAAAAGGTTCAGTCAGCACTGATCGAAGCACCGGCCGGATCTGATGCGCTGAAAGCGATTAATCGCGAAGCGATCATTTCTGCTAAGAACGTGGATTTCGACGGTATCAAAAACACTGCTGTTAAGATGGGCTTGATCGAAGAATAGATCTCCAAAAATAATTATTGGAGGGGCGGAGGTAGCTACCTTGCGCCCCTCTTTTGTATCAAACCTGAATCAATGTCCACCGCATTCCAACTCAGCAAGGTATCCTGCCATTTCGGCGGTCTTGCTGCGGTGGACAATGTTTCGCTTGAGATTGGGAGACCGGAGCAGCTGGCCTTTATTGGTCCAAGTGGTAGTGGCAAAACAACTTTGATTCGTCTGCTCAATACGATGTTGGCGGCGGACGAAGGAACTGTTTCTGTTTTCGATGAGCCGGTCGCCGAATTTGGGTCAGGACAGTTGAGGAAATTGCGGACTCGAATTGCGACAATTCCCCAGCACCTTGGCCTGGTTCCAAATTTGTCAGTCATACAGAACGTGATTCTCGGGCGAGGAGGGAAACGTGGCACTCTCGGATCGATTCGGGACCTGTTGGCTCCTTCAAAGGATGAGGTGGCGAAGATTCATGATATTTTGGATCGCGTCGGCATTGAGGAAAAACTCTTCGACCGTACTTCGTCGCTTTCCGGTGGGCAGCAGCAGCGCGTCGCGATTGCCCGGGCACTTTATCAGGAACCTGAAGTGTTGTTGGCCGATGAACCGGTTTCTTCGGTTGATCCGGCTCGAGCCAAAGACACGGTGAAATTGCTGACTGAGCTATCAAAGGAGCGGGGATTCACGCTTTGTGTGAGCCTCCACCATATTGAATTGGCACGGGAGTTTTTTCCGCGGTTGATCGGTATGCGAGCTGGTTCTGTCGTTTTGGACGGAGCACCCGATCAGTTAGGTGACTCAGAATTGGCAGCGCTCTATCAATTGAGCGATGAAGAAATGATGGAGAATGCATGAGCGAATGAGCGGAGTGATAGACATCAGAACGAAAGACTCAGGTCATTCGCTACGCCTCTTGAGTAGAGGTAGCGAACGACGTGAGTCTTTCGGGGAAATCCATCAGGGGGATTCTCCGGGATGACCTTTCGATACGGCCAACGGCGCTGGGTGATCCTGGGTGTGGCGATTATTTTCTTTGTCTGTGCGTGGGCGCTTGATCTGACTCCGGCCGGGCTGATACCGCCGACTGCTCAGCATTGGGAGCGGACCGGTGAGTTTTTCGGGGCGGCCCTTGATCCTGCCTTCGACTACGAGGATGAAAATGTCCCGGACGACGCGGACCCGATTTGGTGGAAAGGCCTGAAAGGGCTTTTCTTGACACTCAAGTTTGCGCTTGGTGCGATGAGTATGGCGGTTCCAGTTGCCTTATTCCTAGGGTTTTTGGGATCCTCCGCCTGGTGGCCTGAACCATGTGGTCGGAAGACCAAGTTCCTGCTGCGATCTGTTTACGTTTGCTGCCGATTCTTGATGAGCCTGCTGCGCTCGATCCATGAATTGATCTGGGCTTTGTTGATTCTTTCTGCCGTTGGTATCTCTCCTTTTGCCGGAATGCTTGCCCTGGCATTGCCTTTTTCAGGTACGCTTGGAAAGGTGTTTTCAGAATTGATTGATGAAGAGACGAGAGAGGCGGGGCGTGCCCTCAAAGCAATCGGTCATCGACCTGTTCAAACCTTTCTTGTTGGAATTATCCCGGCGGCATTGCCAAACTTGATCACCTACAGCTTCTATCGCTTTGAATGCGCCTTGCGTTCGTCGGCTGTGCTGGGATTTGTCGGGATTGAGACAATCGGACTCTATATCGAACTGTCCCACGAAGAGTTCTATTATCGCGAGGTGTGGACTTATCTTTACCTGCTGCTTGCTCTCATCGTGATCGTTGATCTGTGGGGCGCGGGGATCAGAAAACGACTCAATACAGGGGAGGGCGGATGTCGAGCATGAGTGCCACTTTGTCTACCGTCGAGCGTTCCGTTCGGATAGCCGAACTGCGTCGGAATCGGTCTTCCTGTCGATTTCTGAAAGGCAGTGGCCTTCTGCTTGCTGTTGGCGTGATCTGGGCCTGGACGACTGTTGGTCCCTTGTTTGGCCGATTACCCTTGGAGAGGCGCTGGCAAAATTTCCTCAATTTTTCTGGCGAACTGGTGCCATCACCAGTTCGTAAATCCGGTGAGTGGGGCGATGCCTTGCCCTGGGCCTGGGGCCTATTGACTAACGAAGGTTTCACCGCTTTGATGACCACCTTTGCGATTGCTACGGCGGCGATCATTTTGTCAGCGATTTTGGTGTTACCTCTTCTTCCTCTCGCTAGTCGACAGATATCCGGTTCGAATCCTTTCGGTGTATGGGGAGGAAAAGACTCAGTTTGGAAACGAAATTTGCGCGCCATGATAGGGCCTGTGACTCGTTTCGGATTTGTGATTGCCCGGGCGATCCCGGAATACCTGATTGCCTTTTTGCTGCTGTCTTTGCTAGGCCTTCAGGTCTGGCCCTTGGTGCTGGCGCTGGCGATTCATAACCTGGGGATACTCGGGAGGCTCTGGGGCGAGGTGGTGGAAAACGCAGATGGTTCGGCTGCCGAAATAGGGATGGCTACCGGGCAGGGACGGGTCGGCGCTTTCGCTACACGAGTTTTTCCAGACAGCTTTAATCGATTCGTGATCTACTTTTTCTATCGCTGGGAGACCTGTGTAAAAGATGCCACCGTGTTGGGTATGCTGGGCTTGCTCACACTTGGGAAACTGATTGCGTTATCCAAAGGCTTCTTCTGGGATCAGATGTTTTTCTATATTCTTCTCGGATCTTCCGTCATTTTGGTAGGAGATCTATTCTCAACTTTTCTTCGGAGAAAACTTCGGTAACTTCCGAAGGTTTATTTCAGTTATGTCGTTACGTCATTATATTATCGGTACCGCCGGACACATCGATCACGGGAAAAGCTCGTTGGTCGAAGCGCTCACTGGCACCGATCCGGATCGCCTTCCGGAAGAGAAGGCCAGGGGGATGACGATTGAGTTAGGTTTCGCTCAGCTGTCGATCCCGACAACTGACGGCTCAGGGGATGAGCTGGCCCTCGGGGTTGTCGATGTGCCGGGGCACTCTGACTTTGTGAAAAACATGGTGGCGGGTGTGGGGGCGATTGATCTCGCCCTATTCATCGTGGCGGCAGATGACGGATGGATGCCGCAGACGGAGGAGCATTATCAGATTTTGAACTACCTCGGGGTGAAGCGAGCAGTGGTTGCCCTGACAAAGACAGACCTAGTCGATGACCTTGAGTTGGTTCTGGAAGATTTGAAAGAGAATCTGGAGGGAGGGCTTTGGGAGAACTCACCCGTCGTCCCTGTTTCCTCTCACACGGGAGATGGGATTGAGGCACTGCGTCGGACGATTGCTACCTTGCTGACGGAATCGGATCCAGTGAGGGACGTTGCCAAACCTCGCTTGCCGGTAGATCGGGCATTTTCTCTGAAGGGAGTTGGCACAGTGATCACGGGAACTCTCGCTGAGGGGATGATCGAGGTGGGAATGGATCTCGAGGTGCAGCCGGGAGGAGACGAGGCGCATGTTAGAACGGCCCAATCGCATGGGGCTGCGGTCGACTGTGTGCCGCCCGGCACGCGGACAGCATTGAATTTGAGCGGGATCAGTCTGCGGGAGAATCGAAAAGCTGCCCGCGATGGAATAGGGAGGGGAGATGTTTTGGTTCGGAAGGGGCTGGGCGAAGCTGTGACCGTGATCGATGTGCTGATTTCGAAGTCGGATCGTGAGATCAGAGGGATGCGTCAATCGAAGCGCCCCATTCGAACCGGGCGCGAGGTGATGTTTCATCACGGAAGTTCCGGGGTGCCGGCACGGATTCATTTTTTGGGACAGCGATCCCTTTCTCCGGGAGAGAGTGTACTGGCCGAGTTACGCTTTGCTGATCCGGTCTATGTGTATGTCGGCGATGGGTTTGTGCTCCGCGATGCATCACTGGGCCTGACTCTGGCCGGCGGAACGGTGCTGGATGAACAAGCGAATCGGCGTGCTTTTCGGAAACCGTTTCAGGCCGAGTTCCTCGAAGCACGGCGGGAAGCCTTTGGCGATCTAGAGGTTCTGGTCAGTTCTCAACTGCGCAGGGATAAAGTGGCCTTTTTGCCAAAGCTGCTCCTCAAAACGTCATTCAGTGAAGCTGAGATTCGATCGACTGCGGAAGTGCAAGTGGCCAAAGGAGCTTTGAATCAAAGTGGTGACTGGGTCTTTTTGGCTGAGTGGTGGAAGGGCATCTCCGGACTGGCTGCGGAAAAAGTTCAGGAGATTCACCGGAATCACCCCGAGCAACTCGGGCTGCCGCTCAGGGACCTGCGCGCCATGATGGAACCCGAGCTTCCGTCGCCGAGATTTTTCGACATGGTTCTGGAGGGTCTTCTTGCCGGAGAATACGCCAAGGCGGGTCCGAACATTCGACATCAGGACCACGATCCACAGTTGCCGCCTGAGCTAGTCAGTGCGGGTGAGCTGATCCGGAAGCGTTTGGCTTCTGACTTAATCGCACCTCCTAACAAAGGCGAAACGGCGACTAATCCGAATGAGGAGAAAGCGTTGCGCTTTTTGTTTCACACGGGCGAAGTGATTGAGCTGGATCCAAAGACAGTGATCTCTAGGGCTGGATTTGAAAAGATTGAGAACGAGATTTCAGATTACCTGCGAGAGCATGGTAAAGCGACGGCGAGTGATTTGCGTCAGCACACGGGGACAGTGCGACGTATTTTGATGCCTCTGCTGGAAAAGCTGGATGAAGACGAGGTAACGGTCAGGATCGGTGACGACCGAAAGCTGAAAGCCTGACTAGACCGCTCCGATAATCTTTCGACCGATCCAGAAAACGGTCATCAGAAGAATGATGGATCCGATCCAGATCGAGTGAGCCCAAAGTCTGAGACGTCTCTCAATCGGATCAGGATTCGGCAGGGCGGCGATACGCTCTTTAATGAGCGTCAGATCCCTTTCGTGAAGCAGTTCTCCTTTGGTGATACGGGCGATCTCTTCCATGACATCGAAGCGAGCGGGCTGACCTGTTTTTTCGAGTGCAGACCCTTGGACGGTAACGGCAGCATTAAGCGTTCCTCCGTTTTCGGCACAACTCATCGTAATGAGATGTTCGCCGGGTTCGGCCGGCACAAATGTTCCCGTAAAAAGTCCCCACTGGTCTTCGCCTCCCGGCTGCAGTCGAATTGACTCGGCTTTGCCGGAGGGGGCTACGATCTGAACGATAACAGTAGCAGCCTGAAGTGGCTCACCTCCAATGCTCATGACATTGGCGTTGAGCGTGAGGGTGTCTCCCGTTTGTGGGCGATCGGGAGAATAGAAAAGTCGCATCTGCTCATCACTCGCCATGTTCCGTTGATAGGCCATCCAGCGGGCAACCTGGCCCCAGAATCGATAGTGGTATTTGTCCTCGACTCCTTTTCTCCATCGCCATGCTCCGTCCGTTCCCATGAACAAAATTTTACCAGTTCCGTAGGTCTTGGTCACAATGAGAGGGATGCGACCATGTTGGTTGGTGTCGGAGCTGTGAGTGGCGAGAATTTCGGACCCGGCCTTGGCTCGGCTGACGCCAGCGTACCATTGGAATCCGGGAAGAGAGGACCAGATATTGGCGTTGGCATTTTCGGTATCTTCGAGTCGAGTCAAAAGGCTCCGGGCACCTAGCTCAGTGAGTTCGAACTGTCCGGGAGTGGCAGAGCCCCAGCCTCGAGGTTGAGCGGGATCGAGGAAGACAGGGAAGAGGGGCTCCAGTTCTGTTTCGATCAAAGTGAGTTGGTAACCTCTGAAGCCCGGCATGAGGACGAGTCCGGCGGCCTGATTGGAGATTTGACGTTTCAGTTCCAGTGTATTCTCAAAGGAAAGTTGGTCAGGCGTGACCCCGACATCGCCAAGGAAAATAACATCGTAGGCACTGAGCTCGTCTGAGTCTGGAAATTCGTCGATGTAACCTGGACCACCTCCCACCGCGTCGGAGCCCGGGTGGAACAAAAGACAGCTCACGTTCACCCCTGGATCGCGCTCCAGGGCATTGCGAATGTAGCGGTATTCCCATCTCGGATAGGACTCGATCAAAAGGACCTTGAGTTGTTCCTGGCGAATCGCAATGGGGGCAGTGATAGAGTTGTTGCCGAGGTTGTGTTCCTCTTCGCTGGTGGGAAGTGTGATGGTGAGCTCAAAGTCGCCCACTATTTGCGGCGTCCATTGCAAAGTGTCCTGGATTCTTCCCATCGCGGGGATAGTCACACTTTGAAAGATTGATTCTCCTTCGTTGCTTTTGATCTCAATATTGGCGGTATGACTTCTCGGCAGTGCACTGGTGAGAGTGAAGGGCAGTCGTACCGGTTTTCCTGCAATTCCGAAGGTGGGAACATCGAAGGCAGTCACGGCCAGATCTGGAAGACGGGTTTCACTGCCCACCGGAAGAGCGAAAACAGGTGTGTCCTGCATCCGGAGCCGTGTTGCGGCCCGTGAAGGCGGATCACCGGTATTCCAGTCACCGTCGGAAATGAGAACTACGCCCCGGAGGTTGGGGTGTTGGTCAGCGACATCGATCAAGGCATTGGCGATGTCGGTTCCGGTGGTGTCAGGGGAGGAAAAGGACTGAAATTCCAGATCAAATTCTTCGGTGAGGGACTCCCAGGATTCTTTGTCAGCCAATTCTGCGGCGACGATGGATCGAGGCACCGATTTTCCGACCGTTGAATCGGATGGCAGAACATCGCTGGTGGACATGCTGCCGGATTCGTCAAGGAGCACGGCGATGGTTGGCTTTTCGTCGGGGGAAAAGGTCTCCCGCCATTCAGGCTGACAGAGAGTCAGGGCAACGGCAACGATGATGACGAGGCGCAAGAGTTCCAGTAATCCGGCCGAAGGCGAAAAAGCGTTCCGCTTCCAAATGATGAAACTCAATCCTGCCGTCACCAAGACCAACAGTCCGCCAATGATAATGGTGGAAGGGGTCGAAGCAAAAGTCAGTTCGCTGTTGGTGAGAGTCACGAGATTAATGAAATGTTAAGGGCCTTTGAATGAGGCAAAGTAGACAGGGTTAGGTCGGTCACTTAACAGAGTTAGGTGAGCTAAGTCTGATGGAAGGTTTTTGGACTTCGGTCCTCGGAGGAATGCAGAGAGCGGCCTCAACGATGAGCGCGAGCGCCATGAGGGTAAGGAAAATCCTCCAGACTTCCGAGGCAAGGGAATCTCCATTTCCCAACTTGTCATTGATTTGGCGAAATTCGACGCCTTCGAGTAGCGAGTCGATTGCCTGAGGGGAGACCGTCGAGAGAATGTCTTCCGATACTGGGCGGTTCAATGCAATGAGGTAAGACGTTTCAGGATTGGTGGATATTTCGTAGGCGCCGGATCGAAGGGAGGGGGATAGAAAGCTCGTGGCAGAGGTGGTTGAAAGTGTCGAGACTCCGGCCGTTCGAGATGGAAGTGCTTCGGGCCCCGTCTCACGATGTTTTGCTTTCGAAACGGCGTTGGTTCCGGCGTCGAGTGCGCGGTGAGTCATGACAAAAAAAGCGACGCCGTCGGTGGCGAGAGTGGAGTGATCAGTTCTCGGTAAAGTTCCCCAGGCATAGAGCGCTCCCGCCGAAGAGGGGAGTTGATCGGTCAGGATCCGAGTGATAACGGGCTCCTCGCTCTTTAGCTTCAGTAGATCCTGTCCTTCGGTGGTAAAGAGGCACGACTTGAACAGTTTGAGTTGGTCGAGAGGAAGCGGGTTACCGTTTTGGGTGTTGGAAAGCAGTCCCGAATCTGTTCGCCACCAGTTTATGTCTAACGAATCACGATTGGCTTCAGTCCATTCTTTCCATTGGAACCCGAACAATTGAGGCGTCTTGGCCTCGGTTTGCGGGAAGATAATGGGAGGAGGAAGAAAAACGAGGGTGCGTCCGCTGGCGACATGCTGTTTGAGCAGGGCGCCTTCGGCGGAGTCTGGCTGGGGAATCTGAGCGTGCCAGAAAAGCAGGGCGGTTTCCTCCCACGGGATCTGTGCGGCCAGATCGGTGGAAAGAGTGACCGTTTCATAAACGGCATGGTCGATAGGAGCATTGGCGGCAGAGGAGATAGCCTCGGCAGTGGCAGAGTCGTCACTCAGGATGACGGTCTTTCGAGTGGCCGGCTCGTCGAATACGAAGTAGGCGGTGTTGTCCAGCGGGTTGTCATCGGCAGGTAAATCAAGGCGACCCCATCCGCGTCCGTCATTTTTCCCCAGAGGGATAACATGCCCGAGCCGAATCAGCTCCGAGCCGGTGATCGTCATATCTTGAACGGTTCGCGTTCCGTTGATGGTGAATTCAACGGGCACGGTCAGGTCTTCCAATTTCTCCGATCTATCGCCACGTCGGATCGAGAGATCCATGACTAACTGAAGGCCCTCGGATGACCTTTGGCGTTTCACATTGGTGGCAGAGATCGATAGATTGTCGGGCTGGATCTCAGGGAAGTTGAGGAGAAAGAGGCGGACGCTTTCGCTTGAGGTCAAGTCGGCCCGGATTGATTGCCATTGTCCCGATGCGGGTTGCCAGTCTGGTTGTCGCTGATCAGATGCCAACCAGATGTCAGTCCGGCCGCTTTCGTTGGTGATAAGGAAATCGGCTGCGGCTTGCAGCAGGGCGGGGATGTCGGCAGCGGTGTCAGTGGGTGCTGTTTGAGGGAGGTCGGAGAGAGCAGCAGCTTTTGAAATCACCGTCGGTGTGAGCGTCGCGCTATCAATCAGAACGATCTCGCTTCCGGTAGCTGTGTTCTCAATGAGATCGGTCAGCTTGGTCAGGGTCGTTGAGCGCTTGGACTCACCGGTTTCGAGTGTCTGTTCCTCCATGCTGGCAGATCGGTCGAGCAACAGAATGATGGTATCGGCTTTGCCTCCTGTGAGCGCCAGCCATCCACCGGAAAGAGGTCTGCTTGCCGCGAGAACAAGCATGGCCACAGCGGCGACTCGCATCGTGAGAATGAGGATCTGACGAAGTTTCGCGAGCCCTTTGTTCATCTTGCGGGCGTCGAGGAGAAACATCATGGCGGCCCACTGAACGGTTCGGTGGCGATGCCTGTTGATCAGGTGGATGATGACAGGCAGCAGCGCAAGCGGCAGACCAAGAAGCAAAACAGGTTGGAGAAAACTCATTTTCCGCTTCTTGCCGTTTTGGGATTTCGGCCGATCAAAAATCGTGCCAGGACCTGATCGTAGGGTTCATCCAGAAGGGTTCGGTGATAATCAATAACCGAGTGGTTCATGATGTCATCGATCTGGCTAAAGTAGTTGCCCACGGCTTCGCGGTAGCGTTGTTCGATCAGTGAGGGATCAACGAGCATAGATGGGCCACCTTCGAGGTCGACGAAGCGAGTGGGGCGATCAAAGTCGAAATCGACCTCCTGTCGGTCGAGTAGATGAAAAATACCAACATCGTGTTTTCTGAAGCGCAGATGCTGAAGAGCTTCTTTCAAGGGTTCGGGCTGAAAGAGGAGATCAGAAATGATGATAACCATGGCGCGCTGCGAAATTTTTTCCGCTGCGTGATGGATCGCCTGGACGAGGCTGGATTCTCCTTTGCCTTCGAGACGAGCCAGCTGGTCAAAAATAATTCCGAGGTGACGGGGGCCGCGCTTGGCAGGGATCTCGTGTTCAATTCCATCAGCACTGCTGTAGAGCCCCACTGCGTCGCCCTGTTGTGCGGCAATGTAGGACAGGGTTCCTGCTATTTTTTTGGCGTAGTCGAGGCGGGTCTGTCCCTCTTCCCCAAACGCCATCGAGCCACTCGTGTCTACAATGAAACAAAGACGCAAGTTGGTGTCGGCTTCGAATTCTTTGATGTAGTAGCGGTCCGTTCTTCCCCAGGCGCGCCAGTCCAGCCGTCGAGTGTCGTCGCCGGGGACGTATTTTCGATACTGCGCAAATTCGAGCGCTGAACCTTTGATGGGACTTCGGTGCCGTCCTGACACGCTCCCCACCATGGGATGGCGTGAATTCAGGGGAAGACCCATCAGCCGGCCAAGGACGGCCGGATCGAGGAAGTCGCGCTGGACGGGTTCAGGCACGAGGAAAAGTAATCAGGGAGTGAATCATGACCGGGAGAATCAAGCTTCACTGCTCAATTCTTCGACCAGACGGGCGATGATAGATCTACAGGTGATGCCTTCTGACTCGGCGGTGAATGTTTTGATCACGCGATGTCGCAGCACCGGCTCTGCCACCGCAACGATGTCTTCCTGACGGACCATGTAACTGCCCTGAAGCGCAGCGCGAGCCCGAGCGCCAAGGATGAGATACTGAACCGCTCGTGGTCCGGCTCCCCAGCCAACGTAAGGTTTGATCCATTCGGGTGAGTCATCTGCCTCGGGTCGGGTTCGTCTGACGAGATCTACCGCAAAGTGATAGATGTGTTCAGGAACGGGCATTCGTCTAACGAGATCTTGAAGCCGCATCACTTTTTCACCGTCCAGAATATGTTCCAAGGCCGGGAGAGCAGCGCCAGTGGTGGTTCGGGCGATTTCGATTTCCTCATCGCGGCTCGGGTAGTCGACCCCGATCATGAACATGAAGCGATCCAGTTGTGCCTCGGGAAGAGGGTAGGTGCCTTCCTGCTCGATCGGGTTTTGGGTGGCGAGCACGAAGAAAGGTTGATCGAGTTCAAAGGTATGTCCCGCCACCGTGACTCGATGCTCCTGCATCGCTTCCAACATGGCGGCCTGGGTCTTGGAAGGTGCCCGATTGATCTCGTCGGCGAGGACGATGTTGGCAAAGACAGGGCCTTTGGCGAATTCAAATTGGCGTCTGCCGGTCCCGTCATCCTGAAGGATCTCAGTTCCAATGATGTCCATCGGCATGAGATCGGGAGTGAACTGAATCCGGTTGAAGCTAAGGGACATCGTTTCAGCCAATCGCGAAACGAGCAATGTCTTGGCAAGCCCCGGCACTCCCATGAGAAGAGAATGGCCGCGGGCGAACAGGCAAATCGCGAGTTGCTCAATCACATCTTCCTGGCCGACGATGATTTTTCCCAACTCATTTCGGAGTTGATCATAGACGGAGCGGAGTTCGTCGATTGCGGCGACGTCGTCGGACTGAAGTTCTTCGGGAGGGGTGGTCGTTTCAGGCATAAATCAGGCAAGAGTTCGAGGTGTCCGACGATAGGGCCAGCGAGCCACTGTGAAAAGATGAAAATTATCAGGGAGTGAACTGAATCGAGGTGACTCTGACTAGTTTTCAGCGCTTGACATTGATCGTCAAACGAGTGCTTTTGTGTCTTACATGTTCAACGATATAGCTAACCAGGCAGAGGAACATCAGAGCCAGTCGCTTCGCGACAAAATCTGGAGGGTGATTTTTCTGTCGGACACGAGGGCCGGCAAAGCGTTTGATGTGGTTTTATTGTGGTTGATCGGGGTCAGCGTGTTGGTCGTGATGCTGGAGACGGTGAGTGAATTTGATGAGAGGTTTCATCAGCTCTTTTTTTCATTGGAATGGTTTTTCACCATCCTGTTCACTATCGAATATGCGGTTCGGATCTGGGTCGTCAGAAAGAAGAGAGCCTATATTTTTAGCTTTTTTGGAATCGTTGATTTGTTGTCCATCATCCCGACGTATTTGGGACTGATCGTTGCTGGTGGTCCGCAGGTTTTAGTGGTGGTCAGGATTTTGAGGCTACTGCGGATTTTTCGGGTCCTGAAAATGGCCAGGCATCTTGGGGAGGCGAACCTTTTGATGAATGCCTTCCGAACCAGTTTGCCGAAAATAACAGTTTTTCTCTTTTTTGTGTTCGCCGTCACTTCGATCTTGGGAACCTTCATGTATATCATTGAAGGTCTCGTTGCGGAGAATCCGGGTTTCAGCAGTGTTCCACAGTCAATCTATTGGGCGATTGTTACCATCTCTACGGTTGGATATGGCGATGTGACTCCGATCACGGTAGCGGGGAAGATGATCGCAACCGTGATCATGTTGCTCGGTTTCGGCACCATCGCCGTTCCGACGGGTATCGTGACCGCTGAGCTCAACATGAGTATGGCGCGGATTCAGCCCGATCGACGAGAGTGTGATGAGTGCGGACACACCGGGCATGACTCCAAGGCTGGATTTTGCAAAATGTGCGGGACTCAGTTGTGAGGTGATTCGTTTGTCAGCCAGACCGGATGAGTATGTAGAACCGTAGCAAGAGGTGCATTCGCAGCGTCTCAACGGTGGACGTGGGCACAAAACTAAGCTTTCTTCGGGTCTTGAATCTTTCCGAACTTCAGACCCAACTCAAACGCTTCGACATCACTCCCAGCCGTAAGCTGGGGCAGAGCTTTCTTGTCGATGAAAACGCATCCCGCTGGATTGCAGATCAGCTCCAGGCAGGACCTGAGGACACGGTGATCGAAGTGGGGCCCGGGTTTGGGGCCCTGACCGAGCATCTCGCAGGGAAGGTAGGTCGCCTCATTCTGATCGAGAAGGATGGACGCCTGGCGAAGTTCCTTGAGGAGAAATTTGCTCCTATGGGAGCCGAGGTGATCCATGCCGATGCGACCGAGTTCGATGTGAGGCCTCTGTTTCTTGAGGGATCGGTGAAGTTCATCGGCAACCTTCCCTACTCCTGCGGAAACGAAATTTTGCGGGGTTTCCTGGATGCACCCAGCCCGGTGAGCGAAGCGATTATCATGGTTCAGAAAGAAGTAGGGGACCGTTTTGTGGCGGCGCCGAGCTCGAAAAGTTTCGGGGTTTTGGGCCTGATGATGCAGGAGCGCTGGCAGGCGACTTCCCTCAAGACGATAGGTCCGGAACCGTTTCATCCCCGGCCAGCGGTGGACTCTACGATTTTGCGTTTTGATCGACGACCGGTTGATGCGCTGCCCTTGCACTCGCCGGAGGTTTATGCGGCGACAGTGAAGCAGGGGTTTTCTCAACGGCGAAAGCAACTGCACAACAATTTGCCGGTGGATCGCGAACGAGCCGTAGAATTTTTTGAAGCGATGGGCCTGAAATCCAGTGTTCGTGCTGAAGAGTTAACGCTTCAGCAGTGGGTAACGCTGTCGAATCAGATTGAGCCTCACCCCTGCAGCGCATTGCCTCCTTCTGCAACCGAGTTACTTGATGTGGTGGATGAAAAGGATGAGGTGCTCGAGCAGGTGCCGAGAGCAGAGGTTCATTCGCGGGGATTACGTCACCGTGCGGTGCATGTGTTGCTTCAAAACAAAACAGGAGAAATTTATCTGCAGTTGCGGTCTCATTTGAAAGACACCCATGCGGGGAAGTGGGATAGCAGTGCATCCGGCCACGTCGACCCCGGTGAAAGCTATCTCGCCTGTGCGATCCGGGAGCTGTGGGAAGAGGTCTGGGTTGAGCCTAAGGGCGAGATGGAAATGGTTGCCCGGATTGACGCATCAGGCGC
This sequence comes from uncultured Verrucomicrobiales bacterium, assembly GCA_963977055.1. GTDB lineage: Bacteria > Verrucomicrobiota > Verrucomicrobiia > Verrucomicrobiales > DEV007 > Arctic95D-9. The sequence goes on from CAXBMX010000020.1 coordinate 57,278, forward strand.
CACGGACCAGGAATTTATCGAAGTATTTCTAGCGACGCCGAAAGGTCGTATTCGAGTGCATGGAAAGGAAGTCGACTGTGGCCGATATTTTCCGGTCGAGTTGATTGATCGCTGGATAGAGGAACGACCGCAAGACTTTGCGACCGGATTTATCACCTGTTTCAAGGCGTGGCGCGCCGGTCAGTAGTTATCGTGTGATCCCGGCCTTTGTTAGAATGGCAGAGACGGCTTCCCGGTCCTTTTCTTCAAAACGGTGAAACGGAGCGGCCATGAAATCATCACAAACGCCCAAAAGGGAAAGGGCGCATTTGATTCCTTTGATGATAGCGGACCCGTGGACACCGACCGAATAGAGTTCGTCGCTCAGTGATTGAACTTGAGCGCTCAGCTCGCGAACTCGTTCGTGATCATTGTCCCGAGCGGCCTGGTAGAGCGAAACATAGAGCGAAGGGTGCAGATTGGCGCCGCCACTCACTCCTCCATCAGCTCCTAGGAGAATTGCGTCACCGAGGAGCTCTTCCGGTCCGACGAGAAGTGACCAGTCGGTTCGGTTTGCTGAGATGAGCTGCTCCATTTCCCGGAAGTAATCGAGGTCACCCGAGCTGTCTTTCAATCCAACAATGTTGGGTTGTTCGAGCGCCCAGGAAATGACGTCATGTTGGAATACCGTTTTGGTCAGGGCAGGCATGTTGTAGAGCATCAGTGGTAAGGGCAACTCTGGTAGTAGTTGCTCCAAGTATTCTTGGAGCTCCGGTTGGCCGGCCGGAAAATAGAATGGCGCAGAGGTGACGACGGCGTTAGCTCCAGCGTCGGTAGCGTATTGGGCCAGGTGGGCCGACTCAATCAATGAGGTGTCGGTGATTCCGACGAGAACAGGGACTCGGCCCGCAACCATCGAGCAGGTTCTCTTCACCAGTTCCCGTCGAAGGCGATAGCTCAAACTGGGGGCTTCTCCGGTGGTCCCGAGGGCGAAGATCCCGGACACTCCTCCGGCAATCATTCGTTCAATCAATCTCTCAAGCCCGGCGATATCGAGGGAGTCTCGCCCTGTTAGAGGAGAGATCATTGGCGGAACAATTCCTTGGTAGGTGGGCGTCATTTCAATTGGGAATTGCGGGGGATGAAGCGGCTGACGAGTAACCCAACGAGAAAGATAGTGAGCGTTCCAACGACAATGGTCAGGTTGCTGTGGAGCACCGGTTTCAAATCCTCCGGGACCCAGGAGGCACTAAGCCAGAAAATGGTGATCACTCCAACAATGACCCCGGTGGCTGCCGCTGCGTTACCTGCTTTCCTGACAATGAGCCCAAGGAGAAATAATCCCAACATTCCGCCGGCAAACATTCCTGAGAGCTGCCACCAGATATCCAAAATGTTTTTGGCGTTTCCGGTGAGGATGAGTGCGGTTCCCGTTCCGATGATTCCCCAGATAACCGTGGCTACTCGCAGGACCTTCATCGTTTCGGCTTCACTAATTTCGTTTCCGCGTCTGACCAAGCGGATCCAGAGGTCCTTCAGGGTGATGGTGGCCGAGCTGTTCAGGCTCGTATCGATCGTGCTCATGGCTGCGGCTGCGAGGGCTGCCAGAATGAGTCCTCCGACACCTGCGGGGAGGTAGTTGGCCATGAAGTGGGGAAGGATGGAGTCTTCGAATTTTCGCTCACCAGCCATACTTTGGATGGAGGCGATGTCATTTGGTGCGGTTTCGTAAAAGCTGAAGAGGAGAGATCCGATCAGGAAGAAGAGGAGAGACACGGGAATATAGAGCAAGGCTCCAATCCAAAGCGATCGATTCGCTGCCTTTTCCGATTCGGCCGTGTGATAGCGCTGAATGTAGTTCTGATCGATGCCGAAATTAGTGAGGTTAATGAAGAGTCCGTAGACGAGAACGACCCAGACGGTCGAGGACGTCAAATCGGTCAGTGACCAGTCACCGAGAGAGAACTTGGAGTTCTCAGTGGCGATTGAAATTGCCGCTGAAGCACCTCCAGGGTGCTGGAAAAGTAGGATGCACACGATCAGGATTGCTCCCAGGGTCAGGACAACGCTTTGAATTGCATCGGTCCAGATTACCGCCTCGATCCCTCCAATAAGAGTGTAGGCCGTGACCAAAATTCCGGCGACGAGGATGATGGTGAAAAGGTTCCAGCCAGTAACCTGCTGTAGGCCGATGGCAACTCCCAGCATGATAGTGGCGCTGCGGGCGACCTGAGTGAGCAAGTAGCAGATCACAGCATAGATTCGGGCCCAGGGGCCAAACCGAGCCTCAAGGTGTTCGTAGGCCGATATCTCTCCAGTGTTTCGGTAGAATTTCACGAACCAACGTGTCGCGACAAAAATCGCAATCGGGATAGAGAGTGAAAATACGAAGGCGTTCCAGTTTCCGGCGTAGGCTTTGCCCGGGACACCGATGAATGTATTCGAGGAGAGGTAGGTGCCGAAAAGACTTAGGCCGATGACCCAACTGGGCAAGCGACCGCCGGCTTTCATGAAGCCTTCAGAAGTCCCGCTTCGTCGGGAGAACCAGAAGCCTACACCCACAACGGTTGTGATGTAAGTGATGAGTACGATCAGGTCGAGCGTCTGCATGAGTCACTGGGGAAATTGTTTTCGAAGGACTTTGCTGAGTGTGGCGGCGACGTCGTCATGCTGATCGACGATGTTGGCGGTCTCGAGTGGATCGTTATCATGATCGTAGAGCTCTCGGTCGTCGATGACTCCCGTCTCGATGTTGTGCCATTCGGTGTAGCGCCAGTGGGGCGTGCGCACGGAGTATCCCCAGTGAGTCTCTTTGTGACTTCCGTAGAAGGGGTGTTGATGTTGGGTGAAGGCGTATGGGTTGATTATTTGGTTTGGCGAGCCCAGGAGGGGGGCGAGACTATCTCCGTCCTGCCCTTCAGGGGTGGGGACCCCTGCGAGTTCAGTTAGGGTCGGGATGAGATCCACCAGCTCGGCGAGCGAGTCGGTGGATAATCCATGTGAATCAGGTTGTGACGGATCAGCGATGATCAAGGGCACTCGCGCGTCGAGTTCGAAGTTGCTTGTCTTGGCCCAAAGCTGATGTTCACCGATGTGAAAGCCATGATCGCTCGTGAAGACGATGAGCGTTTCATCAGCAAGGCCTGAGCGATCGAGAGCGTCGAGTAGTTTTCCAATCTGAGCATCGAGGAAACTGATCGAAGCGTAGTAGCCGTGTCGGAGTTTTCGAGTCATGGCGGCGTCGACGGGGCCGTCCGGAACGAGGCCGTATCCATGGACTTCTTTGTTGGGATGGAGAGCTATGTCTGGAACATTGGCCGGAGGGATTGAGGGAGTCGGTTCAGGAATTTTTTCCGGATCGTAGAGATCCCAATATCGTTTTGGGGCGACGAAAGGTAGGTGCGGTCGCCAGTAGCCGACGGCGAGGAAAAAGGGCTTCCCTTTTTCCTTCATTCGGGAAAGAGAGTAGGCGGCGTGTTCGCTGATTCGGCCGTCCCGGTAGACTGTGTCAGGTACATCGTAATCCTCCAGGACTGGAGCTTTGTAACTCGGAGGGTTTGGGCCCTTTGGGGTTTGAGCAAAGACAGTATCAGCTGCGTGAGTGCCTTCGAAAAGATACTCATCAACCGACCACGACTGGCGATCTTTTGTTTCGCCCATGTTGTGAAATATTTTCCCAATGCACTGTGAGAAGTAGCCGGAATTGAGAAAGGCCTGTGGCAAGGTGATGACGTCCGGAAGTGCGGTTCGGAATGATTTTCGGAGATCGTCGACCCCGGTTGCGTCCGGGTATTTTCCGGTCAGGAAAGATGAACGTGAGGGATTGCAGACGGCTTGCTGACAATAGGCCCGGTTAAATGTCAGGCCGCGTTTGGCGAGTCGATCAAGATTGGGCGTGATGGCGACGCGATCGCCATAGGGGCCCAGGGCACAGTTGAGGTCGTCGGCCACGATGAAGAGAACATTGGGTTCAGCTCCTGCCGGTCGGCAGAGGAACACAAATAGCCAAAGAAAGATGATGGATGCGGATTTCATTGAGGTGGGGCAAATGTGGGATTTGGGATTGGTAGTCGGGCATTGGAATCCTTCAAGTAACGAAGGAGCAGTTTTTGCAATTTTTGGGCGACTTTGGGATTGGCCTGGCTGCGATCGGATTGCTCTCCGGGATCTGTTGCCAGGTTGTAAAGTTCTACCCTGTCGTCTTCGTAAAAGTGAATCAATTTCCAGTCGCCTTCGCGGACAGCGGAATGAGGTCGGGTCTGGCTGGTGAATCCGTCATCGGAGCCTATCGCTCGTGGCGATTCGTCAAAAGACTTCTCTGGATGGTAATAGGGAAAGTGCCAAAAAAGTGGTCGGGCTGGGATCGTTCCGCTTTGTTCATGAATCAATGGAATCAGTGATGTTCCATCCATGGCGGAGTCGGCATCGGATTCTGCATAGGCAGCGAAGGTGGGAAATAAATCGAGCGAAGTGACGGGTGTTTCGCAAGTCCTCCCTTTGTTCAATCCCTTTCCAAATCGGGTGATGAACGGAACGCGAATACCTCCTTCATAGAGGTTCCATTTGCTTCCTCTCAAGGGGGCATTCCCGGCGTAGTTGGGATGCCCTCCATTGTCGGAAGTGAACACCACCAAGGTAGATTCGGTGAGACCTACCTCATCCAAAGCGTCCAGTAATTGCCCTACGTAGTGATCGAGTGAAGTGATCATTGCGCCATAGCTTGCCAAGGTCTCGCGGCGGGGATGGGATTCTGGAATCTTGTTCAGGTAGTGCTCTTGAAGCCATTGAATTCGAGTATGGACCGGGTCGTGGACGTAGAAGTGCGAGACCATGCAGAAAAAGGGCCGTTTGTGAGGCTTCTTGAGAAAGTCAGCGGCTCTCTTGGTTAATGCGTCTATTGGAAATTCGCCTTGAGCCAGATCGAGCCAGCCTCGTTCAGCTCTGTTATTCCAGTAGGCGTAGGGATGGCTGCCGAAATCTTCTTCGGCGAATTCAAAACCCTGGGATTTGGGTCCGTGCGTCGGGCTCCAGCCGAGATAGCGTTGGTAGTGCTGATTGAGATGCCACTTGCCAAAGAATGCAGTGGGTCGTCCGCTTTGGGCTAGAGACTCGGGGATCGTAGTTTCCTCAAGATCGAGATTCAGGGTAAAAGGGGGCGCCCGAAGAGGTGCCATAACCGGTTGATAGCCGCTTTTGTCTTTGGTCACAAATTCGAAGCCGAGTCGAGCAGGTGTTTTTCCTGTGAGAACACCGGCGCGGGAGGCCGAACAGATCGGTGCTGCGGCGTATGCCTGCGTAAACCGTGTCCCAGTATCGGCGAGTTTGTCGATGTTAGGAGTTTCGAAAATCTCATTCCCGTAACAGCTGAGATCGCTCCAACCTAAATCATCGGCGAGGATGAACAGGATATTCGGGCCGCCCGCATGGGCTGAACCGGCAATGAGAAAGAGGATGAGCGTGAGAGTCCGCATCAGGGTAGTCGATATTTTATCACTGATCGAATGTCTTAATCGCCTTCGCATTCAGATCGGCCGGATCAACGATGAGATGGCGGATCTTTTTGCGATTCCAGGTGTAGGTCATGTGGACCAGGCCGTCGCTGGATTGAATCATGGCCGGATAGGAGAACTCGCCCTGGTCGGCCTTTTCTACAACGGCAGCTGCTTTCCACGTTTTACCGTCATCGCTGATCGCGAGATGAATCGCATTTCTTTTGCCCCATCCATCATCGCGTTTTCCGCCACCGACGTGGTTGTATAGAAGGAGGTGCCGGCCGTCGCTGAGGGTGAGCGCTTCGATACCCGAATTGTTGTTCGGTAGATTGGTTTTTTCGAGTTCGCTCCAGGAGTTTCCGTTGTCCGTCGAAAAGCTTTGAATGATTTTTTCGTGTTTGGACCGGCAGAGTGCTTGAAGGGTTCCGTCAGGGTGAGTCAGCACGGTTGGCTGGATGACTTGATAGGGTTGTTCTTCGGATTCGACTCTCTGCCAAGAGGTTCCCAGTTCAGGTTTCGACGCATCAAGGAGGCTCTCGAAATGGAATCGCCAATCCTCGTCGTATTCCGTTGAGGATGGGCACAGAAGTGTGCCGTTTGAAAGCATGATAGGTTTTGATCTGACCGGTCCGTGAATCTGCTCAGGAAGCCGGCGGCGGTCGCGGAAGGATCGTCCCCGGTCGTAACTGTAGATGACTTCACCCCACCAGCCTCTCGGGTCGGGGCCGGCTTTGAAGAATAACATCAAAGGCTTATCGCCCGGGGGTTGAAAGAGCACGGGATTCCAGGTGGGGTAGCGGAGCTCTGAATGTTGAATGCCGTCGGCGATTTGTTTTACCCCGCTCCATGCCCCGCCGTCGTGGTAGCTGGACCAGATCGCGACGTCGGGATTTTTCTCCCTGGTGCCACCAAACCAGGCAGCAACTAATCCGCGGGTGGTTTCGACGATGGTTGAAGCGTGGCACGCGGGGTGCGGAGCGTTATTGAAGATAAACCCCTCACTGATGAGGCCTGGAAAACGGGGCTTCGGTGGGGGTGATGGTGAGTGGGCTTCGATCTGATCCCCCGAGTAGGCGATGCAGTCATCGTGTTTGATGAAGTAAAGTCTCCCGTTCTCCGAGCCCACCAGCAGGTCTGGTTTTCCGTCTTGATCAAAGTCGCAAGCCGAAGGACTTGAAGTGTGGCCCGATACATTACGATGGGCAAGATTACCGACTTTCTTGAGGACGATTTTTCCATCGCGATCTTCGCAGTTGCGATACCAGGTGGCGTTCTCGGAATTGACTAGCAGGTCCAGTCTGCCATCTCCATCCCAATCGACGACATCGAGTTTGTAGCGGCCACTGCGGCCGGCGGTTTGCTTGGCGAGTCGAATCAGATCGTTGTCTTCGTCGATGAAGATTCGCGTCTCATCGGATGCCCTGCTCTGGCAGGTGAGGTAACCTTCCTGATCAAGAATGACGAGGTCGAGTTTTCCGTCACCATCAAAGTCTGTCGCCAAGGGGGTGGTGCGCCATTGAGTTTGAAGATTTTCGGCGAGGGTTTGCCACCAGTAGAAGGCAGGCGGTGCCTCTGAGGTCCAGAAGGGAAGGGGTTGCTCGGTGAGGCCATCGGTCGTGTTGCGAAGTAACTGAATCTTTGGCCAGATTGAATTGCAGATGATGTCGTCACGCCCGTCTTCATCCCAGTCGGCGACGGATAGGGTGGTGTATCCCCATTTGGCTTCTGCCGGGCCTTGGATGGATCCGTTTTCGCCGGCGAGGACGCGGAACTCTTTGCCGTCGACTTGAACGAGTTCAGGCTCGCTCCATTGGGTCCCTTTGCCATCGAGGTTTTCGAAGATGGCTATATTGCCGGCCGTGTTTCCACAGACGATGTCCTCATCGCCATCCTGGTCCCAGTCATGGGCGTAGGGGGTGGCAAGCGCTCCGAATTTAAGCGTATCGGCTTCCTGGCAAAAGTAGACGGGTTGGTGAAACTGAGGGCTCTTCGAGTCGGTGGGGGTGACGTTCTCAACGAGTGCGACGCGTCCATCCTCATCTCCCACGATGAGATCCTGATCGCCATCCTGATCCCAGTCGAAAGCGGTCGGGGTAATCATTTGGAGATGCATCACGAGTGGCTCTCCGTCTGATCCGTTGAGCTTGTATCCCGTGGCGTATTGGGGGTCCTTTCGGCTGCCAATGTTTTGAAAATAGGTGAAGCCGTCCATGAATTCGCCACAAAGGAGATCGAGGTCTCCGTCGCCGTCGAAGTCAGCAAAGTTGGGGCTGGGCCATCCGTAAACGTCGATTGGGGCGCCACCTGCTGAGACCTTGACGGGATGATCTGAGTAATTGCCTTTTTCGTTTTCGATCAGGTAAATCCAGCCTCGAAGAGGTCCGTTTTTCCACCTGCCCTGACCGTCATAGGCGTGGTCCCACTCGTATTCGCTCCAGTCTCCGATGCCGGCAATGAGGTCCTGATCGCCATCGCCTTCCCAATCGACATAACGCCACATTCGAGCTCTGGTTTTTCCAGGGTGAATCTTTGAAGTGGGATAGATCTTTTTGCCCTTCTCGGCTCCGGTCTGTTTGAAGTCCGGGTACTCCATGTTTTCGTTCAAAAATGTAGGCTCGCCGTCAACGTAGCTGACCTGAACATTTTTGGCGGCGGGTCCAATCCGGACACCCGGTTTGAAGACGGGGAGTTTTTCCTGCGGGTTTTGACTCGGGTTCTCGAAGTAGTAAATGCCGTTCGAGGGTTTGTCAGGACAGGAAACGAGCAGGTCCATGTCTCCGTCTCCATCGTAGTCGAGAGGGTATGGCCACGCCCATAGACCGACTCCTAGATCAACTTCCAGGCCCGGATTGTTGTGTTTAAGCGGAAGGAGTTTCCAATCTTCGGCGTTTGATGAAACGCAGATAGTGCTCAGAGCGAGGAGCTGTAGCAAGGGGATTTTCATAGAGGTCTTGTGATTGATTTATTCGTTCCACCAGCGGTCTGCATCCGGGCTGTCCGAATCATTGATCGTGAGATTGAGGCTGTTTTGAATATGGGCACGCATGGCGTCGCTTGCTTTCCCTGCCTCTCGAGACCGGATTGCTTTGGCGATGGCTTCATGTTCCTTCTGGGTCGCTTCGAGGATGGTGGCAGTGAATTCATGTCTCTCGGCCTGGAAGATCCGGCTGAGAATATGTGAGTCGCCAACTACTTTGAGCATTCTCCTGTTTCGCGATGCCTCGATAATGGTCATGTGAAACGAAAGGTCGAGTGAGTGGAAGCGCTTTGCAGTGGCTTTGTCCGCGGTCTTGCGGCCCGAGCCCTGCACTTTTTTGACGAGCTTAGCGGATGCAGCAAGATTGGCTTGCAACTCCTCTAGCTGGCGTTCACTGATACGTTCGGAGGCCCTTGCGGCAGCAAAGGACTCTAGCGCTTCCCGTAGCTCGTAGAGTTCAACCGCTTCTTCTCTATTTAACTCGCGGACCACGGCTCCCAATTGGGGGACTAATTCAACGAATCCTTCGCTGGCAAGTTGCCCGACTGCTTCCCTGACAGGAGTGGCACTAACGCCAATTTCTTTTCCAATGGTCCCGTAGGAGAGGCGAGCCCCAGGCATAACGGACCCGTCGAGAAGCTTTTTGCGGATGTGTCGGTATGCGCGTTGGGAATGGTTTGCAGACATGGTATACAGCTCTATAGAGTTCTGTATAGTTCACCATTTTGATGAAAAAATGAAAGCACGCAATCGCGTGCTGCGTATGATGAGTGAATGAAGCGGTTTCTTATTGGGCTCTTTTTGTATTTCTTGATCGGCGGCTGTGGATGGTTGTTTGCCGCTGAGGATGCGTCCGAGTCTGTGTTTCACGGGGGTAAGTCAGAGATTTTGAGTAGCGATCCTGACCGGGCAACCAAAGCGATTCGAAAATGGAGCGAGCCGTCGGAATGGAATGAAAAAGATGACCCTGAGGATACACCTTACTTCTGGGATTTTGATGCAGTGGGCCGTCAGGTGTTTATTCGAATCATCAAGAACGACAATCGCGAGGGCGAGTTGGAAGTTTGGTTGAAGGGGCGGGAGAGTCAGGTTTTTGAGTTGTTCAAAACCTACCGAATTGCTTTTTTTAGCGGTGAAGTCGGTCCAAAAACGGCGGAAGGAGATTGGCAGGCTCCAGAGGGTTTTTACTACATCAAGCGAAGCCGGATGAATCCTGCGAGCAACTATCATCTGTCGATGGATATTGGATACCCTAACGCCTACGACCGACATCATGAAAGGACTGGGGACTATCTCATGATTCACGGGAAGTCGGTCTCGATCGGATGTTTTGCGATGACTGATGCTTCGATTGAGCAGATTTACACGCTAGTCGATGCGGCACTGAAGAACGGGCAGGCTGTGATCCGGGTTCATTGTTTCCCTTTTCGTATGTCGGCGACCACATTGGAAAAGAAGACCGATAGTCGCCACTTCGAATTCTGGGAAAATCTGAGTGAGGGCTGGGATTGGTTTGAAGCACATTTGGTTCCTCCCGATGTGGGAGTGATAGATGGGCGCTATGTTTTTTCCCACTTGCCGTAGCTTCGTGATTGCCTTCTAGGGTTGGCTCAGCATACTGATTTTGATGATTCGATCTGATTCTCTTTCTCGCCTTTCTGATTCGTCTGAGCAATGGGACATACTAGTGATTGGCGGAGGCGCCACCGGGCTGGGAATTGCGGTTGATGCGGCGACAAGAGGGTATCGAACCGCGTTAGTGGAACGGGGTGATTTTGCGGAGGGGACCTCTTCGCGTAGCACCAAACTGATCCACGGTGGGGTTCGTTATCTAAGAGGTGGCGAAGTAAGCCTGGTGCGTGAATCACTTCGCGAGAGAGGGCGTCTTCTGCAAAATGCAGGCGGCCTGGTTCAGCCGCTTCCGTTTGTGGTGCCTGCCTATCGATGGTACGAGCGGTTCTTTTATGGAGTGGGTTTGTCCCTCTACGATATTCTGGCTGGGAAGTTAGGGATTCACTCGACGGGGCACCTTAATACTCAAGATGCGACCGACAAGGTGCCGAACTTGAGTCAGAACGGTCTACGGGGCGGAACGCTCTACTGGGATGGTCAATTTGACGATGCCCGACTCGCTATTGCTCTGGCGCGTACCGCTTCCGAGTCGGGGGCAGCGCTGGTGAATCATCTGAAAGTGGATGAATTGATTCACGAAGGCGGGAAAGTGAAAGGGGTGCTGGCGACAGATCAGATTGATGGTCGCTCATTTGAGGTTCGGGCCAGCGTGGTGGTCAATGCTACCGGGGTATTCACTGATTCAATACGGAAGATGGACGATTCGTCTTCGACAGAGATGATGACAACCAGTCAAGGGATTCACATCGTGCTCGATGGTGAATTCCTGGGAGGTGATACCGCGATCATGATCCCGAACACGGATGACGGTCGGGTCTTGTTTGCGATTCCCTGGCATAATCGAGTGTTGTTGGGAACGACAGATACGGGTGGGGTTGAGATAGATCGGCATCCCGTGGCGCGAGAGGATGAGATCAATTATTTGTTGAAGCATATGGCGCGTTACCTACAGAAGGCTCCGGAACGCAGCGATGTCCGGTCCATTTTTGCAGGGCTGAGACCATTGGTTCGCCGCCCTGGCGCCTCAGGTTCGACTTCGAAAATTTCGAGAAGTCATCAAATCGTGGCCAGCAAGTCGGGTCTATTAACCGTGGCAGGGGGCAAGTGGACGACCTATCGCCAAATGGCAGAAGAAGCCGTCGACCGTGCTGCTGAGCTGGGCGATTTAGGCAATCAATCTTGTGAGACGCATGACTTAGCGCTGCTAAACCCCGATGTCTCCGGTGATGGTGCTAGGCTGTGTCCAGAGCTGCCGTATTCGATGTCTGATATCGAGCGGGGCGTTACTCAGGAAATGGCAATGACGCTCGATGATGTTCTGAGCCGCCGAACCCGATCATTGCTTCTTGATGCCAAAGCTACCTTGCGAGTTGCACCAGAGGTGGTTCGCACGATGTCGACTTTGTTGGCCCGTGATGATGCTTGGGCAGAGGAAGAGTTGAAGCGATTTAGTAAACTCGCGGAGACCTACATATTCCCAACATCCCACAGACTATCTGAATCTGAGTCGGAGGGATCATAAGCTGAACTGGACAGTGTGAAAATCGGAGGCATTTCAGTGACGTCGATGGTCAGGCTCTGATCGGTGAGAGACTTTTGAGTGGGCATTGCCCCAGGCCTTCCTGGAAGATAGGGGACCAATTGAGTGGCGGTAAGGGTTGAGAAGGATGAGGTCGGATGATCGGCCAGATAACTCTTTTGAGCGACATAGACAGACTTGAGTTTTTCGGCTGCGGATCGCCCTTTTTTCCAGTCCGACATTGAAGAGATGGAATAGGTAATAATCGACGCAAGAGCGAGCATCAAACCCATGACGAGTGTGATTTCGATAAGCGTCAATCCTCGGATCCGGGAACTGCGAGTGGATGTAGTGGTATTTTTCAAGGGTGGGGGGGAGTAGTCAGGCGGGGATCTCGGCGGGTTCAACCAGGGTCATGTGAGCTTTTTTCTTTCCGTCTGTTTCTTCTTCGGCTGCTGAAAGCGTTTTCCAGAGATGCACAGGTAAACCTGAAAAAGCCACAGCAAGTATAATTACTATAAAAATCAACCATGCGATCTGCATTGTAAAGCTCTTATTTTGATCATTGAGCATTTTATCACCCAGACCTTCATTATCAGAGACCCGTGAAGTGTAGGTGATATTAGCGACTTCGAGGTGTGCGGTAAGCTCATCAAGAATTTTGTCGTTCTCTGGAGTGAGACGATAGAGGTACATGCTTCCACTCTCACCAGTCGTTTCCTCTACGGTAACACCGTAGGGCAAACCCTGTGGGAGGGTGTTGCAATAAACATGGCTCACGTAGACGTATTTTTTGCGAAGCCAGCGATCAAGTGGTGTCTGTTGCATAACTATTAGAGGTTGGGGTAGGGTTCGGAAATTTTTTACATCGCTCCATTCATCATCTTCGGTCCCATGAGGAAGATGGGGAGGAAGGCACCGATAAATACACTGGTAATCAGTAATGCTGCGGTGACGAGCACGACAATGTTAACTGCCTGTGAAAATTCGTTTACGACCTGATCGACTTCCTCTTCATACATGACCGTGAGGAGATGAAGTTGATCGGCGAGAGATGAGGACCGTTCGCCGATGGAAATCAGGTGTCCGACTTGTGCGTCGCAAGACGTAAATTTTCTGATTGCTTCAGAAAAGGGGAGTCCGGTTTCAATGTAGCGTCGTCCGGCAGTGAGAAGCTCATCATACATGGGTGTTCCCTTCAATGACTTCGCTGAAATCTCGACTGCTTTGGAAAGGTTGATGCCGTTGGAGTGGAGCATATCCATGGAGCCAAGAAAGAGAAGTTGGCGCATGCCCATGATGAGCTTTCTCAGGAGGCGCCAGCGGGCCATCAGAAAGTAGATGACGGCGTTCCGAACTTTCTCGACGAAGAGGAATGATCCTACCCCGCCAAGCATTGAGCCAACCAGGAGAACCCATATTTTTTTGGTTACGTGGCTCACTTTGAAGAGGAAGCCTGACAGTGTATCTGGTTCCTGACCGACATCTGCGATCATGCCTTCAATCTGAGGAATGATTTGAAGCTGGGCGACAATGAACAGCATGATCAGGGCAAAAATAATGATGCCCGGAAGTAAGGTCGCCTTCCGCATTTTTGAAAGAAATTCACCCTCTTTCTTCAAACGTTTGGCGATCGAGTCGAAGGCCCGGTCGAGGTGTCCGGAATCGGTGCCTGCCCGAATCAGTGAAACAAATTTGTCATCGAATCGGCCTGTTTTTTCGAAAGCTTGGTGGGCATTCATTCCCGTCTCGATATAGTCGCGTACCTCTTTGAGCGTAGCACGAACCGTTGGGGAAGGGTGACCGCTCGAGTAATATTTGAGAGCGTCTGAGGTATTGATGTTCGCTTTCAGCATCGATGCCATGCTTCGGCAAAGCTTGATTAGCTCCTTGAGCGGATACTTGGAGACCCTGTCTGATTTACCAAATAGCGGCTTCTTATTGGCAGCGTGATGAGCCGCATTGCCGCTTGATTGAGACTTCTCCTTAATCCGGGCGGCCAGCGCTGCTTGTGCGGCAGAGGAGGGAGCAGCTGTTTCAGTATCGTTCATGAGGTTTTGTAAAGTTGGTTCTATTAGTCTGAAGACATATCGATGACTTTTCGGAGGGCCTCGAGGTCAGAGCGTCCTTCTTTGACAATTTTGAGACCGCTCGTTCGCAGCGATGGGAGAATGCCTTGTTCGCGGACAGCAATTTCCAGCTCGTAGGGGCTGAGGGTGCCCTTCGATAATGCGTCAGACCACTCTGCGGTGATGGGAATGATTTCGAGAATGGCACTTCGTCCGAGATAGCCCCGGCCTCCACATTCACCACACCCATCGTTCTGGCGCTGGAAAACGGGAGTCTCTCGCCATTCTTCGCCGAGGTTGAATTTTCGGATTTCGCGCTCGGTGAGGCCGGGCTTCTTAACTTTGCAGTAGGGGCAGAGAAGTTTGATGAGTCGCTGGGCGCAGGCTGCTTTCAGAGTTTGGGCGATCTTCCAACGCTCGATTCCCAATTGCTCAAAACGCTCAATGATTTGTGATGCTCGAGGACAGTGAACGGTGGTAAGCACTTTGTGACCTGTGATGGCAGCCTCGATCGCCAACTCCGCGGAGTCCAGATCGCGAACCTCACCCATGAGAATAATGTCCGGGTCGCTTCGCATAAAGCTGGCGATCATCGGATTGAATTCCTCCGGCTTAATGTCGCAGTGAAGGACGCCTGTGATTTCATCCTCGACTGGGTTCTCAAGTGTCAGGATGTTGTCTTCAGGGCGGTTCAACTCACGCAGCATCGCATTGAGCGTGGTCGATTTTCCGGAGCCGGTTGGGCCTGACATGACGATAATTCCCGCGGGAATCGCCATCACCTTCTCCATTTCGAAAAGTGTCGCTGAATCGAAGGCCAGGGAGCCGACTCCGAGTTTGGCCTCAAAGTGACTCTTATCGAGGATACGCATGGTGACGTGATATCCACGATATGTTTTATGGCGCTCAAAACGCATGTCGATGGAACGACGCAGATAGTTCACCGTGAATCGTCCGGAGATACCGGGACGCTTGGCTCGCTCCTCCGGTGGCAGGCCCATGAGGTTGAGCAGGAAGGCATCAACCCGGTCCTTGAGTTTCATGGGGATTTCGTATTTTTCCCCCATGTCCCCGTCAATTCGATAGCTGTAGTGGACCCTGGCTTTGTCACACTTAATGTGAATATCAGACGCACGTTCCTTGACTCCGTCTGACACAATCTTGGCTATGAGTTGAGCGAGGGGTTCGTCGTGTTTTTCAGAAACATTAAAATCTATGATTTCGTCGCCCTCGTCATCGACTTCGATCGCATCCAGTTCAGACTGCGATGGGCCGGTGGTTCTTGAAACTGTCTCAATGACCTGGGTGATTTCGGCGATGGGCGCGAGAATCTTAGTGACTTCCAGATCCGGATATTGTTGCGAGAACGTGTCTTCAGCGGTGGGATCCCACGGATTGGCGACGGCGAGGTAGATTTGCTCGGTGTCTTTGAATAGCGGAACAAACATTCCGCGGTTGAGCAAGGATGGGTCACTTTCTTCCAGCAGACTTCGGTCGACGAAATCCTTAATTTTGAGGAAGAGCGGTAGCGATGTGATTGTGCCAACTGCGGCAAGGATTCGATTTGCGGTGCAAGTCCGAGGAATGTCTTCCCGGGACCTTTCGCCCAAGGAAGGATCACACTCGATCAACTGATTGACTACCGCATCAGTGATCGTCTCGTTAAGAGTGAATCCAATATTGAGGTTCATGTTCCGAAATGTCTTTCACAGGTGTATTTCCACGCTGTGAGGTCTGTTGTTGTTATAAAATGAAAAGGTTTCGTTCCCGACTCTGCTTCGATTTCATTGGTGATGAGTCGAGCAGCCGCTGAGGCGGTATAGGGATTGATTGAGGTGACTGTCAGGAAGTCTTTTTCGCTTACTTGAATGATAGGGCAGGCAAGGATTCTGCAGATTTCCGAAATGGCCGGATAGGTCGTGTAGAATTCGATGGGAGTTTCGTTCTGATGGGCAAAAGCAAGATGGGAGATTTTGGTTTTTGAATATCGAAGCAGGGCACGAGTGAGCTCTAGAATGATATCTCGGGCTTCGATTTCCTCCTTTTTCCATCCTTCGAGGACGAGGTATGCCAGTGCGTCCGGGAACGCGACGCCCTTTTCAGTTTGATTGATGACCTTCAGATATTTTTGTGAAATCCGACTAGTGTCCTCCGGGCTGAGCTTACCTATCTTATTAAGCGCCTGGAAGGTATACTCACCGCAGTGAGCCATCTGCCGGCGCAGAAGGTCTGGGGCCGGCATCCGGCTTGGTTCCTGTTTTGGAGACTCTTTTCCTGCCGTAGTATTTTCAGTTGGCTTAGGATCGGAGTTTGCTACAGGAGGTTCGGTAACAACTTCGCTCATAGCTATTGGTTCGACTTGTTTTTCCCAAACAGGTTTCCGAACAATCCCCGATTGTTGCGATTGTCGTCGACCGATCTGACGGTGACGCTAGGGTTTTCAAATTCCGGCTGGCGGTCGGAATTTGAGTCCCGCTTGCCATGAACAGGAAGTGACTCAGGACGGTTATAGGGATGTCCCGGGTGGAGGAGGTGGGAAGGGGGATCCGGCTCATATTTTTTGAACAGATTGTTCATCGAATTACGGAGGTCTGTCTTCGAATTGGCGCCGGGGTGCTCTCTATCGGGGTATTCGTGATCGGTCGGCAGGATGTGGCTCTCATGAATCTCATGGCTCATGAGATCGTTCTGGAGAGCGTCATTGGGAGAATAGAGGTTGGGAGTGACGATAAAGACAAGACTGGTATGCTCCTTGGTCTTCTCACTGGACTTGAAAAGCAGGTTTATTGCCGGGATGTCACCCAGGATAGGGATCTTGTTCGACTTTTCAGATTGAACTTCTTCGTAGAATCCGCCGATCAGTAGTGAGTGTCCGTTTGGAACACGGGCTGTCGTTGTGACGGTTGATTCGTTAACGCGAGGATATTGGTTTCCATTGGCGCCTTGAATGAATTCGACCACTTGAGCAGAGCGAGGGCGGAGAGCCATTCGAATCGTTCCATCAGGAAGAATGGTTGGAGTCACGGCTACGGATACTCCGATTTCACGAGTCGTGGCTGGATCGCCTACGGGATCGTTTTCATCGATCTGGTAACGCACCTCTTCAGTGATGTTTTGTCCTGATGCTGATTCTGTCACGGTGGCAGTAATGATTGGAATCCGGTCAATAATGGAGATCAGTCCCTGCTCATTGTCTTCCGTAATAAGAGTCGGACTGGATTCCTGCTGGGCAAGGTCACCTTCATTGAGGGCTCTGACTACCGCTCTCAACTGAGCAGGGGCTAAAACGAGACCGGCATCATTGTTTTGCACGGCACCAGTCGTATTCGGCGAAGTGATCGAGGACTGGGAAGACTGGTTGAGAATCTGACCAGATGGGCCAGATGTCAGAATGCTTGTCGCTTCATAAAGTTCAGGGAGATTGAACAATGAGTTGAGGCTGGTACTCGCTCCGATGGAGAGACCGGTTTCGCCGAGAACGCTCGACCAATCCACACCGATCCGGTTGGCGGAACCGCTGGTGACGCGAAGAATCCGGGTTTCAATGGCGACCTGCTGTTTAGGCTGATCGATCTGGCTCAGGAACAGGGCGAGGGCGTCGAGGCGGCGAGTATTATCCATCACGATGAGAGTGTTGGTTTTCGACTCGTATTCAATGATTCCGCTTCCAGGGGTGAGGAAAGGCGCGAGGATCATCTTGATCTGCTCGATATCGGAAGGGCGGAGATACTTCAGCTGGTAGCGGAATGGCTCGGTAGGGAGCTGAGAGAGCTGGGCTGAGTTAAAGGCATAAATCGTATTTCCCTGCTTATGAATAGTCACTCCATACATGAGAGCGAGCTCTTCCATTTGAACGATAGGATCATCGTCCATCAATTGGCCGGTCACGATGAAGGAAGGGCCCTCGAGTTCAGCATTGTGAAAGTACTGATAATTTCCAAGTTGAGTGAGGTGCTGGAAAACATCGTTGAGCTTAGCTTCGCGAAGCCAGAATCCGGTAGGCGTTTCCTCAATGATTGAGGCAGGTTCTCCGGAAACTGATTCGGTCGCTGTTTCTGTCACGACAGGACTTCCCGTTGCTTCAGCGATCGCGCTGGCAAAGGAGTCTGAGAACTCGGCAGGCTCGTTTGGGGTCAGATCAGCGTCAGGATTGATTCCGGCAAGATCGGTTTCGTCAGAATCGATTACGGCAAGATCGGTGTTTTCAGGGGCAGGAGACGCCTCATCAGGATGTTCTGAGAGATCGTGAATTGATGCACTGCCGTCGATATCATCGAGGTCAGCTAGCAACTGTGTCGGAGCGCTTTCCTCTGGAACTTCTCCAGCTTCTTCGAAGAGATCGATAGTCTCTTCTGTGGTAGGCGGATTAGGGGTAGGCGCGGGAACTGATGATTCAAGGATACTTGAGGTATCTTCAAAAGCGATCAATTCAGTTTTGGATTGGCTCTCGATGTAAGGAGCAGGAGCGGAATCCTGATTTTCAAGAAGCACCAAAGCAGCCAAGGATACAATCCCTGCGGCGATAACGGTTCCGATTTCTTTGATTCTCATTGGTAGATGGGGTGGAGGGTAGAGAGTGTGGATTAAATATAGTAAAGCTGGATATTATGGAAATTCTAACATCTTTTCAGATAATATCCATACTTATTTCAATTTACTATAAATAATTCATTCATTGGAATGATTCCCTGGCCCATCACTTGTGTGGAATTCCTGTCAATCGGCTCAAATTCTTTGGGAAGGGGATTGAATTCGACTGATGCGACTTCCTGAGTGTCCATGTCCTTAAAGTAGATGGAATCGCCTCGAATCCCTTCGAAACGCAGCCGAATGGTGAGATCTTGCAGTTTCATCCCGAATTGTCCGCCTAGGTTGAGGGTCCGTGCTCCCAGAACGACCACTTTTTGAGTCGGATAGACTCCAGAAATCGGAAGAGTCTCCAGAGCACTTTTCAGAGAGGAGTTGTTCAGGACCGGTGTCTCTTCGATTTCAGAATACTGATCTGCCAGGTTCAGCCTTTCGTTGGCATTCGTTGGATCCATGAACATGCCGAAAGGGTCGACCTGCCGGGGGTTCTTTTGAATTTTAGCGGCGATGAATTTTGAGCGCTCGAGAAAATCGATACTCGCCAACTCGGGAGAGGGCTCTGCCTTAGCAGTTTCAGGTATCGTTTCAGAAGTGGGAGGAGCGATTGGTTCCGGCAAGTCACCTGAATTCTGCCCAGATGCTGGAGTGACGGCGAGAATTGTGGCAAACAGAAAGATAGATGGAGTGATTTTCATGTTAGCAGTGGTTATTCCTTAGGATTCTCCCAGCAGAGATAGACGACTTGAAATGTGAGCGTTCCACCTTCGCTTTCGCTTCTGGCGGGGCTTGATGTAACTGCGAGGCTTTCGAGGAGAATGTGAGGCATTTCAGTTTCCAGTTCAGCCATGAGGAGTTGCATGGGCTTGAACCCACCCTCAAAACTTAGCTGAATTCTGGAGCTGGGATTTTCGTTCGAAGTGCCGATAGATCCGGATCCAGACGCTTGGCCCATCGCGGTTTGGCGAAGGACTGATGAATCGTATTTCGAGAGGATCGAATTCAGGTTATCAGTCAGCGATTGGATAAAGTCCTGATTAATTTTGGAATTCCAATACTCGACTTTTTCTCGCTTGCTTCCTGTTCCCATCGTAGCCTCAAGCCCATTCGCCTGGGTACGAGCTGTCTGGTATCTCTCGAAGTTGGCAACCTTTTCTGTGTGGTTGGCCGTCAGCTTGCCCCGACCGTAGAGAGTGCCTCCGATCAAGGTGAGGATCAGAACGAAAGGGATGATAACTCCGAAAATCAGGATTGCTTTTTGGTGAGGAGAATTCTTCATGTTTAAGGCTCCGAATTGATGGGATTGGTGTTGAGCGCAAATTCGTCATTCGAATCCAGCGAGTGCACGATGCTAAGATCGAAGGCAGTTCGGAAGTGACGCGCTACTCTGGCTGGGTATTGAAACGTTGGTGGCATTGCTCCCTGTTTTTGTTGCAATGTTACTGAAAGATCGCGTGTCGGGGTGCCTACTGTCAGGTAATCGGCCTGATTGGCCTCAGCGATTGCATTTAACATTCCGGCTAGACGGGTTCGGCTACCGAGGGTTGAAAGTTGTTTGGCGACTTCCGGGTTGGCATAGCCGGATGCCTGCCAGGTACGTTTGATACCGACGGAGTCGTCCTCTTTGTTGCCTGATCCGACGCTTTCAGCCCGGTACGATGCCGAATTTAGAATGACGCCACCGTTGTCAGGAAATAGGCTGAGCAAAGTCTCAAGAGAGAGCCAGCCTTCTGAGCGTTTGGTGAGAAGTCCATCCCAGTGGACCCAGTTGCGTCGCTCTTTCTGAAGCTCGACGAGGCGGAGTTCCATCTCTTGAGCAGCAGTAGGATGCAACTTCCAAGACTCTGAACTCATTTTGGTGAAGAAGTCTGTGCCTGTCCATCCGACGAAGGCAAACAAACCTACCAACGCTACTTTTTGGCTCAGCCCGGCAAACTTGAGAAGGTTGAGATCGCTTCGCGAAGGAACCTTCTGGCTCTCTTCGCTGGATAGTCCATAGAAATCCTGAATGGCCCACTTCGAAACTAGCTGATGAAGACTTGAGGACTCAGGGGTGATCGAATGATCAATCGTGGCGGTGGCAATTTCGAAGCGATTTCCTGGAATCTTCTCCACTAACGGCGACGTCTTTGCGTTAATACACTGGCGTGTCGCATCCGGATGTGATTCCAAGTAGGCGGAAAGTAAATCTTGCAACTCATCTTCGGGGACTCCCGTCATTGAAATAAGGATAAGATCCGGGGCTTTCATGTTGAGAAGAGCCGCCGTGTTGTTGATGAATTCAGAAACTTCCGGTGGTGAAAGAAGGCCGCCAGTCCGGTGCATGAGGGGGCGGACCAAGGTGATTTCTCCCTTTGACCCTGTGGCGCAAAGCAAGGTGAAGCCTTCGAACTGAATGAGCATCAATGTGTTCTCAAGCGATTTCCCATCAGGAAGAAGGGTCGGGACACCTGCCATCGATTCGAGAGCTGCAGAGCGAGCCTCAGCGACAATGGGGATGTTTCGCAGTTCTCCGTAATCGCGGAACTCTTGAATGATTGATTCGTACTGAGACGAAACCTGAATGGCGAGGGACAGCTTGTCGGCAGCGACGTTCCCGATAAGAGGGAGCAAGCGCCAGCGCCCTTCGTTCGGATCGATCGAGTCGTCGCCTAGAGCAACTTCAGGTGCGGCGATCAGCAACTCGTTGAGATTGTCAAAATCGCTGTCATTTGAAAAATCAGGGGCTAGCTCCCGAATCCTCAGGCCATCAGCCAGGTGCATCGTAATGCCGAGAGACTTGGGTTTGAATCCGAAACCTTTCGAGGCAAGAAGCTGACGCAGAATTTCGTGCAGGGAATTGCGCGATACATCATCAAGACCGTCTGGCTCACCGATATCGTTCAATGCAAAGGTAACCCGGGGAAGTTCGGGGCCGTCCCACCATTCGCCGGAGGACTTGTTGAAAATGGCGCTGACAACAGAGCCGGAACCTACCCAGATATGCCATTGCAGTTGGATCTCGTGAGATCGGGCGTACCAGTCAGCGCTCTTTGCCCTGCTGGTGCTTTTGAGAATTCGCTTTGCCTGCTTGTAGACCTTGATTGGCGAAGCGTTGGTGTCGAGGAGTTCCATGCGTCCGGTGAGTTAGGGGGAGAGGGCCGTCGCCGCCGGGCGCTAAGGGTGGTCAGCCTTAGTCACCAACCATGTTGTGGGGAAGGGGCGAGCGTCGGTATTGTTTGGTGAAGGATTCAGTTACTGAAAACAAAACAGTTAAGACTCTATTTTGTGTTCAATAATCGATGGTTGTTGAAGAGGGGAGGTATGAGGAATCCCCGACCCGAAGCGGTTGCCCGTTTCAGGCCGGGGGAAATTTTCACTCAATGATTAATTGATGTTACCAACCAGCAGTACCGCCGTTTGGTGTGTGATCAGCGATAGCACAGCTAAGGTATGCAGTTCCAACAGCTGGGACTACAGTACCAAAAGTGTAGACACCTGAACTAGGGCAAGTAGGTACAGTTTCGAGCATTTTGCCGCTTCCAGCGATGGTAGCTGTCAAAAGAGCATCAGCTGGATCCTTTTCGTAGAGGTTCTGGTAAGAACGAACTGCTTTCTGGACATTGGAGATGTTCAGGATGCACTTCGAACGGTTAGAACCTTCTTTGTATGCAGTAACTCCGATGAAAAGAACGCTGATGAGACCGAGAAGAACGGCGATCACGAGAGTAATCTCAATAAGGGTGAGTCCTGCCTGCTTTTTAGTATTGTTTAGTTTCATTATGTTGTATTATTTTATGTTTTTGTTGTTTTTGTTTTTGTTGTATTCCGGATCCCGCTTTTAGGCGGAACCAAGATTGGTATCAGCTCGCTTTTCCTGGGATAAACAGAAGGTCGTCGCCTTCTGCCTCATTCATGCGGTTCATCTGAAAGGCTTGGTGGGAGATCTTGCCCATATTGAGCAGATTCCGAAGATTGGCATCCCACTCGATGTTTCCGCTGTGGCGGATCGCGTCTTCGAGTGATTTGGCTGCGCCGTCATAGGCTGCAATTCCTGCGCGGACAGCCGAGCTATTGTTTTGAAGAAATTCGTAGTTCAGAATACGTCCATCTTCGGTGGGGATAAGGCCCTGGGAGAGAATGAACATGAGGATTTCTGAAAGGCGGCCCAGCAAGGAACGGTGTTGGTCCATGGGGAAGAAATCGAGAATACGGCTGAGGGTTTTGACGGCACCATTGGTGTGTAGCGTGGAAATAACGACGTGACCGGTCTGAGCAGCCTCGATCGCAATTTCCATGGTCTCCATGTCGCGGATCTCACCGATCAGGATGACGTGTGGTGCTTTTCGAAGGGCGTCTTTCAATCCCTGCTTATAGGTCGCGAGGTGTTTGCCAACTTCCTGCTGGGTGACAAATCCAGGGGAGGGAATGGGAGGAGCATCTTCAGCCTTTGACGTGATAAAGCGTGAGTAGCGATACTCAATCGGATCCTCCACGGTCACAATGTGACGGGGATGATTTTGGCGCAGCCAGTCGAGAATGGCTGCAAGGGTGGTGGACTTTCCTGAACCGGTCTGACCCGTTACGAGTCCGAATCCCTGACGACGCTTCATGAACTCCTGAAGAGCCCGGGTGGTGTCGGCGGCTATTCCTAAAGTCTCAAGTTCTGCAATCTCGTCGCTGAGAATACGGCATGTAATACCGGGGCCTGATGTGCTCAGGTGCGTTTGGACACGCATCCGTCCTGAAATAGTACCGTCAGGAAGGGGAAACCCGTCGCAACTGAAGTCGGCGACCTTGTCCTCAACGAGGCGATCTTCAACACCTCTCATATTCTGAAGGCGAGAGGTTGGACCGGAAGTATCGGCTTCCTGACGTGCGTAAAGGAAGTTGACGACATTCATCACCACGTGAGATGGGAGTTCGCCGAGTTTAGTAATGATTTCGAGCCCCTTTTTGGTGTGGCAGTACACCCATGAACCGCTTCTGATCTGAATATCAGAAATCGAGTTCTCTCCAGCCGCCGCAAAGATTGCGGTCATGACTTGCTGAGCTTGGTGATGTGCTTGCTGTGTATCCATTGAGCAACTGCCGAAGCGGTTATAGAGGATATTAGTTCCATAAATACTATAAAACAAGGTCTTTTTTATAAAAAAGTGGGAAATTTTATAAAATTCAGCCAATTGAGAAGTTAATTCGCTTTAAATATAAGGGATTCTTAAAAAAGCGGGAAGTCAGGAACAAAAAAACCCAGCGGAATAATCCGTTGGGTTTTTTGAACTGACAGGAATGAGAGAGGATCGCTACTCGATGCTGTCGAGAATATCGGCAACTTCTGCTTCGATTTTTGCAGGTTCTGCGGCGCGTTCTTCAGCTCTCGCAATCATGACATCGAAAGGTTCAAAGATGCCGCGGGCGAATCGCTGCCGTGTGGCGATTTCGTATTGCCTTTCTTGGGAAAGGTTAGCCCAGGTTCCGTTTTCTTCGGCGATGGCTTGAAGCTCATCGAAGCGATTCAGGCAGTAGCCAATTTTGCCTCGGTATTCTTTGAGAATTTCAATGGGGACCGGAGTGCCTTTCACCATGTGTGTTTCTATTTCGAGCTGATAGAGGTTCGTTGCTGCGGAAGCTGCGGTTAGCCAAGGCTCGGGATCCTCATTTTCATTGAGGATCTCAGCGATTGTAGCGTTTGCGACTTCTTTTGCGTACTCTCGTTTCTGATCGGTGCCGCCATATTTGTGAAGGGTCAGGAACAGGTGATAGGAGTTGTAGACTCCGTAGTGACCGGGATCCATTTTGTAACTTCGCAGTAACATCCCTTCCAGCTCCCGGGATACTGTCGCTAGATGGCGCTCACTCAGCGCGTAAGGATTGGTGCGGGTGTATTTAACAACGCGCATTCCGTTGTACCATTCCTTGAGTTGGTCCATGGTCGATAGCTCGGGACCGTGGCCGTGATCATCGTGGCCGTGATCATCGTGGCCGTGATCATCGTGGTCGCAATGTGCACTATCGCAGTGTTCATCATGGGCGGTGTCTACTGAAGCGGTATTCTCCGGAGCTGGTGCGTCGTGGGCGTGCCCGTGATCATCGTGACCGTGATCGTCATGACCGTGATCGTCATGGGCGGTGTCTACTGAAGCGGTATTTGCCGGAACTGGTGCGTCGTGGGCGTGACCGTGATCATCATGACCGTGATCATCATGACCGTGATCGTCATGACCGTGATCGTCATGACCGTGATCGTCATGACCGTGATCGTCATGATCATCGTGATCGTCATGAGTATGAGGGACAACCTGTTCCACCCCAAGGTGCCAGACGCGATCAACAGTGGATTCTGACAGTCTGGCCAGGAGGCGACCATAGGCTGACCTCTGGAGTGCTAATGGGTTGCGATCTGTCGCTAGATTATTAGCTGTATCTAGAGACCGATAACCGAAACTCATGCTCGCCAATCCTGCGAGCATCAGTGCTGAGCAAAGTATCGGGCGAATCAGCTTATTCATTTTCCCTCCCGATAAAGTGGATATGAAATGCCGACAGTGATGATGGCGAGTCCACCAAGGTAAGCTGAAATTTGCCCCATTTGGGCCATCGGAATCGCGCCAAGCTTAAAAACGAGGCGGGATGTCAGGTCAGACAAATGGTAATGGGGAGAAATCACGTAAAGGACATTAAGAACGGTGTGCTTGTTATCGGCGAGAAAGACTTCGAGTTGCCCAATTCCAAACAGTCCATAGAGCGCCAAGGAGATGGTAATGGCATAGGCTGCGGCACCGTTCAGACGAGTGCCGAGGCTAATGGCTAGAACGAGGAGAGGGGAGACTACCAGAAGAAACAGAAGCAAATATTGGAGATTTGTGATAATCCAGTGTCTGGCCTCTATCGGATCCCCGGGAAGAGCGGTGAAGGTACTGATGACGAAGGTAATCAAGGCGAACCCTGCGAATACCGTGAAGCAGCTAAGCCAGAGTTGGCCCATTTGCTTGCGTTTCGATACTCCGAGAGTCTTGAAATACTCCAGAATACCGTGGGATGACCAGCGGTCTCCGATCGTGGCGCCTTGAAACAATAACCAACTGAGGGCCGCCATCCAAAGGAGGGACCAGGCAGCCTGGGCGCGGGCTGGTTCCAGTAAGCTGGGTTTGCTTTCCCATGGGGTCATGAGAGGCAGAACGAAGGGAAGAGCGAGGAGTAACACACCGAAGATCACGAATGTTTTTCGGGTAATGATTGAAGCAAGGGTAAGTTTGAAGAGTTCCATAAGAGTCGATTGGTTCGTTGAATCAATTCAGTGAGAGTTTGGTTTCCATCCAGTCGAGCGAGCCATTGACTTCGAGTTGCTCGAGGCGTCCTTCGCGAATGATGATGGCGCTGTCGGCTTGAAGAGTCGGTTCGTCAGGGTGAACGCAGACGAGTCTGACAATGTTGTCCTGATTCTCCCGCCAGATGGCGTCCACCTTTTCCCTTGCCGCGAAATCGAGGCCGGAGAAGGGTTCATCCAGGAGAAGAACCTGTGGTCCGTTATTGTGGGTGCGGGATTCGGCTACGATCAGCCCGACTTTTTGTCGGTTTCCTTTGGACAGTTTTCCGTAAGGCTTTTCGACGTCGAGTTCGATACTCTCTGCCATTTCCATGGCAAACTGGCGTTGGCCATTTTTGAAAAGGGCTGAAAAAATCTGTTTTGGCTTCAATTCGCTATCGAATCGTAGATCTTCGTCTACGAATTGAACAATTCCCTCGCAGTTAATCTCACCTTTGAGGGAGGGGATGATACGCGCCACCGTCTTAAGAAGAGTGGTTTTGCCGCGCCCGTTTCGAGCTAAGAGCAAATGACGTCCGGCGCTCAGATGAATTTTTTCATCCGTTTCGGCGAGGTTAATTTCTTTTTGGCCTCCCAACCTTCGGCTTCGATAGCCAATGGTGAGACCCTTTGGAATGGAGATCGAGGGTTCTTGCGTGGTCGAATTCATCATGGATTTAACTAAAAATTCAAAATTTTCCTATAACTATAGTAGATATTAATACAATAATTTTAACAATCAAGGAAATGATAATGAAAACTTAATCAAAATTCATCACGGTAGTCCCATTCTTTTATCCAATGGGCTTGGCTGGAAAAGGACCTCAACTGGCGAAGATGCCCGTGATTGTTGAAGTTGTCTTCTCAGTCGAGGACTGGGTCCAGCGCTATCCAACCGTGGCGGATCAGTGAAGTTCCTCAATCGTGACAAGCCAGTTCATTAGATGAATTGGGGGAAGCTCAGCTGGGCTTTTGAGGTCAACCAGAGAAGCATTTAACATATTTGCTTCGACACGGGTGTCGTCGGCGCCCATCAGTTCCATCGGATTAAAGGTATCGGTAGACTCCGTTTTGAGGCTGCTCAATTGACCTCTGATATTCACAGGGTGGTCGATGGTCATTGATTCGCCGAATCTTTTCTCGGGCGCAAAAAGAGAAACAGGAGGGTAATATTCAGCCGTGGACGGGAGTCCGGAAAGTAAGGGTGGGGTGGAGGCAACTCTGTTGATTGTCTCAGCGATATAGAGACGCATGTCAGTTAAAATAGAGAGGCCTTTTGTGAAATCAGTGAGGTCCTGGCCCCCACGAAGAGAGATCGCGAGATCGGTGTCGAGAGAAGGAATGCTGGGCTCAATCACGGTGGCTTCGGTATGATTTGGGTAAATATAGAGCGAGTTGTTTATGTCGACTCCTTCAGCGTTTGAGATCGTTTCCAAAAACGCTTTGATGCGATCGATATTGATTACCATGGCGTACCTGCCATTTTCGAGCTGATCGGTCTGGAATGGGAACAGATCGCCCCCGGCTTCTATTTCGGTGGGCCAGTTGCTTCCTCTGGTGTAATCCAAAGACTGCCTGTCATTGCTGGTATCGTAATAGTGAAAACGAATTGAGACAGGGACCTGGGAATCGACGGAAGTCATTTCCCGGATTTCAATCCTCATTTTGGCCTGCTCTGCACCGCGGGTATAATGATTCCAGCCTGTTGGAGAGATTCTTTCGGCAGAACTGCCGTCACCTGTCAGTTTCAGAAAGTCTGCTCCTGGATTGAGTGGGATAAAGGCGACCTTTCCTACGTTGCCGGCAACGGAGGCGTCATAAAAGTCACTCTGAGATTGAAGCGCCCTTCCTTCACGACTACCCATGGCATCGAAATCTGTCTGGAGGGTGTTTCCTTTGACTGAGGTCGTCGCACTGAGAGTGACCGATGAACGCGCTGAAATGGAACCGTCGGTGAGCGCGACAGTGCCTTGGGTTTCGACGCTGTCGGCATAGAGGCCACCATCGAGGCTAACATTTTCCCAAGTGCTGCCATCACTGAACTGCCCGACCTGCATGCCTGAAGCAGCTGAGAGTGGTAGCTGCGACGGAACTTCGTAGATCGAAAGCACGTAATTTTTCTTTACGGGTGGTATGCCTGTTTGATTCTGGTTATGGCCGCCAAAGGTTAAAGAAAAGATCCACCAGTTGCGCTTCGCGACGAAACGATCGCCGGGTCGCTTGTAGCCGAATTTAACATCAGGGTATTCGATCAGGTTGTAGAGAGGGTAAACGTCGGTCGAGGCATACAGCCCTTTGTAGTATCTTGAATGATGCTGGGTGTAGTTGTAGACGTGTAGTTTCTCAAAACTGATGATGGGGTATTCTTTGTCCAACTGATAGTGGTCGTAACTTAAGCGGAGCGGAGCAGGAATTTTCGGGCCGTGCTCATTGTTGAAAAGCATGGTGTATTCCCACCAGTTGCCTCCGTTGACCAGTTCGTCGGAGCCGTAGGGAGTTTCGTCAGCTGCTGAGACGAAATTCGCGACCGAATCAAAAATGGTATCTCCGGTGTTGGCTGTGATGGAGTTGGATAGGTTCAGGCTGGCCAGGAGGCTTGAATCGGCTGCTTGTTCTCCATTGGCGAGAGTGAGTGCTTCTTCAAAGACTTTTTCCCAAGTGTAGTGAGAGGTGTTATCTGCGGAGCCTTGTTGCATTGCTCCGATGGCTTTGTTGGGAACAACGTGAAGTAAAGCACTGAGGACTGCGTCCTCTTTTTGTGAGTAGTCTTGCTTGAGTTGCGCCGTTATCTGGGAGTCAAAGCTGCTTAGATTTCTCACCAGAGAATAGGTGAGTGACAAAATGAGAATGAGCGAAATTCCTGAAACGATAGCGAGCGTGGCATAGCCTCGAATCGATGTTGTCTGGGAGTGCCGTGGGCTTTGATTCTTCATCAGTCGGGGTTTCCTGCGTAGGTGATTTCGTCACCTTTTTGGCCAATCAGAGTGACCAGAAGGAGACCGGTTGAATTGTCAAAGTCGACGGTGGTTGGCTTTTTTGAGATGGTCCAATTGGGGGCCGACGACCAGCCAGTGGAAGCTTTATCCCGGAAGTAATAATTCAATTGTTTTTCCCCTGAACGGATTTCAAAGGAGACGATTGCCTGATCGTAGGTGCCGTCGGGGTTGCGAAAACGTAGCCGAACCGATCTGCCGTCGCTTCTGACTGCGCCGGTAAGTGCTTTTGCACTGGCTAGGTTGGGATAGATCCGATAGTTGTCCGCTTTGTTGATGATGTTGGTGAGCAGGGTATTGATCTGCGGGGCATCGTCGCGGAGGAATTGAAAATCGTTGAGCGCACGCGTGAATGAAATTTGTTGTTGGAGTAGTCCAAGCAAAGCTGCCGCGATTCCCATGGCCAAGGTCAGGGCCATCGTCATTTCCAGTATCGTAAAACCGGCTTTAGATTTTTTGGATTGCTTAGACCTCATCTGATTCGAAGGGAGGTACGGGTTTTGACGTATTCTTTGTCGCCGATGGTATAGACCAATAAGGATTGCAACTTCCAGGCTTCGGTTGCGCCCGGGTTGGTTAAGACAGTTCCTGAGCCACCTGCAGACACCAAGTTGTTTGAATCGGGGATTCTTGTTCGGTGGAGTGCGGCGGTGGTCGCATTTCCTCCCGGCATTTTTCCGATGACGACGGTCGATGTGGTTACTGCGGGATAGAGTTCCCAAAGGGAGCCGTTTGCGGTGATGTCATCGAAGGGCATTCGAGATGCGAGGGCCGTCTCTCTAGTCAGGTAGGCATCTGACATGGTTTGTTTGATGGTCCACGCCTGGCTTGACGATGTGTTGATTGCCGCCTTCAGGGTGAGTATACCAACGACCACGAGAGTTCCATAACTCACCGCGATTTCGATGAGTGCTGAGCCGCGTTGGCGGCGGCGTGCTCGATGGCGGTTGAGTTGCATGAGGGGTAAGTATAAAGTGGCTATTCCACACTGGTGACTGCGCCGTTGATGAGGATGGTTCGTTCAACGTCGAAAGAGACATAGGAGAGTCGGTCGGCTCCGAATGGGGTTCTGGTGATGATTTCCATGGTCCATCTTCCATCCTCTTCAATCACGTTGTCCCAATCGCGCAGATTAATTGTCTTATTCCTGGGAGTGGTTCGATCGAGGAGGTATGATGAGCTGGGAACGATAATTCCTTCGGTGCCCAGTTGTGGATCCCCTTTGTAGACCTGTGCATAGGTCCACGAATCTGGATATAGGTTGATCAGCCTTACCGAAACATCAGGTGCGACACCTTTGATACTTTCTCCATTTGTAATTCCAGTCACGGTACTTTCGGCGACTGGCCAGACTTGAATGAAGCTGGAATCCAGCTGTGACTCAGGTGCTTGAAAGTCTGCGAGCGAATAGACTGAGAATCGTTCTTCTCCCCTAACTCTGGCTCTGTTTGCACCCGGGATTGAGGTAACCGCGTAGTCCAGTTGGTGGGTTCCGTTGTCGGTTAAGGACCCTTGCGACAGCAGGGTTGCGAGGCCGCGATCGATATTCTTTCCGTTTTTTTTGCCACCTGTTTGGGGGTATTCCTGAACATGGCGAAGTAGTTTAACTGACTTGGCGGGATCGGGGGCGGATGGATCGACACTCAATCCTGAGACGACTATACTGACCGAAAACGGCCGGTCGGCCCTGGTTCTCGGAATAACTTCATAGGGGTCTTCTGATGTGATTACTACCTCTGCCACTGGAATATACGAATTCACATAGGTGGTATCGATAAGATAATCGGTCAGGGGATTTGTTCGAATCGCCCATAACTCAAATCGGGCTCCGAAAGGGTTGATCGCGAGAGGGGAAGTTTCTGACCCCTCCTGATCGACTGAAACATCCCAGTCAAGATCGTTGTTGGGGTCCCCATCTCCGTCCATCTGAATCTGATGAACGAAGTAGGTATAGTCCTGAGCCTGCGCAGGGGTTACCAGTGCGGCTGAAAGGCCGAGCAGGGCGATTAGGGGTAGAAAAATGTATTTCATCGGTTTTCAGTCTCGGTATTGTTGTTGGCCAGATCTTCGCTGTCTTCGTCTTCGTCTTCGTCTTCGTCTGGTTCCGGTGGGGGCGGGCGAACCGCGATAGGTCCGTTCTTGAATGTTGCTACGATCAAAGAGGAACTGGTTGAAATCGCTTCCAGAGTGGCTTCGGAAAATGGGACGTCGCCCATGGCCTGTTCGCGAGTTACTTCGATCGTGCGAATCCATCCGCGATTTGCGAGATAGAAGTCGGGCCAGTTTTTGATTTCGATATCGCCCGTAACTCCTATGCGACTCTCAAGATGTTCAGGAACATGGAGCACCGCACGTTTGGGAACGAATGTGATCACGCCCCGGTAGCAAAGAATCGTAGAACTGTCGAGGAAGCTTCTTTTGAACTGCGGAATGGCCGGGTCGACTTCCAGGTTTCCAATGGCAGGGCCCAGATTTTTGACCGGATCTGACTGCTGGGCCATGCGGAGTTTCAGGCTAAGCTCATCGTGCTTTGCCACGTCTCTCATTTGCGTTGTATCACTAGTGGAACGGGGAGCCGCCCATGTCAGTGATGTTGCGATGATTGAAATCACAATCAAAGTTGAAGAGGTCGCTGTCGCTTTTGATTTCATGTGTCTTTTGAAGGGGGTGTCGTGTGGCGATAGATAGAAAGGGTTGGTTATTTCTTGCGGCGACCGCGCTTTTTTTCGTCGTCGGTCAGGGGATCCGAATCTTGCCCTGACTTTGAAGACCCTGGATTGCTCGAATCAACACCGTCATCGTTGTTTCCATGACCGTTGTTACCTGTGCCTGTGCTGGTGCTGGTATCTACCGGAGCACTGTCTTCAGCGACTGCGTCATAGAATCCGACGAGAATTGCTGCGTCCTGAAGGTCAAAGCCACTGTGGCTGGAGTCGTTGTGGGTCAACTCCATCAAATAGATCACCTCGCGAGGTCCCAGTACCATTTTTCCGTCGCTGCCAATATAGGGAAGAATGAATGATTCGATCGTCGGTGCGTTGTGCATCGGCGTTGTGGTGGGTGGCGTGTCGCCGTTTTTCAGTGCCACAACATTGTTGGCATCGTTCGTCGTGCTGTACCACTGTCCCCATTGATTGTTATAGTAATAGCGAGAACCAAAGTCGATTGAGTCACCTACCTTTGCGTCGATGGTGTGAATGATTTGATTAGGATTCACGTCGTTGTTATCGCCGTAGAAGATCTGGCTGTAACCGCTGCCGTTGTAGTTGATCTGTACCTGAATAGGCACGAAGTAGAATCCTTGCGAACTGCTGCTAGAGGAAACGGTCACACCGGCTCCTAACATGCGAACGTCCATGATCAAATCTCGTTTCGGAATGATGGTGCCGGGAGGTATGATCTCGATCAATTCCTCCACCGTTTCAGGGATCGTGACGGACCAGGTCAAGGTCGGATGAGTTCCTGTTTGAACGATAGTAGGGAAGGCGCTGAGCGATCCGACCGGAATGATTGGCGATTCGTCGCTTATGTCATCATCATTTTCCTGGGACCTTGCGGTTCCAATAGATAAAAACAGGGCCGTTGTAGCAATAACTATTGAGTGGATGTGTTTCATGCTCTTTCTGGTTAAAATTGAGCCTCGTGCAGACTCAGTTGTTTGTGTTTCGGGTGAAGTGGAAGGGAAAAATTGGAGGGCCAATTGTCTGGTATTGTTCCTTTGTTTTTCCGGTCCTAACTCCGCCATCAATAAAGAAAGTAGCAATTTTGTCTCTAAAAGCAATAGAAATTATAAATACCATAATGAAAATACTGGATTATCCCATGTCCGGCAGAGGATGGAGGCTTGAGAAGTTTTCTCACTTATCGCTGGTTTTCCGGGCATTGACGGCACTCGGGACTGTGAGAATCAGCAAAAAACGCTGATTTTTGCTGATTTGTTCAATCAGAGGCCAATTGAGGTCGATTCCTAAGGCATAGAGTTCAATTCAACTGAATTGACACCACCATTTTGAAACCGACCCAAAGATGGAGATTCTCATTCATTGCTTTCCGCCTCGGAACGAAGGAAATTCGCACCTCGCGTTTTTCGATTACGGGTGCGAGCCAGTCGGCAAGCCAGTCGGCGAGCCAGTCGGCAAGCCAGTCGGCGAGCCAGTCAATTTCGCCGTTTTTGGTCTATTTGGATTGAGTGAGCCAAGTTCTGATGTTCAGCATCACGCCATACAGAATTGGAATCCCCGCTTGCGTATGGATTCACCTTTTGGCAATAAGGTAGGGGCGAAACGTTTCGACCCTTCGTTCATGAAAATTGCTGATGATCCCGAGGTCTCTCTGAACGATTTGAGGGATAATCAATCCAGTTCGTGGGAATTGGCCTACAACAGGCTGTGGAAAGTTGGATGGCGGACCGCAAAGCTGAAGCTGTCTTTTGATTCAGCAGAGCAAATTGAGGATCTCGTTTCTCAGGTGATTGGAAAAGAAATTGTCCCTCAAATTTTAGCGCCAAAACAAGAGGCCTTTGTGAAGGCGAGGACCTTTGAGGATATTCTCAATCTGACTTCACGAATCATTGCAAATCGTGCGATTGACGAAATTCGGCGTCGTACCCGCCGCCCGGCCAGTAGTAACATCGAAAAAGTTTCAGAGAGCGAATTCGCGACCGAGGCGGATGAGGAAAAGAAAGGAACGGTTGAAGAGATTCACCTTGCGCTGAGCGGGCTTGGCGATCGATACCGCGCTGTGATTGAAGATTTCTATTTTGCCGATCTCAGCACTGAGCAGATTGCTTTGAAGCAAAAGCGTCCGAAGGGTTCGATCTGTTCTGACCTGCTGAAAGCCCGTCAGATGATGGGAAAAGCATTGATCGGAACGATTTATCCAACCAATACAGAGGGAGTGTCATGAAGAAGGAAGCAAAGAATTTATCAGAAAAGGAAATCGAAAGTGCCGTGGGTACCATTGATTCCGCGGATCTGGAATCCATCCGCGATGGGCTGAGAGGAGAGACTATCGATCTCGAGGTAGATGGGCGGATCGACGGGCTCATGAAAATGGCAAATGATGTTTCGTTAGTCGACGAATCAGATATCCCGCCTTTGCCTTCCGATGTGCGGGATTTCTTTGAAGAGCAAAGGGAATTCACAGAAGTCGAGGTGCGAAAAGAGGAGAAAAAATTAAATGAGACTGTTTTCACAAAACCACGGCGACAAGCTCTTCCAGCGAAAGAGAAGGTATCGTGGTTTCCCCGTTTGGCGTTGCCTGTAGGGCTTGCCGCTGCGGCAGTCATTACCGTAGCGGTGGCGAGCAAGAGCATTTTTCCGGGTTCCCCGAACGTGGCATTCGCTGGATCCGTATCATTGTTGACTCCAGGGGATCTGACTGGTTATGCAAAGCCGACTTTCACTTGGGAAACCGATAATGGTGGCGTGGTTGGTTTGACGGTCAAAGACCAGGCTAGCGGTGAAACGGTGGTGTCGCTGGAGAAGGCCTATTCTCCGATCAGGTTTGAAGCATTGAAAGGAAGTGGAGCTCTGAAACCGGGTAGCCAGTATTTGGTCGAACTGACTTCCGGGGAGCAGTCTTTGGCTGTTCGTCCGTTTGAAACGCTCGAAGATTCTTCAGGGGCTCCGAAGCCGCAGAAAACTTTGGGTGGGATTATTGGGCAATGTAAAAAGTTGATTGCCGAAAATCGTTCCGCCGATGCCTGGATGTTGTGGGGGGAGCTGACATCCCAACAGAAGCAGGATCCCAGGATGCAGGCGTTGAAAGATCAAATTCGCGGGGAGCTTACTTCCTGATATAACTGCTGGCGGGAACTTGGCGCTCTAAAAAGTCGAATCCGAAAGCTCTAAAAAACAATCGGGCGTCTAAAAAGCAAATCCGAAAGCTACGTGAAAAGTTCCCTGAGGTTCATTGGGCTGCTGATCGGGATTGTAGCCGTATTCAAAACGAAGTGGTCCAATCGGGGTCATGTAGCGTAGTCCGGCACCAACGGCATAGCGCATGTTATCCAGGCTGGGGCTTCCCGATCCAGCAAGAAGGTTACCGGCATCCCCGAAGACAACAAAATTCAAACCAGTTAGGTACTTGATAGGGACTTCATATTCAGCATTGAAGACGGTAAAGAACTGCCCTCCCACTTGGTGGCCACTGGATGGGTCCAAAGGGCCAAGCGCTCTCTCTTGGAAACTGCGCACAGAATTGGGGCCGCCGTTGTAGAACCGAAGATCAATGGGGATAGATATGGTATCTCCGATTGGTGTGATCCCACCGACGCGTGCCGCCATTCTGAAATTGTGATTTCCTACCGGATGGTAGTAGGCAACGCGCCCTGTGGCCCGAAAGAAATCGACTTCACTGCCGATAGCGGAAGTCGCGACGCTGGCGGAACCTTGGGCGAGGAATCCCTTTCGCGGTTGCTGTGGCTTGTCCCGTTTATCGAGGGTGTAAGAGAGGCCAACAAAATGAGCGAGGTATTGAGTGTCTCCCAGAAAAGCAGGGGCGATCTCGGCGTCATAGACATCCGTGTATGAGGCATTTCCGAAGAAAGTAATAGCATTGCAATTCTGATGCCCAAAGCGTTTGGTGAACTCGTACCTTCCGCCGGTCTCCCACTTATCGTAGCCTTCTTCGCTTCGGTTCAGGGTGAATGCCCGGGCTGTAAAGGAGACATCGCTTTCGAGGAACCAAGGGTCTACGTATTCGATCTCACCTCGACCTCCCCGACCGGAGAATTCGATTTCTGCATTGATGGTTCGTACGGCACCGAAAAGGTTCAGGTTCCGAAATTCAAACCCACCGATGGGGCCATCGTAGTTGGTGAATCCCCCGAACACTCCCAGTGTCCGCGAATAGCTTTCTTTCACTTCAATGTCGAGATGAACGCTTCCGTCTGGTTGATGCACTGGGACGGTTCGCATGGTTTCGAAGGCGCCAGTCTCAAGCAGTTCCTCGACCTTTTTGTTGGTTGAACCAGGCGAATAGGGCTGGCCGACTAAGCTCTTAAACTGGTGATCGAAAAAGGAGTGCTTCACTTTTTCGTTACCTTTGACAGAGATCCCTGAAATACTGATTGCTGGGCCCCATTCGACCTCAACGGTAAGATCTACGATCTCTTGGCCTTCACTTTTTCGATGCGACGACTCTACGACCTTGACCACCGCTTCGTAGTATCCGGCATTCACTGCGTTGGACAGGACGCGGGATTTTAGGTTTGCTTGAATTGCTGGGTTAAACTTCTTTCCGTTAAAATCAGAATACGCATCAGCAAAAACTTTAGCGATCTGATCATCTGGTGCTGCAGGGAATTCGATAGACCCAACGACGTGCTCTAAGCCTTCTGTGATGATCACATTAAGAGTGAGGCCCGACGGACCAGGGCGAGTTTCTGTCTCTGTCTCGATATCGCCAAACCCTAGCAAAGTGTAAAAGTCGTCCAGCTTCTTCCTACCCGAGTTGATATCGCTTTTCACGTAGGGAACGGAATCTGCAACCTTGATGCCGAGTCGTTTTCGCGTGCTGTCGGTGAGTAGTTCGATCACGGCGGCGTCTTCGAGGGCGATATTGCCTGTGATATCATAAGCCGAAATCACTTCTGTTTGGCCTTCGTTGACAGTTAGGAGAATAATCTGATCAGGTTCATCGCCTTGAACTTTCCAATCGACGACTGCCTTGTCATAGCCGCGGTCCCTCATCGCGTTCTCCAGGAAATAGGCAACATCGTCAGCCCGGGCTGGACTGACCCCCGCTGACTCAATGTAGGTGACTTGGGATTCGAGCCATTCCTCTGCCTGTTCGAGGGTAATGCTGCTAAGCCCTTCAATCTTCACCAAGTCGCTAGATCGGGCGACTGGGCATAGCAACCCAACTCCAACGAGTAGAAGGAGAAGCTTAACGGTAGCTGATGTAAGGCTGGTGCGCATAAAAAGGAGAAGTCAGGCACTAACGAAATCGGAACACGTATTTCAGTGTCGCTCGATAGTCATTTTGTGCATCGACGTCTCCGACGAAGAATAATTGTTTCCACAATCGGATCTTACCCCCGATTGTGTGCTCGCCAGTCTCGGGGTTGACTTTGCCGATTTCAAGCTCTGTTCTGTCTTGAAGTTCATCCAGCATGGTGGGCTCTCGATCGGCTGCAGCACTGACTTTTCGCATGTTTTTAAACATTAATATGGCGGCTTTCGAAGCGATCAATGAGCTGGGATCGCCCCCGATTATTTCGTCCCGTGTCGCGCCGGTTATCAATAGAGTGAGCAAATCCTCTGTAGGAAGCGGAGGAATGCTGGTGAGGACATATTGAGGGTCCAGCATTCGATTGAAGAGGAAGATATTGATTCGGTATTTGTCGGCCTTGGCTCGAGCCCTCAGTTCCAGCGTGCCATTGAACCCGGATTTTTCGTCGAACAGGATACGGGCGATTTCGACATCGATGGAGCTGAAAGGGAGAGAGAAATCGCCGTCGGCGATCTCGACTTGTCCCACTGGATAGGGTTTTCCAAGGGTTCCGTTCAGTTTGATGTCAGCTGCCAGATCCGAAGTGATGAGATTGGTGCGAATGAGAAAGGGATCTTCTGTGAAGAGGCGAACACTGACTGGCCAGTCGCGGAAAGGGGGAATATCGAGGCCAAAATTGAGATCGGTGTAGGCGGCGCCTCCTCCTTGGGGAGATCTTTCAACGGTGGGTAACACTGATGTATTCCGCGTCGGCAGCGCGTTGGGCAATAGGTCAAAGTTCTTATGAAAGCGACTGTTGGCTATGCCAATCTCGCCGCTCAATCTGGCTTTTGACCAAGGGCCGGCGAGGGCGAGACTAAGGTTGGATCGCACATTGAGATCAGGCGTCCGAGCGAACAAAACCTCTTTGCCGTTCACGGCGAGATTGATGGTGGGTTCTTTGTCCGTGCCAAACAAAACTGAGCCAGATGCATCGAGTTCTCCGCCTGCTACGGTGGCGTGGAGCCGATCGATGGTCAGGCGATTTTCCGAAAACCGAGTGGCAAGGTCCAGATCGACAATAGAGGGCGCATTGCGGTCGTTAAATTGAATGCGACTGATATCGAGTGACCCACTTCCATTGACGGTTGGCTTAGCAATTGTCCCGGCCATATTTGCATCGAGTGCAATAAAGCCCGCGATACGCTCGATCCCTGGAACCTGGGAGGCCAGAAAACTCAGAGAACTTTTTTCAATTTTGGCAGAGGCTTTGAATAGTTCGTCGACGAAATCGGTTTTCCCGGTGGCCCAGTCTCCCGGTCGAAATGGAAGTGAAGCTGTGACTCTTAATGGGTTGATCTGAGGGTGTTGAAAGGCACCGGTAAGGTTGGCAGAGTTTCCGGAAGCCTGAAAATCCAGATTCAGTGATCCAGCTTCGAATTTCTTTTCTCCGGGAACTAAGATATTGTCCAGGCTGGTCGACATCGAGATCGCGGGATTGGAGGGGGAGCCAGTGGCTTCGAGATCGATCGAGAGCGCACCGAGGATAGGCGCTTCGTTTGAGATCAGGGCGAAGACAGTGGAAAGGGGCAGCGAATCAACGACAAAGGATAAATCCATCGGCGATCGATCGGCGAACCAGAGATCTGGCGACATCGTCTCTCGACTGACCGGGAGTGAACCCGATGCCTCGATGAGAGTGCGGCCGGAAGAGGTTCCAATCAGCTTATCAATGTTGATGCGCGTGCCATCCCAATCGATTTTGCCGGTCAGATTTAATGGGGCGCTCGAAATCGAAAGATCGGAGTTCAGTGAGTTCTCGCTAAACGATGCGTCAACCATAGCTGAGAGAGGCGCGGCTCCGTCAGCCAGAGTCAGTTGGTCTGCGGTCAGAGATATTTGGCCATCCACTTTTTGTTCCTGAAAATTTCCGGTTCCGGAAAGAGCGAGCTTGGTTTGTTTCGGAAGGAGGGAGGCAATGTGGCGATTACTCAGGAGCCGTTGCACCACCCCGTCGTGATGGAGGTCTAGAATTAGTTCGGAGTCACCGGAGTATTCACCATTGGAAAGGTTGATCGAGGAAGCGGCCGTTACCTGGCTGTATTTATCGGCCAAAATAGCGAGAGCTACATTGATATTGTCGGGTTCTGTTACCTCGCCGGCGATGGAGAATTGGCCGAAAGGTTCTCCTCCCAGTTTGAGCGAACTGGTCTGTAGATCGAGGGTTCCGTCCAGCAATCGTTTTTCACTGACATTGACATCAGTCAGCTTGATCGAGAGGGCACCCTCAAGTGGAAATTCTTTGATGTTGTCAGGAGCAAAATCTCTCCATAGCGCCGCCAAGTCTGTTGCTTCGATAGTGGCGTCGGCTTTGATGGCGCGTTCCGTTAGACTCGCAAAGGAATCTGCCCCACTCAAATTGATGTGGGTTTCTGCATTGACCGCCGCGCCTGATTGTTGAGAGCTTAGAAAACCGGATAGCACTTTGCCGCTGGTTGAAGAGTCAGTGAGAATTTCCAGGTCAACATTACCGAGTTCCAATTCGTTCCATTTCAGGTCCGAGAGTTCTGAATTCAGGCGCAGGCTCCAACTGGATGGCTTGATCAGGGCGCCGCTAAACTGCAGGGCGAGATCCAGCTTTGATTGATTGGAAGAGTTGTTGAGGAGGGGGAGGAAGACGAATTTCCCTCCTATCTCAAGATCACCGAAACTCCCGCTGACCGAGAGATTTCCGTCGAGCTTTCCTTCAATAGGGAGCGTCGCGGTCGTGATCGAAGCGATCGATCCGATATCTAGCTGTGTGGTTTTTAGATCCAGTGACAGATTGCCGGGTTGGGAGAGAAAGTCCGTTTCTGATGTCGGGTCGAATGGGATTGTTGCGTTGAGAGACAGAGGAATGCTGTTGCCATCTGAAATCTGCCAATCGCTGATTGAGATCGCTTTTCCATCCCAGCCACCTCTTCCACTTAGGGTTAGCTTGTCCGTATTGAAGCTTAATGTATTGAGTTCAAAAGACTGCCCGGAATACGTAGCGCCAAGTTTTCCGTTTAACGGGTCACCATCGTTAATCGTGAAATTGGTAAGGTTCAGTGAAATGGCTCCTTGATGGCTTTCGGCTTCTTCGAGATTCCCCTTACCCGACCATGTGATGCCGCTGGTTCCGGCGAGAGAAGGGGCCGGCTGGGTTCTTAGCCAAGCACCGGGCATTCCATCGAAGGCGACATTGACGGTGGCATTCCCCGAGTAGCTTAATCCAGGCTGATCGAAACTTCCGGTCAGCTTCAGTTGCGTTTGTTTGTCGATAGCTGCCTGTGCCGAAATTTCGATCAGCCCTGCTTTGGGTGCATTGACAGATAGTTGGAGACTTTCGACGTTTAACCCATCCCACGAAAGGTTTTCGGTATTGGCCAGAAGGCTGCCGGAAAGAAGCGTTCCCTTTGAGTCAATTTGGATATTCTGTGAAGTGATAGAGAGGCCTCCCGTGACGGGCACTTCCAGTTCGAGTATCTCGAGGAATTTTCCAAGTTCTCTGACGTCTGCGTTTAGCTCAATGTTAATAGGAAGAGAAGCGAGAGACTCTGAATTA
>CAXBMX010000021.1:0-94169 GCA_963977055.1 uncultured Verrucomicrobiales bacterium
AGCCAAGCCTGAAGCCAAGCCTGAAGCCAAGCCTGAAGCCAAGCCTGAAGCCAAGCCTGGAACCAAGGCACCTTCCGATCCTGCTCCTGCCACTCCAAAAAAGAAAGAGGCAAACCAGCCAAAGCCAGTGGAAGAGAAAAAAGCCCCTAAAGCAGACGGTGAAGCTACCATGCCAAAAGCCAAGGCCAAGCCAAAGGCCCAACCCAAGGCCCAACCCAAGGCCCAACCCAAGGCCCAACCCAAGGCCCAGGGAAAAGGAAAAGCCTCACCTAAGGCGAAGACTCAGACGAAGACTCAGGAGAAGGCCGAGGCACCGAAAGCCAACTGACTTTAATACCTCTTCGATTCACACCTCGATTACTGAAGACCGCTTTATCCTTTTAAAGGAGAGCGGTTTTTTTGTTTCAATTCTTATCGGCATCTCGCGCCACTGCGATATCATTCCATCATGTCGAAAGTCATAGCAGACGTTCTTCTTGTCTCCCCCAATTCACTCATACGACCGGTGTCGATTGAGTTCGACGACGGTGGCTGCATCCAGCAAATTCACGAAGGTCATACGCCTCCCAAAGGAAGCTCGATCATTTTGGACGGTGGCGGCGAGCTCTATCTCTTTGCAGGGTTCATCGACATCCACACCCATGGAGCCAACGGAGCGGACCTATCCATCGGAACCCTGGAGGCAGTCGAAACGATCGCCGAAGCGAAATTGGCAGAGGGTGTGACCACCTTTCTCCCGACCACCTGGACGGCCTCCAAAGAAGATACCCTGGCCATGGCCACAGCAGCGGGGGCCTACTGCCGAAACCAGCGATTTGCTCGTGTGCCAGCGATCCATGTTGAAGGCCCTTATCTCAATCCCGATCAGGCCGGCGCTCAAGACCGCCAAGAAATGCGGCCGCCAAGCACAGCCGAAATTCGCCGTCTTCACGAGCTCTGCCCTGTCGCCCTGCTATCACTGGCCGTGGAACTGGACAATGCCTGCGATTTTATCCGCGAAATGGCAAAACTCGGAATCACAACATCTGCTGCTCACAGTGCCGCTACCTTCGCCGATTTCAGCAGAGCAAAAGAAGCGGGGCTGAGCCATCTGACTCACTACTGCAATCAAATGTCCCCCCTCCACCATCGTGAGATCGGCCTGGTTGGGGCCGGACTTCTCGACGACACCGTCATGACTGAAATCATCTGTGACGGCGTGCACCTCTGCCCGGACATGGTTCGCCTCGCCTTCAAGCACGTTGGTTGCGAGCGCCTCATGCTCATCACCGACTCAATCGCCGCATCACACCGTGGAGACGGAGTCTACCCTCACCTGGACACAGAGATCACAGTCAAAGACGGGGCAGCGCGAATTCCGGAAGGAAATCTTGCCGGCTCGATTCTCACCTTTGATCAAGCCCTCCGCAACGCATCCAAGTTCACTGGTGCCGCTCTCAATGAACTCGCTAAAACCTGTGGCTCGAATCAAGCACGATCCCTCGGCATGAAAGATCGAGGCAATATCAAACAGGGTTTGCTCGCAGACTTAACCCTGTTGACTCCCGAACTCGAAGTCGTGGCGGTGTTTATTGGTGGCGAACAACGATATTCAGCCTAGCCCTTATCCGAGATACCTCTTCTCAGAATGAAAAAGTCGCTGGATCGAATGGCAGGTCCGCAATCGGGACCGCGATAAAAACTGGAGCAACACCACGGTCCGCCCACTTCTTCTCTTCCATCTCTTCAGGTACCGGAATTGATCGGTTTCCTGTCCACACCACCAAAGCGACCAGCAGATAAAAACAAATTCTGCTGACGATGCGTTCTTTGAGACTGGTTCCAAGTTGGCTCACGTAGGCGATTAGAGCGACTTTCCGGTCAAAATCCAGAACTTATTACTATTTTTGAAAAGATTCTTATTATTGAGAATCAAAATCGGGAATAAATAATTAATTCTCACTGCAATACTCCACTTGTGAGTGCCGCCAAAAACCATAACTTTCAGCTGTGGCCTCAGAATCTTCCATCACAACACCACCCTTTCAGGTACTCCTCTACTATCGCTACGTCCCGATAGAAGATCCCGAGACCTACGCCGAGGATCATCGAGCCATTTGTGATTCACTTGGGTTGAAGGGCAGGATCATCATCGGAGCCGAGGGCATCAACGGAACTGTATCAGGCAGCTTCGAATCGACTGAAAAATACATCGAAGCCATGCATGCTGATCATTACATGGCAGGCATTGAGTTCAAAATCGATCCCGCCGACGACCACATCTTCCCCAAAATGTCGATTAAGGTGCGAGACGAAATCGTAACGATGGGTCTTGAAGGAGATAGCGATATCGATCCCAACAAACTCTCCGGTGAACGGCTCTCACCAAATGAATGGCTGGAGAAGATGCAGGAAGAAGACGTCGTCATCATCGATGGGAGGAATGATTACGAAGCAGAACTCGGACATTTCAAGAATGCCATCTGCCCTCCGATTCGGTCATTTCGTGACTTCCCCGAATGGCTCAAAGAGAACGCCCAGGACCTGAAGGGAAAAAAGATCCTCACCTATTGTACCGGCGGAATCCGCTGTGAGAAGTTATCGGGCTACATCAAAAGCGAAGGATTTGATGAGGTGTATCAGCTAGAAGGAGGCATCGTCAAATATGGAAAAGACCCCGAAGTACAAGGCCGCTATTTTGACGGACTTTGTTACGTGTTCGACCAACGGGTCGCCGTCGAAGTCAACAATACCGATACCCGAAAAGTGATTTCCCATTGTCGCTACTGCGAAGCCGAAGAATCCCGCTATGGAAACTGTCACTGGCCGGAGTGCAATGAACAAATTTTCGTCTGTGAATCGTGCCGCGGTGAACATGGACTCTTCTGTGATGATCAATGCCGAGTCGGTGCAGCCCGCGCACTAGCTGCGGAAAACACTGAATGAGTGAACGGCCATCACTCACCTATCGTCCGGAGATTGATGGTCTTCGTGCTCTGGCCGTACTACCCGTTCTCTTTTTTCACCTTGGACTTAGTTGCCCCGGCGGCTACGTCGGAGTCGATATCTTTTTTGTCATCTCTGGCTTTCTGATCGGCTCCCTCGTTATCAAAGAAATAGAGGCCGGCACCTTCAGCCTTTTCAATTTTTGGGAGCGACGAGTCCGCCGGCTGTTTCCAGCGCTGGCCCTCGTCATCATCGCTTCTAGTATCGCCGGCTCGATCTGGTTGGTCCCCGCACATCTTCGCGAATTCGGTCAGTCCGTGATTTCTCAACCACTCCTAATTTCAAACGTCTACTTCTGGAGGCAATCTGGCTACTTCGAAACGGCGGCAGAATTCCAACCGCTCCTCCACACTTGGTCTCTGGCGGTAGAGGAGCAGTTCTATCTCTTCTTCCCACTTGCCATGCTTTTGCTGATGCGAAAAGCAAAGCGATTCACTGGACCACTCATTTGGACACTAACAATCATCTCTTTCGCCTGGAGCATCGTCGGAACATTCATTAATCCCCCTTTCGCATTCTTCATCACTCCTTCCAGAATTTGGGAACTCAATTTCGGAGTCATCCTCGCCATGATTCCAGCGGCGAAATTGATACCACGACGGATTGATCCATGGCTTGGCTGGATTGGGCTGGCGTTGACTCTCTACTCCATTTCGTTTTTCAATATCGGCACCGCATTTCCAGGTTCCGCAGCCCTCCTTCCTTGCCTTGGGACAGCGCTGATCATATTTTCGAATTCCGCAAGGATCACTGGGCCAGGAAAACTGCTTCGCTCCAAACCTCTCGTATTTATCGGCAAAATTTCCTACCCGCTCTACCTGTGGCACTGGCCCATCATCGTTTTTCTCAAGTATGTTCTGATCGTGGAAATCTCCACCGCACAGTCACTTGGAGCGCTGGCCGTGAGTTTCGTATTGGCTGCTCTGACCTGGAAATACATCGAACAACCCTTCCGCTCCAAACGCTTTCTCCATAGGCGAACGCCACTCTTCCTAACTGCCGCAGCTGGTAGCGCATTCATTCTCTTGATTGGATTTGCGTTCCACCAGTCAGACGGTCTTGCCTCTCGTTTCCCAACTAAGGTCACCCAATTCGAGCCGACGCCTCACCCATTCGAAACCCTGGATGGCTTGACCCACTTTGACGAAACGGGTGACCTCCCCGTCGCCGGCACTACCAATTCGCCTCCGGCAGGCGACCTCCTGGTTTGGGGCGACAGTCATGCCATGTCCATGCTCTATGCCCTCGACGAGATGGGCAAAGAGGATCTCATCAGAATTCACATCGCAACAAGACCGGGACTTCCTCCGGTTCCCAATACCTATGTCAGGCGGATGACGAACACCTATGACCGGGGGAAACCGGTCATGAATTACATCGAGCAAAATGACATCAAGCACATTCTGCTCATCGCACGTTGGAGAATCTACCTGCTTGGAACGACCGATGGCAATCTCTCCCGATTGCTTTGCGATGACGAAACTCAATCCACCACTCCGAATGAAGCAGAGAAAGTGTTTATCAGGAACCTAAATGCCGCGATTCGAGAATTCGAAAAAGAGGGTATTTCCGTTTGGTTGATGGAAGACATCCCTGCCCACTCACGACCGGTGCCGGCCACTCTTCAGCAAACAGCCAGTCGCAACCTCGACTTGAATACCTTTGCCAGACCGGCTGCCGAAGTCGACGCCGACAATGATCGCATACGAAAACTATTTCAGCAGGCACTAGAAGGAACGAA
Source organism: uncultured Verrucomicrobiales bacterium (assembly GCA_963977055.1). Taxonomy (GTDB): domain Bacteria; phylum Verrucomicrobiota; class Verrucomicrobiia; order Verrucomicrobiales; family DEV007; genus Arctic95D-9. Next base: position 4,727 of record CAXBMX010000021.1, read on the forward strand.
TGCCACGCTCCTGGATCCTCTTCCGTTTTTCTTCGATCCATCAGGCGTCTACCTGATCGCAAAGGACGGCATACCGCTCTACAATGATGCGCATCACTTGTCACCCATTGGCTCGCAACTGCTTAAACCGCTTTTGAAACCGGTCTTCGAATCTGCCTCTTCGAAAAACTGACAGTTCGATCGGACCAGGTCAGCGAATCCAAATCCTGTTTTCTATTTCACTGAATAGCGAAACATCAATGATCCACGTTGCTGAGCACTTCTTCGATCGTCGTCTGCCCCTGTGCCACCTTATTCCATCCATAGTGACGCAAGGCAATCATCCCCCCCTCCATCGCCTTTTTCTTCAACTGAGAATACGGGGCATGTGTCGTAATCAATTCTGACATTCCCTGATCAACCACGCAGATTTCGATGATTGCCATCCTTCCGCGGTAACCGGTATCACGACAAGCCTGACACCCCACCGCTTCATAAATCCCTGCCTTCGCCTCAATCGGATAACCGATCTCGGTGAGGTATTCGTCTTCCACTTCGGATGGACGTTTGCACTCATCGCATAGTTTTCGGACCAGCCGCTGTGCCAGAAACGCACGCACAGACGAAGCGATCAAAAATGGCTCTACTCCCATATCTAGCAAACGAGTGATGCCTGAAACAGCATCATTCGTATGCAGAGTACTAAACACCAAGTGACCCGTCAGGGCTCCACGAATTGCGATCTCGGTGGTTTCAAGATCCCGCATCTCACCGATCATGATGATATTGGGGTCACCTCGAAGAATACTGCGAAGACCACTCGCGAAGGTCAACCCGATCTCGGGCTTAATCGCAATCTGCACCACGCCGTCGAGCCGGTTCTCAACCGGATCCTCAACCGTCATAATCCGAGTATCTTTCGTATTGAGCTGTTTCAAAAACGTATAGAGAGTCGTCGATTTACCTGATCCAGTCGGTCCGGTGACCATGATGATTCCGTTAGGCTGGACCAAGAGCGATTCGATGGTACTGCGGGTTGCGTCATCGAGACCCAACTTCGACATATCAAAGTTTTCACGCGTTAGAAGTCGCAGACTCACGCTTTCACCATTCACTGAAGGAATGGTAGCCACACGCACATCAACTGGACTCCCATCCAACTCCAAATTGATCCGGCCATCCTGTGGCAACCGGCGCTCCGCAATATCAAGCTGAGCCATGATCTTGAGACGCGAAATCAAAGATGCCTGCAAAGCCCGAATGTCGGGCGGAACGGTGACCTCCTGAAGCGACCCGTCGATCCGATAGCGAATTCGTAGATTTTTTTCCAGTGGTTCGATATGAATGTCAGTCGCTCGTTCGCGCAGGGCCTCACGGAACACCTGATTCACGAAATTCAAGACCGAAGCTTCCTCTTCATCTTCGTCGAGCTGAGTCACCTCCTGCTCAAAGTCATCTTCTTCATTCGCGTCCCGGCCTTCGATCAGTTCGTCGAACTGCTCCGCACCCACTCCATATCCCTGACGAAGCCCTTCCAAAATGCGATAGCGCGTCCCGACCGCCCAGGTGATGGGCTTATCCCACTCTCTCCCCACGGCCTGCCTTGCTTCGAGGTCGAAGGGGTCATACGTCATCAGACAAATTTCACCGTCTTCCAATTTTCCGGGCAACAATCGATAACGAAGCGCCAACTTAGCAGGAAATTTTCGATGAAGAGACTCCGACAAATCAATCTCGGACGCCGGCATGTAGTTCAACCCTGCCTCTTTGGCCAAGAGCTCAGCGAACGCTTCTTCTTCAACGAGCCCGGCATCAAAAACGGCGTCAACTAGTGAACTTTGCCGGGAGGCCGCATCGGACAGAACCGCTTCGCAACGAGGCGCATCGACGCATCCGCTGTCCATCGAGATTCGGGATAAAAGAGGAATAAGTGACATGGATAAAATTTGAGCGGGTTTTCCGCCTTGCCTCACACCTTCGCAAGGAATAGGCGACTTAGTCAACCCCAGCCGCCATTCCAAGTTGCACGCATTTCAGTGCCCGATCAGTTGTCCCTTGCCTATCGTTTGCTCATTGCCCATATTCCCGATGTGATACTGGATCTGGACAAGTTCATTGTGAAAGAACAACCCTTTTGGGATGAACTGGCGACGCTACTTCAGAAACAGGATGATCAACCTGACCGGCGCCCACCGCTTGAGGAAGCCCAGCGTTTCTACTATCTCTATCAAAGGACTTCAGCCGACCTCGTCAAGCTGAACACTTTCGCCGGCGAAGTCGAAACAAGCCGATACCTGGAGCGACTTGTCGCAAGGGGCTACAGCCGACTTCATGAAACGGGCGGTGAGTCCGTTCCCTTTCGTCCGTGGAGATGGATCACCCGAACTTTTCCCGCCACCTTTCGAAGGCACTGGATTGCGTTTGCTTTTTCAATTGGCACTTTTGCGATTGGGGCTGGATTCGGGGCAGCTGCGTTATCCATCAATTACGATCTCAAATCGACCTTTATCCCTCCCCAGTTCGGCCACCTTAACGAGAAGCCTTCCAAACGGGTTGAGAGAGAGGAAAAGCAAGACTTCGACGCCTTCCAGGGGCGCCACGCCTTCTCTTCTCAACTAATGACCCACAATACCAAGGTCACTATTTTAACCATGGTGACGGGATTCCTCTGGGGGATTTTTACTATCATCCTGCTGTTCTACAATGGAACGATCATCGGGATCGTGATGTTCGATTACCTGACTGATGGGCAAGGCACCTTTCTCGCCGCCTGGTTACTTCCCCACGGCTCGTTTGAGCTTCCCGCCATCTTCATGGGTGGACAGGCAGGTCTCGTCATCGCCCACACCATGTTTGGTTGGGGAACCAATCTCAAGCTTCGCCAACGCTTTGCGCGAATTCAGGGCGATTTACTGACTCTTATCGGTGGTGCTGCCCTCCTCCTGATCTGGGCTGGAATCATCGAATCGTTTCTTTCTCAATATCACGCCCCCAACTTTTATCCCTGGAAGATCGGCCTTGGATCTATCCAACTAGTTGGACTGATTCTCTATTTGAGTTTCTGCGGTCGCAATTCCCGTCCAACACCTGAAGTCGTCTAATGCTCGGCCAAACCACATCGCTCGAGGTCAGAACGCCTGAGGGGGTCACCTTCCAGTTGCCGATCGCAAGCCCTTTCAGTCGCTGTCTGGCGCTCGCGGTCGACTACGCCATTGTGGTCGCACTGACGATCTTAATGACCCAACTGATCTCGGCCCTTCAGAACATGGGCAGCGGTATTCCTGTGATTGGCCGGATCATAAACGACTTTGGAACAGGGGCGACAATTGTGCTTCAATTTCTGGTTTTCAATCTCTACGGAATGCTCACCGAATGGCTCTGGTCTGGCCAGACAGTCGGAAAGCGACTTTTTAAACTCAGGGTGATTGATGAAAGAGGCCTTTCCCTCTCTTTCAAACAGGTCGTGATCCGAAACCTATTCCGACTGCTAGATCTTCTGCCCTCGACCTTTTATCTGCTTGGTAGTATCTGCTGCCTCTTCACCAAGCGCTGCCAGCGAATCGGCGATATTGCTGCTGGAACCCTAGTGATCAGGGAAGTCGCAATGGCGCCACCGGTCTACAAGGAACTGCTTGATACGGGAGACAACTCCTTTGCTTCGGCGCCGCACCTTGAATCCCGCCTTCGGCAACACACCTCGCCTGAAGAAGCCCGGATCGCCCTCGATGCGATTACCCGGCGCAATGAACTGACACCAGAAAGTCGCCTCCGCCTCTTCTCTCAACTCGCCGACTACTTTCGCGAAATCTCCGAGTTTCCCGATGAGATTACGATAGGGCTTTCCGACGAGCAATACGTTCGTAATGTGGTCGACACACTTTTCAGGAGAGCCTCGATCTAGCGAGTGATTGGCCGCAAAGATCAGCGGCTCAAGTCTTCCTGACGAAGAATCTTATAACCAGCCTTCGAAAGAATTGACTGGCCAAAGTGATTGTCTTCTACGCAGAGAGCTAAGGCAGCTTTTCCATTTGGTTGAGTCAACAAAGGGTAGATGAAATGAATATTTGTCTCCGCATTCAACAAGGCTCGCAGACAGTCTGGCATCTGCTCAGCACCGTTTTGCAATTCCACCACAACGAGATCGGTTGTGTTGTAGGGGATTCCTCTCTCAATAAATATAGTTTCGACCGTATCGGGGTCGTTTAGAACGAGACGCACGACGGTGTTGTCAATCGAGTCCTGCACCGAAAGCCCCAACACCACCACCTGATTGTTTTTCAATAGATCCAGAATAGCAACGAATGCTCCGGATCGGTTCGGGAGAAAAACAGCGATTTGGCGTACCGCGGTTCCCTCCTGAGTGCGAATGCCTCCCTCGTCTTGACTATCCATAATATTGCCGGGGCCAATCTTACTCGACCGTCACACTTTTGGCGAGGTTTCTTGGCTTATCAACATCGCATCCGCGAGCCACCGAAAAGTGATAACTGAGCAGTTGCAGTGGAATACTTGCCAAAATAGGACTGAGACACGGAGTGCACTCCGGAATATAGATGACGTCATCTGCGAGGCGCTCCAACTCGGTGCATCCTTCAGTCGTGATCGCAATCACTGGACCTTTCCTGGCCTTAACTTCCTCCAGAGTGCTGACATTCTTCTCGAATACGGCATCCTTTGGCATGATGAATACGCTGGGGGTTTCTTCGCTTACCAAAGCGATAATACCGTGTTTCAATTCCGCCGCTGCGTGTCCACTTGCGAAAATGTAGGAAATTTCTTTCATCTTCAACGCCCCTTCCAGAGCAGTAGGGTAGTTGAACTGACGCCCAAGAAAAAGCATGCCCTGAGCCTCGATGTACTTCTCGGCGATCTGCTTGATCTTCTCACTCTGCTGAAGGATCACCTCAACCTTCGCCGGAAGATCTCGCAACTCCTGAAGCATTTCCTTTCCTGCGTCGAAAGACAGGTGCCTCATTCGGCCAAGCAACAGTCCAAGGAGAACCATCATGGTGACTTGAGAAGTAAACGACTTCGTTGCCGCCACTCCGATCTCCGGTCCGGAGTGCAGATAACTTCCACCGTCAGACTCCCGGGCAATCGTCGAACCCACTGAGTTAACGATTCCCAAAACGCGGTGGCCTTTGCGTTGGCCTTCACGCATCGCTGACAAAGTATCGATCGTCTCACCGCTCTGGCTGATTACAAAAACCAAAGTATTCTTATCAAGGGGAGCATTTCGGTATCGAAATTCACTCGCAATCTCCACCTCTGTCGGAATTCGAGCGAGGTGTTCGATCAGGTATTCACCAACCATAGCGGCGTGAGATGCCGTTCCACATCCACACAACACAATACGATCGACGTCCCGAAGCTCCCGAGGCGTCAGTCGTAATCCACCCAGGATCGCAGATGCCTGGTCATCAACTAATCTTCCCCTAAAGGTGTTCGGAATAGAAATAGGCTGCTCATAAATTTCTTTGAGCATGAAATGCGGGTAATCCCCTTTCTCGGCATCCTCCTGCTTGTAATCAACCGTGCTGACTTCGTATTCTGAAAGATCACCATCCACATTTTCGATTCGAAAATCGTCTTCGGTCAGATAGACCAAATCCCGGTCACGGAGATAAATAGCATCGCTCGTATGCGCGACAATCGCACCAACATCCGAAGCAAGAAACTTCTCCCCTTTGCCTAGGCCTACAACGAGAGGACTTCCCAGGCGCGCGCCAATCAGAAAGCCGGGAATGTCTTGATGCATCACAACAATCCCGTAAGTCCCTGTTATTTTCGTCAACGCCTCCCGAACCGCTGCGACAAGCCGTTTCTTAAGATCATCCAGACTGCTGGCTTCGTAACATCTGCCGATCAGATGAGCCAACACTTCAGAATCAGTTTGTGATAGGAAAGTATGTCCCTCGCTTTCGAGCTGGTCCTTGAGAATCTGATAGTTCTCAATCACCCCATTGTGGACCATCACCAGCTTACCAGTGAGATCGGTGTGAGGGTGAGCATTTGCATCCGTCGCCTCACCATGGGTCGCCCAGCGAGTATGGCTGATACCGCAATTACCCTCGACAGGTGATTCGAGGAGCAGCTCTTTCAAATTGTCCAGTCGGCCACTCCGCTTGCGCATTTCGATCCGACTTGAGCCGTTCATCACCGCCAATCCGGAAGAATCGTAGCCCCTGTACTCCAATCGCCTAAGTCCATCGATTAAGACAGATGCCGCTGATGCTTTTCCTACGTAGCCGATGATACCACACATAAATTCTATAAATTTTAAAATTCAAGGCACCGTAATTTGGTTCCTTAAGAATATCAAAAAATTTGTCACTTAATCCGTGCCAAAAACTGAGAATCACCCCTATGATGTCTCCGGAACTATGCCAGAAACAATATCTGAAAAATCGCTCAAAAGTACGCTCGCTATTATTATGGGAGGCGGTCAAGGATCCCGCCTCTTCCCCTTGACCCACATGCGATCTAAGCCTGCGGTCCCTCTTGCCGGGAAATACAGGATCGTCGATATCCCAATCAGCAACTGCATCAACTCTGGCATCCGCCAAATGTATGTTCTGACTCAGTTCAACAGCGAATCACTCAATCGGCACGTGACCAGTGGTTACAAATTTGATCACTTTGGAGAAAATTTCGTTCACGTTCTGGCCGCGCAACAAACCCCCGGCGACAACAACTGGTATCAGGGAACAGCAGATGCGGTGCGCCAGAATCTCAGTTACTTCCTGGAGAAGCCCTACAAGTATTTCCTGATCCTCAGTGGGGATCAGCTCTACCGGATGGACTTCCGGGAGATGCTGAAGCAACACAAAGAAACGGGCGCTGACCTGACCATCGCGACGACGCCCGTCGCGCGTGATCCTGCTCGTGCCTTTGGCTTGATGCACACCGACGAAAACAGCCAGATCACTCGATTCGTTGAGAAACCCGGAGACGATGACGCAAAGCTGGATGAATTGGTTATGCCGAAAGCTCTTCTCCAAGCGGCCGGCATCCCCGATAGTGAAGAGCGGTTTCAGGCATCCATGGGGATTTACCTTTTTAATCGGGACGTGATGGAAGAAGCCCTCGAAAATGATTTAGAGGATTTCGGCGGCGACATCATTCCTTCCATCATCAAAAACCAGAAAGTCTACTCACACACTTTCCAGGGCTTTTGGGAAGATATCGGAACGATCAAATCCTTCTACGAAGCCAATTTGGAAGTCACCAAAATTGTTCCCCAGTTCAACTTCTTCGACTCTCACAATCCCATCTACACCCGGTCGAGATTGCTTCCCGCAAGTAAGATTAACAATGCCACCATCGAAGAGGCTCTACTTTCCGATGGATGTATCATCACCAGCGCAATGATTAGACGATCTATCATCGGAGTGCGCTCTGTGATTGAGTCAGGCTGCGAAATCACAGACTCCATCATCATGGGCTCTGATTACTACAACAAGTTGGAGATTGGCAAGGGAGGCAAAGTCTCAGAAATACCAATCAATATCGGCGAGAACACTAAAATCCATCGGGCCATCATCGACAAGAACGCCAGGATCGGAAAGAACGTCGTCATCCATCCCGGCGACCGAGTCAACGAAGACAACGAATGGTGTCACATTCGGGACGGCATTGTCGTAGTGCCCAAGGGCAAGGTAATTCCCGACAACACTGTAGTGTGAATTGAGTCAGGCCCGAATGGCACGGTTTTAAACAGAATCAGGGAAATCTCTTTTTCATTTTCTTAATCTTAATCTTTTTCTCTGTCAGCCGCCGAGGGAAAGAGCAAGGCAGCGCAGGGTTTAGAAAAGGAAAAAGATAAGGATTAAGAAAAAGGTATAGGCCACTACCTATCAACCTTGAACGATGGCAGGCCATAAAACCGTGCCATTCGAGCCAGGCCCGAATGGCACGGTTTTAAGCGGAATACCAACTGTGCGCGATCACCCTGTAGCCGGTCTCTTTGAGGCCGGGAGAGAGTATTAGGACATCATTACGCTTTCAGCTGGAGCCCGGGGTCACAGACCCCAGGCGCTGGGCCCCAGCGACAGGACGGCGGGTCCAGATGGCGACCTTACCGCCATGCATCTCTACGCCATTTTCCTTAGGACAATGCTACGACAACGGCCCTTAAAACAGTGCCATTCGGGCCAGGCCACTTTCCTCGACCTAGCTTGTCTAACTGGCCCAGGCTTTGCCCGTCCTACCTATAAGGAAGCACACCATCACGGGCCACCGTGACGACTTCCTCAGTCTCGACATCTTTAATCACGACACCGCTCGCGCGAATGTCGAGGACTTGGTAGTCCTTGTTTCCAGTTCCCGGCTGAGCCGTTCTAAAAACATCACCCGCTTTGACCACGTATCGATACTGGCTGTCGGGTGAAGTCAAAATCGCATAGGTGTCCGATGATTGACCCGCGGCATCTTTGACCAGCAAGTGCGTCGCACCGCTCTCCGTGTTCTGCACCTTGACGCGCGAAACATCAACCATACGGCCTTTGCCTTCTTTGGAGCTAACGAACTTTCGAGTCACATCTTTTACCTGATATTTCGTACCTGGAATCACATTGCCGGGCGAGACTTCGATCGGCTCCTGAGAATCCTGGTCCAAGCGGATGATGGCTGCCTTGTTGCCATCGACTTTGGCAACAGCAATGGGCAAAGGCTCTTGGTGAAAGGCAGCAAGGACCATCGTTTGAACCGGAGCATTCTCTGGACTTCTGGAACGGATTGTCGATCCATTCAATGCAACGATAGGCTTCGCTTTCGCCTCTTCCCGAATTTTGACACGGTCGGCGCCAGCGGCCTTTTGACTGGAACGAGTCGCTTTCACAGGAGCTCTATCATTCCCTGCCACGACCACGGTCTCATCCGAAGGTCTGGAAGGAGCCTTCGCACCCGAACCTGCCACGACCACGGTCTCATCCGAAGATCTGGCAGGAGCCTTCGCGCCCGAATTCTCGTGAGGCTTCAGCATCTCATCCACCGCGGCTTCAGAAACGAGGGCCTCTTTTGCCTCAGCCATCTCCTCAGCCACTTCGCGGCTTGCCGGAGTCGATCCCCATGTCTCAGGTGAAAGAATGAGCTGCTTGACCTTATCGAAGCCACCAGCCTCAGCCAAATTGGCCGCCGTATTTCCCTTGTTGTCCTCGGAGTATGGATTGGCCCTGTTTTGAAGCAACACTCGGACTGCCTGCTGCTTTCCGCCTCCTGCCGAAATCATCAGAGGAGTTTTGCCCTCAGGGCTGCGGGAATTAATATTGGCACCCTGCCCCAGCAGCGTCGAAATCACTTCCGCATCACCATTGAAACTGGCCACCAGGAGCGCGTCGTCCAGTGATTCAGAAGACACCTGACCGGCCAGCAGACTCACCATATTGGAATGGCCATTGTAGGAAGCGATCGAAAGCGCACTCCATCCTTCGATGTCACGCAACTCTGCATCGGCACCTCGACTCAGTAGCATTCTCGCGACATCATCATATCCCTTGGCCGATGCAGTCAGTAAGGCATCCCGATTCAGATTATTGATCTGACGAGGATCGGCTCCCAATCCCAGAATCTTTTCAACCGCCATGATCTGTCCGGCTGCCGACGCCTTAATCAGAGCCGTATTTCCCGTTTCATCCGACGAATCAATGCCCATTCCACTTTGCATGAACAAGTCAATCCCATCTAGATCACCGGCACTGGCAGCCAAAAATAGATCACGAGATGTGACCTGATACCCCTTCTCCTCAAGCGTGTTTCTCGCATCTCTTTGCGGATCGCTACAGCTGGTGAGAAAAACGACTCCAATAAACAAAAGAAATGCCCAAATTCCGGTAAGGCTGGTTATTTTCATAAATAAAGTCAGTATAGTGATTAGACGGCCACACAGTGTGGCGGCAAACGACTTTTATGACAATCATTTATTTTATAAATATTAACTATTCGTAAATATTAATTTATTGGTCCAATCTAAGGACCAGAGGCAATATTGGTAGTCCGTGAAGATTGAGATGATGGATGGATGCGCCTGAGAACGGGAGGCTGGTAAGGCGTTGAAAGTGAGTGAATGGCTTCATTCTCGATCTTTCAGCAAAACAGCCAGGTTCACATGCCACCAGCAGATACCATCGGATCAAGATTGAAGGGCTCTCGGCGTCATCCCCGCTACCGTGAAAGTGAACTATCTCATCGTTGGCCAAGGCCTGGCTGGCTCACTGATCGCTTGGCATCTGCTCAAGCGAAATCAGCGTATTCTCGTCGTCGATCAAGACGAAGCGGTTACCTCTTCAAAAGTCGCTGCCGGACTAGTGACCCCATTGGCAGGATCCCGCTTTTCCATCCCCGAAGGCCTCAGTGAACGCCTTGACTACGCCCACCAGTTCTATTGGGAAATTGAGGAGAAGTTGAAGGAACCGTTTTTCCACCACACCCGGATCACTCGGATCTTTCGAAACGAAAAGGAGCAGCAGGCCTGGAAAAAACGAGAGGCAAACAAGGATCAAGCCTTCGATCGCCTCTGTGGTCCCGCCACGATAGACCCCGAACGATTCTCTGCCCCATATGGAGGATTCGAAATGAAGCACGGCGGTTGGATGAACGTGCCATCGTTCCTCGAAGTCACTCGGCAACACCTGCTCGAACGCACCGCTTATGCGATCGGCGCGCTCAAATCCGACGACGTAAAGATTTCACGAGAAGGGATCCAGTGGAAAAACATCGAAGCCGACGGCATCATCTTCGCCCAGGGATGGAGAGGTAGCGACAACCGCTTCTTCGACTGGCTGCCGATGAAATCTGCCGCTGGAGATATCCTCGATCTATCCATTCCCGAGTTGAAAGACGAATCCCGCATCATCAATTCCGGCGGATGGCTTTTACCTATCGGCGGCGGACGCTTCCGCGCTGGATCGACCTATCGTCACGATTTTAGCGACCTGTCTCCTTCTGCCCAAGGCCGTGACGAAGTAATCAAAAAGCTGGCCGGATTTACCCAGGCGGACATAGAGGTAACAGGCCATCGCTCCGCGATACGCCCCATCATCCAACGCAGCCAAGTTTTCATCGGTCGCCATCCCTCAGAATCGCGAGTCGCGTTTTTCAATGGGCTTGGCTCAAAAGGAGTCATCAATGGACCTTGGCACGCGGAACGACTCGCCGCACACTTACTGGAGGATGTCGCCATTCCGGAAAAGTGCGACATCCGATCCAATTTCGAGTAAAACGAAACGATGGCCTCTCCCCGTCCAAAACTTCTCCCAGCTACGGAACAGGCTCACGCTCTGATTCTAGAGCGACTCGCGCCGGGAGATACCGCGATCGACGCAACGGTGGGCAATGGGCACGACACCAAATTTCTGGCTGATTGTGTCGGCCCATCCGGAAAAGTGATTGGATTCGACGTCCAGGTTACCGCAGTCGAAAAGGCAAGTTTGCTAGTCTGTGATTCACCCCAGGTGATTTTGCATCAAGCAGGACATGAAACGATAAGCGCTCACGTTTCCGAAGAAGTGGAAGCCGTGACCTTCAATCTCGGATATCTCCCTGCCGGTGACAAATCGATCATTACTAAGGCCCCAACGACGATCAAAGCGCTTGAGACATCGCTGCGCCTCCTATCGGAAACGGGCATTATTACCGTTGTTGTCTACTCGGGGCATGAAGGGGGGCTCATCGAGTCCCGAGCCCTGAACGATTGGGCAGCGAGCCTCGACCAAAAAGCGTTCTCTGTGATTCGATATGGTTTTTTGAATCAGCAAAATTCCCCGCCCTATCTTCTCGCCATCGAACATCAGGCAAACTTACGAGCAGACACAAAATAGGTGATCTGCCAGTTAAGGGACAGATCGCCTTGATCGCCATAACATGGCCAAAAGACTAGGGTTTAGCCTTAGCTTTCCCCTTATTCTTGCCCTTCTTCACCTTGGGCTCAACTGGTGCGGGATGAGGATCCTCTGGCACCTGATATAGCTCGCGAAGTCTCACCAACTCCTGCTCGAGTTCCTTACGCTTACCTGAGTATTCTGGAGAGTCGTAAACGGAATTCAACTCGTTCGGATCCTTCTTGAGATCGAACAACTCAAACTCATCGAGGTGGTAGTAGCTAATCAGCTTGTGCTCACCGTCGGTGACTCCAAAATGCCGTGCCACGCTGTGACCGCCTGGAAACTCATAGTAGTGATAGTAGAACGAGGTGCGCCAATCTTTCGGCTGCTTACCTTTGAACAGAGGCTTCAAGCTAGCCCCTTGCATGTCCTCTGGCACAGAGATACCCGCCACATCGAGAAAGGTCTCAGCAAAATCAAGATTCGAGACGATAGCATCGCAGACCGATCCCGGCTCGATCACACCTGGCCACTTCGCAAGCAAAGGCGTCTTGAGCGACTCTTCATACATCCATCGCTTATCGAACCAGCCGTGCTCGCCGAGATACCATCCCTGATCGCTCGAATAAATCACCAGAGTGTTATCTGCCAATCCCGCCTCTTCGAGATAGTCCAAGACCTCACCAATAGTGTCGTCCACCGACTTAACACAACGCAGATAGTCTTTCACGTAACGCTGATACTTCCATTTGATGACCTCTTTTTCGGTCATCGAATCCACCTTAGCCAGATAGGCTTCATTCTTAGGGGCGTAGGCCGCATTCCAGGTCTCCAACTGCTCGTCCGTGAGTCCTGTTGGCTGATCCAGCTTCAAATCCTTAGGCGACAGATGCGTCTTCACTTCCATGGCCTGATCGCTCGCAGGGCTGGCGCGATTTGAATAATCGTCGAAAAGGGTTTCCGGTTCTGCGATTTCTGTATCGTCCAACCAGTTGAGATACTTTGGTCCCGGCATCCAGTTCCGGTGAGGAGCCTTGTGCTGAAACATCAGCATGAAAGGCTTCTCAGGGTCTCTCGCCTCTTTCAACCAATCCATCGCCTTATCGCCGATAATATCAGTCGTGTAACCCTCATGATCACGCGGTGTCGCGACAGACTCGATTCCACCAGTCAACATCTCAGGGTTGTAGTAGGGTCCCTGCCCTTTCAGAACATCAAAATAATCGAAGCCCTGAGGCGTCGACTTGAGGTGCCACTTACCGATCACCGCAGTCTGGTAACCAGACTTATTCATCAGCTTGGGAAATGTCTGCTGATCTCCGTCAAAGGTGTTTCCATTACGAATGAAGCCATTCATGTGGCTGTATTTGCCTGTCTGAATAACGGCTCGACTTGGTCCACAAATGCCGTTGGTGACGTAACAACGGTTGAACAACATCCCCCCATCGGCGATCCGATCCATGTTCGGCGTCACAATACGGGAATCATCGTAAGCACTGAGAGCCTGCTGACAGTGGTCATCCGTAAAAATAAACAGAATATTGGGTCTGGAATCCTCACCAATTGAGGACATCAGGCCCACCGCAAAAAGAAAGAGACTGGCTGCTAGTGACTTCATAGAGGGTGACTTACACGGATCTGATTCTTCTATCAATTCAAAAGCACCTGTCCCGGAACGGCGCATCTGCGGCCCGGAATTGACTCCCGGCCTCATTCTGATACTTTCCTCCCTTAAAAATCGGATTACCCTTATATTGTTTTTTACTGACCGAAAATTGCGAATGAAGCCAACTCTTCTCCTTCTACCGACCCTCCTCCTCGGATCTCTTTCAGATCCGCTCCATGCCGTCGACTACAAAGAAGAAATTCGACCTATCTTGAATGACAAGTGTTACAAGTGCCATAGCGGCCCCCGAGCCAAAGGAAAGCTCCGCATGGATTCTGAATCCGACTTTGCTGATCGCATTGGAGGCGAAGACCCTGTCATCCGTCCGGGAAACGCCGCTAACAGCCTGCTAGCAATCAAAGCAGGACTTCCGCGAACAGACGGCGATGCCATGCCGCCGCCGCCGGCCCGAGCCAGAGGATCCGAACCGATGACGGCGAGCGAATTGAACTTGGTGAAACGATGGATCGCCGAAGGAGCCAAATTTGATCCCAATGCCCCGGCCCCCGAGCCTGCCGCGCCGACAACTTCTACAGACCCCGCTACCCCCACAGAGCCGACAGCACCCGCCAATGAAATCCATAGCTGGACCAACACTAGCGATGTGACAATTGAAGCATCCTTTCTGTCCCTAGAGGGTGGAAATATTTCCCTGAAAACAGAAGCGGGCGAAGTCTACACTTTCCCCTCTTCCCGGTTGTCGCCCGAAAGTCAGGCACTCGCCAGCAAGCTCGCTTCGCTCTGAGGCCTTCTCGCGAAACTCCCTTATTGCCGCGCTACCCTGACTCAGGCAAAAACGACGGCATCACGATGCCGCTTAGCGGCTGGGCCTGTCCTCGAACCTGCCCCAAATGGAGTTCACAATTCCGTGCTCCTAACGCATAGGCCGCGGCGACATAATCGGTCTCCGAAGCCGGCGCCAGAAACACCACCGTCTTTCCACGAAAACGATCGAGCTGTGTCCTCAACATCGCCTCTGCCGCTCTGGCGTTTCGCGCCACGCCCGGGCCGATCATCCTCGAAGCAGGGTGATCAATTGAAACGAGGAATCCATCGACCACACCATTTTCATCCAGTGACACCACCGTTTGCCAAATCTCAGTACTGTTCTCGATGAAATAACAGTAATCTCGCTCCCGCGAAATACCGCTGATCTCAAACTCCAACTGTCCCATGGCCAAAAGATCCGATGGACTCGCCTCCCTTACTTCCGGTAATTCATAACCATCCAGCTCCGGCAATCCTTTCGAAGGAACCGTGATGATCATGTCCTGAAAGATCGTTGAAGGGACAAAGCCAAAACGATTGTAGAGCGAAAACGAGTCGAGATTCATCGCACTCGATATCAGGCGTATCGGAAGCCCTCTCGTTTCTGCCTCCTCGATAATCTTATTTAAAATAATGCCAGCGATGCCGTGCCCGAAATAGTTTGGGTGCACATTCATGATCCCAAGTGACACATGCGTCTCCCGGGCGTGATAAAAACAGGATCCGACGATCATCTTTGTCTGGGGGTGCTCCACGACCATACCGCAGCCAGGATCGAGATCCTCATACACCTCGCAAAAAATCCGGCAATCGTCAGGAAAACACTGAAACACCGAACGCCCGAAATGTTGCTGATACCAGGTGTTGGTCGAAAGAAAAATCAGTTCGGCGACTTCATCGAAATCAGCCGGCACCATCGTGCGAACTTTGAACATGCGAAGGGTGTATGAAATCGCCCGCCCCTTGGCAAACCAATTCCAAAAACCTAAACAGCTAGCGCCCGTCACCCGAACAGCTACATCACCATCCCACCATCCACCGTCAGAACCTGACCAGTGATGTAACGGGACGCCGGGCTGGCCAGAAAAAGAACCGCATTGGCGATATCTTCCGTCTCGCCAAAAGAGCCCAGTGGAATCCCACTTCTGATCTTCTCCTGAACTTCCTCTGTCAGCTCATTTGTCATCTCAGTGACGATAAAACCGGGAGCAATCGCGTTCACACAGACCTTTCGTCCTGCAAACTCCTTGGCTAGCGCTTTGGTGAAACCAATCAGCCCCGCCTTGCTTGCCGCATAATTCACCTGCCCCGCATTACCCATCAGACCGATCACCGAACTGATATTGATGATGCGTGCGTTTTCCGCTTTCAGCATTCCGCGCTGAAATGCCTTCACTGCATTAAAGGCACCTTTCAAATTCGTATCCAGCACCGTGTCCCAGTCCTCTTCGCTCATGCGCAGCGCGAGTCCATCGCGAGTCACCCCGGCGTTGTTAACCAAAATACTGGCAGGTCCGAGATCCGCCGTGACCTGCTTTCCAAACGCTATCGTCGAATCGTAGTCAGCGATGTCCACCGCATAGGCCTTAGCCTGACCCGGGCCCATCGCGTTCAATTCATCAGCAGCGGCTTGCGAATTAGCCTCCGTCCGACTGGCGACAGCCACCTTGGCACCGCGCGCCACAAATGCTTTGGCAATTTCTTTACCAATTCCCCGGCCGGAACCGGTCACGACAACTACCCGATCTTCGAATGAAACCATGGGCGTTATTCTCACAGAGAACCGGTCCCTGCAACGAAAAACCTTTGCTGATCAATTGCGTTCCACTTCGACGGTCACTGTTTGCCGGCCCCATTTCAAAGCCTCCTCGTGACTCTTGAAAAACAAATCAATACGTCCCCCTTGAATCGCCCCACCGCGATCTTCTACCGTCCCCCACCCGTAGCCGGGAACTTTCAGGCGGGTTCCAAACGGAAAAACGCTGGTGTCCGCTGCGATTGTCCCTGTTTTGGCCTTTGTCCCCGAGGCCGTTTCGCCGATTTTCTTTTTATCCCCTTTCATGGAGCCGTATGCGTAAACCGGCTGCATCAAAAGGTTCCGCTTCCAGCCGCAACACTCCCCGCACTTGCAGTAGCCGGTTGCTTCAAGGGTAATGAATTCCGTCTTTTCGAAGGGCCCCCGGCTGGCACAGCTCCCCAACAAGGCGAGGGCTACCCCCACACACATTAGTTTTTTGATAATTACCATAATATAAGATCCTGCTTAATAGACAGGAATCAAGAGTATTCTGGGGACTCAACCAGGGCAGGCCACAGATCCAATGCGATTGAAAGCCGAAACAGGACCTCACATTGCCAGATTCCTAAATTGACTCAATTTCGGTCACGGTGTTAGTCTCCGTGACCATCATTCTGGAACCACCTTGCAATGCCGACCGATCCCACAACAGGAGGCTGGGAACCACCCACCATCGAGGAACTTCACGACCTCCTACCCCAATACGAGATCACCAAGATACTCGGTCGCGGCGGCATGGGCGCCGTCTACAAAGGCAGACAAACCAAGCTGAACCGCACCGTCGCGATCAAGCTGCTTCCCGAAACATTCACCCAGGGTGATGACGAGTTGAACTTCGTCAAGCGTTTCGAGCAGGAGGCTCAGGCCATGGCAGGACTGAACCATCCCGCCATCATTTCTGTCTACGATTTCGGCGAAACCGAAAAGGGCCAGCTCTACTTCGTGATGGAGTTTGTCGACGGTGTCGACATCCACCAATATCTCCAACAAAACGGAGGCACCATTGCCCAGGCCGACGCGCTCGCCATCACCGCTCATGTCCTCGATGCGCTCGACTACGCGCACCACCATGGCATCGTCCATCGTGACATCAAACCCGCTAACATTCTTCTCGATAACGATGGTCGGGTCAAAATCGCCGACTTTGGTCTCGCCAAAAGAGCCGACGCTAACGAAGCCGGCCTCGGTCTCACCATGACCAACGTCGCCGTTGGCACGCCAGATTATGTAGCCCCCGAAGCACTCGACTCCGACAAAGTCCCCGACCATCGCGCCGACATCTATGCTGTCGGGGTCATGCTTTACCAGATGCTGACCGGGTCGATTCCCCGTGGCAATTTCAAACTACCCAGCGAGCTGAAAGCGGAACTCGACCCCCGCGTCGATGTCGTGATCGAACGCTCCATGGAATCCGATCCGGATGATCGCTACAGTTCAGCCTCCGAGGTTCGCTCCGCGCTGGGTCCCATCCTCTCGTCTCCCATCACCAAGTTGGAGGCGATCGACGAAGATATCCCTGTCGCGACCCTGGCCGACAACCTAAACGCGGCCAAGTCATCCAAAACGCCTCTTTTCGTCGGTATTGCGGCCGTCTTGCTGGTCGGGGCTGCCGTCGCTTTCCTCTTTAAGGGAAGCACCGACACACCCGATCCTGCCATCACCTTTGTCGAAGAACCCGCCGTCAATGTTTCGATACCACCGAAACAGAAGCCCAAACCGGAACCCGAAACAGTAGCCACAACTCTTCCTGGGAAGACGCCTCCATCGCTCGAATCCATGCCAGCCGCAACAGAGCCGGAGCCAACGACACCGGTTTCCCCGCCGGCGGAAACACCCGCTCCGCCGAAGCTTGTCACAGCTCCTGAGAAGACCACGCCCGAAAAAGTTACTGAACCGTCACCCGTCGAAACACCCACCAATCCGGAGTCAAAACCTGAAACACCTTCCGAAGGTTCCGACGCCCAATACGCTGAAATCCCTGATCTCTACCTCCGTCTCAATCGTTACCTCGCGGCTCGCCGCTCCCAAACTGGTGGCCTCGCCACCAGCTACCTTCGCGCCCTGCAAGGCCGACTCGATCAAGCAGCCGACGCCGGCGACCTCAAACTCGCCAAAGCATTCCAGGGGGAGAAAAAACGCGTCACAGATTTGCAGGCCATTCTCAAGCAGGAGATCACCGAACCGATTCCGACGCTCTCCGATCCACCCACCCTTTCGGATTTGCCAGACGCCGCTCCTGAGGGCTTGGTTAACCTGCGAGAGACCTGGACCACAGAGCGGGGGAAAATTTCGGCCACCTTGGATCGGCAACTCCACCAGTCCCTGAAAGTGCTGGAACAGCAGTTGACCAAGGCCCGCGATTTTCCTCATGCCGAAATGGTCCTGACATTGCGTGAATCCCTGTTGGAAATACCAGTGATTGCAGCGGTCGACCCGGAGACACCACCCGAGACAATCCCGTCAGCCGAACCCGACTCGCCAACTTCCAAGCCTGATCCCGCTGCGATCGCATCGGGTCCCGGCGTTCTCCGGGGCAACGGAACCCTTCGCGACAGTGACGCGAACGAAATCCCCCTCGACCTCAGCGCCACCTCATCCTACGCCGACTTCATCGATGTCGTCGCCTGCAACTTGGGCTGGTTCGCGCTGCGCGCCAACGGTGACGCCATCGGCTGGCTCACAAACACCGGTTCGATGCACGTGACGGGCATCGCAAAGATCTGTGGCCATTCCGGGCACCAGGATTTCTACGCCATCCGCCGCGAGGACGGCGCTCTCATCGATCCCACAGCCAGTAGAAGTCCCGATCAGGCCCTCTGGATCGAAGGCACCGGATTCACTGACGCCGCTGGCGGTTACGGTCACCATCTGGCCCTGGACAAGAATGGAAACGTCACCGTCTTCGGCCCAGTCTACGACTCCGGCAGTTGGAAGAAGCCGCCCCCCGAAGCCCTCACCGACATCCGCGCCATCGCAGCCACCCGATCCACCGCTGCCTCGCTCTCCACGAGGGGCGAGCTCTTCCTCTGGGGGCCCCAAGGCATGATCGATCACAAGATCTCCCGGCGAGACGACCTCCAGTCCCTCATTTCCGGCCCTGGTTCTTTGGGCGCTCTCACCGATAAAGGCGAGCTCCGCACCATCGTCCTGGAGGGCGGCGAGTGGGTTCTCCGAAAAACCGAGGGAAGGCACTCGCGACCCAGACAGGTCGTCATCGGCGGAGACTATCCAGCCCTCGCCGTGCTTGGAGAGAACGGTCGTTGGTCCCCTCTCTTCAACGAATCCGAATCTCTTTACCTCGTACACGAAACGATTGAGGGCCTCAAAAACGCCTCCCGCATGGCTTTCGCTCTGTTCCCCTCCGAGACCAACCTCAAGGCCAAAGTCGGCTTCACCTTATGGATCGAGCCCGTCGATCCGTCCGAGGCAACCTCTACCACCGATCCCACCAAAAACCCCTTCGGCTGGAAACCTATTCCTGAGGACCCATTCCCCCTCACTCGACCACCCCGACCGACGGTTCCCTCCCGTCTTGTCGTGTGGCGTTTTGATGGTCAACCGACCTCTTCTGACGAGTTCCGAAAGGCCTACGGCTATCTTCCCTTCGATCTGGGAGACATCGTCGATTTCACCATCACCCCTCCCTCCGAAGGCCTCACCTACTCTGCTTTTCTAACCGGAGAAGGCAAAGTCATTTACACCACGCGCAGAGGATCTGAAATCGCAGGAATCGAACGTATCGATGGGCAAAACATCAATCAACTCGACCTCTCGACCTCGGCACTCGCGATGCTGGACAGCTCAGGAAAGGCTCATTTCCGATTCCCGGATGAGGCGCTCGCCAAGCGTCTTAAGCTCGACTATGCGGGAACTGGGACCTGGCCAGAGTTAGTTTCGCTTACCACCGGCTATGAGCACGCCCTTGGCCTGACCACGAACGGAGAGCCTCTGAGTATCGGGAACAACACTAATGCTCAACTCGAATTCCCGGACGGACTGCAGAAGAACCTCGTTTACCTGGATGCCCGAGGAAAACAGACCTGGGCAATTGCACTATCTCGGAAAAGTTACATTAGCGAACGTTTTGGCAGCGTCACAAACAAATTTAATATTGATTATGGTGACCGTTTTTTCCTGAATGCTGATTGGCTTTCTACTGACGAAGCAGGGGAAATCAAAAATGGAGGAGGCATCGAATCCATCAGCACTCACCACAGCCACGCGCCCAGGGGTCTGACCGATATTCGCGCGATCGATGTCCGTAAATTTCCGGAGTCACCAAATTCCGGCCTGGTCGCGGCCCGCACCGGTCATAACACGTGGCACTTCTGGGGAGCGAGCGATGACGATGAGCATCCCTTTCAGCCTGAATTGATGAAGACAAAAGCAGAGGGGGCAACCAAGTTGCTTTTTCATATCGACCACATCTTCGCCCTCAAACCTGTTTCAGAACTCACGCCTGACGATTGGACCGGGGCCGGGACTGGTGCCAATTCAGCATCCAGCGAACCGGCGGCCACGCCGCTCGACGTCACCTTCCCCCTACCTGTTCCCAAGCGCCCCACTATTGCCGGCCGACTGGAAGTCCATCGACTCGATGGCGAAGACGTTGGATCACAGGACAATGACAACGATCTAGCCAACCTCCCTAGTAATCTCGGAAGCAAGGTCGTCGATATTTCAGTCGGATGGAATCCTACGAATGACGGTGACAACAATCCCATGGCCGTCGCTCTTTTGAGCGATGGTACGGTTCGAGTATGGAACGCTGGTGAACAAAACTCCTCTGAAATAGGCGTAAACCCCACCTTGGGGCTATCAGACATTGTTCAAGTGTCAGCAGGAGCCAATCAGGCAATGTTCCTCAAGGCCAACGGCTCAGTGTGGCAGGCCGGAGTCGATATGGGAGGGTTCTCTCCCTTCTCAGCTTCTAAGATAGAAACAGGTGGCGAGAAAATTGTCCAGATTGCGTCTCTAAGCCGCTACAACCTGCTTCTCACTGAATCAGGAAAATTGATTCACATCAAAAGCATCTCAAACAAAACGACCATACCAATTGATCTTCCCCCTACGGTGGCTGTAGCAGCGGGCAGTGGAGGATATGCCCTCGGCTCAGATGGAGTCTGGCGTGCATGGTTCGGCGCAAACGATATTGGCAAACTTTCTGCTTTTGCTCCTTCTCAAGGAATTCAAGGATTGCCGTTCGGAAAAGTGAATGACGTGAGCTGGCAGGATGAAGAAGGTCGATTGAGGACCATGCTCAAAGACGAAGTGACACCCGATACTCTTTCCGGAACCTATTCAAAACCGATGTCTCGATGGTTTGTTTGTCATCCCTTCAAGGCTGCCGAGAATAGCCCCGGAAAATGGACGGTATTTTCTCGAACCATACAAGACACAGTTGGGATTCCAAAATTTGAAAGCCTCCTGGAAGGGAGCACAGATATGGCGGCATCAAATGTATACGTCTTTCTCATTCGCCCCATCGGCCGCTAAACTCCACGATGAACCCCTTCCTCCAGGCCGCCATCGACGAAGCCCAACTCGGCCTCGCTGAAGGCGGCATCCCCATCGGCTCCGTCCTCGTGCTGGACGATGAAATCATCGGGCGTGGCCACAATCGCCGCGTCCAGAACAGCAGCACCGTACTCCACGCCGAAATGGATTGCCTCGAAAACGCCGGACGGCGATCCGCCGCCGACTACCAACGTTCCTCGCTCTACTCCACTCTCTCGCCGTGTGACATGTGCAGCGGCGCCGCCCTGCTCTACGGCATCCCAAAAATCGTGATCGGTGAAAGCGCCACCTTCAAGGGCCCCGAGGACTATGTTCGCTCACGCGGCGTCGAACTCGTTCAACTGAACGATGAGACCTGCCGCCAACTGATGACAGAATTCATCAAGAAGTATCCCGAACTCTGGAACGAAGACATCGGGGTATGAGCGACACGACTGTAGCTGGAAGGCCGGCCCCCGGTCTCTTCTGTAGCCGGTCTCTTCTGTAGCAGGTCTCTTCGAGGCCGGACACACGCGTTCAATTGATAGAACGCTTCCATCCCGAGGTCACAGACCTCAGCTACAGAATGCTGTTCCAGCATTCCCCGGACCCTGGCCCCCGGTCTCTTCTGTAGCCGGAAGGCCGGCCCCCGGTCTCTTCGAGGCCGGACACACGCGTTCGATTGATAGAACGCTTCCATCCCGAGGTCACAGACCTCGGCTACAGAATGCTGTTCCAGCATTCCCCGGACCCTGTAACAGGAAAACCGGCCCCCGGTCTCTTCGAGGCCGGACACACGTGTTCGATTAATAGAACGCTTCCATCCCGAGGTCACAGACCTCAGCTACAGACAAGACCCCGACTACGGGTTTTCATCACGCGACTTTGGATCGTCCTCTTCCCCATAACTCGCCACCACGAGCCCACTGAGATATTTATCGGGATCATCGATCGCCTGACCGTTAATCGCAAAAGAATCTTGTCCCGTGTTCTTTTGGATCAATTTCAAACCGAACTGGAAGTCGCGGAATAGTTCCTCACACAGTTGCAAGACGCTCTGGCTCCGCTCCTCCGAGAGTTCGGCGATGCGAGTGATGGCATCGCCATCAAAGGTCAACTTGACTCCGTGCTCCAACTCAAACTTCCGCTTAAACGCCGCCAGTTCCGCCACGACTCGCGAATCAGTGAAGGTCTCGGCTTTCTCAAGTAGATTCGTTAAAGTAAGCTCCGGCGCCTCAACCAGGCCGCCATCAATCGCCAGTTCGGTCACGCTGGTTCCCGGCAGTTCGAACTTAAAATTACGCAGCAGCTTTTCACAAACGGTCATCAAACCGCGGGCACCCGTCTTTTCTTTGGCTGCCTCTTCGGCAATCTGCTCGAGAGCACTATCGTCAAACTCTGCCTGGATTCCATAGGCCTCGAACTCGCGCTCATACTGGCGAATCAGACTACCCTCTGAATTCTTCATGATCTCAAACAGATCTTCCTTTACCAAATGATCACAGACCACTCGAACCGGCAATCGTCCGATGAACTCGGCTTCGAATCCAAACTCAATAAAGTCCTGGGTTCCGACGGCCTCTTTGAGGGCTGCTACTTCATCCGCCGCCGTCTGCTCAGCACCGAATCCAATCGCGCCCTGACGCAGTCGCTTTTCAACGATCTTCTCCAAGCCTGAAAAGGCACCACTCACGATAAACAGGATGTGCCGGGTGTTGATGTTCTCCTTCGTCGACTTGCCCTTATTCTGATCAAACATCGCCTGCATCTGCGACTGAATGTCCTGAGGATTACGAACCTGCACTTCGGTCTCTTCCATCAGCTTCAAAAGAGTCGTCTGGACACCGCGCCCACTGACGTCGCGTCCGCCCGAACTGGCAGCACTCGCGATCTTGTCGATTTCATCGATGTAAACGATGCCATACTCCGCGAGGCCAACATCACCATCAGCTTTGCGCACCAGTTCTCTCACGAGATCATCCACATCGGCACCGACGTAGCCGGTTTCAGAAAACTTCGTCGCATCCGCCTTCACAAACGGCACCCCGATGAGCTCGGCGATGTGTTTGATCAGGTAGGTTTTACCCACGCCGGTAGGTCCAACCACGATCACATTCTGCTTCGCGAATTCGACTCGCTCAGCCGCCTTCGGATCTTCCTCATGGAGCCGACGCAAGTACTTCGCGTGGTTGTAGTGATCGCACACCGCGATCGAAAGCGCCTTCTTGGCTTCGTCCTGCTTGATCACAAAACGGTCGAGATGAGCTTTGATCTGCCGCGGCAGCATGTCGAATTCGAAGACATCATGCGCCTCGTCACGGAGATCATGATCCTCGCCTGTCGCCACTGGTTCTTCGGCAAATGGATTAGCTCCACCCGGCATCGCTGAAAACGAAATATTATCCCCGAAATTTGATTTCAAAAAATCCGAGAGCTTCCGCGAAATCTCTTCCGGATCGGGAATCCCCTTCTGTCCATCGTCGTCTTTGTCTGACATATGCATTTTTCCTTTGAGTTAGAGGAGACGATAAGGTGATCGAAGTCTTACGCGATTACAACTTGAACCCGGTTTTGTAGACCCTTTGCCAAAATGCCGAATCAACAGGCCCCGACAGCTATTCGACCAGTTCCACCATCGAAATGGTATTAATTCCCCGAAAGGGACATTAACCGCTTCCAGCGCTTTTCGAATTCGGGAGACGCAGAGACCAGCATCTCGGAAATACGATTGGCCGTGTCGGGTTGATTGGTCGCCAGTGCAAAAAACACAATCTGCTCCCAGGCAGTTTGTGTTTCAGTTGAGACCGGAGGCAGAACTTTTTCAGCCACCTCAATCAACCAATCGTTAGAGAAACTGGTAACCGACACCGTATTGGGACCGAATCCAAGATCGACCACGAAACTCGACTGATCCGCAGAAGTAACCTTTGCGTCAAGAGGCACTCCCTCTCGCCTCCGAATCGTCCCTTCGTAGCCAACCTCATTCATTTGGTCGGCTAGCATTCCGACAAAACCGTCCGCCATGCCATAGCCATAGGCCAAGTCCTGACGCAGTTCTTGAATGGTCCATGAATCAAGCGGCAGGCTCTGGAGTTTTGTTACCCCTTCAGAAAACAGAAACGTGTCACTGTATTCCACGAGAGAACTGAGCACTCCGATGAGCTTTCGTTTCTCCTCTTTTTCTTCTGGTGAGAGCTTACTGTCTGAGAACGGATCCATTTGTTCCGGATCACTAGCTGTCGGGGGAAGAACCGTCGCATCATTTCCGACAACCTCACCTTTCGGCTCTTCAATCCGAATAGGTTCTTTCTCCCTCGCAATCTGAGCGACAATATCCTCGATACGACTCAGTCGCTGTTGGATCAGATCAGGCAGCGCTCCACGCGTCTTGATCGACTCGACAGCCTTTGTGAGCTCTTGCCGGGCTTTGGCGCGACCGCCGCCATCATCAGCCCGGGATGGATTGGGCAGGCTCTGCCATACCTCATAGTCGCTTCGGTAAACTTCGACATTTGTTTTCAATTTTTCCACCCAGTCAAATTGCTCCGGCACAGCACTGGAATGAAACGCTTCCAACAGCTCCATCCCGGTATCAAAACTACCTTGCTGCCAGTTTTTCAAACCACCAACCAAGAGACCGATCGATTCGATCGAATCGGCAGAAAAGAGCGATTCGCCTTCCATCAAGGGAAGAGGTCCCCCGAGCGGGCCGGAAGCCTCTTGAAGGAATACAATAACATCTTCCACCCCTGATTCTCTGCCGGGTGCGATCGCCGAAATGCTGGCAAAAGCCTCGCGTGAGCCAATTTCATCTCCTCTCAGAAGCCTCACCGTCCCCAGAAAAAAGCAGTTCCACATCCGGGTTGAAGGGGAGAGAGAGTCCGTCTCGGATAACGCTTCAAAAATCTCCTCGGCCTGGCTAAACCTCCCTGCTGCCAGCAGTTCTCGCCCCTTGAGAAAGTTCGCGGCATTTGAATCAGCTCCGACACTGATCAAATTTTCTTTGCTGTTAAGTTTAAGCCTGGAACCGGTAGTTTTACTTGCACTAACATACACCCCAACACCGATCCCGACTGCAACCAACGCCGAAATTACCCCGGCCACGAGCCACGGTTTTCGACTGGGTCCATCCGATAGTCTAGTAGATCGCTGATGCCCAAATACCCGCTTCTCGATTTCTTCTATTTCAGCGAGCAACGCATCGTATGAATCCGGTCGATTGGCGGGCGAATACGCCATCATCCGCTGGATCAGTTTCAAGGTAGGTTTGGAAAGGCCCGGAGCGAGTGCCTTGAGATCAACCTCGGTTTGCTTAATCTCTTTTAGCTCTTCCAGAGATGATGTATTGGCCTCAAAAGGAGGCACCCCTGCAATCGCGTGATATAAGGTGGCGCCGAGACTGTAAATATCGCCAAGATAGGTATCAGTTTCACCATCGAGTTTTTCAGGTGGCACGTAAAAGGGAGTCGCCCAAATTTCTTCAGACTCGTCATCTCCGCCCTGGTGGACGGCCAATCCAAAGTCCACCAACTTGGACGTCCCCTCGTCCATCACCAACATATTGCCTGGTTTGATATCACGGTGAATAAGCCCTTCGTGATAAGCCGCTTTCAAACCGCTCACAACATCGTGCGCAATATTGAGCACCTGCCGTTCCGCGATTCCCCCATTTTTGGCGATCACCTCTTCGAGGCTTAGGGCATCCACCAACTCCATCGCGATGAAAAAGTATCCCTCGGCTTTACCCACCGTATATACCTTGACCACATTGGGATGAAGAATCGAAGCAGTGAGCTTCGCCTCGCGCTCAAACATCGCGGTCAGCGCGCTGTCGCTGCTCAAAGACTGATGCAAAACCTTCAGTGCAACCTCCCGTCCCAGGTAGATATCGACGGCTCGGAAAACTTGACTCATCCCCCCTTCACCGAGATTTCCGATGATACGGTATTGGCCCATTTGATTCCGTACGTGAACCTCGTTTCCGCAATGAGGACACTGGATCCTCGAATAAGGAAGCAACTTAGTGACATCCAAAGACTGCTCACAGTCCGGACATTGACCAATCACTGGCACTTGATCGAGTGGTTCTTGCATCAAATATCAATTTGGCCGGGGATTGATTGCCAACGAAGCGACAGTTTACCGCTCCGCATTTCGAGGTCCAGTCAATTTACACCACAATGATTTAAGTTTATTGATAATCTCTATAACCACCCCAACTGGTTGCCACGCCTGTCGACCGGCAGTAGACTACGTAAATAGTATGGCTGACCTATCAGAAACTGTAACAATCGGAAATTATCAACTTGGAAGCGACCGCCCCCTCTTCATTCTGGGACCCTGCGTCATCGAATCCGAAGCATTCGTTAAAGACCTCGCTCCACAGATCAAGGCAATCGCCGATGACGTAGGCGTCGACATGGTTTTCAAAGCGAGCTACGACAAGGCCAATCGCAGTTCGATCAGCTCCTTCCGCGGAATGGGATGTGAGGAGGGATGCCGTCTGCTTTCGAGTATAGGCAAAGAGCTCGGCGTCCCAGTCACCACCGATATTCACACCATTGGCGAAGCCTCGTTGGCCGGTGAATACATCGACGTCCTGCAAATCCCCGCTTTTCTTTGCCGCCAAACCGATCTAATCGAAGCCGCTGCCCGCACGGGTCGCGTCGTGAATGTAAAAAAGGGCCAATTTCTTGCGCCGTGGGACGTTAAAAACATAGCCGATAAGCTCGATGCCTTCGGCTGCGACAATTATTTCTTCACCGAACGGGGAACCAGCTTCGGATACAACACTCTAGTAGCGGACATGAGATCGATTCCCTGGATGCAGGAAGACGGATTACGGGTGGTTTTTGACGCGACCCACTCGGTGCAGCGCCCAGGTGGTGACGGAACCACCAGCGGCGGTGATGGTAAGCTCGCGCCAGTCCTTGCCAGATCAGCAGTGGCAGCTGGCTGTGATGGGATCTTCATGGAAACTCATCCAGACCCGTCAAAAGCGCTTAGCGATGGCCCCAATCAGGTTCCTCTCGACAAACTAGCCGATGTTCTCAGTGAGTTGAAGGCGATCTACAATCTGGTTCGAGGCCTTCCTTATTCTTCATGACCCAACCTTTCCGCCATCTTGTTTGCCCTGCGCTTTGTGCTGTGTGCCTTGGACTGATCGCCATTTTGACAATGGGGACGAAAGTTCAAGGTGCTCCCGACGCGGTAAACAAAGTGATGCAGACAGCTCTTCCTCCCGAACTGACGGCGATGTTTCCTGTTGGTCGTGAATTCAAAGGCGTGGCCATTCCCTCTTACACTGATGAAGAACTAAAGTCCGTCATGCGGGCCGCTACGATGATAAGAGTCGACGAACGTTTCCTCGATCTCACGGACTTAGTCGTGCTCATTTACAACAGCAGCGGGGAACCCGAAACCACCATCTCAATGGACGAAGCCGCCTACGATCTCAATACGGGCCAGCTTCGAAGCAAGACCCCATCGAAAATCGAGCAAGCTCGCTTCACCATGACCGGAGACATCATGACATTCGATTCACAAACCCACCTCAGCCGCCTCGAAGGCAATGTTCGTGTTGTCGTTCTCGATGCTGGAAATTTTGGAGCAAGTTTTGGCATTCCCACATCCAATCGTTCCGAGTAGATCTCGTCACTCTTCTTCCCATGAAATCACGAAACCTCTTTCTGATCCTGAGTTTGATCGCTCTCACCGGAGCTAGTATTCAAGCGCAAACTCCTTCCGTCCAAGAGGCTGAGAAGCAAGCCCAAAGCGTGCTCTCAGACCCACGTCTCAAAAACGTTTTCCGCAGCGTCAAAGAGAATCCAGATGCCATCATCGAAACAATCGATGACAACGCAGATTCCGCCGTTCGCAGCGCCACCCGAATGTTCAATGAGAACAGCGATGTCATCAAAGAAACCGTAGCAGCGCTCCCAACTGATAGGGAAACAATCAATACCGCCGCGACATCGGCCATGTCTCAAATCACTCGAATGCTGCCAAAACCACCGCCGTCTTCCGGCGATGTCCCCGCGACTCGTCCCGTGAACGGAGGAACCACCCCTCCGATAGCTACACCAGTTACTGAACCAAAGGCCAGCGACAGCATGCCGTCACCTCCCGTTGCCGAAACGATTATCCAGAGCGATTCAATCCAGCCAATTCCAAACATGGAACCGACCGCGCCTAGCATTCCGGACTCCCCCCTCCTGACCGGGGCAAATGTTCCCGCACCTCAGCCCCTTGCCCAAAAATACAAGACAGATCCGGGCGGCGGATATCAGAGCAACGGAAAACCACAGATGATCATCACTTCGCAAGAGTCGGTCATGGACAACCAGGAGGGAATCATCACATTTTTGGGAAATGTGGAGATCGACCACCCCGAATTCGACATCTCTTGTGACAAGCTAGTTATCTATCTGTCAGACGGAGAGACAACATCAGAAGAGGGCTCATTCCGAAGAGCTATCGCTACTGGTGGCATGGTCGAAATTCGCAGAAAAAGTCCGGAAGGCAAAATTCAAATCGCTCTCGCTCGGCGAGCCGATTACGATGGCATCACCAAAGATATTGTCCTAACAGGCGGCCCTCCCCAGCTTCAGGACGGAGAGAAATCCGTAAAGACAAACTCCGAAGATTCAAAGATCACTATGACAGGCGATGGAAAGTACAAAGTGACTGGATCGGACGCTGGCGTCAAAGTGCGAAACACCATCATCATACCCATCGATAACGATGGGAAATCGGACAGCATCGGGCTTGGATCAGGCCTTGGCACTAGCCTGGGCAATTGATGGATCGAATGCGTTAATTTCTTCGTTTTCCCTTTTACATCACCGCATGAGCTACACTGAC
Source organism: uncultured Verrucomicrobiales bacterium (assembly GCA_963977055.1). Classification (GTDB taxonomy): domain Bacteria; phylum Verrucomicrobiota; class Verrucomicrobiia; order Verrucomicrobiales; family DEV007; genus Arctic95D-9. The sequence continues at coordinate 34,116 of CAXBMX010000021.1, forward strand.
GATCGAGACGACATGGCCGAACTCTTTGGGCTCGAAAATACCGCTGACAAAGCCTATTCGGAAGATCTAACCGAATTGAAATCTGATTCTTCAACGATCGGTTCAGACGAAAAAGATCAGGATCTTTCGCCGCCGAGAAAAGAGAGTGCAAACCTTCCTCCACGCCGCGAACAAGAAGCGACAGGCAAAGCACCGGCGCAAAAAGTAACGATCAGGAAACCGGTCAAGTTGCGCCCACCTCAGGAAAGCGCGAACCCACCCGAGAGCAAATCGCCATCCCGGTCCGACCTCCACCCTGAAACACCTGATGTCATCGATGAAGAGATCACGGTGTATTCAGAGCTCGAAGCACCCGACTTAGGTGCCGCGGGACCGATCACATTCGAAAAGGAAGAAACGAAGCCCAAAAAATCCAAATCGTGGACTGGACTCCGGAACAAAGTGAAGCAAGCTGATTCCCTACCGGAACCGAGCAAAGAAGAGACTGCTCCAGACAAAGCCCATTCCCTCGAAAAATCTCTAGAGGACTCTCCTCCGATCAAAGTTTCCGACATCAGCGTGACTCCAGAGGCCAAAGTATCCGAACCTCCCCGGGCCCCGGAAAGCAGCAGCAGAGAATTCGCTAGCGAACAAAGACCGGCTGGGGAAAACAAACGAGACCACCTCCTCAAAACACATGGTCTCGTGAAAATATACGACGGCCGAACCGTCGTTAATGGAGTCGACATCAACGTCCGCCCTGGAGAGATCGTCGGACTTTTAGGTCCCAACGGAGCTGGAAAAACGACCAGCTTTTACATGATTGTGGGATTGGTTCCGCCCAACGAAGGCAAGGTGATGTTCAACAATCAGGACGTCACCCAGCTTCCCATGTATCAACGAGCAAGGCTTGGGATGGGCTACCTGCCGCAAGAGGAGTCAATTTTCAGAAAACTCACCGTCGAAGAAAATATCATGGCGGTGATGGAGACCCTCGACATTTCGAAAAAAGAAAGAATTCAGAGATGCGAGGATCTACTGGAGAGATTCAGTATCACCCACATTCGCAAAAATATCGCCCTGACGTGCTCTGGCGGAGAAAAGCGACGCCTCACCATCGCCCGCTCCCTCGTCACCACACCGAGCCTGCTCATGCTCGACGAACCGTTCTCCGGCGTCGACCCGATCGCGGTGAACGAAATCCAGTCAATCGTAGAAGACCTCAGGAAATCAGGCCTCGCCATTCTCATCACGGACCACAACGCGCGCCAGACACTGGAACTCGTTGATCGCGCCTACCTGATTTACGAAGGTAAAGTCCTCCGGGAAGGAACCCGCGATTTCCTCATCAATGACCCAGTCAGTAGAGAGCTTTATCTCGGTGACCAGTTCACCATGTAGCATCAAAGCCAGCTTTAATCATAATCGCCCTAATCCAGCCCCATTGAATGCTTGTCAAATACCCCTCTTAATTGGTACCATTTAAGCGTCCTAAGAAGAAAATAACCTGAACCCAAAGTTACAACGCATACCATGCAAGTCACAAACGTAAATCTGCCCATCACCGTAACCGGACGCCACGTATCAGTCACCGAACCGATGCGAGATCACGCCCATAAGAAAGTGGCAGGCTTGCATCTTGATTATCCCAAAATCATCGAGGCAAAAGTGATCCTCAACGTTGAGCAGGACAGACACATCGCAGAAATCATCCTATTCTGTGCCAACCATATCGTGATCGAAGCGGACACCACTACCGCTGACATGTACGCCTCGATTGACGAAACGATTTCTAAGATCGCTCGCCGCATGCGCAAACACAAAACGCGCATGCTGAAGTCTCACCGCCCTCGCAAGAAAAATAAAGAAATTCGCCACCTTTCTGAGATGGTTTTTCCTCCCGAGATTCCTGACGAACCTGAGGAAGAGCACGAGCCAGTCATCGTCCACAAAGAAAATTACAAGATCAAACCGCTCTTCTCTGACGAAGCCATCATGGATATGGAGATGAATGAAAGGCCATTCATCCTTTTTCACGACGCAAAATCCGACAAACTGTCGCTAATTTATCGCCGTGAAGATGGCGACTACGGCATGATCTCTCCTGTCGAAGAATAGGGTCTTTAATCTCAAACTACTTTGAAGCAAAACAGGGTTAGGTCATCGACTTAACCCTGTTCGTTTTTCAGACCTGGAGTGATCCGTCAATCCGGGACGAAGCAACGCATGTCATTTCCGATTCCACGCCCCGTCTCAGAAGGCTCAAAACTCGCAATTGTCGCGCCGGCTGGCCCTTTCGATGAAGACGCTTTCCAACTCGGCGTTAATTGGCTTCGTCTGCGCTACGAAGTCGAACACTCTGAAGAGATATTTTCGCGAGAAGGCTTCCTTGCAGGCAGTGATCAAAGACGCCTCGATGAACTAACCTCGGCGGTCGAAGACCCATCAGTCGATGCCATCCTCTGCGCGCGAGGTGGATACGGGGCGACTCGACTTCTCCCGGGACTCGACCTGCCCCTAATCACTGAGGCCAACAAACTGATTGTCGGATTCTCTGACATCACCGCCCTGCATTCCATCTGGGCCCGCGCCGGCGTTCGATCGATCCACGCCCCCATGGTCGCATCCCTCGGTGGTGCATCGGATGAAATCCGAAACGGCTGGATTCAATCCCTAGAGCAACCAGACCTTCCTCGCCATTGGGCGCTCGAACGCATCAATCCTGAGGCGCCCTCAGCCACCGGCACTTTCCTGGGTGGAAATCTGGCAGTATTAGGTGCTCTCAACGGCACTGAGTATATTCCCCCGGTCGACGATGCCATCCTCTTCATCGAGGACGTAGGCGAGCGCCCCTACCGGATTGATCGCATGCTCACCAGCCTGACTCAGTCGGGATGGTTTGATCGCCTCAACGGCGTCGTCATCGGGGCATTTACCGAAAGCGATCCAGGTCCCGATGGCGTCACTCTAGATGACATTTTCGAAAGCTACTTTTCCCAGGCGCCATTTCCGGTACTTCGGGGATTGCCAGCCGGACACATTGACCACAATGAAGCTCTGTCGTTTGGCAGCAACGCGTCGATTATTAACGACACCCTTTTGGTAAATCACTGAGTTCCCGCTTCGGTGTTATTCAGCAAAAGGTGCAAACCGCTTCGTCCCGGGCAAACTAAGTCCAGATCACCATCTCCATCGATGTCGCCAACGGCTGGACTGAGTCCCCAGCCAACGCTTCCTCCTTTTGAAACTTCACGGCGCAGCCACTCACCGGAATCACCATCGAATTCGTAACTGTATATGACCAGTGGATCATTGGCGCCAGGGTCTTTTCCATCGTGGGCCATGTAGCGTTTTCCACAGACGAATTCACTGATACCGTTGCCATCTAAATCGGCCCAAATCGGTGTGTGCCCTTGGGACCACGACTCGTCGATCACATGACGCACCCAATTCCTCTTTCCCTTCGCATCCGTCATCTGTTCCAGCCAGAACACGCCGTAATCATGAGCACTCGACCAGATCAAATCTGAATCTCCATCTGAATCCACGTCTTCAACGATCACGGGAAAGCTGGCTCTTTGCTCAAGTTCAAATTCCTGGTGCCAGATCCACTCACCGCCGCCAACATCAGCAGGAGCTTCTGCCCACCCCGCTACGCCCACAAAATCCGATCGGCCGTCTCCATTGATATCGCCAAACCCGAGGCCGTGTCCGATCAGATTTGGTAACAGCTCCCGACGTTCAAAACCAATCCTGCGAGGTGATTCCGAAATGATGTTCCCCTTCCACCAAGCTGCAAATTTCGCTCCATTCGGGAGGAGGTCCTTCACCCCGTCATCATCAACATCCAAAAGCAGGCCATTTTCCATCGCACCGGGCAGGCCAATGGTATGTTTTGGCCATTCCTGATCCAGAGAATCAGGACGCTCTACCCAGAAGATCGATTGGCTGCGGTAGTTGACGTTGATAAAATCTTCATCGCCGTCTCCATCCATATCGACCGGCAAATGGCTGTAGCCATCGAACCGTCCTCTGATCTCAGCGACATCTCTGACAAAGTGACGTTTCCAACTTGGCGATTCGTACCACCAGCCCCCACAGACCACATCAGAATCGCCGTCAAGATCGACATCCGATATCGCCACCGCACTGAAAGTGGACTCAGCATTGAGGACAATCTTTTCAAACGATAATTCCCCGGCCGACACCAAGGCAATTGAAAGCGACCACCAGACAGCCGCCCGGCAAATCATCGCTTCGCCAGATTTTTCTCGACCAAATCGCCCTCGGATAACTTCAGTAATTTTTTGCCGGTCCCGGGGGAGGCTTCGACCTCCGTCTTGAGACTTCCAAGCGAAGTTTCGACGGTATGAACAGAACCATCGTCATTCTCGAGAACAAACAGATAGCCATAGTATTCCCACCCGCCAACATTGGAAGAATCCCGGTCCGAGTCATAAGAAGTCACGATCGACTTGGCCTCGTAACTGAATTCTTCGCTGGCGTCGATACTAACATTAAACTCCTGCTTACTGAGCACTTTTCCGTAGTCAGCATCATCTTCCGAATAGCGTCTGGTTTGACGGGCGATCAGAAACAAGGTTCCTTTTCCCTTGCTGAAATCAATGTCACGAGACTCGTTTTCAATCGTCGTCGTCGCCGAAATCGTCTGATCTTTCATGTAGCTGCTGTCGCCCTGGCGTGACCTCCGTTTACCGACGGATACCCGAATCAGAATCTTGGCGCGCTCCTGTGGAGTATTATCGATTATCTTCTGCTGAGAAGCAGAATCAAATAAGCCGAGCTTCACCTGGAATTGCTGACCATCGACCCGTTGAATCTTCACATTTCCACTGGAGGAGGTATAGCCGAGCACCTCGACTTCCATGCTCCGTCCTTTGACGTCAGTCACCTCGATCACCTCCGAAAATGCGAGGCTACACGGGATCAGAAACACAGCAAAAATACAGAAGGTCTTCATGGCTCCAAAAGTAGTCAATCGACGAGAGATCAGCGACTACCAGCTAGACCTCAATCGCAATCTTACCAAGATGGCCGGCTTCTTCAAGCGCCTTATATCCCGCTACTGCGTCATCAAATCCAAACACTTGATCAATCACAGGACGAATCTGATGTTTCACCATGAAGCCAGTCAGCCGCTCAAACATTTCCCGGCTTCCCACGTAGATTCCACTCAAATCCACATTCCGAGTCACTAGCGGAAACAGGCTGGCATCCGGTGCTGAGAATCCCGTCAAAACCCCGATCAAAGCGATAGAACCCCCGGCGGCAACCGAATTCATGGAACGCTTAATTGTCCCTGGCCCACCCACTTCGAGCACATGGTCCGCTCCCCGACCACCAGTGAGATCAAAAACCGCTTTATCCCACTCCGGATTTTCGCGGTAGTTTATCAACTCATCTGCTCCCAGATCAGAAGCGAGCGCGAGCTTGCGATCTGAACTGCTCGTTACGATGACCCGGGCGCCCGCCGCCTTGGCCAATTGCAAAGCAAAGATCGATACCCCTCCCGTCCCCAAACACAGAACGGTATCACCTTCGCGAACCGGGCTTCGCCTCTCAAAAAGCGCGTGCCAGGCAGTCACCGCGGCACAGGGCAAAGTCGCCGCCTCCAGGGTCGAAAGATACTCGGGAACGCGAACCAAGCTATGGGCTGGAGCCACCACCGTTTCTGCCAGGACTCCGTCGCAGGAGCCTCCCCGGGCTGCCTTGTGGTATTTCATATCAAAACGGCCAGTCTCCCAATCCCGGAAGAAGGTCAAAGCAACTCGATCTCCTTCAACCCAGTTTTCTACTCCGCTTCCAACCTCAGTCACCACTCCCGCACCATCAGACAATGGCACCACCGGGGCCTCGCCACCAGAGGCCGACTTTCCGGACTTCATCAGTAGATCGCGATAATTCAAAGAACAGGCCTCAATTTTGACCCTGACAGAACTATCATCGAGCCCGGGCTCATCAATTTCTTCAGGGCAAACTTCCTTTCCCTCATCTCCGAGAGACTTAAGTGTGTATCGCTTCATTTTATTGATTCCAATCCAAGAAATTCCTCCACTTCCGACAACGATTTTGTATTGATGATATCGTGCCGGGTTAACCACCCTTTCCGTGCCAGCCGCGCGCCAAACATCAGATAGTCGAGTTGATCGGTCGCGTGTGCATCCGGGTTGATGGCGCATTTCACGCCCCGCTCACTCGCCATTTTCCACCAGCGCCAATCCATATCGAGACGCCAAGGATTGCAGTTCAGTTCGATAATGGTGTTCGATTCAGCGCAAGCCTCAATCACAGCTGGCACGTTGACGGCATACGGCTCGCGTCGCAGTAGGAGGCGACCGCTCAGATGACCCAGCATGGTCACGGCAGGATGAGAAACCGCTTTAATGATGCGCTCTGTCATCTCCGCTTCGGACAAAGTCATGGAGTTATGAACCGATGCCACGACATAGTCGAGCTCACTCAACAGTTCGTCGCCATAATCGAGCGATCCGTCCTTTAGGATATCCACTTCACTACCGGCCAGGATTCGGAAATTAGTCCCCTTTTTCACATAACCGGCATTCAACTCCGCGATTTCGGCAAGCTGATCCCGCAATCGCTTCTCATCGAGTCCGTTGGCCTGAAACGAACTCTTGGAATGATCCGCGATTCCCAAATACTGTAGTCCCAATTCAATCGCCGCCTCGGCCATTTCATCCAGCGTATTTTTTCCGTCACTGGCAGTGGTGTGATTGTGAAAAGTTCCCCGCAGATTGCCCAACTCGACCAAATCCGGCAAATCCCCCTCGATCGCTGCTTCAATTTCTCCGGTATTTTCGCGCAATTCAGGCGGAACAAAATCGAGGCCCAAAAAGGCATAGAGCTGCTCCTCGCTTTCAAAAACGGGAGGCTCCTTGCTCTCACTTCCTTCCCGCGGCGCGAGGCGGTATTCGTTCAGTGTGTAGCCCTTTTCCAGGGCCCTACTGCGCATTGCCACATTGTGTTCTTTGCTTCCCGTAAAGTAAGCCAGGGCACAGGCGAATTCATGATTGCTCACGACCCGGAGATCGCACTGCAAACCGCTCTCAAGGTAGACACTCGCCTTGGTAGCTCCTTGGGCGATAATCTTTTCCACCCAGTCGTGATTCACAAAGTGATCGATGACCCGCTCCGGCTTGTCCGACGCCACCAGAAAGTCAACATCATGCACCGTCTCCTTGGCTCTTCGATAACTACCAGCCGGCTCAGCTCTATGGCAATCAGGATGAGACTTCAGCGCGTCCAAAATCATGGTCACCGGCGCCACCACATCACCGAGGCGGAAACGATCCGCATTCTTCTCCCTGAAAGCAATCGACTCCAAAATCCCCTCAGCAGTCTTCTTCCCGAACCCGGACAACTCGGCAATTTCCCCCGATTCACACACTTCCTTGAGTCGGCCTACTGAATCGACCCCGAGCTTTTCATACACTGCCTTGATCTTTTTGGGTCCAAGCCCCTGAATCTTAAAGAGCTCAAACAGCGACTCCGGAAATTCTGCTTTGAGGTTCACGAAATACTCCAACTTGCCCGTCGATGCGAGTTCATGGAGTTTTTGCTGCAATGCGTCCCCGAATCCCTTGATCCCTTTCAACTCGCCCTCCTTGGCGAGAGCGACAATATCCCCGGAGAACTGCCGCACCGTTTCTGCTCCTGAACGATAGGCTCGAATCTTGAAGGGATTTTCTCCCTTCAATTCCAACAGCAACGCAATTTCCTCCAGTACTTCGGCTAGATCTTCCCTTGTCATGAGTCTCGTCGAAGCTAAGTCGAAGCGCCTCGACAGCCAACACATTTCCTGTCCGTTTTTGAGATCTCAGGTGTCACTTTTCAACCTCTCACAACAATAGATATGGAGATGGCTGGATCCCCAAAAAATATCGAAAGAAAAAGCTCCTAATTATCCGTGAAACATTTTACGTTGGCCTATATATTCGCCTCATGATGCAGGAACCCCCTATTGAACCGCAGACCTGCCTCGATTCCCTATGAGTAACCGCTACGAAATTCGCGAGCAAATCGGCAAAGGAGGGCTCGGTGCGGTCTACAAAGCGTTTGATACGCAGTTACAGCGGGAAGTTGCCATCAAACGAGTTCTCGCTCCTGGCAAAGCGACCGACGAAGAGGTTCAGGACGCGGCCGACAACCTCATAGCAGAGGCGCAGACCCTTTCCTGCCTCAACCACCCCAATATTATCACCGTCTTTGACGTCGGGCAGGATGACCAGGGTGGATTTGTTGTCATGGAGCTACTCAAAGGAGAGACTCTCGACGAGACGATTGAGCGTGGCGTTCTAACTCAGGCTGACTTCGTCGAAGTGGTCCTGCAGGCAATGGAGGCACTTATCGCGGCACAGGCGATCAATGTGATTCACCGCGATATCAAGCCAACCAACATCATGGTGATATGGCAGGCATCCGGTAAGTTCCAGATTAAGATCTTGGACTTTGGGCTCGCCAAATTTAGCAAATCCCCCTCGGTCCAGACGATGGATCAAGAGGACTCAGTTCTCGGCTCAATCTTTTTCATGTCACCCGAGCAATTCGAGCGCGGCGAACTGGATGCGCGGACCGACCTCTACCAAATGGGCTGCGTATTCTACAATGCGCTGACGGGTCAGTATCCATTTAATGGCGAAACTGCGCCTCAAGTCATGAATGCGCACCTCCAGCACAAGGTGGTGCCACTTGAGCAAGTTCGACCTGACTTATCCCCATCCATTTGCCAATGGGTGATGTGGCTGATCAACCGAGACATCGAACACCGCCCCCTCGATGCCAAAGACGCATTAAAACGATGGCCCCGGGATCCTGAGCCACCCGGAGCTATCCCTGTTCAAGCACTTCCAGTCGAAGACACCCCCGATGTCGCCACCGGCGAGATTCGAATTGTAACAGCCGCCAGCCAAGCCTACGCCCCGCCCTCTTTGATCGTCGGCCCCTCCCCAGGGGGATCCGGTCCTATTCGCCGGGCCAATCTCAATCGAAGCTCAAAGGAGGTAAGCGGAAAAACGAAGATGATCGCTACTGGAGCTGTGTTCGCGGTCATTCTCGTCATCATCGGAATCATTGTCGCGGGAAGTGTCTCCAACAAAAACAAAGAAAAACGCATCACCGAATTGGCTGCTGCTGAAAAGGTCGTCGGCACAGTGAGCGATGTAGATGCTGCAGTGAGCGTGCTCAAAAACGGCAAGTCATCAGCCAAGCTCAAGGACAATGCCGTCAAAGTCCTCAGTCGACTAGAAGGCAGCGGCATCGACGAAAAGATTCTTGAGGAACTTAAAAAAGCCGAAAGCACTTCGCTTCGGATTCAGCTTTCAAAGGCGATTTCTGAGCGAGGTTATGCCAAGGCCTTTACCACCATCACCAAATTCGTCTCCGCCACCAGTTCAGAGGATCAAAAAATCCAACTGCTCGGCTCGATTCGCAGTTTGGCGACACCTGACAATCTGGAAGACCTTCTCGCAACGCTACAAACCGAACGCGGTCTGGCAGCCCGAAAATACATCGAAGACACCGCGCTCGCAGTCCTCTACAAGAGCAACAATCCTGAACCAGCCATCGAAAAAATACTGACCCGGGTTTCGGCGTCCAATGGAGACGAACGAAAGAGTCTGTTTCGAATTCTTGGTGCCATGGGTACCGACAAGGTGAAGGCGCGTCTCGGCAGCATTTACAATCAGAAGAGCGATTCCGATTATCAGAGGGATGCGATGATTGGCTATTTGAACTGGAAGGACCGCTCCGTAATTCCTGATGTGGAAAAAATCATCAATGAAACAAAAGATACGGGGCTACGCAGTGTGGCAGAGAAAGCACTCGCTCGTCTCGTCACGCTTCCTGGATCAGAATCCCTGGAAGAAAAGATCGCGACTTGGGATCGTGCTGCAGGCCTGATCAAAAACCCCAATGACATCAGGCGAATGGTGGGAGCCGTAATCGGATATCCCAGCCCCAAAACATTGGCCCTCCTCAGAAAATGGTCTAAAAACAACGATCTCAAAAATACCACCAAAGCCTATTTGGGATCGATGGAAAAGCTCATCGCGGCAGTAAAACCTATCGCACCTGGCGAAGACTTGGCCGGAAACCGGGCTCGAGTCCAGGGCGACAAAAAGGCGTCATTCGATTCATCGCTCGGATCAATCACCAAATGGGCTTCTCGGGAAACCTGGTTCTCATGGACTTTCAAGGTCACTGAGGCAGGAAACTATTCCATTGAGGTTGACCAAGCCTCTCTAAACGATGATTCGAGCGATTTTGAGGTCAGTCTGCTTTCACAAAATTTCACCGGCAAATCAGTGAAAACCAATTCGCTGAAAGACTTCAAAACGATAGCGCTCAAAGGAACCGTCTCTCTAGAACCTGAAACGATTTACACACTGGTACTGATGGCCGGCGACCATGTTCAGCCGCAAATGATGGACATCCGATCCGTCCGTCTTGTTAAGTGACCAAATAGACTATTTCGATGGTGAAACTGGTGGAATGGCTGAGTTGAACCTTTTCAAGTGCACGGCGCTACTCAGGTGCGACGCGGGGGGCTGCCCCGCGGGTATCGTAACTGAGCAGGAACACAGGATTGCAGAGATTCGGCCAACGTCCTAACACATCCGCGAAGCGCTCTATATCCCCCAAAAACTCTTAGTCCTCCAGTGACAAGGTTGAGATGGTATTATCTCCCCTGGGGGGAGGGTCTCACAGGGGCACTTCCGCTGATGTCATTACTGTTGCTTCCCTCCGGCTGAGGAATTTTTAACTCTTTGCCATCGCTCAAGCGCATCACCGCTCCGCGGATCATATTCCCCCGCTCTTCCCTGGAGAGATCCTGATAGTTACTCATGACATGCCCCATGTATTTCCGAAGCTTGTTACGATCTTCTTCACTGAGAGAACGATAGCGCTCAATATCTTCTTTTGACGGCCCTCGACGTTCTTCAACTTCACCCTTTCCCCCGCCGGCAGCGCCGCCCACCTTCGCCACAGGAAACATTCCCTTCAGTTCGTATTTTAATTCAACTTCTTCACCCGCGATTGAAATCGTAGCGGTCACGCCTTCAAGTTCACCTCCTAAATTCACACGCACCAATTGAAGCCCGTCTTCGTTAGGTTTATCCGGCGTCACTACGACTGATTTTTTGGTTTCACGATTATATAAAGTCGCCACCTCACGTCCGTCCAAAAACGCCACTCCCCTCAAAGAATAGGTTTCGCCAGGATCAAGCACCCTCAGAAAGGGGCTCGATTGCCGCAGATCGCTATAGTCCCCTGCACCTGGAGTTTGAGGTGACTTGGAATCGAGTGACACACTTGATACTGAAAAGCGCTGAGCGTTCAATCCACCGGACACAGAGATCGCCATCAATCCGAAAACCAGAGCCTTTGTCCAACCCATGTTTTCTTGATCCAAGCTCATTCCATTTTTCCCTACGTCATCAATTAAACTAACTCCGATCTTCCGATTCGGCGTCTGTTGCTTCCAGTGTAAGCGGTTCCTTGTCTGAATTCGGATCCAACCACCGTGCGATCGTAATCTGACAAATTGCCTGAGGCTCCGGCTCTTTAGACTTAAGGTCGATTTTGAGTTCGAGTGACTTGATCACCTGAAATTTCTCCGGGCTCTGCAAAGTCGTCAGCCATTCTGTCACCACTGCTTCTTCGCCTCGGATCGTCAACCGAACGGCCACCTCCGTATAGAAATTTTCGTATACAATGTCCTGAAGACTTTGCTGTTCAATTTTGAGCTTCCGGTCCAGCAGCTCATCTTGGAGTTCTTGCAGCAAATCGCCCTGCTCTTTACCAAGGGTTGAACTAAGTCGGGGCATCACCCCCTGCATCCATTTCTCCCTGGATTCAGCTTTGGGCGCGTCATCCAGCCACATTTCGTAATCAGCGAGTTCATTTTCGAGAACCCTGATTTTACCACTACCTCCACCCAGCTTGCTCACGATGGAGCGCGCCACGAAACCGTTCGCGATAAGAAATATCGTTCCCACACAGATCCCCAACAGAATCTTTTCTCTAGTTTTCAGCGCCTGCATTCTTGGGTTTTCCTTCAATATCAAAAGTTGCGGTATTATTCTTTTCCACACCTGGATTCGGCATGCTCCAGTCATACTGGGAAAAATCGTCCAATGCCTGCAGATCCTCCAACAAGCGATTAGCCAATTGAACATCTCTTGCCTGCCCTCGAATCCTGATATTTCTACCGGAGGTTCGGAACTCTCTGATCACAACGCCACTGCCCGGCAAAGCCGCAGTGATCCGACTGAGTTGCACCACCGGAAACCAGGACTTCTCAAAAGCCGGCTCCAAATTTCGCCATCGTTGATCTACCCGCTGAATCCAATCCACATCCGGTTCTACAATCGCTATTTGCTTCTCCAGAGATTCTATCTTCGCCTCAGTGTCACGCGCTTTAACCCAAAGCCAGGCGATTCCCACCAAATACACTACCAGGACAATGCAACCTATCAGAGTAGCCTGACGGCGGCGGCGGCGCGCCTGCCGTATCCGAGTCACAGCGCCTGGCAATAATCGCTCGCTATCCCGACTACGAGCAACAACAGGTCGCGACAAAACTTTCACTGGTATCGAAAGATGATCCGAAAAAGATTGGATTCCTTCCTCCTCACCACCAATTATCAATAATTCCAAGCTCGAGGGCAGACACCCGGACATGGCCGGCTCCCCATTCAGACCAAGCAAAATCAAATTCACTTCACGGGCAACACTTTCACCGATTTCCGCTCCGCCCCCCAGCATTTGCAAATGCACCGGCTCTTTCCCGCTGTAGATGGCAAGAACCAATCGGCCTCTCTCTTTCCACAAAAGGCACCCACCTGGCTCACAAGAATACAGAGCGGCCGATGATTGATAATTTCCGGCATTAGGAACGATCAGTTCCCCGCCGACACCAGAAACAACCGATACCGCAAAAGTATTCTCCTGGGCGCTCTGAGCTACGATCGTAAAGTCGAAAAGAACCTCTCCGTTCTCGCCCGTCGATCGCCCGATCAACCCCCGTTTCTCAACTTGGGAATGGACCATATTCTCATGGAACTCAGCATCAACTGCAGGCATCACGACAGGGAATGTGGCTATCTGCGACGCAGGGAATCCGATCGAAACACCAACACGGTTCCCAATCAGACCCGCGAGTCGATCATTCCTCGATATCTCTTTGCCATCCTGGTACATGACCCAGCCTTTTTCAGGGGCAGGCAAAGCAATAACTTGGTCAGACATAATAATTGGTCACCATTGACTCATTAATTCGTGGGATAAACCACCAAAACCCTAAGAAGTTTCCTACAATTTACGCCGCAATTGAGCTATTAATAATCACCAATCAGGAAATTCGCTACCACAACAAACCGCTCTGACCATTTTAGATCAACTGGTTGAAGACTCGAGACCTGCGGCGCCAGAACCTGAAGGAAAGGTTCGCCATTGAGCCACTTCCCTGACTCCTCCACTCCCTTCAAAGCGCGAAATCCCTGGGAATTGGACTCCACATGCAAATATAGCTCCACCTTGCGGCCCATCCAGGGATCGAGAGCAACGACCCGAAACCCTAAAGCGTCTGGTTTTTCAGACACATCAATCACGACCAGATTGTGATGGCGCCCCGTCTCCCACGCAGGATCCGCATCCTCACCTTCCTGTTCACGGACGAGGTAGGAGCGTAAACTGATGATTGGTGCCACCCCGTTTTCGATCGATGCCGCTATCATCTCATGACAACGGTTCAGATGTTCTGCGGCGCTTTCGTCTACCTGCCGATCAAGGTAGCCGGCGTTCAGTTTCGGCAACGCATTCTCTGACAAAAACTCATTCAGCCCTGTCACCAGGTCTGCTGATTGAACCCCATGAACGCCCCATCTCTTTTGATCTTTGTAAATCACAGACCGGCGATTCCGAAAGTACCGATCAACGAAAAAACGAATTCTCACCTTATCTTTTGCCCCCAGAATGCCATCGTAGGCCGACTGGTACTCAGCTCTGCTAAATTTCAGCAGATTCAGAATTGAGGCAGGACCGCACGCATTAGAAGAATCAGAATACGCTCGCTGATCCACTATCTGTGATTCATCGAAGGGTAAGTCAGTTGAATCCCCCTGTCCCAACAGTGCACTCACTCCACTGATGAGTATCACGCTGCAGACATGGATCACATTCATCCTCTTAAACGTCGTCGTTATTTTCCCCAGCAACCAGGCCCCGAAGTTTTGCTTCGATAAAGGAACCTATATCACCATCCATCACCGCCGGAACATTTGTCGACTCGCAACCAGTCCGATGATCTTTCACCATCTGATAGGGTTGAAAAACATAAGATCGAATCTGGCTACCAAATCCGATTTCGCCTTTCTCGCCATACTGTCGCTCCATCTCTGAGCGCTTCTTATCTTCCTCAAGTGCGAGCAGCTTCGTCTTAAGCAATTTCATCGCCGTCATCCGGTTCTTGTGCTGGCTTCGCTCCACCGTGCATCGAATCTGAATCCCCGAAGGAAAGTGAGTCAAATGCACCGCCGTCTCAACTTTGTTCACGTTCTGTCCACCTTTACCACCACTGCGTGCTGTCTTGATCTCGATATCTTTTTCATCGATTTCCAGGTCAGGTTCCTTCTCCAGATCAGGAACCACATCGACACTGGCAAAAGAGGTGTGCCTTCGGGACTGCGAATCAAAAGGCGAAATACGAACGAGACGATGCACACCCCTTTCACAACTGAGATAGCCGTATGCATTGGCCCCTTCAAAGCGCAAGGTCACCCCCTTCACTCCGACTTCCTCACCTTCCTGAAAGTCGATCACTTCGACCTTAAAGTTCTGCTGCTGCCCCCAGCGTTGATACATTCGCATCAACATGTCCGCCCAATCGCAGGCCTCCGTTCCGCCCGCCCCTGCATGAATCGTCAGGAACGCTCCTTCGCCATCATGCGGTCCATTGAGCAAAGTCTGTAGTTCAATCGCATCGAGCTCAGTTTCAATGGACTCGAGTTCTGACTTCACCTCGTCAAACGAAGCCGCATCACCGTCGTCGGTCGCGATTTCAACCAGCACTTCAAAATCTTCAATCCGAGCGTCGATTTCACGGAGCGGAATGACCTTGTTCTTGATAACCGTTACTTCCCCGACCTTTTCCTGGGCCCTCTCTTTGTTGTCCCAGAATTCCGGGGCACTCATCTCGACCTCAAAGGCCTCGAGCTCTTTTTCGAGACGATCAAAGTCAAAGATACCGCCTCAGCTCATTGAGCCGGGCTTTGAGAGATTTCGTATCGATTGCTTGCAATTCTTCTTTCATGCAGAGCGTAAGATCTCTCACAAATCTGGAAAAATTCAATCTTTGGCTTACAGATCTTTAATCCATTTCCTCGCCACTCTCCAGCGCTAGACGGCTAAGAGAGAGCGTCGCTTCTTTGCGTCCACAATCACATGAAAGACCGTGGCACCCTGATTCGCAGGTCTCCCCTCACCGAGACCAGCCTTATCGTGCACTGGTGTACCCATCAACATGGCATTGTGAAGACCGTCGCCAAGGGAGCTCGACGGCCAAAGAGTGCCTTCGCAGGGAAACTGGATCTATTCTACCTCTGCGAGATCGAAATCCATCGTGCGAGAAAAGGCGATCTCCACATTCTGAAGGACCTCCGCATGGAAAGCCCGAGGCTGGGACTGCGGCGCAACTATCAGCAAACTCTCGCGGCCTCCTACTTCGTCAAATTGGTCAGCAGCGTGGCAGAGCCGGAATCCCCCATTCCCGAAATTTCAGATCTACTGGAAAGGGGCCTGGACTATCTGAACGACAAGGACGCTGATCTCAGAGCTATTAAGCACTTTGAAAAACAGCTGGCTCAAACGCTGGGAGTGTACGAGCCCGGAATCGATTCCATTCGATCCATCGGCGGTATTCTTGGCAATATCCCCAGGCAACGAGCCGAACTGATGGACCGTCTTGAGTCAGGGAACTGAGATCTCCTCCCAAAAAGGAAGGGAAGGAACTCCATATCAGCCAAAGACACTTCTTGCCCCTTCCATAGTCCAAGGGTTAAATGAAGCCAGCTCATGAAAACTTTGTCACTAACTGCCACTTTCCTTCTGCTCCCATTTCTAGCGCTGAGTGATCTCCGCGACTGGACCAACAGTGAAGGGAAAACGATCACAGCGGACCTCGTCTCAGTCGTAGGCGAAGACATCACGCTCAAGATGGACAACGGTCGCGAATACACATTGCCCCTTAGCTCTCTCTCAGACGCCGACGGGACCTTCGCCCGCGAATGGCAGGCAGAGCAGGACGCTCTCGCCAACGCTCCTAAACCGGCTACCGAAACCCTCATGACTTTACCGGGCAAGGTGATCTATCAAACGAGTTTCACCGAGATTGACTCTGAATGGAAAGCCAATGTTGGCGACTGGTCGGCCAATGAATATGGGCTCAGCGGCGTCGAAGTCGCAGCCGATGATCACGGAGGCGTCATGAAACGTGCCAGTACTTTAAAAAACGTCATTGTCGAATACCAGGTCAAGCTTGGCGAAACCAAAGGCACCGCCTTCGGCTTCGATAACAATGATCACATTGCCAGAGTGTCACTCAGCCCGGCTGGCTTCAGCGCGCAGAAAGACGACAACGATCACGAAGGCCCCGACACAGCTAAGCCATTTAACAAGATCGCCGAAGAAATGGCCACCGACGAATGGCATACGATCCGCATTGAATTACTCGGAGAGGAAATGCTCGCCCAAACAGGAGAACATATCAGCATGGGCAGTGACCCACTCCTCGCCGCAGACAAAACCAAGTGGGGCTTCGTCGTCAGCGGAGGACCCGTCAGTATTCGAAACCTCACCGTCTGGGAGGCACTTCCAAACGAAGAGTGGGAGAAAACAGGCCCACGCCTTCGACGGAAGTATGAGGTCGACGAGTGATCGTTAAACTGCCGAGGCAATCCAGTCTATCGGTAAGCCGATAGCTTGCTCTCAGTTCGAACGTAGATCGTGCCATCCACAATCGCTGGCGTGGTCCGACACAATCCGCCCAAGCGATTGGTAGCGATGGCAGCGAATTCAGGGCTCGCTGCTATGACGTGAAAATTTCCGCTCTCGTCAGCAAAAAATAGGTTCGTTCCATCACTCACCGGTGAACCAAAAATCGAGCCCTCCACTCCGGGAATTCGGTCGCGCCAGATTTCCTCGCCGGTCAAGGTATCGACACAGGTGCCAATGCCAGCGTCATCAATCAAGTAGGTGTGGTCTCCCACCGCGATCGTCGTCGGGATATGATTAATATTGCGTTCGCGCCTCCAGACTTCAATCCATTCACCATTCTCCAGTTTCATCGCCACGCAGTGCTTTGGGTTGGCAGTGAATCCGCAGGTCCCAATCACGAGCCCTTTCGAAACAATGGGAGAACTAATAGCCCGCTCGTTGGTATCCAGATTAAACACTGACTTATCAGCCACGACAGATCCATCGCTCGGATCAATCGCGGTAAACCCGTGCTGCCAGTTTATAAAAACCAACACCTCACGCCCTTCCGCCTCATAGACGCAAGGAACAGAATAAGAAATACGTTCGCTCTTCCTCTCCACGGTCCAGGCAATTTCACCTGATTTTAAATCGAGAGCCAACAAATTACCAGCCTGCTTCTCCTGATCGTTATTCAGCACCACCAGATCCTGATAGATAATTGGCGAAGCGCCAAACCCGTGCCCGCCAGACACTGGACCCAGGTCTTTTTTCCAAAGCAGGACTCCCTCATGAGAGAGCGCGGCTACCGTCAGCTGATCCGGCGTGCCCCAAGAAAATACGACGCAATCTTCGTCGGCCGCAGGAGTCGAGGAAGCCGCACTATTAAAGCGGTGCCCCTTGAACGCCCTCTGATCGAATTTCTTTTCCCAGAGAGTCTCCCCCGTCTCACGATCCAGACAAAGCGTCAGCCATTGATAGGAGAGCATCGGATTCGGGGCCTTGCCCGCCTTACCTTTCTTGCCCTTTCCTTTGGCGGCGGGGGCTTCTTCGGCACTAGGTGCCTCAGCAACGGCGCTGAGCAAAAAAACCTTGTTTCCAACGATGACAGGAGACCCGTGGCCTACTCCCGGAATTTCAACAGACCAATGCTGAGTCGAATCATTCCATTCCGTAGGAACCGGTTTCGCGTCATTAACGCCTGAACCGTTTACTCCCCGAAATCGAGGCCATGATCCGTCATCTCCGGCAACGACGCCGCAGAACAATGACGCCATCATCCCCCCTAACAATATTTTGGCTCTCATAAAAATAGTGGACTAGATCCGAAGGCTCTCTTTACTGGCCACATCGGTCAATTCATAGAAACCATGCCAACGCCGCCATCCTCTTGCAATGACGCAGGCGCGTATATTCGTCCCCTTTCTTAGATTCTTGCCCCTTGATGTAGAGGGCATGACCTGATTAACTTTCTATGAGACGCTCGTCAGGATACTGTAGAATTCTACCATTGCGCAGGACTCCAATTCCTCAGGGCTGTCGTAACAACAAATCAATCCTTCAATACATCCAATCATGAAAAAAACATCCATCAGCATTCTGGTCCTCGTCGCTCTTGGCGTCGGAGCCTTTTTCTTATTCCCGAAGCAGGAGGCGACTTGTGAGGATCACAAAGCAGCCGATTCCGGATTCCCAATTCCCCCAATGAGCCCTATCCCCCGCCCTGCGGAGGCCAATCTCTATATTATCTCTCCAAAAGCCGGAGACACAGTTGAAGGACCAATCACCATTCAATTTGGCCTCAAGGGAATGGGTGTCGCGCCAGCAGGCATCTATCTCGGCGAAGAAAAGCCAACCGGCCATCACCATCTCATCATTGATGCAGATCTACCGAATCTGAAATTGCCGTTCCCAATGGACGACAATTACAAGCATTTCGGCGGAGGACAAACTGAAGTCACCGTTGAGCTCCCATCCGGAGAGCACACTTTGCAGCTAGTCCTCGGCGATCACGCCCACATCCCTCACGACCCACCCCTGATGTCTGAGCAAATCACCATCACGGTGAAGTAAGCGCTAGCCATATCAATCTCAATTAGGAAAGGCCTGCCCGACACTTCGTCGGTCAGGCCTTTTCATTTTAACTGCGGGCGACACCAGCTCGCTCAAACGCAGCCACGAGATTTCGATAGCAAATCCGAGTCGCCTCTTCCGGATCGTAAGATGGATTATCCCGCCAGATCTGGCTGCTGACTTCACAACAAAAATCGCCTCGGTAGCCTCCAAGATAGAAAGACCGAACGATCTCAGCCTGATCCCAGCTGTCAGACTCTCCTACCAGTGCAAACTGAACCTTGCCGTCAATTTCAACGGCGTCTTTCACTGCTACGTAATTCGTAATCGGGAACGCATCCGCGACCGATTCAGCAATGCTCAGATCCGGCTCATGGAAAGCATAATGACTGTAGTCATAGACCATCCGCAACCTGGGAGGAAACCCCAGCTGCTCCAAAATCCAATTCGCCTGCGAAGGCGTCGACATGGCATGACTTCGGTGCGGCTTAATTGAAAGATACCCCTTTTGATCCGCCAAAATCTGATTCCAGTTCGCCAGCCGGTCCCGAAACAAACCTCGTGAGGACTCCCAGTCCTTCCCGCCAAGAATCGTTTGAATGATAGGAGGATGCCCGGGAGCTAACTCCTGAGCCAACTCGACCAAATCACGCAGAGCATACAATTGAGCCAGATGCTTTTTATCGTCTTCTTCCGGCTTCAAATTCGTCATCAAACCACAGATCCTCAAACCATTGTCTTCCGCCATAGATCTGATCACTTTCCTCTTTTCAGCCGAATCAAACGCCGACGCAGGATCTCCAGTGGTTCCCGGAATCACCGCGATTTCCACCGCATCAAATCCTGTTTCCCCGACCACACGAATGGCATCAGCTAACTGAAATGATTGCAAGCCATAGGTGCCAATGGCCACACCACATCCCTCGCTCTCTGCTGCGGTCACCCCCACGGCACCCGAAGCCAGCCCAGCTGTCTTGATAAATTGACGACGATTCCACTTCATATTTTCACTCAATACCAATACTCCACAGCTTTGCCCCTGACGTGATGAAAAGCGTTCTTCCGTCTTCACCACCAAAAGTGCAATTGGTTATCATGTCTTCAGGCACTGGAATGAAGTCAAGTTGCCCGCCCTCCATCGAGATCACGTAGACACCAGAGAGATGTTCTGTTGCCGTCTCCATTGAACTAGCAAAATTGGTTCCGGCCGTTGCGTAAATATTCCCATCCGGGCCAATCGCGATTCCATCAGGCCCCCTCTCGTTGCCCCAATCGTAAAGACATTTTCTGCTATCAGGGGCAATAGTCCCATCCGCCTTCAGATCAAATCTCCACAGGGCACGCTGCCCTCCTTCCTCCGGCCCATTGTGATTGTCTGCTACGACGAGATACTTTCCATCTCGGGAAATAGCGATTCCGTTAGGACGCTGAACTTCGTAAGATATAATACATTCGACCGAACCATCGGGATCGATCCGGTAGACCCCCTCAATTGGACTTCCGTGATCATCAAACTGTTCTACTTCATCCGGTCCGTCATAGCCGCCATAGCGAGGATCAGTAAAGAAAATCCGGCCCTTCCCATCGATCACCAGATCGTTCGGCGAGTTGTAACGTTTCCCGCCAAATCGGTCAGTCAAAACGGTAATGCTGCCATCAGCTTCGGTTCGAGTAACCCTCCGATTGCCGCCTTCC
The DNA here is from genome assembly GCA_963977055.1 of uncultured Verrucomicrobiales bacterium. Taxonomy (GTDB): domain Bacteria; phylum Verrucomicrobiota; class Verrucomicrobiia; order Verrucomicrobiales; family DEV007; genus Arctic95D-9. The sequence goes on from CAXBMX010000021.1 coordinate 54,873, forward strand.
CGGTGCCCTTCGCATGCATGCAGGCGCTCCTCCAAATCAAATACAAGACCGTTGGCCCGCCCAGACGGATGCCGAAACACTCGAATGACGCCCGATGGATCCCGCCGCATGATTCGGTTATTCTCGATATCAGTAAAAAAGACGTTCCCGTCACTTCGCCACGCCGGACCTTCGACGAAAGCCACCCTACCTTCCACCGTCAACTCGCCGGATAGAACAGATGCCGCCGGAATCAAGACGGACAATGACAACCCCAACAATAGTCGCTTCATGGTCGGGATTCTTGGCAAAAGAACAACCGATGTAAAGCGGCTAGGTAGCGGTTATGCGCGCGCAACCATTCACCACCACGAAACCACTTTTGGCACAGCCTCATTTCCCAATGCAAAAAAGATGTTTCTCTCCGCGAATATAAAGCTGATCTCCATAGACCGCAGGAGAAGCATAAACAGGCTCACCCACTTCGCTTTGAGCAATCACATCAAAGGTAGGCCCTGGTTTCAAAACGGAAACGATACCAGTATCCGAAGTGAAATAGGCAAGCCCGTTTGCAGAGATGATTGACGCACTATGTCCTCCAGGAAGCCGCTCACGCCAAAGGCGCTCGCCCGTCTCAGCTACGAAACAACTCGCTACTCCGTTGTCGGCCACAACCAGAAAATAGTCACCGATCGCAATCGGGCTGGGAACGTATGAGGCTCCTACGGTATCGCGCCAGGCCACATGAGTGTCCGTCACGTTTCCGGTGCCATCCGGGCGGATCGCCAGCATGTGCTTTGCCGGGAACCCACAAGTCATGAAAAGTAGATTCAGCTTTTCGTTGTATACGAGTGAAGCCACAAACTGCTCGGTAGGACCATCGATCACCCAGTGTTGATCACCCGTATCTGGATCGTAGCTGGCGACCGAAAGGCTACCCGAGAGAATCATCTGAGTTCTACCCTCGATCTCCCTGATGATGGGAGTGCAGTAGCTCCTCGTTTTATTTGGCCGCTCAGTCTTCCAGATCGTCTCTCCCGTTTCTTCGTCGAGAGCAACGAGGTAGGCATCTCCGTCGTGGTCGCCATTCACGATTACTTTCCCGTTCCACAGAACTGGACAGGCGCAGTAACCGTGTTTGCTGGCAAATTCCCCCGGCCGCGTTTTCCATAATTCGTTTCCTTCAAAGTCATACGCTGCAACGAACATTGAATCCCCATCAAGGAAACTAACAATGACGCGTTTACCGTCGGTCACCGGAGTGCTGGAGGCACGACTATTGAGACGGTGAATATCTTCCGGCCCTGACTCCAGAACAATCTCCTCCCATAGAATCGCTCCCGTTGTCCGGTCCAGACTCATGAGAGAACGTGAGTCCCCTTTCTCATCTGCCGTCACCAGAAATATCCGGTCTTCCCAAATGATCGGAGAAGCATGCCCGATTCCATCAATCCTCGTGGACCAAACCACATCTTCATCGATTGAAAACTCGACGGGTAATTTCCCGAAGGATGTCGAACCGTCACCCCTCGGCCCACGCCATCCAGGCCAGTTTTCGGAGGCGTCTACCACTGCCAGCGAGTTGGTCGAAACGAGCGCTACAATCACCGAAATTTGAGAAAAACGAACGAACATGCCTCATCTTTCGCTGCGATGGAGAAAGATCAATAGGCGGATTCACCTGAATCAGAATCCATTATCCATCACCATTTCTTTTCAATTCAATTTCAAGAGCACTTCATTTCGTCTCATCGGACCGGGAGTCCAAGGGGGATCGTATCCCGCAAAAATCGGTGCACTAGATGAAGAAAGCCCCTTCTCATTCAATATTCCATTGAGGACAGAGAGCTGTTCTTTTCGGTCAGTATCAGAAGCTCTCCCTCTGAACCTAAGAACAGCAAATTTGCCTCCTGCTCTTTTTTTGATCTTAACCGAGCTCGATTCCGGCATGGGAGGCCCTTTCTTCGCCACTTCTTCCGGCACCACAAATTGCATTTCCTCCGTTTTCCCATCAGCGTCCGCCGGCATGAAGACAGGCGTCGTCATCGCGATTTTCTGTTCCTTCTCATTGCTTCCTGAAATATATTTAAATAGTCGGCCGAAACTCCCATCGTCCTCTCCACGAGCCATTTTAGTCGTCACCACTACGATGGGTTGATAGTCCCTGACTTCGAATTTTCCATCACGTTCGATCAACTCGTATTCGGCTGTCTCGTAATCTGCCATCACCGTATTTGAAATTAGCAGAATCCCAACAATCCCAGCCAATACTGCGGCACAAACCAATAGGCGCTTACCTTTCATCTACCCATCATACGTCTCTCGGGCAAATTTGGTGCAGCTTCAGATATTAGCAATGCTCCCGTGCGCGGGTAATCACCACGCTAACACTCCCGCAATCCGCGAGAATAAACTTCTCCACCTCAAGCGTCACCGCACAGACTCCCTCAAACGCCACCACCGCAGCAGCAAGGTCTTCCGCCAATGTTTCGATCAACCGACGCTCGCCACTCGCGGCCACTTCCCTCAGCTTTTTAGAAACCTGGTAATAATCAATCGTATGCTCGATTCGATCATCGAACCCTTTGAAAGATTTCGAAAGAGTGATCGTAACATTCACTTCCACACTTTGCGGAACCTGACGTTCCTCGTCCGGCACGCCGACAGTCGTCACCAACCGAAGCCCTTTGATATTAATGTGATCGCTCATCCTAAATTAAAGAGGGCTTGGTGGATAACTTCACCCTTCTATGTTTTTCTTATCCTTACCGGCTATCCGAGACGGAATCGAATGTCTTTCACATTCTCCCGCCCGAAACTGTCCTGCATTTTTTGCAGGAGCTGTCCCTTCATTCTTTCCAGTTCATAATGCACTGTTGAGTGCAAAACCTGAATGCTCAGCACCCCGCGCTGCAATGCGACAGGACGAGCATTCTGAGCAATGAAGTCGTCTACCATCGAGTTCCACGCATCAAAGACCTGATCCTCGTTAAACCTATCCTCGAGGCCAAGCCCCTTAAGCGTCTTGGCCACAGCAGACTCACTCGTCTGGAGAAATTTTGAAACATCCTGCGGCTCCCAATAGCCCCTCAGCTGAGCTAGCGCTCGCTCACGGGTACTTCGGCGGGGTCTTGATCGGTAAGCCATTCCTGCTCATAGAGTAGTTCCCCACCAGCCGGAACTCCACAAAAAAACTGCGTTACCCGAAAGCAACGCAGTTCCTAAAAATTTACAATCTCAGTTCAGGAAATCACTCTGTACCGTCATTGCCAATTGCCTCGACAGGGCAGCCTTCCATCGCTTCATCAGAAAGAGCACGCTCCTCGTCAGTTTCAGGCTGTTTGAAGACGTATGAATACCCACCGTCCTCGTTTCGAGTAAAATTATCAGGAGCAGTCTCACGGCAAAGATCGCAGTCAATGCACTGATCATCGACATAAAACGTTCCTTTGACGTTATCTTCGTATCTATCTTCCAGTTCGGCCATGTTGCTATTACGTTGAAGGACCCTCCGGAATTTGATTCTCAGAGGCGGCGGAAAACTAGGATTTCTTTCGGTCCAGCGCAACCGAATTCGTCAGCATGTGAAATGCCCACAAAATCCGGCTTTTGCGCCCCAAAATCCAGCTAAGAAGCGGCCAGAGCTTGGTCAAGGTCCGCGAGAATATCGTCAATATTCTCAATTCCCACCGACAGTCGGATCAGTTCCGGTGTGATCCCTGCCGCCGCCTGCTGCTCCTCATTTAACTGAGAATGCGTCGTAGTCGACGGATGAATGGCCAGAGACTTGGCGTCACCTACGTTGGCGAGGTGAGAAAATAGCCCCAACTTCTCAATGAAATTCTGCCCAGCTTCGGCACCACCCTTAATCCCGAAGACCACCATCGAGCCGCCTTTACCCTGAAGATATTTCTGATTCTTTTCGTATTCCGAATCGGATTCCAATCCAGGGAAACGGACCCACTCCACTTTCTCATGCGACTGAAGATGACGTGCCACAGCCAGTGAGTTCTCACAATGCCGCTCCATCCGAAGCGGCAAGGTCTCAATACCTTGAAGGATAACCCATGAGTTATCAGGCGAGATACACGCGCCCAGATTTCGAAGAGGAACCGTCCGCATCCGGAGGATAAACGCCAGTGGCGCGAGCGCTTCCGGAAGGTCATGCCCCCACCTCAAACCGTGATACGAATTATCCGGCTCATCAAAAAGAGGGTGCTTGCCGCCGGCCCAGTTAAATCTTCCGGAATCAACAACCAATCCACCAATTCCAGCACCATGGCCTCCCAACCATTTGGTCAGGGAATGGACAACGATATCTGCCCCGTATTCGATTGGCTTCGTCAGGAAAGGAGTCGAAAAGGTCGAATCAACGATCAGGGGGATCCCATTAGCTTGAGCAATATCACCGACAGCCTGTAGGTCGGTAACTTCAAGAGCAGGATTCGAAACCGTCTCGCAAAATAGGGCCCTCGTATTCTCATCGATCGCGTTGGCAAAAGCCTGCGGATCCTGCGAATCGACAAATTTCACTGTGATTCCCATCGCAGGAAGTATGTCGTTAAACTGTGTGTAAGTGCCGCCGTAGAGGTTACGGGCTGAAACAATATTGTCCCCTGCCCTTGCCAGATTGATAATCGAGTAAAACACTCCGGCAGTGCCTGATGCCACAGCCAGACCGCCCATTTCGTGGGCGCCTTCGAGCAGAGCAACACGTTTTTCAAGCACGTCTGAGGTAGGATTTCCCAGTCGCGTGTAGATATTCCCAAGTTCTTTCAGGGCAAAGAGGTTCGCGGCATGCTCAGTCGAATTAAAAACGAAGGAACTGGAGCGATAGATCGGAACAGCCCGGGCATTTGTAGTTGGGTCAGGAGTATGACCACCGTGAAGACAAAGAGTTTCAATTTTCATATCTAAGGGGATGGAGATTCGCAAAGGAGTAGCCAGCATGCAAGCCAAAGCGCAGGCGAAATACGATTCTCTGAAATTCAAAAATCACAGCAGAGTAACAAATTCGCATCACCCCCGAGCGCTATCGAACGAAACGAGGCATTCTCGTCCCCGTGTCCCCAGGCTTCTTCTCGACCGGAGCAGAGGAGAATTTTTGAACCGGCGATTCGATCCAGCTAGTCCTCAATACTTCACCTGACACGGCAGAGACATAGACAACGCCCACCGAAACCTGACTGCGATTGATCAAATTCAACATCCAGACAGGTTCATTTCGAAGATCCCGACTCCTCAACTGAAAATGGACACTGTCGAAAGCTACCTTCTGTGTCTTTGCCGTCTTCTCACCGATCACAAATGCGGCCGCTGAATCGACCTTCATCAAGCCACGCTTAATCGGGATGTCAGGCAAATCCTGATTTGACGCCTTCTTAAATTTTCGCTCCGCCACCACTTTCCCTGCAGACATCACCGATTCCCTCAACACACCGGGCTTGTCTTTCACACCCGTCAATATCAACCATACTGGCGGTTGCGGGTCTCCATAAAACCCAACCACTCCGAGAACCGACTCAAGCTCTCCCTCAACAGCCAATCGAGCAAAACCATCCATAGCAGCCATGGCCCCAACCAGATCGGGGTCACTCGCATTCGTTTGAAATGCGCTTGTGGCAAACGCCAGCATACTAATAATGATCCACCGTTTCATCAATTCCGCCCCAGTCTGAGCCACTGAATAAGCTTAATTATTATAGATATTAAAGCAATCTTAATTATCCAGAATAGCCGATGCCAACTGGCGATTCCAGACGTATTCTGCGGGCAACCTTTTCTACATGGCACTTCACAAACCAAACAGCGCCCTTCTGATATTGGCTCACGGCTCGACCCAAAATAAGGACTCGTCGCGCCCTTCCTGGCTCCTTGCTGACGCGATTGCTAAGAAAGGACAATTTGGCAGCGTCTTCTGTGCCTTCTGGAAAGAAGACCCTGGATTTCGTCAAGTCCTCACCATGATTGAACAAAAGGACATCTACATCGTCCCGAATTTCATCAGTGAAGGATACTTTACCCGTGAGATTATTCCGCGCGAATTAGAGCTCGAAAGTCCTACCACAGTTAGAAACGGAAAAACGCTCCACTACTGTGATCCGGTAGGATTGCACCCGGCCATGACCCGTCTTCTGATTCAGAATGCATCGAAGGTCACTGGCGGATCGATACCAAATAGCGAGATCTCGCTCATCATTGTTGGTCATGGCACGCCAATGAATAAACAATCAACCCAGGCAATCAAAGCTCAGGTCGATATGATTCGAGAATCCGATGCCGGATTTGCAGAGGTCAAAGATGCCTACATGGAAGAAACGCCCTTCATTTCCGATTGGCAAACCCTCACGAAGTCTGAAAATGTTGTGGTCGTTCCGTTCTTCATCGCGGACGGACTGCACAGTCAGGAAGACATACCCGTTCTTCTTGGAATTGATCGTCAGAATCCTGCGACCGATCATTCCAGCGAACCCGAAGGAGTGAAATGCCACCGGATAGACAGTCGCTCCCTTTATTACAGCTCAGCGATTGGATCCGATCCTGCGATGGAAGAAGTCATAGTTGAACAAGTTGAGAAATTCGACGAACGCTATTCAGGATGACGCTGGCTCAAGAACTTGATCAATTGATACCGCAGGGCGAATCTCGAAAATTCGGGGAACTGGTGTTGTCCCGGTCAGACGCAGGCACCTTCACCGCAATGCACCGAACCGACGCTATGATGAACGGTTCCCTGGAATCTCTGGATTCAATTCAGTCAGCCTCCGAATTGCGGGAACTTTCCAGACACGATACCGAAGGAAATTACCGACCGCTCAAGACCGCCCCAACACTGATACATGGCTGGCAAACCTCCTCTGACTGCGCCGAAGAATTTCTGAGCCGACTCGATGCGATCTACCCAGCCGTTTTTGCCACGTGGGTGGAATATCAAAAGGGAACTGCCCCTCCTGTTCCACTACAGGAGACATTGAGCCGTCAATCGGGCATCTACAAAAATGCCTCGGGTATCACAGATCAAAACGCTAATCAAATCATGCGGGACACGTGCTCCCTCGGATGCATCCGCAAAATTGCCTGGCCGATTAACGACCATTGCACCGTGAGCAAGCTAAAAGCGCTGCCTCGAGAAATCCCTGTCGTCTGCGTTGAGGCTTGCTCTCTCGCTATTAGTGAAGCGGCCAGTCTGGCCAATGGCTCAGACTGACTTGGGCAACATTGGCCCGGATTCTCTATTGCTCCGAACTGCCATTGAATTGGCGTGAATCCACCCCCCGCCAGAATCGACTCGATTCCTGATCAAGCGCCACGTCTTCTTCAGGAATCTGATCTTCGTTCAATCTCTCAGCGTGCCCGTCCAAAAAAGCTGCAATCGATTTTGATCCATCCCAGCGTTCTTCCATCGTCTCAATAATGTCATCTCTGTCTTCAAAATCGATCAAATTTGATTTTTTATTTTCAATGTAGAGAAGCGCATTTGGCATGAACAAAATATTGGATAGTGTTTTTTCCGTCATGTAAGGGTCATCAGATTCGAAAGATTCATACTTCCGATCATATTGGAGATTGGTGTTCATCGCATAACTATGCTTATGCATATCCTTCTCCTCAGGATCTTTCCTAATTGATTGATTGCTCACAAAGAGAGTATCTATTAAGTGCGTCCCATCTTTGTCGACGGCATAACCGCCCGAACTGGCATCCCTATTATCATCGTCACCGCCACTTTCTGCTTCATCCTCTTCTCGTGCGGCTTGCTCCGAGAGATACATGTGGCCAAAGACGACTCCATCGAGCCAAAGCCCGGATTCTTCTAAATCCCAGTATTTAGGAAAATCTTCTTCATCGCTCAAATTGCCACCGGGATAGACCGGTGAGGGCAACTTGTTTCCGTTGTCACCTGCCCAGGTTAGGGTTGCCGCGGCAATGTTTCTCAGGTTGGATGTATTCTTTAACGCTTCAGCAAGTTGTTTGCCTTTTCCTAAACTCGGAACCAGAATTGAAACTAAGATCCCAAGAATGACAATTACGACGAGCAGTTCGACGATCGTCATTCCGTGATTTCGATGGCGAATTGAGAAAGAAAACTTCATAGATTAATGATTGGCGCATTCCGGATCATTTTGAACATCCGGTTGAGTCCGCATTCTACCGAATGGAGCCCAAAGGGGTCAAGACGGAAACCGCCACTTGCTGATCAATTGAAGGAAAAAACTTCATCGAAATGACTCCCGAACACCCGTAACTTGTCGATCTCTGAAAAATGGGTACCCTGAGCCCTCCAATATGAAATTACGTAACCTTCTCTTTTTCCTTCTGGCGACCCTCTTCCCAGCTGTCCCTGCATGGTCAGCTGAGCAACCCAACGTTGTGATTGTGATCACCGACGATCAGGGATACGGCGACCTGTCCTGCCACGGCAATCCCGTCGTAAAGACTCCGCACATTGACGCCCTTGCCGGAGAGTCCGTTCGATTGGATGACTATCACGTCGCCCCGACCTGCTCTCCCACCCGCGCCGCATTCATTACCGGTCACTGGACTGACCGAACCGGCGTCTGGCACACCATCATGGGACGCTCCATGATCCGCGAAAACGAAGTCACGATCGGCCAAATCTTCAAAGACAGTGGATACGCGACAGGGATGTTCGGCAAGTGGCACATGGGCGATAACTACCCATTCCGTCCCGAAGACAGAGGCTTCACCGAAGTGCTTCGACACGGCGGAGGCGGCGTTGGCCAAACTCCCGACTATTGGGATAATGCCTATTTTGACGGATCATACTTTCACAACAAAACGCCCGTCCCGGTCAAAGGCTATTGCACTGACGTGTACTTCCAGTATGCCAAAGACTTCATCGAGGCGCAGACAAAGGCAGACAAACCTTTCCTAGCCTACATCTGCACCAATGCCCCTCACAGTCCAAACCACGCTCCAGTGAAAAGCGCTGAGCCCTATGCCGAGCACGGCGTCTCGGTCGCCAATTTCTTCGGCATGGTCGCCAACATCGACGACAACGTTGGAGCGATGCGGGAATGGCTCGACGAAAAAGGCTTAACCGACAATACGATTTTTATCTTCACCACTGACAATGGAACCGCTGGCGGCAGGTCAACCTACGATGGCGGCATGCGCGGTGCGAAAGGCAGCGAATACGACGGAGGACATCGCGTCCCCTTCTTCCTGCACTGGCCCGGCGGCGGCTTTGATAAAGAAAATCGGGTCGAGACCATCACCGCCGCAGTCGATGTGGTTCCTACCCTGATCGACCTCTGCGGTGTCAAAGCCCCTGAAGAGGTCATATTTGACGGAACTTCCATTCGAACTTTGCTGGAAAGCACTCAGCAACCCACCGACTGGCCTGACCGTATCCTCGTGACCGACAGCCAGCGGGTCAAAGATCCTATCAAATGGCGAAAATCAGCCGTCATGACCAACGACTGGCGTCTCGTCAGTGATGCCGGAAAAGACGGAACGCCAAAACACGAGCTTTATGCAATCAAGAATGATCCGAAGCAGGAAAGCGACATCATTGCCGACCACCCCGAAGTCGCGGAACGTCTCAAGACATTCTACAACGAATGGTGGGCTGATATTTCCCCCTCTTTTGGCGATCCAGCACGAATCCGAATCGGCAATCCTGCCGAGAACCCGAGTCGCCTCACCTGCCACGACTGGATCACCGTCGGCTCCAGCCCATGGAATCAGGCTCATATTCGAAACGCCGACAGCAAACCTCAGAATCTTGGATTCTGGTATCTCCAGGTTGAAAAAAGTGGTGCCTACGAGATCGAATTGCGCCGCTGGCCCAACGAAGGACCCGTCGCGAAAAAAGCGATCACCGACAGTATTCCAGCAGGAGAGCAAGTTCCCGGAGGAAAAGCGTTTAGAGCCACGCCTGGATTGGCCGTCCCGGCCAAGACTGCGCATATCGAAATTGGAGGCCAAAAGCTTAAGACCAAAGTTCCTAAAGGAGCCAGCAGCGTGACCTTTGACATCACTCTTGAAGAAGGCCCAGCCGAGCTTCACGCCACCTTTGTGGGTCCCAACGGAGAGGTGACCGGCTCCTACTACGCCTACGTCAAAAAGAAGTAGGCGGCTCCTGCTCAACCGCGACCTAACAGGGTTAAGTCAGCGACCTAACCCTGTTAGCCGATTCGTCTCGTTACGAATCGGCTATTCAATTCGACTTGATGCGGGCCGATTTCTTCGCAACATTAGAGCAACTATGTTTCATTTCCCCGTCGCGGCGATTAGCCCGACAAGCGTCGATCCAAATGCCACTGGCTCTTGGACAGTGCTAATCATTTATTTTTTCGTCGCAATCGGCGTCTCCTTTTTCTGCTCTGTGTGGGAAGCGGTCATCCTTAGCGTGACCAACCCATATGTCGCCAACCTGAAGAACAAGAAGCCCAAGGTTGGCGAGCGACTGGAGAAACTGAAAAGGCAGATCAGTCGCCCCCTCACGTCCATCCTGACACTGAACACCATATCCCACACCGTTGGTGCTATGGGCGTGGCTGCACAAATCTCAGCCCTGGGAGGCGGCAGATGGGACGCCGCTGCCGGAGCTCTCATGACCTTTGCCATTTTGATCGCCTCCGAGATTATTCCAAAAAATCTCGGAGCACGTCATTGGCGAACATGGGCACCGTGGGTAGGGCTTTGCTTGGAGACACTGACTAAAGTCATGACCCCCGTGGTATGGTTTATCGAAATCTTCAGCAAAGGGCACCACAGCGAAGCTTCATTCAGTCGTGACGAACTAAATGTCATGGCCCAACTGGGAACCCGTCAGGGAAAATTGCAGGAAGACGAATCCCGTATCCTCGAAAACCTACTGCGACTCAGCGAAATTGCAGTGCGGGAAGTGATGACTCCGCGAGTCGTTGTCTTTGCCCTGACAGAAGACACCACCCTCACCGAATACTTGGAGAGGCACAACAGCTCCCCCTTTTCAAGGATACCGATCTACAGCGAGAATCGCGACGACATCAAAGGTTTTGTCTTAAAGCACGACATTCTCCTCGCCGCGGCTCAGGACAAATTCGATCTCAAACTTTCCGACCTGAGCAGGGAAATCGCAGCAATACCTCAGATCACCAAACTGACGAATGCATTCCAACAACTCGTCGCCAATCGAGACCACATCGCAATCGTCCTCGATGAATATGGCGGCATGAGCGGACTTGTAACGATGGAAGACGTCGTCGAAACACTGCTAGGCCTCGAAATCGTCGACGAAGCAGATACCCGCGAGGACATGCAGGAATTTGCCCGCAATTTGTGGAAAACTCGCGCCACCAAAATGGGCCTTGAAATCAACGAGCCTGCGGAAAAAGATCAAGACAACAACGAAGCCAAATCAACTAACTGATTCGAATTTCATTCATCGTTCGCCAGAGCCACTTCTATTTCTGCAACGATATCGCGTCCGCCGATCTCACCGAGCGCTCTTAATTCCATTTCAAGCACCCGCCAAGCTGGCTCCCCTCCTTCGCAGGTCCGCCCGCAGTGAGTTCGACAAACAAAGCCATCGTAGTCATCGTAGCGTTGTGGGTCACTTTGATCGGAATACAAAGTCAAAACGGGTTTGTGATTTTGACCCGCCGTAATCGACAGCGGGTGCAACCAACACGTCATCGGTTTGTAATGCCACGGATGCAGTCCGCGATCCATTGCCAGAACCTGAAGTCCACACCTCGCATCAGGCAGCAAAAAAACACAGTTGGTATCCTCAAAATGCGCAGGGTAATCCGAGACCTTTTGATGCATGTCGACTTTTCTAGTCGCCGTCTTTGGCCCTGAAGTAACATCCCGCCATTTTCCATACACCACCGTCTGCTCCGGCAGATCGAGCCCGATCTCTTTCAACTCAGCTGAAGCTGTCCCCGACACCTCTCTGATGACGCCCGCTTCTTCCGAAGAAAGGTAAACCCCGTCATGACAGCAGGTACCACCACAAGCAGCCAGGTCGCACCGCTTCAACGGACGCTGCAATGCTTCGTAATCGAGTGACATCCCACTGACTGTTTCGGCGAGAAGCCCCCGAGTTTCCGGAAAAGCCGCAATTGCGTGACTCATATGGCGGCCACCTTTAGTAAGATCCTCTCATCTGTCGACATTTATTCATAGTAGATGGCAATGATCGCCTGGAAAATGAAACGCACTGATCACCGTTCAACGAAATCGCCGACGATAACGCAGTGGAGTCATCCCTGTCACTTTCTGAAATCGTTTCGTGAAATGACTTTGGTCACAAAAACCCGTCTCGGCCGCCACTTCGGCAATTTCAGCCGAACTCTCAACAAGAAGACGCTGTGCCTCCTGAACGCGAAGACGCAAAAGATAGGCTGTCGGCGAGATCCGAATCAGATCCCTAAACCGCTTATTGAACTGGGTCGAAGAAAGTCCAGCAAGCCGCGCCATCTCACCCATCGAAACATCGCTTCGAAAATGCTGCTCGAAATGGCTGATCACCGGATAGATTTCACGAAACCGCGCCGCCTGCTCATCAGGGGTTGTGATCGGGTACATCACTCCGGCGAGACCGAGAACTTCGCCGCCGGCACCGAACAGAGGCGTCTTCGTAGACACATACCATTTGGGCATTCCGTGCACATGAGGCACGAGCCACACCTGATTCGGAATCGCCACGCCACCTTCCATGACCTTTCTATCCTCAGCATGATACGCCTCCGCCAGAGCAGGCGGCTGAAAATCTAAATCCGTCCTACCCATCAGATCTTCTTTTTGTTCCATCCCAAACACATCGGTGAGAACCGATCGGTTGGCGCAAACATAGCGATGATCACAGTCCTTCACGTAAAAATGCACCATGGGCAAATAATCAAAAACCTCCATCAGCGCTCTAGCTTGTGGACTTTTCGCGTAGAACACCTCATCGAAAGTTTTATCTAAATCCGTCAAAACATACAAAAAGTCGATGCATTCGGCACAAGACGCAAGGTTCTTTCTGGCCAAGATTACGTCCTCAATAATGAGTCTTCTCCCCTCCATCCCCCGGGCACCAATCCTTGCCGGCACTGCACTGATCCTGACAAGTATGACCGCCTTCGGCGGGGAGCTTGATTTTAATCTCCACGTCCGCCCCATCCTCTCGGACAAGTGCTACAAATGCCACGGACCTGACGCGAAGAATCAAAAATCAGACTTTCGGGTCGATACCTTTGAAAACGCCACCGAAGACCTCGGTGACTACGCCGGAGTCGTACCGGGCAATCTTAAAGAAAGCGAAGTTCACTGGCGTCTTCATTCCGACGACCCCAACGATCTGATGCCACCACCTGAAAAGAAGATGGCTCTGACAAAAAAAGAGATCGCCATCCTCGATCAATGGATCGAAGAAGGCGGAAACTATGAAGACCACTGGGCATTTTCCGCCCTCCCAGAAGAAGTTCCAGTTCCCGTTTCCGATACGCAATGGCCTCGAAACGATATCGACCGCTTCATCCTGAAACGGCTTGAGTTGGAGGACTTTTCTCCATCGCCCGAAACTTCGCGAGAGAAATGGCTGCGCAGAGTCACCTTTGATCTCACGGGTCTTCCTCCCACCCCCTCTGAGCTCGATACCTTCCTCGCAGACAGTTCGCCCAACGCCTTCGAAAAGGCGGTCGATCGCCTGTTCGAATCCAGCGGTTACGGCGAGCGTTTGGCCAGTGAATGGCTCGATGTCGCTCGTTACTCAGACAGCTACGGCTACCAGCAGGACTGGGATCGATTCGTCTGGCCGTGGCGCGACTGGGTCATCCGCGCTTTCCAAGGCAACATGCCCTACCACCAATTCATCACCGATCAACTCGCCGGTGACTTGCTACCCGATCCCACCCAGGACCAAATTCTCGCAACGACCTTCAACCGCCTCAATTCGCAGAAAGTGGAAGGGGGCAGCGTTCCCGAAGAGTTTCGTGTCGAGTACGTAGCGGACCGGGTTCACACCTATGGCACCGCTTTCCTCGGACTCACCTTTGAGTGCACGCGTTGTCACGATCATAAATACGATCCGCTCACGATGCGGGACTACTACCAGCTTTCCGCGTTCTTCGACAACATCGACGAAGCCGGACTCTACGCGTATTTCCCCAGGGATAACTACGCCACTCCCACTCCCACACTTTGGCTGCCAGACAATGACCAGGAATCCAAACTGACAGAGATCAATGAGAAGATTAATGCCGTCGAGTCGAAACTTCAGCAATTGGCTCAAGCGGCAAAGCCTGGATTCAATAAGTGGGCGGCCAATTCAGTAGGCGATGCAAAACCTCCTCAGCCCATCGCGGCCTTTTCCTTTGAAACGGCAGAAGGCAACAAACTCATAAACGATGTTAATAAGGAGGAACCCGCGACAACCACCGGTAACAACCGAATTGTCCCTGGGCACACGGGAAACGCAATTCGCCTAACAGGAGACGACAAAGTCACTTTGCCCGTCGGAAACTTCACGCGCGACGATCCTTTCTCTGTTTCGCTCCGAATGAAGACTCCGGATCGCAAAAAACGTGCCGTGATTTTCAGCCGCTCCAAAGCATGGTCCGATGCCGCAAGCCGTGGTTATGAACTGCTTCTCGAAGACGGGAAGCTCAGCGCCGCTCTGGTTCACTTTTATCCGGGCAATGCACTTCGGGTTCGTGCCAAAGAGGAACTCACCATAGATCAGTGGAAACAGGTCACCTTCACCTATGACGGATCGAGCCGGGCATCGGGGCTGAATCTCTACGTCGATGGAGCTCTGATTGAGACGGATATCATCCGCGACAAACTAACCCGCGACATCACTGGGGGTGGCAGCGATACCATCGTCATCGGAGAGCGCATGCGCGACAACGGCTTCAAAAACGGCCTCGTCGATGACTTCCTTATCTTCGATCGTCAGCTTTCTGCCTACGAGGCGAAGATCCTTTTCGACGGCGTCTCTCAGAAACCCGATCTCAATTATTTTCTGAACCACGAACACCCTGCCTACCAGAAGCATGCGAAGCAACTCACCACACTTCGCAAACAAAAATCAGATCTCGTTCGGGACATTCCGGAAATCATGGTGATGGAGGAAACGGCCAAACCTCATCCCACTTATATTCTCGGACGAGGGCACTATGAAAATCGAGAAGAACAAGTATCTCCCGGAACTCCGGCCTTCCTTCCCAGAGGTGAGAATGAGAATCCAAAAAACCGTCTCGATCTAGCCCGCTGGACCGCATCTTCGAGCAACCCCCTTACACCTAGGGTAACCGTTAATCGCTACTGGCAGATGATGTTCGGCGCCGGACTTGTCTCAACCCAGGAGGACTTCGGCAGTCAAGGACGCCCGCCCACGCATCCCGCCCTCTTGAACTGGCTGGCCCGCGATTTCGTCGACAACGGATGGGATGTGCAGCGGCTCCTAAAACAGATTGCCCTATCTGCCACCTACCGCCAGTCATCTGACTTGAGCTCAGGGGAACTCGCCACGATCGATCCCGAGAACACTCTCCTCTATCGTTTCCCGGCCCCTCGACTTTCGGCTGAAATGATCCGCGACAATGCACTCGAAGTCAGCGGTCTCATGGTCGATCAAGTTGGAGGGATTCCCGTGAAGCCCTACGACATCGCCCTGTCGTTCAAACCATCCAAGATCGGAAAAGGTGACGACCTCTACCGTCGGAGCATCTACACCTACTGGAAGCAAACCGGACCAGCCCCTCTCATGACAACCCTCAATGCCTCGAAGCGCGATGTGTGCCGCGTCCGGCTGGAACGAACGGATTCCCCGCTTCAGGGGCTCGTTCTCCTCAACTCTCCCCAATTTGTGGAGGCTGCCAGAACACTGGCTCACCGACTTGTCGAGAAACACGGATCCGATACGGATGCCATCATCAGAGAAACCTATCGCAGATTGACCAGCCGGGTTCCCGACGATGAAGAATGGCCGATCTTACGACGACTCATTGATGAACAGGAACAACATTTCACCTCCCACATAGCCGAGGCGTCCAGCTTGATCTCCATCGGCGAATCGCCAGCTCCCGAAACCGAAAACGCAGCTCGCCTCGCCGCGATTTCCACACTCGTTTCCACCGTAATGAATTTCGACGAGTGCATCACAAAACGTTGATCCCTACCAAAAGACTCATGACTTCCTGCACCGGATTTGATTCCCCCCTTGGCGTAAGCCGCCGCTCCGCCCTGGCACGCTTTGGCGGCGGATTGGGCAGCATTGCTTTAGGCGGACTGCTCAACGAAGGCCAGGCAGCACTCAAATCTCCCAAGTTTCTCACCAACCCGCCAAAGGCCAAGCGGGTGATCTATCTCTTCCAGGGAGGCGGCCCATCGCATCTCGACTTGCTAGACTACAAACCCCGCCTGAACCAGGAGCACGGGCAGGAACTTCCGGACTCCGTCCGTCAGGGTCAGCGACTCACCGGCATGTCAGGCAATCAGGCCAGTCTTCCGCTCGTTGGATCGCCCTACCAATTTTCACAGCATGGCAGAAACGGGACCTGGTTCAGCGATCAGTTGCCGCACACCGCGAAGATCGCTGATGACATCACCGTCATCAATTCTATGTACACCGAGGCGATCAACCACGGCCCCGGCGTCACTTTCATGCAGACAGGTTCGCAAATCGCCGGGAGACCCAGCATCGGCTCCTGGCTATCCTACGGGCTCGGCTCGGCCAATGATAACCTGCCCTCCTTCGTCGTTCTCGTAACCAAGAACAAAGGCGGTCAGCCCCTCGTCAGTCGACTCTGGGGCAGCGGATTTCTGTCAGGCAAACACGACGGGGTTCGCTTTCGTCCTGACAAAGACGCAGTGCTCTACCTCAACAATCCAGACGGACTGGATCGTAAATCCCGTCGACTCATGCTCGACCGACTCGAAGAACTCCACCACAATCAACTGGCCAAGTCCGGCGACACCCAACTCGAAACCCGTATCGCTCAATACGAGATGGGATTTCGGATGCAGACATCCATCCCTGATGTCACCGATCTTTCAACCGAATCGGATGCCACCTTTGAACTCTACGGTGAGGACGCCCGCAAACCGGGCACCTTTGCAGCTAACTGCCTGATGGCCCGCCGACTTGCCGAGCAGGGAGTCCAATTCATCCAACTCTATCATCAGGGATGGGACCATCACGGCAACATTCCTTCCGGCATCCCCAAGCAGTGCAAAGAAACCGATCAGGCGTCAGCCGCTCTGATCACCGACCTGAAACAACGCGGCCTTCTCGACGACACGCTCGTGATCTGGGGCGGTGAATTCGGGCGCACTAACTATTGCCAGGGCAAACTCACTGACAAGAATTTCGGTCGCGATCACCATCCACGCTGCTTTTCCACCTGGATGGCTGGTGCAGGGATCAAAGGAGGCTACACCCACGGCACGACTGATGAGTATGGCTACAATGTCGTGGAAAACGGTGTCCATGTGCACGATTTTCACGCGACCCTGCTCCACCAACTCGGCATCGATCACGAACAATTGACTCACAAGTATCAGGGACGCCACTTCCGGCTCACCGATGTCCACGGTCATGTGGTGAAGGATATTCTTGTGTAAGTTACTACGACACAGATTCGACTCACACCCAGTGAGTGCAGAGTCAATCTTTCCTATTCCTCAAAGAGTAGAAAAAGCCGATTTCGTTGTGCAGTTAGGGGCCCCAAAGAAACCGGGCGGAAGATTTGCTTCTTTCGGAAGATGAAATCGGTATGATGGGATCCTGGAATTTGTTGACTGCGCCCTAAAACCTGCCCACTCTTCCGTCCTAACACACCGCTATGAAAGCCTCTGATTTATTTGTAAAATGCCTTGAAGCCGAAGGAGTTGAATACATCTTTGGAATCCCTGGAGAAGAGAATCTCGACATGTTGGAGTCGCTTCGCGAGTCCGATATCAAATTGATCCTGACACGTCACGAACAAGGAGCCGGCTTTATGGCAGCAACCTATGGGCGTCTCACTGGACGAACAGGTGTTTGCCTTTCCACACTCGGACCGGGCGCAACGAATTTTGTGACTCCAGCCGCCTACGCTCAACTGGGAGCCATGCCGATGATGATGATCACTGGACAGAAACCAGTAAAACACAGCAAACAAGGCCAATTCCAGATCGTGGATATTGTGGACATGATGCGTCCACTCACGAAATACACTCAGCAAATCGTAAGCGGAGACAATATTCCTTCACGAGTGCGTGAGGCTTTCCGCTTGGCAGAAGAGGAGCGGCCTGGCGCGGTGCACCTCGAACTCCCCGAGGATATCGCGGCAGAAGAAACAGCACAGCTACCCTTCGAGGCGAGCAGCGTGCGTCGTCCTTTGACCGAAGGAAAAGCGATTCAAAAAGCAATCTCTCTGCTTAAAGATGCCAAACGTCCACTTCTATTGATCGGTGCCGGAGCGAATCGAAAACTGACCGCGAAGATGTTGCTCTCCTTTGTCGACAAGCAAGGCATCCCGTTCATTTCAACACAAATGGGGAAAGGAGTCGTCAATGAGAGCCACGAGCTTTGCATCGGAAATGCAGCCCTCTCCTCCGGGGATTTCCTTCACCGAGCGATCGAGGACGCCGACCTAATTCTCAATGTAGGCCACGATGTGGTCGAGAAGCCTCCTTTCTTCATGGATAAAGGGGAGCGTCAGATCATTCATATCAATTTCAATTCAGCAATCGTTGATCCGGTCTATTTCCCTCAGACCGAGTTGGTAGGTGATATTGCGAATTCTATCTGGCAGCTGAATGAAATGCTGGACCCTCAGGACAGCTGGGATTTCACCCGGTTCATGGAAGTTCGAAGTGCGATGGATGCGCATGTTGCCGAGGGAAAAACAGACCCTCGCTTTCCAGTCTACCCCCAGCGGCTTGTTGCAGACGTCAGGGAAGTGATGGGTGAAGATGATATCATCGCGCTCGATAATGGAGTCTACAAAATTTGGTTCGCCCGGAACTACAAAGCTCACCGGCCCAATACAGTTCTATTAGACAACGCACTCGCAACCATGGGAGCGGGCCTACCTTCCGCCATGGCAGCAAAGATGGTCCACCCCGACAAAAAAGTGATGGCCATCTGCGGGGACGGCGGATTCATGATGAATAGCCAGGAGCTAGAGACGGCCGTTCGCCTGGGACTGGATCTAGTCGTCTTGATACTCAATGACTCTGCCTACGGCATGATCAAGTGGAAGCAATCCAATATGGAATTCGAAAACTGGGGACTCGATTTTAAGAACCCGTGTTTCATCAAATACGCCGATGCATATGGTGCGACCGGTCACCGCATCGAAGCAACAGACGATCTGGCTCCGACGATCGCGCGATGCCACGCTGAGGGGGGGGTCCATCTGATCGATTGTCCCGTCGATTATTCAGAGAATGATCAGATTCTTAACGTCGACATTAAGAAACTCAGTGCCAACATCTAAGCAGAAACAGCAAGATGAAAAAAACGTATCCCTACTACCTCGCTAACGAAGCGGTCCAACCTAACAAAGATCTTGAGGTAACCGACAAATACACGGGCAAAGTGGCCACCCGTGTCGCATTGGCGGATCCCCGGGCCATCAGTGCGGGAATCGCCGCAGCCGACAAGGCGTCGGAACCGATGCGGAAAATGGCAGCCTATGAAAGGCAGGCTGTTCTTCAACATTGTGTCACGCGGTTTACTCAACGAGCCGAGGAACTGGCGCAGGCTCTTTGCATCGAAGCCGGAAAACCTATCATAGACTCCAGGGGAGAAGTGTCCCGTCTCATCGATACCTTCCGGATCGCAGCGGAAGAGTCCGTTCGCATGAGCGGCGAGGTGCAGGAGCTTCAAATTTCGGAACGGGCAAAAGGATATCGAGGCATGTGGAAACGGGTTCCTATCGGCGCTTGCTCTTTTATCTCCCCCTTTAATTTCCCTCTAAACCTGGCTGCTCACAAGGTGGCTCCAGCGCTCGCAGTGGGCTGTCCGTTCGTGCTCAAACCCGCGAGCCGGACTCCGATTGGTGCATTAATAATAGGTGAAGTATTAGCGGAAACCGATTTGCCAAAAGGGGCATTCTCGATTCTTCCCTGCAGCCGAGATGGAGCCGAACTATTCACAACGGACCCCCGATTGAAGCTTCTGAGCTTTACCGGATCACCAGGAGTGGGCTGGAATCTCAAGGCACAGGCAGGCAAGAAAAAGGTAATTCTTGAACTCGGAGGCAACGCGGCAGTGATTGTCGATCACGATGCCGATTTGAAAGACGCCGTCGAGAGGGTGATCTTCGGGGCATTTTATCAGTCAGGGCAGAGCTGTATTGGCGTTCAGCGAATCATTGTGCATCACAAAATTTACGACGCGTTCCGACGACGGTTGGTGGCGGAAACGAAGAAACTGAAATCTGGAAACCCCAAAAAGGAATCAACTTTTGTTGGACCAATGATCGCAGTGAAAGAGGCTGAGCGGCTCCATTCATGGGTAAAAGAAGCCGAAGCAAACGGCGCTACGATTCTGTGCGGAGGAAACCGGAGAGGTGCAATGCTCCAAGCCACGCTTCTTGAGGACGTACCGAAGACGGAGAAAATTTGCACCGAAGAAGCCTTTGGACCCGTAGCAGTCCTGAGCCGATTCAAGTCATTCAAGAGTGCGCTCAAAGAAGTCAATCGCAGTAAGTTTGGCCTGCAGGCAGGGGTATTCACACGGGACCTCTACAAAATGCAGGAAGCTTGGGATGAACTCGAAGTGGGCGGAGTTGTGATAGGCGACGTCCCGAGTTGGCGCGTCGATCACATGCCTTATGGAGGAGTCAAAGACAGCGGACTCGGCCGCGAAGGAGTCAAATTTGCGATGGAAGACATGACCGAGATTCGCAATCTGGTGATACGGACACCTTGAATGGGGTGCCTTGACTTTGCTGCGCTTTCTTACACAAACGAATTGGATTGAGTCGAAGGAGAAGATCCGCCACGGTCACTCCATGTTTCGCATCATCCTGATCACTCTGGCGCTTGCCAGCTTTCCTAACGCACACGCCCAGAGCAAAAAGTGGACGCCGCCTCCTGCGATTGAGCTTGCGGGATTAATTGGCCAGAACAACAAACTGGCAGCGCAAAAAATTCGAGCCAGCTGGGGCAAGCCCGCCCTCGAAAGCGGCAAACAAAAGGCGATCGAACAAACCACGCTGCTAGTTGGAGTGATCTCTAACAAACCCGTCTCGGCATACTACCGCGGCAGCAAAAGGAAAATCTCCGACCTCACCCCTTTGGACGACGAGGGGCTCTACGCGTTCGCGAAAGACATCGGTAACGTAAAGGATTTTAATTACGATCTGAAAACAGCTGCCGGGAAGCTGGTTGGCGGTGGCGCCGTCAAAATTGAGTATTACCCCTACCCTCCCGAATCGTCCCCTAAAGCCGACGTCCCTGAAGGCACCCTCCATCCCCATCGTTGGACTGATTCTAAAATATTCCCCAATACCGAACGTGATCTCCTCATCTACCTGCCCGCTCAGTACGACGGCAAAGAGCCTGCTGCTCTGATGGTTTTTCAAGACGGTCTCCGCCACGCTGACCGAAATAACAGTGGCGGTCTGAAAGCGCCCACCGTTTTCGACAATCTCATCGCCAGCGGCGACATGCCAGTCACCATCGGAATTTTCATCAACCCCGGCAACTTTCCTGACCAGCCTGAAGGAAGCAAACCCAGAAATCGCAGCGTCGAATACGATTCACTTGGGCCTGACTACGTCACCTTCTTACTCGAAGAAATCATACCCTTCGCAGTTAAAGAACATGACCTCAATCTCAGTGACGCCCCATCCCAGTGGGCCATCGCCGGCGGATCCAGTGGATGCGCCTGTGCCTGGACGGCGGCCTGGGAACGTCCCGACAAATTCGGAAAGGTGCTTGGCTGGGTCGGCACCTTTGTCGACATCCGCGGCGCCAATGCCTATCCCTCACTGATCCGAAAAACAGAGAGCAAACCGATCCGAGCCGCCCTTCACGACGGCACCAACGATTTAGACAATCAGTTCGGGAACTGGCCGCTCGCGAACAAGCAGATGGAGACGGCTCTGGAATTCGCCAACTACGACTATCGCTATTGGTGGGGTCCCGGCTTCCATGGCAGCCGCCATGCCGCAGTCCTCTTGCCAGAAATGCTGAAGTGGCTGTGGAGTGAGTAGACCTGTCCACTCCGAAAGACTCACGTCTTTCGCTACACTCTCGAATCCACCGTAGCGAAACTAGTGAGAGTTTCGTACCTTTGCCCAGCCCCACATCTTCACCCGCTTCACAAGCTCATCGAGCTGCTCGATTCAGGACTAGCGAAAGACTCACGTCTTTCGCTACACGCTCGAATCCACCGTAGCGAAACTCGTGAGAATTTCGTCCCCTTGCCCAGCCTACTTCTTCACCCGCTTCACAAGCTTGTCGAGCTGCTCGATCATCTTGAGCTTTTGACCTCTCACCTCTTCGCGATCCACCACATTGGTGTACTGCCCGGGATCATTAGCCATGTCGTAGAGTTCCTCCGTGCCATCCTTGTATCTCATGTAGGCCCAATCCGGGGCCCGCAATCCATGTCCCGAACTATCTAAAGTGAGGGAGACGTCTTTCACCGAGGCTTCAGGATCTTTCAAAATCGGCGCGAGGCTGACACCTTGCACATCCTTAGGAATATAAACTCCGAGCAATTCACAGACCGTGGGATAAATGTCCACCAACTCCGACATGGAATGTGTTCGCCCCGGCTTCATCCCCGGCGCCGAAATGATCAGCGGGACTCGCGCTGACTCTTCGTGATAATTCCCCTTCTGCCAGAGGTGGTGTTCGCCCAGATGATAACCATGATCACTGGTAAAGATAACCAGAGTTGAATCCCGTAACCCCCTAGTTTCCAATTCTGCCAACACCCTTCCAACTTGCTCATCCATAAAGGACACCGTGGCGTAGTAGTCGGCCCACATCTGTCGGATATTGTCAGGAAATTCCCCGATTCCGCTCGATTCGTCCGTCATCTTCGAAATACCCAACTTTGGAATATCATCAAGATCACCCTTCGGAACATACGGCGCTGGAATCGACTCCAAAGGATACCTCTCAAAATAGGCCTTCGGTGCCACACTTGGATAGTGAGGTCGCACGAATCCTGTCGCTAGAAAAAATCGATCCTCAGATTCAGCCCGCTGCCCCAGCAACTCAATCGCTTTGGCCGCTGCCTTGAAATCCGGTTGCTCAGAACCATCCCCGTCTGACTCCACACTGGCATACATCCGAAAAGGCATTTGTGTCGACTGGCGATTCTCAGGGTCGCGCGTCGATATATTCTGATTTAATAATCGGTAAAGCCCCTCAGTGTGAGCTTCACTCCCCTGACTATTAAATCTCTCAGTCCAGGTGTTCTCAACGTCCTGTCCATCAGTTCCAGCGATAATATCTCCCGGCACCCGCATGTGAAAAATCTTTCCCACTCGCGCGCTGTAAAAGCCTTGATCAATCAAATGTTTTCCGAGAGTAATTCCCTTGTCACCCGAGTAACGACTGTACATAAAAGATCGCCTCGACGGACCGCATACCGTTCCCTGACAATAGGTTCGCTCAAAAACCATCCCTACCCCTGCCAAAGCATCGATATTCGGAGTCTGACAGATTTCATTGCCGTAGCACCCCAGGGCACTTGCTTTGAGGTCATCTGAGATCAAAAAGAGCACATTTTTGATCTGGCTGTCCGCCGCACGGGAGGGCACAACCCAAACAACAAGACAAATCAATAGCCCAACAACACGACACAATCGCTTCATGCCTGGAGGCTACTCCATGAACAAATGAACGAATAAGGCGAATTCGCGCCAAATATTTGTTAAGACAAGTTCTCGAGTGGTCTAGTTACGTCGTTAGCTCCCTCAATTAATCTCATTTATCTGTTTCCTGCTTCAAAACCCTGAACATATTCTCGACATGAAATTTTCATCGAAGCCATGGATCCTGCTTTTGATCATCGCCGGCCTATTGATCGGCACAGGCCTCAGTTCGCCAGCCCAGACTCGTGCCGACAAGGCTCAAGCGATCGCCGAGGCCAATCCCGAGCTAGAATGGTGGCAACTGATGGACACCGGCCCGTTCATTTCTGACACCTTCCGGATGTTTGAACCTACTGGCGAAGTGGGTGCACTAAAGGGTATCGCGATCAAAGTAGGAGAGAAAGAAAATCACACACTGCTCTTCGACACCGAAACACTGCGAATGGTCGCAGGATTCAAAGGAACCGTCATTCTTGGCGGCACGCCCTGGGATGGGAAGCACGGCGGAAATTCCTCGACCCCTGGTGATCTCGAAAACTACTTTTTCACCAGCAACTGGGGCCCGGGCTGGGCGATTGATGGCGATTGGACCGATCCCCGGGAGAAGGACAATGACATTGCCAATGGTCCGCTACCAAGATCACTAGCCCAGTATCAAGGTCTCTATCGTCACGAAGGCGGCACCGTACTCAGCTACACGGTCGGCGAAGCCAAGGTTCTCGAACAGCCGGCACTCGTTGACGAATCTTTGGTTCGTTCGTTCTGGATCTCGGACAACAATCAACCGATTCAACTTCTCGTTTCCGATCCTTTTGCGGCTCCAATTGAAGCCGAGCCCCAGCCCGAGCGCATCGCGACACTCATCAACGCGCCAGATGGAGTCATCATCGAAACGCTCGACTCTGGCCGAAGGGTCGTCAGTATCCCCGCCGACTGCCGAGAAGGAAGCTTTCATCTCGTCTACACAAAAAGTGAGGCACCAACGTTTAAGATCGAGGCAGCCTCGCCTGAAACGCTCACTCAAGCCGGCCCAGCCCTGTTTCCTGAAACCATCCAAGTCTCAGGCCAACTGGGCAGCAGCGAAGAAGCCTACACGGTCGATACGATTCCTCTGCCGACTGACAACCCTTGGCAATCCGAAATCCGCTTCGGTGCCTATGACTTTTTCGCCGACGGCAAACGCGTTGCCTGCTCCACCTGGAACGGCGACGTCTGGATTGCTGATGGTATCGACGGGGATCTGGAAACAATCACCTGGCGCCGATTTGCCAGCGGACTCTACCAAACCCTTGGCCTGAAAATTGTCGATGATGTCGTTCACACTCTTGGCAGAGACCAGATCACGAAGCTTCACGATCTCAATGACAATGGGGAAGCCGATTTTTACGAATGCTTCAACAACGATGTGAACATCACCTCAGGATTTCATGAATTTGCTTTCGATCTTCAGACGGATACTGAAGGAAACTTTTACTTCAGTAAGGGGCAACCCGTTCTCGGAGGCGGTCGTGGTTTCGCCCCATGGACCGAGCACAACGGCGCTATTCTCAAAGTCAGCTCAGATGGCCAGACGCTTACCCGCATGGCTTGGGGGCTGCGCGCTCCGGGAGGCGTCGCTATCGGACCAAAAGGCGAAATGACCACAGGCGAAAACGAAGGAAGCTACGTGCCGCGATGCAAGATCACCTGGAGTCAGTCGGACGGAAGTAGCTTCCACGGCGTCGTGCCAAGCGAATGGGACGAAAAGAACTTTGTCCGATCCCTGCCAGGCGCGCCGACTGACTACGAACGCCCTCTCTGCTGGCTTCCCTACTATGTCGACAACTCAAGCGGCAGCCAGTTTTGGATTCCAAAGGACAGCCCCTGGTCCAACCACGCCGGCCAGATGCTGCACCTCTCCTATGGGAAGAGCGCCGTCTACCGCACCCTGATCGATGAAGTCGACGGTCAGGTTCAAGGAGGTATCTACCGGTTGCCTATCGATCTTACGACCGCCGTCATGCGAGGTCGGTTTCATCCGACTTCAGGAGATCTCTATTTGATCGGATTCCGCGGCTGGCAAACCAATGGTGGAACAGGGTTCAATCGAGTTCGACTTACCGGCAAAGAAAGCCCTGTTCCGGTTGAGCTAAAAGCCCACCAGAACGGACTCATCATCAGCTTCAGTGATGCGCTGGATCCTGAAATCGCCAACGATCCTCGCCGATACTCGATCAACAAATGGGACTATGTCTGGGGACCGCAATATGGATCAGGCCGTTTTTCAATCGATAAGCGTGACGATGAAGCCCGACTCAAAGCCCTCAACGAACCGTCCAAAGGCGCGCAGAACCAAATCGATTCCGTTTCCGTTCGCGCGGCAAAACTGCTCAACGATGGAAAAACGGTCTTCCTCTACATCCCCGAAATGACTCCCGCCATGCAGATGGAAATCATGATGGATCTCTCGTCCGCTGATACCACTCCATTCCGCGAGACGATCTGGAACACCATTCACAATCTCCGCCCTGACTTCGACGAACACGGACTCGATCTGACCAATCTTCCCGAGATCAACACCGAGCCAATCGGCAATCCTGGACTCATTCTCAGCATGGCCCACGGCAGCACTGATGATGCCCTCGTCGTAGACCATCTCGCCCTGACCGTCGGTAAAAATGCGCCAATCACTCCCTTCATCGATCCCAAGCGTGGCAACGAGGTAGTCTTCGAAGGCGATCTTATTGTGGAGGCCCGTGACAGCCGCGCCTTCCGCCTCGACGGCACCGGCTGGGCCAGTCTCAAAATTGACGGTGAGGTCATTCTCGAGGGAGAACTCCCCCTGCAGTCCAAACCGATCGAGCTCGACAGCGGACCACATGATCTTTTCTGCAACTTCAGACGCCCCCTCACTGGCGTCGGCCCCAAAGCCGTTGCCGGACTGGGTCGCATTCAATTGCAGTGGAGCGGGAAAGATTTCTTCTGGGAATCCGTTCGCCTTTCAGCATTCCGGTATCTCCCGAATGACCTGCTCGAAGCAAAAGACAAAACCCGGCGCGGTCGCAACCTGTTTGCGTCGGTTGGTTGTATTCAATGTCATGAGCCGACCGATACGCTGGTTAGTCGGGCCAACGGAATGCCCGAATTGTTCGAAAAACTCCCCGACTTCCACAACATTGGAAACCGGATCAATCAGGGCTGGGTGGAGCAATGGGTGCGCCAGCCATCCGATCACTGCCCAAGCGTCGCGCCTGACGAGGCTCATCACATCGCCGCCTACTTCGCCACTCTCAACACTGATCCACTCGCAGAAATCGAAGGCGACGCCTCGCAAGGCAAAGCTCTCGTCGAAATCTTGCATTTCGGGCCCTGGGCAGAAAAATTGATCACTGAATCGAAGCACACATCCGCAGGCCTCGCCAGCTTCCTCAGATCTCCCAATACCCATCATCAGGACACCACCTTCCCTGAGCTCCACCTCGAAGATCAAGAAGCCGCTGATCTGGCGGCCTGGATCATTGCGGAGCAGCCCAGCGTTCCGGCTATCACTCCCGGCGACCCAGCCAAGGGCAAAGCCGCTGTCGAACAACGCTGTCTCGTTTGCCACGAACCCAATCCTGCCAAACGGCCACCATACGAATTTCCTGCCAAACCACTCAGCGAGATGTGGGAAGAGGAATGGCTCGTGCGCGGCTGCCTGTCCGAGGAAGAAGGAAATGCACCTGAACTAGGATTATCTCTCGAAGAGAAACAGGCTTTGCTCGCTTTCAAAAACGTAGACAGCAACGCAGGACTCAAATCCATCAACCGCTTTGTTCCTCATGAATATGCGGCCCGCACCAGGGAACGTCTCAGCTGCACTGAGTGTCACTCCGGGGAAAACGCACTTCCGGATATTAGCCTCGCCGGGGAAAAACTGCGCGACGATTGGCTCGACGGCCTTTTCTCGGGAGAGGTCCTCAGCATTCGCCCCTACCAGGAAGCCCGAATGCCCAGCTTTCCGAGCCGCTCCCGCAAATTGGCACGCGGTATCGCTCATGGCGCTGGCATGAGAACCGGCGGTCAACTCACTGAGCCTGATCCGCCACTCGCTGATGCTGGAGCCCAGGTCGCTGGCCTGACTGGCTACGCGTGCACGACTTGTCATGCAGCCGGCGCCACTCCCGCACTGCAAGCATTTGAGGGTCAGGGACCCAATCTACAGCTCTCAGGCGAGCGCCTCCGAGAGGACTACTACATGTCCTGGATGCACTGGCCTCAACGATTCGTGCCCACCACCATCATGCCGAAGTACACCTCGGACAAAAAGACGGCCCTGAACCCCAGCTTCTTCGAAGCCGACTCGAAGAAGCAATTTCAGGCCTTGTGGCAATGGATGAGAACTCTCGAGGGAGCCGAAAACGCTCCCGTTACCAAAGGGCACTAATCTTCTTTCAGCCAGGGCGCCCGGGCGTTGGCTTCGAGCTCGGCATCGAGCTTGCTCATGCGCTTGGTAAGCGCATCAACCACTTCGGGATTGGCAGTAGCGAGGTTACTCTGCTCTCCCATATCCGAAGACAAATCAAACAGCATTACTTCGGCGGCGGCGGCAGCTTTTCCCCTCCCTTTTCCGCGGGCTGCTTTCACCAGTAATTTCCAATTCCCCTGGCGCAAGCCCTCGACATGACCCTGCGAGGTATAATAGACAAATTCATTGCGAGGACTCTCGGCATCGCCAGCCAGCAGCGCCGATACATCCATTCCGTCAATCTTCGTATCCACAGGAAGTGGCGTATCCGTTAGAGCCGCAATGGTTGGCAGCAGATCGATCGTGCCCACCAGTTCATCGCATTCTGTTCCAGCAGGAATTCGACCAGGCCCCCACATCACGCAGGGAACACGCTGACCACCTTCGAATGTCGTTCCTTTGCCCTCGCGCAATGGTCCAGCCGATCCGCCGTGGTTCAGAAACTTCAACCAGGGGCCATTGTCCGTCGTGTAAATCACATAGGTATTCTCTGACAGATTCAGTTCGCGGATTTTATCCATGAGCCGCCCCACCTCGGCATCGATATGCTCGATGACACAGGTGTAAGCATTCTGAGGATCGGCATCATAGACGTCCTCAGGCACATAGAGCGGGATATGCGGCATGGAATGCGGCAGGTAGACGAAGAAAGAACCGTCCTTATTCTCTTCGATAAAATCGATCGCTTTGTCAGTGTAACGACGCGTGACCGTTCGCTGATCAACTGGCAGCTCAACGATTTTCTCATTCTCCATTAGTGGAGTATTCCAAAGCGTCAAGGTGCTCTCCTGATCGAGCCACAGCTCATCCGAAGATACCTTAGCCTTCCCTTTGTTATCCGGGTGATTCATGTCATTCGAGTAGGGAATCCCGAAATAGGTATCGAAGCCATTCTGCTGCGGCAATGTCTCAGGGTGATGGCCCAAGTGCCATTTGCCAAAGCAGGCCGTGGCGTAGCCTTGCTCACTCAAGTGATCTGCAATGGTGTGCTCCTTTGGATTGAGTCCTTTGGTCGACGAGGGAAACAAAACATGCTGATGCATCCCGATGCGCTTGGGATAACAACCCGTCAACAAAGCGGCGCGTGAAGGAGTACACACCGGTGACGCCACCATGAAATTAGTGAACTTCCGTCCCTCATCCGCCATTCGGTCAATGTTTGGCGTTTTGATTTTCGTAGAGCCAAAGCAACCCAAATCGCCGTATCCCTGATCATCCGCAAAGATGATGACAAAATTAGGTTTTTGATCTTTGGCTTCTGCGGCAACGCAAAAAGCGACCGCAACGATGAGCATGATAAATCGGAATATTTGATGCATGGCCAGCATTCAAGCGCGGGGTCTACCTTTGGACAAGTAGATAACCAGTGCTAATCGCGCTATTCCAAAGTTTTCGCACTCCCATCAACACTGTAACGAATCACACAAGAGGGCAAAGCAGCCTTCAGAGCAGCAATGCCCTCCTCGGACCAGCTTGCTCCGAGGAGCTCCAATCCCTCAAGGTTTCTGAGCGCTTTCAATTTGGCCAGATCATCATCTTTCGTCTCGCCCCTGAAATTCGACATTCTAAGCACCTTCAGGTTTACCAACTTACACAAATCATCAAAGCACCGCTCTGTGATCCCTGTATCCGTCAGCGAAAGTTCAGTAATCCATATGGCCCGACTCAAATCCCGCATTCCATCGTCAGTCAATGTTGTCCGATAGAAACTCGCAATTCGCAGAGTCTGGATATTATCAAACTCTTTGACCCATTCATCTGCTTTCGCATAGGGGACATAAAACACTTCCAGCCGGGGAAACCGCCGAATGATCCGAAAGGAGCTGGACTCGTTCAGTTGCAATTTGTCCATGTAGAGCCTTTTTAAATTTGGAGCGGACGGGAATCGACCCACATTACCATCATTCACACTTGGACTTTCGCTCAATCTGACCTCGACTAATTGAAATGCTGCGTCGGGGAGTAATTTCATCATTTCGTCTTCGGCTCCCTCACCTGAACCCTCCACTGAGACCTCTTTATCTCCTAAGACAAGCGTCACCTTCCCCCCCATTGAAAGAACCCACGCAGCCGCGTCGCGATCCTGCTTTGAAGACAAGCTAGTCGTTCGACCTGATTGTGAATTTCCAGAGCCAGGAATATCGCCAAGGTCTATCGCACTCATCAGTTCATCCGAACTGAAAGAAACAAACGGAATCCCCTCACTTTTCACCAAAACTCTGGCGTCTCGCACTTCGAGAGCCGCATCAACTTTTCCAGCCCGCGTCAACTCTCCCTCCAATCGAGCAAAGGCCTGGTCCAGCGGAGTCACTAATGTCGCCACCGTTTTCATGTGATCTTGCTCCAGCCGGCCAATCTCAGAACGGTAAGTATTTCTCATATTCCCCAACTTATCCGAAAAGCCTTCATCACTATCGGCTAAGGTCTCCCCCTCATTGACCCTTCCGATTTCGCTCCGTATTGCGATCACTTCTTCGAGATTTCCGGCGGACACCGCTGCATCCATTTGCCGTTTTAACGCCCGTGAATAATTGGTATTTAAATCACTGACCGCCGCCTCGTGCTTGGAAAGCATCGTTTCGCGATATCCTTCTTCGTACCGAGTCAGTATGCCCTTAATCTTTGCCGCCGCCTCGCTTTCAGGCATTGCTTCGATTTCTGCCGCAGCGGCCCCCACCATTTTATTCTCCAAGGTCTCGGCAACCTCGGGGCTCTGCGCTACCAACGCCTTCGATTCAGGCTTTACTGCTGCAGGCTCGCGCTCTTTGATCGGCGCCGAGCCTTCCAAATTCCCAACGACCTCCGCCGACTCCGGCCCCTTGGTGGACTTCATTCCATTACCCTGCGATTCGCCCTCAGCCCGCTCGTCGATCAATATTTTCCCGGCGGGTGACGGTTCGGAAATTGGAGGATCATTTATCGATTCTTTTTTCACGCTTCGAACAGGGATGACCATTTCAGTCGAATTGGACCTGTTAGCAATCCCCATTGCTGATTCTTGACTATCGTCTCTATTACCAGAAAGATACGTAATCAGACCGCCGACCACCAAGACCGCAGCAATCAATCCGCCAACCACAAGGCTCTGCTTTTTTGATTTCGGTATCCCCACAGTATTCGCACCGGAACGGCGAGCCCCGCTGTCCACTTCCGCGTTTCTCATGACGGGTTCGTGCGTCGTATCTGTTGTCCACATCGAACTCAGATGAGCGTTGATCTCTGAGGCATTTTGAAACCTCGAATCGCGATCAGCATCCATCGCTTTTACCACCAGTTCATCAAATCGGACATCGATCTGAGGATTGACCTTTGAAGGCGGATGCCAGGCACCCCGGGGAATCTTACCGGTCAGCATCTCATAGATCATCACTCCAACCGCATAGATATCGGCACGGTGATCAGTCTCAACTCCGTATTCGAGAGCCTCCGGCGCGACATAATCCGGCGTTCCCATGGCAACATTCGCCATCGTCAATTGGGTCATCTGCCCATCGGCATTATTGAGTTTCGCCAAACCAAAATCAGCAATCTTCACGGTGCCTTCCTGATCGATCATGATGTTCGCCGGTTTGATGTCCCGGTGAACGATCCCCTGCGAGTGAGCGTACTGGAGTGCCTCGCAAATTTGGGGAATCCAACTGTATAAATGATCGGTTGAAAGCTCACCAGCTCGAAGCAGTTGATTCAGATCTCTACCTTCCACATATTCCATCACAATATAGAGAAGCCCGTTGCTCGTCTGACCGAAATCATAAACGGATATGATATTCGGATGCGAAAGTTTCCCCATGGCGCGGGCCTCACGCTGAAAACGCTCCGCGAATTCGTGGCCATCATCAGAATCGAATTGCGGAAGAATCTTAATCGCAGCAATACGATTCAAAGAAGACTGACAAACTTTGTATACGGCACCCATCCCCCCGTATCCCAATATCTCAATGAACTCGTAGGCATCGAGTACAGTATTGAGCTCCTCCACTGAAGGTGGAACAAAACTTCCGGGCTGATTACCCTTTGAGGAAGAAGATGGTTCCGTCATCGCTCAAACTATGTGTGCCAAAAATAGGGTTTACCAGAATATTCTGATCGCATTCCCGTGCCTCCAAAGCGCAACACTATGAGTTGCTCTGTATGTATCTACTTCTCTTCTAATGACCAAACACTATCCTTCGAGCATTACTTCTTAGGCGCATCTACCTTCTTCACTTCAGTCAGACCATCGATACGACAGTTCACGATGTCGACATTGAGACCGACCCCCGTACAAGTTCCAATCACAGCAACCGGCTGTCCCACGCTAAGCATGACCCTGTGATCGTTTCGACTGATCATTCGCCCCTGTGTTGGGAGAACATCAACATACAATTCAGCACCGACTTGCAAGACACATCGAACCTTTGAATCATGCCCTTCTGCCTTCAAATGCATTTCCGCGGATTGGGCACCGGATTCAAAGTTCGAAATATACCCAACCACCTTTAGGAACTTGCCTTTGTATTTTGCTTCCGCCGCAGTTCGGTCAACCTTAAACGCAGATACTAAATCTGAAGCACTAACTTCGATCGGCTTCAGCATTGCAGTCAGGTCATCCGTTTTGATCTTTACCCCGACCGCTTCACGCAAAGTCTCATTTTCTTTCCGCAGCAAATAAACCTCCTGACTCAGATTATCTACCTCAATCCGCAATTCCTCCACAGTCGCAGTAGTTTCCAGGTAGGACTCCTTAAGTTCCGTGATCTGCGTCGGCAGATTAGAGACAGAATCAGGAACCTTCAGATCCTTCACCTTATTGAAGAGATCACCCAAGGAACTTCCTCCACTATTCTCCTCCTGCTGAGAATAAACGTCTCCGACGCTAACTAACGCGATGCAACACAACGACAATCCAAGCAATTTCATGATGCTTTCAGCTTGATCCTGACTCGCAATTTTCCAAAGAAAATTTCATCTAGAATTGCGCCCCCAAGAATTCGCAATCTATCCACCCCTCAACCCCCTCGACGCCTTTGCTACCGCCGCCGCAACGGGATTAATGGAAGGCATGGGCGGGAGGTTCGGATCGACCAAACGTTGAGTAATCGCGCCGAAGCTGCCTGTCGAGTCCCGTGTTGGCCGCTGGATCTCCCGTAGCAACACCAAGCGCGCTTTAATCTTTAGTCCAATTACGATCGAATCGCTCTCTCTGAGGGTTCGACGATTGTCGCCGAGATCCTTCCCGTTAATTCGCGTCCCATTGGTTGAATCAAGATCAACAATTTCGTAATCATCACCCTTCCGTCGAATCTCACAGTGCCTACTCGAAACCGTATCCCAGTCCAGCACAATAGAGTTACCTTCGCTGCGACCGATGCTCACGACATCTGTAGACAGCAGATAATGATCCACTGTTCCCTCAGGGAGAGCGATAATAAGACAGTATTTTGATTCCGGCATTCGTCCAAATCGTAGATGAACTGCAATTTCCTTGTCAACCCGACAGCCACACTCTTACAGCAAAAGACGACAAATCGATCTCGAAATGATCATTTCAGGCAAGGTTTTCTGAAAGGAGCCGTCTTGGGATGATATGAAACTCGTCATCTTTCTCACCCTGCTGTCGGCCGCGATCGGCTTCACCGCCTGCTCATCTGGCCCGGCCTCAGCCCCGGTCGAATCGTCACCTGCTACTTACCACTCAAGCCCCTCGATTTCGACACCTCATACGCCGCAGCCATACAAAGGCAGCCATTCACGGTATTAGGTTCCTTATTTCTATCGTTCCGCCGCCACTCGAATGGCCTCCAGTTCCTCCCAGCGTTTATAGCTTCCCTTCAATATCTCGCGTTTTTTCTCAAGCTCCGCGCTCATCTCGACAGCTAGCTCTGAATTCTCAATATAGAATTCGGGCTCGTTGAGCTTCGCCTCGATCTTTTCGATCTCAGATTCAGCGGCGAGAATGGCATCCTCCATTCCTTCAAGTTCCCGCTCTTCTTTCCAAGTCAGTTTCCGGGGCTTTTCGGCGATACCGTTGCGTTCACGTTTTTTCTTCGAAGATTTCGATTTGGCCGCTGACGCCACTGCCTCCATCGCTTTTCGCTTCTGGAGATAATACGAATAGTTTCCTTCGTTCACCGAAACGCGACCATCTCCGTCAAATACGATCACCCGATCACAGACACGATCGAGAAACCAGCGATCGTGACTGACGACCAATGAAGTTCCTCTGAAATTGATCAGAGCTTCTTCCAGCACCCTCAATGTTTGCAGATCGAGATCGTTGGTTGGTTCATCCAGCACCAAGAAGTTTCCGCCTCGTCTCAGAATCTTGGCGAGCAAGACTCGGTTCTTCTCTCCTCCCGAGAGATTGCCAATCCGGTCATTGATTCGATCATCAGTGAAGAGAAATCGCTTTAAGTAGGCGCGCACCGAAATCGAGTCTTCGCCGAATTTCACATAATCGACTCCCTGCGAAACTTCTTCCACCACACTTTTGTCTTCATCGAGTTCGAGACGGGTTTGATCCACGTAGTTAAACTCGGTCCGCTTCCCGATTCTCACCGTTCCCTCAGTGGGTTCCATCTCTCCCAAAATCAGACGAAGCATCGTCGTCTTTCCTGCTCCGTTCGGCCCAACTACTCCTACGCATTCTCCTGCACTAAATTCCAGATCAAGCCCCAGGAATACCGGTTCCTTGTCGTAGAAGTGCCCCGCAGCTTTCATCTCCACCACCACGTTAGCCAGTTTGGGCGGAGTCGGAATGACCAACTCCATATCCAGTTCCTCGTCTGGTGCTTTCTGCGCTTTGACCGCATAGAAATTATCAAGTCGGCTGCGCTGCTTGGTTCCCCTCGCTTTCACTCCAGCCCTTACCCATTCAATCTCGCGCCTGAGAAATTTTTTCCTCTTGCTCTCGACTGCCTGATCGCGCTCCTGTCGCTCAGCTTTACCAATGAGGTAGTCGCTGTAGTTGCCCTCATAGGAGAAAAACCGTCCATCCGCCAACTCGACAATGCGGGTTGCAATCCGATCCAGAAAGTAGCGATCGTGAGTCACAAAAAGACACGCTCCTTTTGAATTCGCCAGATAGCCCTCCAACCAGGCAATGGCCTCTGCATCAAGATGGTTAGTCGGCTCATCCAGCACCAACAGGTCCGGCTGACTGACCAGGGCCTGACATAGCCCCACTCGACGCTTCTCACCACCGGATAGATAACTGACCTCGCGATCTGCGGGAGGTGCTGAAAGTTCACGCATCAAAATCTCGATTCGGGATTCCAGATTCCAGCCATCGGCATGGTCTATCGCCGACTGGAGCCGGTCCATTTCCGAATGACTTAGATCTTCAGCCGTTTCGTATCGATCGATCATCGCAATCAGATCTGCGGCTCCGTCGCGAATATTCTCCTCAACCGTAGCGCTGTCATTCAGTTGAAATTCCTGGGAAAGATACCCTGTTACCAAGCTCTGTTTACGTGAAACATTCCCAGCATCGGCAGACTCCTCTCCTGCAATGATCCGAAGAAAGCTCGATTTGCCACATCCGTTTCGCCCCACCAATCCAACTTTCTCACCGGGATATACGGCCAGGGTTGCCCCATCAAGCACTGGAGCATTGCCAAATGATAGGTGCAGTTCGGTAGCTGAAAGCACCGCGTCGTTCTTAATGGAAGGGTTCGCCATAATTTCCCGCAAGGGTGCCAGACTGTAGCGAGGCCCGCCCACAACTCAACCCTGTTAGATCATAGACCCAAAAAGGTTCTCGAACCCAACAGGATTGGTCCGCTGGCGTAGATGCTGCCAGTCGTGATAGAAGAACCGCGCCATTCCGGGATCAGAGCGGTTGTCCCGAAATGACACAACCACTTCACCGCAATCCCGCCCCTGACGCCATTCCTCAATCGTGAAACAGTTTCAACATGACGAATTCAAGACGACGCTTTCTCAAAACCGCCGCCGGCTCAGCCTTTGCCGCCCCCTGGATCGGATGGAAGTCCACTGCCTCAGGCGCTGCCCCCAGCAAAGATCTTCGATTCGCCAATTTCGGTGCCGGAGGCCGTGCCTGGAGTGACTTGTCCGCTATGGCAGCGCTCCCCAACACCACGCTCGTTGCCGTCGCCGATGTCGATACCGTTCGCTCGGCAAACTTCCACAAGACCTACCCCGACACCCCCTACTACACCGACTGGCGGCAGTTGCTCGACGAAAAGGCAAGCGAGATCGACGCAGTCGTCGTCGCGACACCCGATCACATGCATGCCCCTATTGCGATGGCTGCAATGCAACTTGGCAAACATGTCTACGCCGAGAAACCGGTCTCCCGCACTCTCTATGAGGCCCGCCAACTTCGCGAATACGCCTCCGCCAACAATCTCATGACGCAGATGGGTAACCAGTTGGCATCTAGTGACGGCAACCGGACAGCCGTCATGCTTCTTCGTCAGGGCGTGATCGGAAAAGTGAAATCAGTCCACAGCATGAACCCTAAATCGTGGGGATCCATGTCCCCGCTCCCGGAATCAGACGAGGCAGCTCCGGAGACCCTCGACTGGGATCAGTGGCTCGGCGTTGGCAAATACCGAAAATTTATCCCGCGGGAATTTGCACCGAGCAACTGGAGAAAGCGAATTGGTTACGGTACAGGCACCCTCGGCGATATGGGCTGCCACATTTATCACCCCTGGTTCATGGGGCTGAACAATCCCCTCACGCTTTCCGTTACCTCTCATGGACCAGCACCAGTCGATCCAGACAGCTGGCCACTCGATGGAAAGATCCACCATCGAATGCAAGGCAACGACCTCACGGACGGAGACTTCGACTTCACTTGGTATGACGGTTCCCAACGCCCATCCGATGAAGTAGCGGCAGCCCTAGGAGGAAAGGAAAACGTCCCCCGCAGCGGTTCCGTGGTGATCGGCTCTTCCGGAGCCCTCGCGATTCCCCATGGAGGGGCCGGCATTCCAAGCATCTTTCGCGACGGAAAGTTATCCGATGAAATTTTCGAAACGAAAACCAGCGAGGACCACCACGGTAATTTTGCGGCCGCTATTCGAGGAGAGATAGCCAAAAAGCCACGTTGTAATTTCGACTACTCGGGCCCCATGACCGAAGCCGTCTTGCTCGGCACCGTAGCGATGCGCCTACCCGGTCAGGAACTGAAATGGGATGATGCCGCCGGAAAGTTTATCGGGTCAAAGGCAGCCAACGCCATGATCCACGACGAGTATCGCGAAGGGCACGCAGTGAAAGGGCTCTAATCAAGCAGGCAAGGCAGGCGCTCGCCCCTCTCTGGGGCTCATCGCCCTATTGACAGGGCCCCTGCGCCATCTGTCACGACGAGCGACTCCATTCGGACGAGCCGCACTGATCGCGCCAAAAATTGCTATAGCAGCTCTGGTGACACGCGCTCTACTTTGGCAAGCCTTAGTCCTCTAGGCTACCTCGCATCATATTTATGAAAAAGTATTCGGCCGTCCTGGCTCTCGCCGCCCTGTTTTCGTTCACAACGCTTAACGCCAAAGACTGGCCTCAAGGGAGTGGGGGCAACGGCAATTTTCAATCCGACAAGCCAGCGCCAACCGAATGGAGTGTCGTCCTCGATCAGAATGTCGCGTGGAAACTCACCCTTCCCGAAACTGGACAAAACACTCCCGTCATATCAAAAGGCAAAGTGTTCTTCTCGACCTATCAGCCTTTTGAAAAAGATACCAAAATTGGCAAGGATATCACCGCCTGGTGTTGTGATGCCAAAACAGGCGAGGTCATCTGGAAACGAGACATTCCGGCCCAGTATGACCTGCGCATTTCTGGTTGTTTCAGCGATAGCACTTCTCCTCCCGCCGTGAGCGATGGCGAACACGTCGTATTCGTCAACGCATCCGGAGCAGTCGAATGTTTTTCCCATGAAGGCGAACCGCTCTGGCGGCAAGAGTTTCTCAGCGTTGGTCGCACCATGCCATTTCTCCATGATGGCAACGTCGTCTTTACCCGACAGAATTACCCACCAGATCCGGACGGTCACTTCCCTCACAAATACAAAGACTCGCCGAAGGAAATGTGGACTCAACTCCAGGCCCTCGACCTCAAAACAGGTGATGTCGCCTGGACCACCGAATGCGGCTGCAATCTCGGAATGACCATGATGCCGCAAAAGCTCAGCGATGGCCGCAACGTGGTCGTGGTAGGACGCGGCGGTGGCCACGGCCCTCCAGAGAAGCCCCTTGGCATTTCAATGATCGACCTGGCAGACGGCAAAACCGTTTGGACGCTCCCCCTTGACGACTTTGCCGCCACCATGACTTTCGGGATCCGTAACGACCAGGTGCACGTCTTCCACGGTGCCGAACACCTCTCCGTTGACTGCATGACCGGTCAAATCGCAAAGCGAATTTCTTTTCACGACAAGGTGTCAGTGAGGCACTGGAACGGCGGCGAGCGGGCCACTACTACCGAAAATCTCAAAGCGGGAAAGAGCCGCAACATCACTCAGGGTTCCAACCTTCTGGTCGGCCCCTGGAACTACTTCCGTCACTACAAAAACCCCTGGCTTGGCCGTGTCAATGTGGATACCGGCACCGTCGAATACATCGAACTTCCCCTTCAACTTTCACGTGCTCCCGGTCAGGACGACGAACTGAAATGGCTCGACCCAGATGGTCCCAAACTGGAAACACAGACCATCGTCCCCAACGACATGAAAAACTCCCGCGGTCTTGTCGTCTTTGATGACAAACGATGCGCCGGAACCGGCTGGGGCCACATTGCCTCTCCGACCCCATCGGTCGCTGGAGACAAGCTCTACATCCCCGTCATGACCGGCACCGTCTACGTCATCAATTGGGACGCTAAAACGCTCGACGAAAATGCCGTCGTCGCGATCAACGACCTCGGCCTCGCGGGCCAATCATTCACCCGAGGTAGCATTTCATTCGCCAACGGAAAAGCCTACGCCCACACCATCAAAGAGCTCATCTGCATTGATAGCGAGTCTTGATCTTGATCTTGCTCTCTCCCCAACACCCGAAAGTCTCACGAGACTGTTGCAAAACTCAGGTGCAAGCGAATCAATAATTGGTAAGGTTC
>CAXBMX010000022.1:0-85385 GCA_963977055.1 uncultured Verrucomicrobiales bacterium
GAACCTTACCAATTATTGATTCGCTTGCACCTGAGTTTTGCAACAGTCTCGTGAGTCTTTCGGGGGGTGAAAGGAGCTTTATTCAAGAAAACCGGGAATAATTCGCTCGGGAAGCGTTTTTAACATATCGCCCATGCCTTTGTTGTGGGAGGTGACAATAGCGATGAGATCAAGTTCCGGAAACATCATGATGTATTGGCCGCCGGCGCCGCGGCCTGCCCTGCAGTCGAAGGTTTTGTCACCGACGCGGGCGTCGTGGCTCCACCAGAAGAATCCGTAGGAGGTGCCCTGGTCGTTGGTGTGAATCCGTGAGGTGGCGAGTTGAACAAACTCGGCGGGGATGAGTTGTTCGTCTTTCCATTTTCCCTCATTCATGAAGAGAAGGCCCCACTTGAGCATGTCGCGGGATCGCAAACTGCTGCCGGCGGCGGACTTGGGTAGGCCGCTGACGTCGTCCTGCCAGGCGAAGTTGCGAATGCCGAGTTTGCCGAGCACTTCTTTGTCGATGAAATCGCGCGCCGAGCCGGGCACGACGGCTTCAAGCACCTGCATGGTCATGGAGGGATCGGAGCCTTGGTATTTGTATTCCCTCGGCATGGGGGGGATGGGGGTACTGTGAGTGAGGTAGGCCTCGATCTGCCCCTGTCCTTTGAGCAAGCCGGGAGTGCGCATGAGTTCTTTGGCTTTCTCCTGATCAATGCGCACGCCGGAGTGCATGTTCATGGCCTCGGCCAGGGTGATGTCAGCGGCTCCTTCGACGAGTTGGCTTTGATCAATATCTTTCAAAAAGCTGACCACAGGTTTGTCGAGGTCAGCCATGGTGAGGTAGCCGAGCTGGATGGCGCGGCCGAGTGCTGTCGAGGTGTAGGACTTGGTGATGGACATCTGATAGTGCGGGTAGTTGACCCGGCCGCGACGGTAGTAGGACTCGAAGAGAAGTTTTCCATTTTTGGCGATGAGAAGGCTGTCCGTTTCGCCGAGATCTCCCGCGGCAACTTCTTTGGCAAATGTGAGGATCGCTTCTTTGTCGCCTCCGTCGATTCCGAGTTCGCCCACGGGAATGCCATCATTGCGGTCACCGGGGGTGACATTGATGAAAGGGTGTTTCAGGTCCGGAAGTTCCTTCTCGAGTGAATAGGAGATGTCTTCGGAATTCAGGTCGGTCACTTCGGGAGCGAGGCCATCGGCGGGCTCATCTGCCTGGATGGCATTGGTCGCGATGAGAGTGGCGACGGCTAGGAAAGCGTAGATGGAATTGAGGGGGAAGTTCATAGTAGTTGTCAAAGTAGGGAGGGAATAAAGGTGTGTCACAAAAATCGTAGAGTTCCGCCCCCGAATCCGTCCGCACGACGCTGCTTTTATCCAGGCTGGGAATATTTTTGTCGCCGAGTGGACAGTGGGAGGACGGCTGACCAAACTGAGAAAAGTTTCCTGAGCGCTTCGGCAGACGGGCCTATTCGACTATTTCTTCAGGATCGTTGTTCACTTCAGCGTCTTCGATAGGATCGATGTTGAGTTGCCGCATCGGCACGTCGATGGTGATTCCCTCTTTTTTGAAGTCCCGTTGGATGCGGAGATTTACTTCCTGAGAAAATCTCATGTATTCCCAGATCTCCGGAGGGTGATACCAATAGATGAAGCGAAGGACGAGATGGGTGTGTTGGATTTCAGAAAAGAATACTCTGGGCGGGAAGTCGGGTTTCATTCCCTCATGATTCTCCAGGATTTCTTTTATGATCGCGACGGCTTCCTCCATTTTGTCGGGTGTGGTATCGACTGATAATCGCAGGTCGGTTAGGCGACGGATATGATTTCTTCTGCCGACATTTTCAATATCAGATCGCGCCATTTCCTCGTTGGGAATGGTGGCCTGATGCCCGTTGAGCAATCGGAGGCGAGTTGATCGAATTCCAATCTCTTCGACGACGCCGTCATAGTTTTTTACGACGATTCGTTCCCCAATTCGGTAGGGCTTGTCCATGTAGATCATGATGCTGCCAAAGAAGTTCTTGAGAGAGTCCTGTGCCGCGAGTGCGAAAGCAAGGCCGCCGACTCCGGCACTGGCGAGCAGAGTGCTGATCGGAATGCCGAGATATTTTCCTCCTTCAAGAAACACGATGATCGCAAGGATGAGACTAGTGACTCGCGCGATGATGCGAATGAACTGAGCGTCGAGCCCTTTGGAGTGGATGCCCGGTTTTGAAATGATGAACTCG
The DNA here is from genome assembly GCA_963977055.1 of uncultured Verrucomicrobiales bacterium. GTDB lineage: Bacteria > Verrucomicrobiota > Verrucomicrobiia > Verrucomicrobiales > DEV007 > Arctic95D-9. The sequence goes on from CAXBMX010000022.1 coordinate 2,217, forward strand.
GCGATGCGATTGCCAAGGGCATTGATCACGATCGTGCTCGCTAAAAGGAACATCAGATTGGCGGCGAATGAAAGGACCGAGAGCAGCGGGCCCGCAATCCGGATCTGATCGCGAACCAAGACGATAAACGCCAGCGGTATAAACATGGCAATGATCGGAAAGAAGAGAGTCAGGCTATATCGCCACGAGCCCGAATCTTTCACCCTCGAAGAAATCTTGCGACCAAAAAAGTAGGACAAGATGATGAAGAGGAGAGCGAGAATGATGGCGATGCCAAGTGCGAACCATTGCCACACGGCTTGATTTCCGACTAAGTGAGTGCGGGATGATTCAGGGAGTGCTTTAATCAGTGGCTCAATCAGATTCCCTGGATGTGTCAGATACCACGCATAGAAATTGGGAGTGGATTTTTTGTTGTAGGGGAGCTCCCTGATGACCTCATAGTTTTCAATCGCAGCGGTGACCGATTCCGGGCTGAAAAGATAATCACCGTCACGTGGTCCTTCAGTGACGCGATGGATCACTAAATCTGTTCCCGGGATCCGCCAACGTTCGAGAAGCCCTGATTCAGAATCGGCTGTGAGTTCGTCCGGGCCAGGGATTTCGTCCAAATGTGGGAGATCGACCCGGTCGAGTATTTCTTTGATGCAGGCGGAAGCCTGTTTGCCTGTCGTCAGTCGTGTGAACTTTGGTTCTTCGCCCAGATCAAGATGGCGAAGCAATTCGTCCACGAGGCGTTTCTTTTGTGTTTTGGTGATCTCGGCGCCGCCTTCGGCTTCTTTGATGAACAGATCGTATGCCTGATTGCAGAGAGTGAGGAATCCCTCAAAAGTGGCTCGAGGGCTCGAATTGTCTGCCGGAGCGACGTAGAACGCTTCTTCTTCAGATTTCGCGGATGGCAGGATAAAGATTAGGAGCAGTAGGATGACTCCTAAACTCCAATTCTTGGTGTGGTATCTGTTGGCGGCGAGATAAGAATCGGCAAAATTGAACATGAGGCAGGAATCCGTATAGGTGCATACGAATTGCCAGTTTTGACAAGTGAAGTCAAGCTAGCTCAGTAATAATCACCACGTCTTCACGTTGTCTTTTGCCTCCTCATCTTCTCCATCTGGACCAGGGCTCCACACCAGAATTGAGTTCGCTATTTCGTAAGAGGAATTAGTTTTGTCCCAAGAGGGTTTCTTGATCCGTCCGTTGCTGTCTCCGTCCAGAATGACCCGGTAGTATTCGCCCCATGGGTCAAATAATTCGACGCTGCCATCTTCAGCGATTTTTAGGCCGCTGTGGAATCTGCCTTCGCCTAGTGGTTTGGCATTGCCTCCGGTGAAGAATACAATTCCGCGCGGACTGAGCCCATTTTCCTCCATCTCGGACGGTGAAGCGCAAAGGACATTCATCAGCGTTTGATCTGAGTTAAGGCTGATCTCGGCATCATCTGATTCAGAGGCCTGGTAAGGCAGCTTTCGATACTCGGTGAAATAAGTATTGATCGCATTCGTCAAGTCGAGGGCAGTGCTTTTGGCTCGTGTATTTTTGACGTGGCGGCCCACTGCGGTGAGAGCGGGAGCCATGATGCTTGCGAGAATCCCGATGATAGTAATGACGATCAGAAGCTCGAGCAGATTGAAGCCGCGGCGAGGGCGGCTGGATTGGCGATTGAAGTGGAATGCATTCATTTCTCGCTTATATCAAAAATGTTTTACAATGTAAATACTTTGTAAAACATTTTCAATAGGGCGAGGGCTCAAAATGAGCTAGGTGCAGTTCCTTCCGAAAGCATTGAGGGCCATCTCCGAATGCGGATTCCTACTGGGCGACAAACTTCAAATCCAGAGTCCTGCTTCCTCGACGGACCGTGATCGGAATGGAATCGCCTTTCTTGGACGTATTAAGAATATGAGCGATCAACTCGGCTTCGCTGGATGTTTCTGATACTCCGGCAAGGGATAGGAGTCTATCTCCAGCCTGAACCCCGGCCTTTCTTGCCACCGCATGACCACCGTATTTGCCTACCCCTTTGACTTTGAGATTCAGGGGCGTGCTCTGTCCCGATTCATCAAGTTCGAGGCTCATTCCGCCAAGTGCCATCCGTCGAAGATCCCAGGTCGAGACGCGCCAGGTAAAGTCGGAAGCCTTGCGCCAGCCATTTGAAAGGCTCAAAGTGAGGGCGCCTTCTTTTCCGGCTCTTAATACTTTCAACGGGATCGAGGCACCTTCATCTGGTGTTTGATGCAGGACCCATTGAAAATCGGCAACTGAGACGAGTGGTTGGCCGTTAGCGAAACGAATTTCGTCGCCGACTTTCAGCTTTGCCGCGGCAGCGGCGGATCCAGGGATCACTTGTTTTACGGTTGCTCGCTTGGTTGAGTCGAGTGACAGCCCAACGACGTGCGGCATGGGATAGGGGTAGAGGATTTTGTCAGGAATTAATTGATTGGAATCTCTCAGCCCCTGACGTTCCGCATTGTGGATCTGGTGACAGTGGATGCAGCTTTTCGCGACATCGCTCTGGTAATTGATTTTCGGAGTGTAGCTTTGCATCTCCGGATACTGCTCTGCGGTGAGGTATTTTGGCGGTGAACCGAGTTTTGGTTCGAGAATCTGCGCGTTGGCTGGATAGCCATGGTGCAATGCGAGGGCGGCTTGCATGCCTGCTCTTAGTCCGAGTAGTGAGATGTCCTTATCGGCATCATCGGGGCGTGCATCTCGAGTGCCGTAGCGCCCGTAGATGGTGCCGTCTGCGTTCATGAAAAACACAGCGAATGACATGTCGTAGTCGAATTGAAACTGAGCCAGATCAACTCCGTTCATTTGGATCATCCGAAGGCAGACGAATTCGTCCATCAGATCAGCGATCGTATCATCGCGACGAACAACCTGCTCGTCGATCGTTTCACAAGCGTGTCATGGGATACATCGAAAAACGACCATGAGTGGCTTTCCGGAGGCGGCTGCGACTTCTTTTCCTTTTGTTAGATCGTTATAAATCCAAGTGTCGTTATCGATGAGCTTGTCTCGATCATCCATCACCTGTTCGTCGCGAGTTTTATCGGCGGTGTTTCCGGTGTTCGACAGCGCAAGCGTAGCCGCAAAGGTTAGTGAGGTCAGGCGGAGGAAGTGGGACTTCATGAACGTGATATTATCTCGATTGAGCCGGTCTGATAAGGACCTAAATACGGTAGCAGAATCAGGTCACAAAATTACCGCGAGCTCGAACCGTCAGGGGAACGATGCTTCCCAGGTGGCCAATCGCTTCTTTAGCTGAGCTAGTTTGTCACCGTTTGTTTCTGCGAGATTGTGCGCTTCCTCCCGATCCATGGAGAGATGATAGAGCTGCCAGGGAAGGCCGGGATCTTCCCTGACGATTTTCCAATCGCCCTGGCGCAGTGCTGCGTGTTTTCGGAATCGGAAAAAGAAAGAATCATGAGGAGAGGTGGCGCCCTCAACTAAAACAGGTAGTGGATTTTTCCCGTCGTAGACGACTCCCTCAGGGAGTGCAACGCCTGCCATTTTGGCGCACGCTACGAGCAGGTCGGGGGACCAAAAGGCTTCGTCGATCACTTTTTCAGGATCGATTCGGCCGGGCCACCTAACCATGGCGGGAACACGGAGTCCTCCTTCCCAGCAAGTGATGCCGCCCCCGCGAAGGGGATCGTTCGATCCGACATCGAGTCCCTTCCGATTGAGAAGGAACGCGCCGTTGTCGGACATGAAGAAGACAAAGGTATTGTCAGCGACACCGGAGTCCTCGAGTTGATCAAGGACTCGACCGATGGCGTGATCCAGCGCGAAGATGACTGCGGCGTATCTCTTTCCGGGGTCCGCTTCATCGGGAGGTAATCCAATCCCTTCAAAGGCCCAGTCCGGTGCCTGGTATTCGTTCGGTTGATTGGGCTTCTTGTTTCCCTCCGACGGAAAGTGCGGAGCATTAAAAGGCAGATAGACAAACCAGGGGCGGTCTTTGTTTTGTGAAGATCGATCAATGAAATCAATGGCCGCATCGGCGAAGATATCCGTGGTGTATTGGCCCTCAAGGTTCAGCTTTTCGGTTCCTCGATAGAGATCGTGAACCTCCCGATAGTGGTGGTGGAAGTAGTCGAGGTTGCCGGACGCGTGCCCGACGAATTCATCGAAGCCCCGCTCGGTGGGGCGGGAGCCATCAGCGAAGCCAATGTTCCATTTTCCGAAGCATCCGGTCGCGTAGGGGATTGGAGCCCGTTTGAGGATAGAAGGGATCAGGATCTCTTTCTGATCCAATCCCACGCCATAGTTTCCCTTGATCCCCGATAGTTGATTCTCGAGGCCGTGCCGCTGGGGGATACGCCCGGTCAGCAGACAGGCGCGGGAAACCGTGCAAGTGGGGGAGGCCGTGTAGAAGCTTGTCAGGATCGCGCCCTCAGAGGCCAGTTGGTCGAGACGGGGTGATTTGACGGTGCTTTTGGGGTTAAAAGTCGGCAAATCCCCGTAGCCGATATTGTCCGCCGTGATGATGAGGATGTTGTCCGGTCGCTCGCTGGCGGTTCCGATGCTGATGAGCAGAATCGACGCTGCCATCGCTATGATGGCTCGTAGTTTCCCGGGGAGACTCAACAGATTTAGGTCGATGATCCGACCCTGTTTGGTTTCGCTCTTATTCCGATTCAAAGAGTTCATGGATTTTGCTGACGAGCTTTTCCTCAATCTCGAACTCCCACGGCGCCGGATGCACGGTTGACCTGATGTGCCTCATTGCTCCACCGCCTTCGTAACCTCCTTCTTCGAGGACGCGACGGCTCGGGATATAAGTCATGACATCGTTGCAATACCCGGAGAACCACACGGGAGCGCCGCTCGTTTTCTCTCCGATCTCCTGCTTTAGCCGGAGGGCGTAATCTACGACCACTTCTCCCCCCATCGTGATCAGGGTAAGCGAGTCACCAAACCGTACTACCTGAACCGGGACGGGGTAGCTCCCGGGGAGGGTGCCGGTCACATCGAGGACTTCGAGCAGGAATTGGGCGTGCCGTGCATCGGAGGTATCACTTGAATTTGCATTGGCTTCCAGGTCCCTTCGGGACGGCGGATCCTGGTAGTTGATCTCGGGCCAGGCAATGGCTGCTTTGATCGGTCCGGAGATCGGAATGGGCGTGGTGCCCAGTGCTGCCTCGATGGCGGTTGCCATGGATTGACCATGGCGTTCTACGTAGTGTTGAAGTCGGCGAGGATAGGGATTTTGATCTGCTGACGCCCCGTTCAGGAACATGGCAGTGGTCCCGGGATGTTCGGCCTCGAAATAGTGTTGCGCGTAGCCGGGCCAGTCCCCGTTGATTTCCATGACAGAGAGAGTGGTGGCATGACAGGCATACCCAAAAATCAGGCACTTCAGATTATCCTCGGCATCGAGGATCTGTAGCACCGGAACTTCGTGGTCCACGGGGGCATCCGGGTTGGGAGAGTTTTTCCAATCACCGTTGGGCAGAGGGCTCCGGCGGTTCATCGCGAAACCGCATTTTGCTTTTGAAAATTGAAGAGTGGCGGGTTCGAACTTTCCAAGCGTTTCGTCGATCAGTTCGCAGAGAGCCTCTTGCAGCCGGCTCCGATAGGCGGTCGTCTGCTTAACCCGCAGCTCCTGCTGATCGTCGGGAACCTTGGGGTAGGGGGCGAGCAGAGTATCTGAGCCCGGCTTTCGATAGAGCCGTATCATGGGGCCGCAGTGGGTGTGCGAGGCATTGATGACGAGCGAACCGGGAGGAAGGGAATGGGACTCCCCGGCGTGTTTTTCGACTGCCAATCTGAGATCTTTCGGAACACCAATCAAGTCCATCGTGATGCAGACGAGTCGACCTCCGTCGGCATCTTCGAGGGCAAGTGCTTTGGCAAAGATCCGCTGCTGAACTTTTTCCGACGGGCCCTTGCGTGCCGCGTAGCCTGCCATCCAGACGTTTTCTTCAGGGGTGATATCTCTTCGTGCGACCGATGCTTTCCACGGGTAGTCAGCCGCCCCGCAGGGGCTCTCTCCCGTCGCCGCAAAGAGAGTGAAGACGAAAACGAATAGGAGCGATTTTGCTTTCACACGATTGATCCTGTCAGAAGAATTTCAATTCGTCACGTTTCAAGGGGTCCGTCATCAGGCATGATTCGGGCGGCGATTTCAGAGGCGCATGATTCTTCTGGCCTTGCTACCGCAAATCTTGTTGAGAAGGGGGGCGGATGAATTCTCGACGTGCTGACATTTTCATGATGGGATGAAAATTATGGTGTCAACCCGGCAGCCGATCGGCAATTGCGAAAAGAAACGAAAAAGCGCCTTGAGGCAGGGGCGGGGAATGGAGATCTGGTCTGTTTCTATGGTATGGATTGTGTTCACGCTCGCCATCGCCAGGGGGCAGGATGAACCGGTGGTGGAACCGGACGATCTTCCCCGACTGCCTCCCCAATCGGTCGAAGAGGCACTCAAGAGTTTTCAGCTTCGGCCGGGTTTTGAAATTGAACTTGTGGCATCCGAGCCACAGGTGGAGGACCCGGTGGCGATCTGTTTTGATCCGGATGGCGCTCTCTATGTGTGTGAAATGCGCGGGTATTCCGAGCGGAGGGATGAGGCCCTGGGTCGAGTGAGCCGATTGACTGATGAGGACGGGGACGGGCACTATGAAAAAGCGACGGTTTTTGCGGAAGGGCTGCAATGGCCGACTGGCTTGATCTGCTGGGATGGGGGAGTATTTGTCCTCGCCACTCCGAACCTCTACTTTTTCAAAGACGAGGATGGTGATGGTGTTGCCGAGAAAAAAGAAGGGGTGTTCACCGGTTTCGGGGAGGGCGTGAAAGAGTTAAATGTGCAGGCGCTGGCAAACAGTCTGACCTGGGGGCCGAACGGACGAATCTATGGGTCGACCGGTCGGAATGGAGGGTTGGTCAGGAGAGTGGGTTCGAGCAGCGAAGATGGGATTAGTCTTCGCGGAGCAGATTTTTCTTTTGATCCTGGAACGCTGGAGATACGTCGCGAATCAGGGACTGGCCAGTACGGATTGGCCTTTGATGACTGGGGCCAGCGCTATGTCTGCAGTAATAGCAGGCATCTGATCGCGGTGATGTATGACTGGCCGTGGAACGAGGAATCTCTCTTACCCGGGGCGCTGGTCGACATCCCTGTGGACGGGTCGGCTGCTGAAGTTTTCCGGGCTAGTGTGGTGGAGCCCTGGCGAGTGATCAGGACACGGTGGCGGGTACAGGGATTGGTCAAAGGGATCGTCGAAGGGGGCGGGCGGGCCTCCGGCTACTTTACCTCGGCAAGCGGGCTGACCGTGTATCGCGGGAATCTGTTTCCGGATCAGTTTCGCGGAAATGTGTTTGTGGGAGATGTCGGTAGCAATCTGGTTCACCGAAAGATTCTGGAGCGGTCAGAGGATGTGGTGCAACTTTCGGCGAGGCGGGCCGCGGATGAAAAGGGAGTCGAGTTTCTCACCTCAACCGATAACTGGTTTCGGCCGGTGCAATGTGCCAACGGTCCGGACGGTGCCCTTTATATCGTGGATATGTATCGTGAAACGATTGAGCATCCGAGCTCATTTCCGGCGCCACTGAAAGAGCGTATTGATTTGAACAGTGGTAATGACAGGGGGAGGATCTGGCGAGTGGTGCCGACGACGGTAGGGGAAAGGGATCATCTTCCGGTGTCGCTCTCCAAAAAGTCTTCCGCGGACCTAGAGGCATTGTTGGAGGTTGGGGAGAATGGAGGCTGGATGAGCGATGCGGCAGATCAGGTTTTAGTGGCACGTGGCGAAAGGGAGGACCGCCAGTTGCGGGAAAAGGGTGCGGCCTGGAGCCGGTTTGAACTAGCTTTGTCCCAATTGAAAGAGGCGGATACCGAAACGTTGCGGGAATTGCTGGAAGCCTCCGGGGAAGACGAATGGATCGGGCGGACTGTGGCGGCTGCTTCCAGTAAACATGGCCTGGTTCCTCAGGTGTTTGCGGAATGTCAGGATCTGGATATGGCAGCGTCGTTGCTGAGGGCGATCTCGTTTCGTCCGACTGAGGAGGAGGCGCTTGATCTTCAGCCATTGTTTGATCGGGCGCGGAAGCGGCTCTCCCGTCCTTCGGACGTCGTCCTGATGGGAATGGATCCAGCGACCTCGGCAGATGAGTTGTGGGGTATTGTTGATCGCGGAGACCCGGAGATGGCGAAGGAGGCGTTTACCTCACTCCGGAAGCGGGGTGGTGAATGGGAGGCTGGCGTTCTCGAACGGTGGGTGAGCCTGCCGACTGCGATTCGAGCGGAAGCGATGAGATATTTTGGAACGATGACTTTGATTGAAGCATTGCAATCGGAGTTGATCGTTTCCAGTGAGTTGAGTTTTTCCAAGCGAATGGCCCTGCGGAAGCACTCCAACAAGAAAACAAGAAGTCTGGCCGTAGCCTTGTTAGGGGAGGAGATAGTTGTCTCGCGTGATGATGCGTTGAACCTATACCGCCCTGCGCTGGCTCTTGACGGTGATTCGGATGCGGGTCAAAAAATCTTTTCCGAGCGCTGTGCCATCTGTCATGAGGCCAATGAGAAAGGAGTCACAGCAGGACCGGTCGTTGATTCATTTCGCAATCAAGGAAAGGCGATGCTGCTTGAAAATCTCATCCAACCGAATCGCGAAGTGGCTCCACAATTCTTTCTGTGGGAGGCGGAGTTGAAATCCGGGATGAGACATGCCGGGATTCTCGTTTCCGAGAATGCGGAGACCGTGACCTTAATGCAAGCCGGTGCGATCGAAACAGTGTTGAACCGCAGTGAAGTGAAGCGGCTCATCAATTTGAATCAGTCGCTCATGACTCCGGGTTTGGAATCGGGGCTGACGGTGCAGCAAATGGCTGACTTGTTGGAGTATCTGAAGACTCCGGGTGGGGACTGAAGTGGCGCGATTCTCAAATTGCTGAATGCCTGAATTTTCAATAGATTGGTGAATCATGCTTAGGATTTTTGCCTATACTTCGATCCTTTTTTTCGGGATGGAATTGGCTTGTGGCGTTGACGCCTCAACGCCAGTTTCAGACGGGGTGGAGATGCATCTGCATGGACCGTTTAAAGCTGACGCAGTCTTTCCTGATGATCCCGGAACACCGTTGGCTTCCTGGAGGCAGGAGAGCATGGGTTTTGTCCGGCTTCCAAAACGTTATGATGATTGGGGGGTGAGAGAGGATTGGGGGACTGCGGTCATGGTTCGGTCGGTGACGGAGGTGACACTTGAGCCGGGGGATTATGAGATTCTGAGCCGCAGCCGGAGTCTTTCCCGTTTGATGGTTGACGGGAAGACTCTCGTCAATTTTGGGAAGCAGAAGCGCGGGGGTGGGGCTCACAATAAAGTGATTCCGATTGCTGAAGTTCTTAGAGATGGGATGCGGCCGCCGGTGATGGATGATGTGGAGAAGGTGGTGAAATTCACTTCTGACGGTGGCAAGCATACCGTCGTGTTCGATGTGATGGCCGGGGGGCCTAAGCTGAGGCTTGAGTTTGGCGAAGCCTGCGTCGCGATTGCACAGGAAGGTGAAATGTTTCGTCTGATTGGTCCTGATCTCGGCCCTGAATTGACGGATGAAGGTTGGTTCAGATTTGTTGCAAAGACAGGGGCGGAGCTGACGGCTTTCGATGCGGTGTCCCGAAGGAAGGCTGATCGCCAGACCGACTATTGGGACCAGCGTCATGATCTGGCGGCAGAGTATCTGGTTTCCGGATCGCGATCGGGAAACGAATCGATCGATCAACTTATTGCGAAACGTATCGAGCGGGCCCGGGACGAGTCCGGCGATCCCGACTCGTTCTTTAATCAGAAGGTCCGTCCGATCTTTTCCGAGCATTGCTATCGATGCCACGGGGAAAAAGAAAAAGGGGATCTGAATCTTCAGGTTCAGGAGAATGTTCTGGCCGGGGGGGAGTCAGGAATTCCCTCGGTGGTGCCCGGGAATATTCATGAGAGTTTTCTTCTGGAGGTGGTTGGGCCCGAGGCCGGTCCTGACCAAATGCCACCGAAGGGCGAGGCGCTGACTTCCAAAGAAATCGAAGTTTTGAAGCAGTGGGTTAAATACGGCGGAGGGATCGAGCGGCCGCCGCTTGATGTTGCTGAGGTGTCTCCACTGGTGAATGATCTGACCTTTCTTCGACGGGTCTGGATCGATACGCTCGGAGTTGCTCCGCCAATCAGTGAGGTGGGAAAATTCGAGGCGGACCGTTCGCCTAAAAAAAGAGAGAAGGTGATCGACCGGTTGTTGAAAGATGACCGATGGGCCGACAACTGGATGGGTTATTGGCAGGATGTGTTGGCTGAGAATCCCAATCTTCTGAAGCCAAACCTGAACAACACAGGTCCGTTTCGCTATTGGATTCATGAGGCGCTGCTCGACAACAAGCCGATGGATCGTTTCGCGACCGAATTGATCACGATGCGCGGCAGCACCTGGGGCGGTGGTGCTGGCGGGTTTAGTATCGCATCGCAGAACGATGTTCCGATGGCGGCCAAGGCTCATATTATTGGAACGGCCTTTCTCGGTGTGGACATGAAATGTGCCCGTTGTCATGATGCGCCTTATCACGAAACGACCCAGCAGGATTTATTTCAGATGGCTGCGATGCTTGAGATCGGGGAGATCAAGGTGCCTGCGACCAGCAGTGTTCCGGCGACCTTTTTTGATCATGTGAAAGAGGGAGGTCGCGAGTCACTGATTCAGGTGACTCTGGAGATCGGATCGAAGGTGAAGCCGGTGTGGCCGTTTGAAGAGTATTGTATCGAAAAGCCGGATGGAGTTGTCCAACCAGGCGCAGATTCCCGGGAGAAAATCGCTGCCGAAGTCACCTTTTCCCGCAGGTTTGCCGAAGTGCTGGTGAATCGGGTTTGGAAACGCTTAATGGGGGCGGGTCTGGTGGAACCGGTGGATGACTGGGAGGGACATGCGCCGAGTGACCCGGCGTTGTTGGGCTTTCTGGCCGACGAGTTCATCGGAGGGGGATACGACCTCAGACGGTTGTCGAAATTGATCCTGATTTCACAGGTGTATCAGAGGGGGGCGATCAATCCGCCGGCAAAGCTGACTGATTCGGAACGATTCTTTGAGGGCCCCTATCGACGTCGAATGTCTGCCGAACAGGTGGTTGATAATGCGTGGCATGTGGTGGGGCAGGAGATGAATCTCGGTCCGCTGACGATGGATATCGAAGGGCGTCTCGCTCCTGATAAATTCATGAATTTTGGTTGTCCTAAACGTGCATGGGAGTTCACGACGATGGCAAATGAGAGGGACCGGCCCAGTCTGGCCATGCCGAAATTTCAGGCAGTGGTGGATGTGTTGCTTGCCTTCGGGTGGAGGAACTCGAGGCAGGAGCCGACGAGCGTTCGGATGGAGGACCCGAATCCGCTGCAGCCCGGGGTACTGGCTAATGGAGTGATGGGCGGCTGGCTGACTCGATTGACGGATGAGTCAGAGCTGACACAGCTTTGCCTGGAGGCAAAGACAGTGGGATCGTTAACCGAGGAGTTGTTTCTGCGTTTTCTTACGAGGAGACCGACCGTTGCGGAGCGGGAAAAATTCGAGAGTCTCCTCGCTGACGGATTTGATTTCCGAATCGTGCCTCCAAGTGAGATTGTCCCTCTAGCAGGACAGGAGCGATTCCCCTATGTCTCATGGTCCAATCACTTGCACGGAGAGGCAAATCTGATCAAGCAACGCCAGGAAGAGTTGGCCCGGAAGGGGCCTACACCGACCCGCTTTCTCAGGGAGCTTTGGAGAGAGCAGGCGGAAGACGCACTATGGGCGTTGATGAATGCCCCTGAGATGACGATGGTTCCTTAAGGTGACTAATTTGATGAAACGAAGACAGTTTTTGCAAAGTTCAGCGGCGATCACGGGATCGATCATAGGGCCCGGGATCAGTCAGGCAAACAGCCCCGCATTGGGCAAGGCGGAGCATTGCGTCATGTTGTGGCTTGGAGGCGGGATGTCCCAGATTGATACCTTCGATCCCAAAGCGATGGGGGATGCGGCGGGCAAGAAAGCGGGATCCTATTATCCTTCAATTGAGACAGCGGTGCCCGGGGTCAGAGTTTGTGAACACCTCGCTCAGACAGCCGGGGTGATGGAACATCTCACGGCGGTGAGATCGTTGAATCACGATGTGGTCGATGAACACGCGGCCGCGACGAACCGGATGCATTCGGGCCGGCCGACCAGTGGGACGGTGACTTATCCCTCGCTGGGGTCGATTGTTGCGCACAAGAGAGGGGCGGTTCAGGAGGGGGTTCCGGCGTATGTGGTGCTGGGCTATCCTAACATTGTTCGGGGGCCGGGGTTTCTCGGGCCAGAGGCGGGATTTGTCTACTCGACTGATATCGAATCCGGACCGGCGGGGTTGGCGCGACCGGACTGGTTGGCTTCATCCCGGGTCGCGCGTCGGGAGGAGTTGTTGAATACGGTGCGAGAATCCGGGGCGGTCCGCTACAGCGGAGATCGGAAGTTTCAGGACTACGATACGGCTCTTCAAGAAAGCATGCGGTTGGCGGGGCCTGACTTCATGGATGTGTTTACTCTCGATTCCGAGCCGGGGGAATTGCGCGAATCGTATGGTAGTGAATTTGGGCAGAGGTGTTTGTTAGCCCGGCGACTCTTTCAGTCAGGTGTTCGATTTGTCGAAGTATCCTATAGCGACAACTTCAAGAATGGAACGGGGTGGGATACGCATAATCAGGGTCAATTGAACCAGCATTTGTTAATCCGGGATCTCGATGCTGCCCTCGCGACGCTGGTCAAAGATCTCAAGGCTCATGACCTTCTTGAAAAGACGGTGATTCTAGTTAACTCGGAATTCGGACGCCCTGGAAAGTTTGATTCGGGCGGCGGTAGGGGACATCAGTCCAAATGCTTTACCAGTGTCATTGGGGGCGGCGGACTAAAGCACACCGGAGCCTGGGGAGTCTCTGATGAGGCTTCAAACGAGATTGTGGAGAATCCTGTTAGTGTGCCTGACTTTTTTGCGACGGCGCTGGCGGCTTTGCAGATTGATCCAAATGAAAACCTGTATGATGGAGACCGCCCGGTTCCGATAACTGATCTTGGAAAACCGATTGCAGCACTTCTCTGAGTTTCTCGGCTAAAGGGATTCGAAAGCTTTTTGAAAAACCCCAAGGTTGAAACTTCCACATTGCCGCCGACCATTCCCGAATATATGGATCGACGCGTTGTTATAACCGGCTTGGGAGTGGTCACATCATTGGGGCATGATATTGACAATTTCTGGGCGAATATTGTTGCCGGTCGCAGTGGTATAAAAACGTTAACCGGTTTTGATACCACGGGGCAGCGGTGTCAAATCGGATCTGAAGTTAGTGATTTCAATTCGTCGGAGTATTTTGAGAACTCGAGAGACTCAAAAAGGGCGGACCGGTATATCCAGTTTTCGGTTGCCGCTTCTAAGATTGCTTGTCGTCATGCCGGCATCGACTTTTCGTCCGAGGATCCAGAGAGAATCGGGGTAATCCTGGGAACGGCAATTGGCGGTCTTAAAACGATCGAAGAGACTCAGAAGGGGTTTTTGGAAAAAGGGCACAGAAAAGTTTCTCCCTTTGCGATTCCGATGATGATCGGAAATGCCGCCGGAGGAATCGTTGCGATGGACCTGGGGGTTACCGGCCCAAATTTCTGTGTCTCATCGGCTTGTGCGACAGGAAATCACGCGGTGGGGGAGGCTTCGAAAGCGATACGATTAGATGAAGCGGAAGTCATGATCTGCGGAGGTTCGGAATCAACGATCACGGATTTGGCTTTCGCGGGTTTTACCAACATGAGGGCGCTGAGCCTTCGAAATGATGAACCTGAAAAAGCGTCCCGGCCTTTTGATCAGGATAGAGACGGGTTCGTGATGGGGGAAGGCGCAGGAGTGGTTGTTTTGGAGGAGCTCGAACACGCTAAGGCACGAGGTGCTGAGATCATTTGTGAGTTGGTCGGTTACGGGACATCTGCGGATGCTTTTCATCCTACGATGCCTCATCCAGATGGAAAAGGAGCGGCCCAGTGTATGGACCGTGCCTTGAAGCAGGCACGGATGAACTGCGATCAAGTTGCCTACGTTAATGCCCACGGAACTTCGACACCTCAGGGCGATGCTGCTGAGACCAAAGCGATAAAGAAAACGTTTGGCGAATACTCTCAAAAAGGGCTCATGGTCAGTGCCACCAAATCGATGACAGGGCATTTGCTTGGAGCTGCAGGTGGGGTTGAATTGGCGATTTCGGCTCTCGCTATCCAGAATGGAATAGTGCCTCCCACCATCAACCTGGAAACTCCTGATCCTGAGTGTGATCTCGACTATGTTCCCAATGAAGCGAGAGAGGCGAAAATTGATGCCGTTTTGAGCAATTCTTTCGGATTTGGAGGAACGAACGCCTCGCTGATTGTTTCCCGGTTTGAGGGGTGAGGGAATCTTAAGGTTCGGCTGCCGCAGCTATCTTTGCTGGACAAACGGGCCTGATAGACCGACAGGGCGAAATGAGAAAGACATTCCCGCTGGAAGTTCCCGGCCTCAAGCCACCTAGAGTGATTGAGGGTATCAAGAACGATATCCGGAAATATGTGAAGCGGGAGCGTAGGAAGAAATTGCCCGAAACGGTAGATTTCTGGGACTTTATATGCCGGGTCGGTGTCAGCCAAGAGAGTGCAGCGGTGGTTCACCTAGCGGTGATTAACGCAGCAGTCGATACAGCCTCTCAGGAAGAGGGGACAACGGTCTATGTTGAGGTTCTCGCGACGCAGGGGTTTCGAACTTCTAAGCCGAAGGAGATTGCTCCTGTTGTTTCGCCAACGGAAGAAACGGATTCGGAAGAAGCCGTCGATCCGAATGAAGAGAACTGATGCCGTTTGATTCCCTGTGCGGGAAAGAGGGATGTGACGGAAAGGAGAGTAGTAAGAATGCACCTTTTGGCTGAGGGGTGGCAGGAATGGGTCCTGAACGCATGCTGGAGCGAGAGGTAAATTACCTCCATTGCGCCATGAGGAAGAAGGGGATGTCCTTGCTGAAAACCAGGTAGGTCAATACGATCCTCGTGTGATTCGAGATCATTGTTCGGCCATGAATACTTTCCGTATTTCCTTCAGCCCAAAGTGGCCCATCCTGTTTTTTTCATTGGGTTTGATTCAACCCGTGTTGTCAGCGCCGGCTGAAGTCGATGAGCAGGAATTGATTGAAACCGTCTTTGCTCAGACTCAGGACTATCTGCGTGAATTTCAGCATCCGGACACAGGCGTTCTATACGGCGCTCGACTCTCGACGAGAGAGAATTGGACGTCTCCAGAAGACGTTCTGCTCGAGAAACCTCAGCCGTGGGGGTACGGATCTAGAATTTCCGATACGGTTCTTCACACAGGCCATATGCTGGTGGCCTTATTGGATGCGTGGGATGCTCGACCGCACCCGTTTCTCGAGGAGCAGATTCGGCGACACTTCGATGCGCTTAGAATGATGGGCTCGCTTCCTGAGACGCATCCGAAAGCGGGTAAGCCGTCGCTGACTGGTCTCGTCCCGCGCGGGCCTCATCCAGATGAATTGGCTGCCTATTTCGATGATTCTTCAATGGATCAGCATACGACTTATATTGTCAGCCTGGCAGTCTACGCCAATTCAGCCCTGGCATCCGAAGATGACAAGAAATGGATTAGGGATTCGTTAGGCAAGGTTGGACGTCGACTCGAGAAGCACGATTGGAGAATTCTCCGGGCCGATGGTGTCACCGAAGCTCACGTGGGATTCTCCTGGAAAGGGTTCAATTCGAATCACGCCTCGATTTTGCTTCCCTCTGTGCTGGCCTTATACCAGGGAACTGGAGATTCCCATTGGCTCGAGTTGTATGAGCACTTTATGACCGAGTCTGAAGGGCGTCGCTGGGAGGCGGTGCATCCGGGGCCTCAGATCCGAATTAATGGACATCCCATCTACGCGAACCAGAACGCTTTTCGGGTGAATGCCTGGTATCGATTCGAGGAAGATGCGGGGCGGAGAAAAGTGATCGCAGGTCTTCTCGCGCAATCTACCAAAATGCAGATGACTCGTGATTTCCCCGGTGAGTTCTATCGTAAATACCATGACGAGATGATCTGGAGTGATTTGCAGAAAAGCTTCAATTGGGGCGATTCTGAATTGCGGGGAGCGGCCATGGCCTGGGAGAAATTCCGCCCCGGTATGCTGGATAGTGAGAACCGAGGTCTGGCTGCCCTTGCCCATGTCCGGTTCCCATTAGGTGGTTTTCATATGGTATTGTTGAGCGAAGATAAAACTTTGATCCAAGCCCACCTCGCCTCGGTTTGGAATATGTTAAGAACCGTTGAGTTGGAGAAGGTTGATGCCGGGGAGACTCACTATCTGTTCACCGTGGTCGGCTTGCATTTGTATGCGCTCTATTTTAGCGCGCCGGAATTGTTCTCCTCCAGTGAGGACGTGGGTGGAGATGTCTTTGGCCCTGAGCTTTCTATCGTTCATAATGCGGGCGCCGGGCCAATACAGGATGTTGTGATCGAAGGGGGGCACGCCTATGCGATCGGGGATAAAGCTCTGCGTGTATTTGATGTGAGGCAAGCTGATCGTCCCGTCTTGCTCGGAAAGCTTGGTGGGCTTGGTAGTGTTCGCCAGATCGTAGTGGGCGATGGCGTTGCCTACGTGACTTCACGTCAGGATGGATTATTTGTGGTGGATGTCTCCGAGCCTTCTCAACCGGAGTTGCTTTGTCATTACGACACGGTTGAATTTGCGACAGGAATTGCGCTTTCGGGGGAGACTCTGTTTGTGGCCTGCCGTCAGTATGGTGTTGAACTGATCGATATTTCCGATCCTTCCCATCCGCGTCATGTCAGCTTGGTCCGAACGGGCGAGGCTCAATCAGTGGTGGTCAGGGACGGGTATCTTTACACTGGGGTGTGGGCTTCTTCGGAAGTGGTGACGGCGGATGTAAGGGATCCCTGGAATCCGGAGATCGTTTCGCGAGTGCCGCTCGACGGCTACGGGGACGGGGTCGATGTGGAGGGCGATTTCCTCTACGCGGTGACGGGGCATCATTCGAAAGAAAAGCCTAACAAGAATCCTGGGGATCCGGGCTTCGGGAAAGGGCACGGGCTGGAAGTGTTTGATCTGAGCGACCCGGCGAATCCCGTTTTCATTTCCCGAGTGAAATTCCCAGCTCTCTATGAGATCGGAAATGACACCTGGCGGGTCAAAGTTTTCGACGGAATCGCCTACGTGGCGGATACCTACAACGGGCTATTTGTGGTCGATGTTTCGAAGCCTGATGAGTTGACGTTGTTGGGGCATACGCCTGCGCCTCCGGCTCAGTCAAAAACCGGGCCGGGATACATCGGAGGGCTGGCTGTGGTTGATGATTTCATCATGCTGGCGGGTGGCTTTTCGGATCTACATGTGGTGGCGGCCCCGGGATTGGCGAAAGCGCCAGTTGAAGAGACAGATCAGGCACCCGTGTTGGGCGATCGTCCAGCCCTTGCCGAAGAAACCGGTCTGAGGATTTATCGCCCCGACGGGCAGGTCTATGGGGTGGATTTCCTTTCGGACGATAGAGTTGTGGTGGCCTGCGGTGCCGCTGGAGTGCACGTGGTTCAGCTTTGGCCGGAGATTGAGCTGATTTCCCGGACTCAGACGAAGGGCTTTGCGACGGATGTCTGCGTGTCAGGCGATCGAGTGTTTGTGGCTGAGGGCGCGGGCGGGTTAGGTGTCTATCAGGTTTCTTCCGGGGGAGAGAACTTGGAGCTTTTTGGTCGGGCTGAGGGAAAGGGTTTGGTTGTTCGTCAGGTGGAGGCCCCGGGTGATGGGCGTTACGTGTTGACTCAAGTGGGGGCCAATCAGTTTTACATTTTTGACGTGATCGACCCCGGGCAGCCGAAGCAGGTTTTTAAGGATGCGAGGCATGGTCTTCTTTATGGCGATCAAATGATGCGGGGTTTGATTGATGATCGCTACACCTGTGTTTTTTGGCATGTGGACGGACTGCATTGGTATGATCTTAAGGCGGAGGGAGGCCCTGCCTTCTCAGGTGAACGATATCCGGAGCGGACTGGTTCAGCGAATGGGTTGATCGCGGTGGGGGATCAAACTTTGGCAACGATACGAGGAGGTTATCGACTACTGGATCGGGAGAGCCTGCTCCCTGCTGAGGAATTGAGTAAACATCAGATCGGAACGGTTCGATCGCATTTGGGTGTTCCGTATCTTTCCGGGAATCGACTCTATTCGGCCAATCGTTCTTCAGGGGTGATCACGGTGGCTGATGTGACTGATCTTGAGAACCCGAAATTGATCGATCAAATTCAAACGGCGGGCAATCCTTGTCGGGTGACAGTCAGGAATGGATCATTGGTCATACCTGATGGTAACCACGGGCTGGTGGTGATGGATGAAATTCCCTAATCGGTGGTTTAACCCTGTTTGATGCCATGGGAATGAGTTTGACGAAGAGCGATTTAGCCTGAGACTTTGATATGAAGATGAGGTGTTTCCATCAGATCGTGATTCTTCTATTGCTGTTGGCTTTTCGCCAAGGTGAGTCGGCGGATGAAGTGGCACAGGTGGCTTTCTTCGAAACAAAAATCCGGCCAGTGCTGATCGAAAATTGTTACGAGTGCCATTCGGTCGAAGCTGAGAAGTCGAAGGCGGGACTGTTACTGGATACACGTGAGGGCATTCGAGCCGGCGGAGACAATGGTCCTGCTGTTGTCCCGGGAGATGTCGATGAGAGTCTTCTCTATATTGCCATCACTCATGCAGATTCAGATCTGGAGATGCCGCCGAAAAAGGACCGTTTGCCTGGATCGGTCATCGAGGATTTTAGGCAGTGGATTGAAGGTGGGGCGGTTGATCCTCGTGATGGACCGAAAGGTAAACTAACGGATGCGCCGATTGATTATGAATCCGGGCGGGCGTTTTGGGCTTTTCGGCAGCCGGAGTGGCCAACCGTGCCTACGTCGGCCCAGAATGACGGATGGTCTCGCGGCGACATTGACCGATTTGTGCTCAATCAACTGGAGGACGCGGGGCTGAAGCCATCACCTAATGCGGAGCCTTCCGTGTTGTTGCGACGGATTCATTTCGCGCTGGTGGGACTGCCTCCATTACCTGAGGCGCGAAGACGTTTTCTCGATTGTGTCAAAGACACTTCACTGACCGCGGCGATCGAGTCAGAAGTGGATGTTTTGTTAGCCTCGGATCAGTATGGGGAACGCTGGGGGCGTCATTGGCTGGATGTGGCACGTTTCGCGGAGTCGAGTGGCAAGGAATCAAACTTCACATTTCCGGAGGCATGGAGGTATCGCGACTATGTGATTGATGCGTTTACTGAGGACATGCCATTTGATCAGTTCATCGCCGAGCAGTTGGCGGGAGATTTGCTGCCATCTGAAAATGATTCTGAAAGGGCGAGGCTTCAAATTGCGACTGGATTTCTCGCGGTGGGGGCCCGCAGTTTGAATGAGATGAACCGGGCTCAGTTTTATGCGGATACGGTCGACGAGCAGATTAACGTAACCACGCAGGCGTTCATGGCGTCTACGGTGGCTTGTGCCCGTTGTCACGATCACAAGTTTGATCCGTTTCTGATGAAGGATTATTACGCCATGGCCGGCATTTTTGGCAGCAGTTCGACTCATATCGGAACGGTGATCGGGCCTGATAATGTCATCGGAGGAGAATTGATTCATCTGCCGAAGAAACTCGGGTTACCTGTGTTCAATGCTCCGCTGACTTCTGCGAAGGTAGCTGAATTAAAAGGCCAGAGAGTGGCAACCCTGGAGAAGCAAAAAACGGATCAGGCGCTGGCGGCGAAAGCCTTTAAAGAAGGGAAAGATCCTTCGGAATTTTTCAGCCTCCAGATGGCGATTGGCAATATTTGGAAGGTGGGAGGCATCGATGGAAAATTGGCGAAAGTGGATCAGTCGGGTCAGCCGCATGTGATGTGCATGGGAGTGACCGAAGGCACTGCCATGGTGGACCAGCCCATCTATGATCGAGGCGATATTTCCCAACCAAAGGAAGATGCGATTCCCCGTGGATTCCCTGAGGTGGTGGTGATGGACGAGGCTTTCAAAGTGGATCCAGAATCGAGCGGTCGCTTGGAATTGGCTCAATGGTTGGCGCATCCCGATCATCCTTTGACGGCTCGAGTGCTTGCGAACCGAGTGTGGCGTCATTTGTTCGGGGTGGGATTAGTGCGAACGATGGATAATTTTGGTTACAATGGTGAGCGCCCCAGTCACCCGGAGTTGCTCGACTACCTGGCTTTGCGCTTGGTGGAGGAGCATCAGTGGTCGGTGAAATCTCTGATCAGGGAAATAGTGCTGTCCCGTGCCTACCGTCAGTCTTCCGATTTTCGGGAGGAAAGTTTTCTTAAGGATCCAGAGAACCGGCTGCTTTGGCGGATGTCGAAGCGGCGGCTGGAGGCAGAGGCGATTCGCGATGCCATGCTGATGGCGTCTGGGGAATTGGACCTGAGTCGCCCTGAAGGATCAATGATTGCACGCCTCGGTGATCGCAACGCGGCCTTGTTGGCGTTTGCCAAATCGGTGCCGAGTGATCTCGACGGGACGACGACTCGATCGGTGTATTTGCCTGTGGTCCGGGACCGCTTGCCCGATGTCTTGGAGTTGTTTGATTTCGCCGAAACCAGTCTGGTGACGGGTCATCGTGAAACAACCAACGTTCCGATGCAGTCTCTCTATTTTATGAATAGTGAGTTTGTTGAATCTCGGGCTGAGGCTTTGGCGAAACAATTAGATGGTCTGGAAATTTCCGCTGCGATTTCGACTGTGTTCGAGCGGTGCCTGAGCCGGGCGCCGGATGATATCGAGTTGGGTATGGCCATGAGATTTTTTGAATCAGCGGCAGATTCAGAGGGGCCGCTCTCGGTTGATGAAAAACGGAGACGATATAGTCAGGTGATTTTCTCCACCGCTGAGTTTCGAAACCTTGACTGATGATGAACGAACCCTGGATGCCTTCACGCCGTGCCGCACTTAAGTCGATGTCTTCGGGCTTCGGTTATCTTGCTTTTGCCGGATTGGCTGCCGATGCGGCAGCAAAACAATCTGGGTTGGCAGGCAAGTCGGGACATTTTCCGGCAAGGGCCAAGCGGGTCATTTTTCTCTGTATGAAGGGTGGTCCGTCTCATCTGGATACCTTCGACTACAAGCCCGAATTGGTGCGGCGAAGTGGAGAATCGTGGCGAGGTGGGCCGGCGCGATTGCTTGGGCCCGTGAGTGAGTTCTCTCAGCACGGTCAATCGGGGCAATGGATATCGTCGCTATTTCCTAAGCTGGCCAAAAATCATGCCGACGATCTGTGCGTGATCAACAGCATGCACACTGACTTGCCGAATCATCCGCAGGCTTTTGCTCAGTTGCACACGGGGAGTTTTCAATTTGTACGGCCTTCCCTGGGCGCGTGGTCACTCTATGGATTAGGAACATCGAACGAAAACTTACCCGGATTCATTACCTTGAGCCCTCCGGCCGATTTTGGAGGATCGAATAACTACGGGAGTGCCTTTTTGCCTGCGATCTATCAGGGCGCGAAGATTGGAGGGGGACAGTTGCCCGCTATTTTCACTGCTCTCTCGGGTAAGACTGAGGAACCTGGTCCGCCCATGAAGTACATCGATAATCCTCGGGTATCGCGTGAAGTGCAGCGGGCGCAAATTGATCTGATCTCGGGGCTTAATCGGCATAAACTGAAATTGGATCGCCACAATCCGGAGATCGAAGGAGCAATCGAATCTTTTGAGCTGGCCTATCGGATGCAGGATGAAATTCCAGAAGTGCTGGATTTGGCTTCGGAACCGGAATCCGTTCGCAAGCTCTATGGCGTTGGCGAAGGAGGGCCGAACGAGCGTTTCGCGAAACAGTGCCTCTTGGCTCGTCGACTTTCGGAAAATGGGGTGAGGTTTGTTGAAATAACGGCTCCGACGAACTGGGATCACCACAATCTTTTGAAAAAGAACCTGGGCGATAGTTGTGCGATGACGGATGGGCCGATCTCTGCCTTGCTGACTGATCTGAAACGTCGCGGCATGTTGAAGGATACCTTGGTGATCTGTGCCGGTGAGTTTGGCCGCACACCATATGCTCAAGGCATGGGTGATGGCCGGGATCACAATAACAAGGGCTACTCGATCTGGATGGCTGGCGGAGGAGTGAAGGGCGGTTATGCCCACGGGTCGACCGATGACTTCGGATATTCAGCGGTAGATCAAGCCGTTCATATCCATGACCTGCATGCCACCATTCTGCATCTGCTTGGGTTGGATCATGAACGTCTGGCCTACAATTATGCAGGACGGGATTTTCGACTGACGGATGTGTATGGCAATGTGGTGCGTGAGGTAGTCGCGTGAGGTGGTGATTGATGGCGGCTGATTGAAACGCGGTTGACCAGGCTGCGAGTCCCGGAAGCTCGACCCTCCCTTTGTCTGGTGATATGGAGGGTCGCCGATTGGTCGGCCCCGACTTCTCCGTGACCGGGATTTGTATGACGGAAAGACAGAACTCTTCGGTGGTGTCGCTTAGAGTAGGTCTTACCGTTTGTATTGTATGAGCAGAAAAATCCCCCTCTTTCTGATGCTGCTTTTTGGCGTCGCTGCCGCTTTGGTTGTCCGTGCCGAAAACAGTAACAACGTTTCGCTGGCTGAAGAGGAGGCCGCACTTGTCGTTGAAGCGCGAAAGGTTCTGGCGGCCTACCATGACGAAAGGCCTCAGGCGGCAGAACGAAAGCTGCACCTGATTTGTTGGCGACCGAATGATCGGGAATACCCGGCTGACAATGATGAACGGCTGACTCGTATCCTGGAACACATCCAGAAGTTCTACGCTGACGAGATGGAGCGCATTGGATTTGGTCGGCGGACGATTCAACTCGACTATGACGACGCGGGGCAACTGGTCGTCCACAAGGCGGTAGGGTCAGCTCCTTTCGAAGATTACAAAAAACCGGAAGGTGATCGCGTGAAAGATGACTGCTGGCCGGTCTTGAAGGCGGCGGGTCTCGATCCGGACCGGGAGACGATCGTGATCTTCACCAATCTCTCCGACTGGGATCCAGTGAAGAATACCTTCGTTCACAAAAGCCCCTATTACGCACGTGGCAGCAATAAAAGCGGGCTGGCGTGGCAGCTAGCGTCACCCGAGCTTGATACCAAGAATCTGACGCTCAAGAAACCCATGATCCAGGATGGGGAGTATGGCAGGATTTCTCTGGGCAAGCACAATACGATTTTCATTGGGGGGATTGCCCATGAGTTGGGTCATGGATTGGGGTTGCCGCACTGCCGTGCACGCGATGATGAAAAGGCGGCCTATGGAACGGCGCTGATGGGGGCAGGCAATCAAACCTATGGCGATGAATTGCGGGGAGAGGGCAGGGGTACTTTTCTGACCCTGGCTCATGCCTTGTGTTTGGCATCGCATCCTCAATTTTCTGGATCAGTCAAAGGGATGAATCTCCCATCGAAGGCGAATTTTTCCGGGATGACCGTAAAAAAAGTTGAGTCCCATTTCTCGGTGTCGGGACAGGTGAGTTCGACCATCCCGGTGTATGCGGTGATCGCTTACCTCGATCCCGAGGGGGGAAGTAATTACGATGCGAGAACTGTTTGTGCGGTGCCGACAAAGGAAGGCAATTTCCATCTGGATTGCCATCCTCTCGTTAAAGGAACGAAATCCGATATCCGGGTCGTGGCGTTGTTGGCCAATGGGGGAAAGTCGACCTGGCAGTCCGCTTACGAAGTGGCCGCCGATGGGACTCTCGATATTTCGCTGATGCAGGTGTCGACAGAGTTGAGTGATTTTGTGGCGGCTCTCAGTCAGGATCAGGTCGCAGATGCGAAAGCGTTGATCGAATCACTGCCTGAAAAGAGTCGAGCGAGAGAAGTGGCCAGATCGATTCTCGGAGGCAAAACGGGTGAGCAGTTGGTCCTCGATCTATACGAGATCCCGGAAGACACCTCCCGCTATTCCCTCAGTCGAGTCAGACCTGAGGTGGAAGATGTCGGATGGGGTAAGCCCACTTATAATTACATTCCTCGACCTGAAGCATTGCTGATCGCGGCCGGGAAGTTGTATCAGGATGGCATCTATGCCCATGCGCCGGCGAGGCATGTTTATCAGTTCAAAGAGGGACACCAATGGAAGAAGTTGACCGGGGTGTGTGGCTTGCCCGATCAAAGAGGCGGAAGCGTTGTTTTTAGAATCAAAGCGGACGGCAAAGAAGTGTTTATGACTCCCACGGTTGAGCCGGGAGTGACTCATGCTTACGACATTGATCTGGCCGGAGTGAAGCAGTTGGAATTAGTCGTTGAAAACGCCGGTGACGGCGAGGCGGTGGACTGGGGCTATTGGTTTGACCCAGTGCTTTCTCGGTGACGGATTTTCTGACAAAATGTAGGTTCTACCTTCAATGAAACCGGTTGATTTTGAATCGCAAAATCGACAAGATCTATATGGCTTCATACCGAAGCGTTTCCAATTGGGGGTTTAATGGACTTCTGTGGTGTTTAATGTTTGTGCCTCGCAATGCTTACTTCTATCAGCATCATCGTTGCTTTGGTCGTTGTCCTGGGGACGCCTATTCTGCTCATCCTTTCTCGCGATTATTTTCGGCGACGAGGAAGTGATTCTCGGCATCAACGATTCTGCGAATCACTCAAAGATTACGGTGAAGGACCATACATAACGGTGGCGGTTTATCCAAAGCGGGCCGATTTGGTAAAAATCCTTCGAATAGAGCAACGATCTGTCGCGTCTCCGATTTTTCGGATCCTCGCCATTCTTCTTTTTAGTCTATGGGTCATAAATGGTGCTTCTGAATTGTTTCAATTTTTTCGAACTGAAAATCCAGACGCAAGAGTCATGGCAGTTTTCTCATGCGGTATAGGATTCGTCGTGGGATCAATAGGACTATGGGCACTCGTTTTCCGGCCGATATTAGTCAGGAGACGGATTATGCATGCATCTGATTCTCAGACTCAAAGTGTTTTCAAATTAACCTACGCGTTCGGGCCAGAAGGTATCATTATCACCAATCAAGAAATCACCAGTCAGGTTCCTTGGGATGCTGTTGACCGGGTGGTCCAGAATTGCGAAGAAGTCCTGGTACATTTTCGGGAACGGGATTTTGCATGGATTCCTCAAGATTCCGTCTTCATTGACGGCGATTGGAATCAATTGCAGGAAATTCTGCAACCACTCAAAACAAGGCGCTAGATTTGCAGGCCCAGAAAACTTGATGTAATCAATTGAAGCCTGGATTCCAATCTCTGTCGCTGGGTTCTTGAACGCTGCCTTGATGGGCGGATGCTCATTCCCGGCCTCAAAGAGACCTGGGGCCGGTCTGCCGGCTACAGAAAGGAAAAGCTGAAGCCGGCCTAGATGCTTGACTATGAAGCAGATTCGTATTCGAATTCAATTCATGATGCTGAGAATATTCTCGATCTTTTTTTTGGCGACTTCGGTGGCTCTGGGGCAGCAAGGGGCACAAGGGGTGCTGCAAAAGAGTGATCAACTGGAGCTGACTTCGACGCAGCGCGATCAGATCACTGCGATCCTGAAAGACACCGTCAAAGAATACAACGAGTTAAAAACTAAAGAGAAGGGTTCGCCCGATCTGACGAAAAAACTGACTAATCTTCGGCAGGGGGCACAGGATGAGGCCTTGGGTCTTCTGAATTCGAATCAGCGTCAAACGTGGACCGACTTAATCGGCAGTGAAGTGGGTTCGTTAGGGCAGGGGCGTTCTGAGGAAAAGCCTGCCGTTGACCGTTCTCTCATTATACCGTCGATAGAGGAACTGAAGAATCCGCCCTTTGCCGGGGCGTTTGGACCCAGCACTGGGTTAGCAGAGACTGAAGCTCATCCCGTATCGAGTGAAGGGTATCTCATTTTGACTGATCATACTGACCCTGTCGCGAGGGGGGCATTGGATCAGTTGGCTGAATTTCGTGGAGGCGAGGTCATGGCGCTGAAATCGCTGGGAACCTTGTTTGAGTCGCCTCAAGAGATTGAATTGGTTCAGGATGCGATTCGTGATCTGAATCCGCGATTTGTGGCGATCGCTCCGAAGATCGAGAGCTACCGGGAAAACTTGCATCTGTGCGTGTTAAAGTTGTTGAGCGGCTTGGATGAGGATCCGGAGTTGGACGTGTTTCCGGGTTATCTGATGGCGAGTGATGCGGAAGGGCTGGCCGCTCTGGTTGAGCGAACCGTTGAGTTTCAAGCGCTGGGGACAGAAGAAATTGAGCCCGTTTCAATTGGCGCTATCGAAGACACGGATGCGCGGCGGTATCGGAGTTATCAGAAGGCAAAAGTGATGCAGCGGATGTTTGCTGATGAGGGGAAGGATTCTCCGGTCATCATAATCACGACGCGGCAGTCCCATACGGAGCGCGAAGATTTCCCAAAAATTTCAGATAAAGAGGGAAACATCGTCATGCTGCCACAGTCAGAGCGATACACTTTTGATCAATTGTCTCTACCGGCAGAGCTGGCGCTGGATCAGAGCAACGTGTTGTTCATGTATGGCCACGGGACGACTGATCGTATTTGCGGGACGGATGTGGACGCCTTTGATGAGGTCGACTTCACTGATGAGCTCGTGTTTTGCGGCTCGTGCATGTCGGCCTCACCCTACGATGCCGATCGGGTCGATTTGGAATCGAAACGAGAGGATAAGCGATTTGCGTTTCATGCGATTGAGAATGGTGCCGTCATGTTCTTTGGTCACATGGGGCTATGCGGCGGATTTCCCAAGGTGTTTCCCATGTCGGAGTTGGTGCTCAGTGGGAGTTCTACCGGAGAGGCTTATCAGCAGGTGATGAATGCGATTATCGGAGGCAAATCAATTCCGGATTATTACTCAGGCAGGGCCGGTACGCGGGATGCTGCCAACGGTCATCTCTATGTGCTGTGGGGGGATCCAGCCTTGGTGCCGATCGCCAACGACGAATAGTGATTGGAAAGCACGATGACACCTGACGTCGAGCAGGTTTCATGGTAAATAGCCTGATGCATCCCAAACCTCGATTTGAAGAACTCGACTACCGAAAGACGGAACTCGGCGAGTTGATCCTGCGTCGGCGGACGATCCTTTCGCTCGATAATCGGGAGGTCTACGAAATCATTTTGGGCGAAGGCTATCTCATGTCGAGCCTCTTCACTGTGGTGGAGCAGGAGCTTTCGAATCTCGGCCTGGCCGCCACGTTGGAGTCGACTGGTGCGGAGAAGTTGGATGTGGTCGTCGGTGGCTTGGGGCTGGGATACACAGCGGTCGAGGCGCTGAAACATGACGCGGTGAGCTCCTTGTTGGTAGTCGACTTCATGAAGCCGGTCATCGAATGGCATGAGCAGGGACTGGTTCCGTTAGGGCCGGAGTTAAATGCTGATCCGCGCTGTCGCTATGTGCTGGGGGACTTTTTTAAGCTGGCCTTGCCGGGAGAAGGAGAACCTGGATTTGATCCAGAGGCGCCGGGCCGAAAGTTTCATGCAGTGTTGCTCGATATTGATCATTCGCCTGCCAATTTGTTGCACGAACGTCATGGCGATTTTTACAGTGCCGATGGTCTGCGCCGAATGACGGAGCAGTTGCACCCTGGTGGAGTGTTCGCGTTGTGGTCGGATGATCCACCGGAAGCGTCTTTCATGGCTTCGCTGGAAGAGGTCTTTGAAAAGTGTGAGTCTCACGTGGTGAGTTTTTACAATCCGCTTCAGGATAAGGACTCGAAGAGCACGGTGTATGTCGCCCGGTCGGCGCCCTAGCCGACCGAGTCTTGCTCTTGTTCTTATTATCCTGCTCGCCATATGCTCGCACGATCTGCAAATATCCTTCGTTTTACTTCAGTCCCGATATTTCGGGACGAGGCAGTCTTTAATCTTAATCTCCTTTCATATTTAGCGGGGAACCTGTCCCCACGGTCGCGCAGGAGCGCGACCCTCCATTTCATGAATTCACGCTTCCTGTCTCCGGTTGTTGACGCCCAGAAAATTGAGTTTCAAATGGGAATGAAGACTTTGTTGATTGTGGCGGTCGTGATTCTGTCAGGCGGCCAGGCTTGGGCCGATCCGACTTCTTCTAACATTGTGCCTAACTCAGGATTTGAGGAGGGAGATGCCGAGACGCCACTCGGGTGGAAGTTTGGTTCCTGGAAGGAGTCCGCTGGCGAATGGGAGGACGGAATCGCTTTCAGCGGGAAGCGTAGCTTAAAGCTAACCGGCCTCGATGGAGGGTGGTCGGCAGCGATTCCGGTGTCAGAGGGATCGGTATTCAATCTGAAGCTTCGCTATCGTTCGGTCGGAGGTGACAATAAAATTGTGGCCTACGCACGTGACCTGATTCCTGACGCGGAAAAGAGAGTGCTGCTCTATCACACGAAGCGGGCTATGGACTCGTCGAATCAGGGGGCTTTTGTGGACGGTGACTATGTCGCTGGAGCGGATGAAAATGGATGGGCGACTTTTGACGCCGGAAGTTTCAGTGTGCCTGCGGGAGTGGAGTCGTTGAGCCTTTTGATTAAGTTGGTGGGTGGTAATCCCAGTTCGATGCTGTGGATTGATGAGATCGAAATACTGGAGGCCCCGAAGCGGGCGGTGCCTGATACGGCGGTTATGCTTCAGCAGGTGCCCGGCGCGTCGGTCTGGTGGGAGGATGAAAATCGAAAGGTGTTCGCCGATTCGACGCCTCCAAGGACCGAACAGGAAGAGGGGCTTCGAGTTGAGTTGGCTCAAGGGGAAGTGGGCTGTGTTCAGTTGGTGGTGACGCCTGATTCAGATTGGGAAGAGGTCAGATGGGAGTGGGATGATTTTTCGGGAGCGGGAGCGGGAGCGGTTTCCAAAACTCATCTGCGATGCCGATTGGTGGAGACCATTCCGATCCGAAAACCTATCAGCCCTTTTGCCCACGAAGGAATGATTCCCGATCCATTGACCGACAAAATCCCCTGTCTCATTTCGGGTGGTAAGAGTCAGGCGTTCTGGTTCACTGTTTCTCCGCCTCGGGATTTGTCGCCGGGGAGCTATCAGACTCAGTTAAGATTGATGGTAGGTGCAAAGGAGGTCTGTAGTCTTCCGCTGGGAATTCAGATCCGTGAGTTCGCGATCCCTCGTCGGCCTACCTTGGACGTCTATTCGGGATTTCGAGCCAGCTTGGTCAGAGCAGCTGAGCAAGGGGATGTCGAGGAGGTGACGAAGCGCTACTATGAGAGCTTCTTTGATCATCGGACGAGGTGTGCACCGGCGGTGCCGGTTGGCGTGCGTGTGGTGCGAGGAGAGGTGGTCGTCAATGCTGACAATTTCGTTGAGCGCTTGCGTTATATTCAAGACCGGTTCGGTGAAGATCGCTATTTCTTGCCCTCCTTATGGATTAGTCACGCGGGTGATCATCGAATGCCAGCGGAAGAGAAATGGAAAGGCATTCCGATTTTTTCGAATGCGGCACTGACTGAGTTGAATCCCGAGTTTAAAACCCGATTTCTTGATTACATGAGCCAGGTGGTGACGGCCTTGAAAGAGGAAGGCGTTTTTGGACGGCCCAGGGTGCGTTTTTTCGATGAGCCGAATTTTGAAGATGAGGAGACGCTGAATGGCTTAAAAACCCTGGCGACCTTGATGAACGAGATCGATCCAGAGATCACGGTAGCGCTCACGGCAACTCGTCCACACCCTGCGCTGACCGATGTGATTCGGAGTTGGACTCTGCATACCGACGCGTGGGATCGCAATCGAGTCGATATTGTGGCGGCTCGGGAAAAGGGCTGTTCGATCAGTGTTTACAACAACGGGGTGAACTATCCTGAGAGTGCTTCGATTCGGATTCGGCTGTGGCCGTGGATGTTGAAAAAGTATGAGGTTGATGGCGTTAATTCGTGGTGGGGAACAGTGTGCTGGCGCAATGCGATGGCAGATCCCTGGAACGGAGGAGAAGGGGGATCCGGAGTTTTACTTTACCCTCCGAGGGATGACGAGGAGCAGGGGCCTATCGAATCGATTCGCTGGGAGCTCTTTCGGCAGGGCATGCAGGACTACGAATATTTTGTGCTGGCCGAGCGATTAGTGGAACAGCTGGAGGCTGCTGGCGATTCGGGGGCAGCTACGATCGGGCGAGAGGCGATCGAGAAAGGACTTTCCTTGGTTCATCATTGGCCGCGGGTTCGACCTGCCAACGACGAGCCTTATACGCTGGATGTATCCGAGGTGAGCTCCTCGCGCCGAGCCCTGGCCGACGCGATTGAGGCGATGCAGAAATCCCTTTTGTCGGACCCCTGAATTAAGCTTGCTGTCTTTGGCTGTTGACGACGAGGGCTCCTGCGATTCCGGCGAGCAGGAGAATGACGAAGAGTGATTTGGCCGGGCTGAGTTTTTGAGCGGAGTTGAAGCGGAGGTTCAGCTCCAGCGGTGCGTTTTCAGAGACCTGCACAGTTCGGTTAAATGAATACACGGTCCCTCCTTCCGGAAGCGTGATGGTGATGGCTTGTGGTGCCGGAACTGAAGCGCGCTGGTGCTTCACCAGTTGTCCGGCGATCCGTTGCAGGACCGCGTTGTCTTCACTGGTGTTGCCTCGCAGGATTTCACTGAGTTCCTGAGGGCGGTAATTGAGATCGCCTTGTTGAAGAATACGGTTGGCATCGGCACCCTGCTTGAGTTGTTCGTTTTGAGTGACTCCTTCAGTCGTGTTATCAAGGTAGAGTCTTTGTCTTCGTGTGTTGAGACCGACGATGGCCTGTTGGGTCTGGAGGTTCTCCAGTTGGATGCGGGCGTCTTCGTTGGAGGCAGCATCAAGTGCATACTGGTTAGCAACACTGTTGAATGCCCATCGCGCTTTGCTTTGGTCACCGGACTGAAGCAGATCGTTTGCCGTTTCGAGCAGTTGGGCTGCATTGCGAGCTTGCTCCTCTCGTTGGCCTTTGGCTTTTGAGAGATAGCTTGAGCGGTCGTAGGTCTGAAGATGGTGCTGTTGTTTCAACTCGAGGTTGCCGCTGGAATCGGCGAGGACGAATCCCTGCGGTGCGATGACATTCCACTGAATGTTTTCGAGTGGCACATTCAGCTGCGGGCTAGTCAGCCCAACTTTCGAAAGTTCGTCGCCAGGGACGGAATAGGCGAACCAAACTCTGGCAGTGCGGTCGTTGGATCCAGGGAGAATGTAGAACTGCCAGGCATCGCCTTTGCGGACGGAGTAGACGCTTTCCTCGTTCACAAAAATACTGAAGAGTTCGCCGCCCGGGGGGAGGGTGACTGTCAGGCTGCTTCGTTGAATGACTTCCATCGTCAAATCTACCGCGGTGAGTTGGCCACCGATGGGTGAAAGGACAGAAGTGAGGGAACCGTTGGCGACACGAAGTTTGAGGGCATCAGCAAGCGAGTGACGTTCAGCGCGAATCGAGAGGGATTCCTCAGGGGAAATGCTTCTCAAGGTAAGGACGGGGGCGTTGCGGTTCCCTGATTCCCTTAGCATCTGAGGGACCGTATTCCAGTCGGCGTGCTGCCAGCCGGAGGGCAGTTCACCGGCTTCCAGCTCCAGTCTGCCGCCAGCGCGAACACCGAAGTAGTAGGAAAGCTGACGGGCATCTGGGAAAGCGATAGGAGACAGGAATTCCGTTTCGTTGAGGCGTTCACCGCGGCGTTCGTATTCAATGCGAACGTCGACTTTGCCGACAACACGGCGCTTGAATTGGAGTTCCCAGATGTCCGAATCAGGTGCGGTGCGGACGAGGTCACTGACGGCACTTCCGCTGGCGCGGAGGGCTTTTATCTCATCTGCTTCTGTGAGTGGAAGCTGGACCAAAAGGCTTCGGATTGAGGCGTTGGCGACATTGAAGTTTGCCATGAGGGCGGTCCGGGTTTGGCCTTCCCGGAGGGTGACTTCGTGCAGCACCTGACCGGTGATCCATGCATCCAGGATCTCGATACCGAGGGACAAATCCCAGTTTCGCTGAAGCAGGCGATAAGCGAGGGCACCTTTGGCGTCGCCGCCGAGAGTGCGCGGATCGATTTCACTGACGTTCTGGCGGGCAACCGTTTGCAGGCGAATGCCGGTAGTCGGTTTGACGACGAGGTCGCCGGTCTGGCGGGTGCCTTCGTTGAGTTCGAAATGCGGGATCTGCCAGTCGTCCGCCCCTTCAGGGGCCGGTCCGGTTAATGTTAGGGCAAAGTTCTGTGTTCCAATGGTTTTACCATTGAGGTGGAGAATGATCTGCCTTTGATCGGCTTCGGTGAGCTCGGACCAATGGTCAAGGGCGTCACCGGAAAGGGATTCGACCTCAAGCCCATCCGGAAGAGGGAAGCTCAGTTGGAAGAGGCCGGCCCGGGTGATGTCCGCCGTGAAATTGATTCCGAGAACGACGCGTTCATCTCCCAGGGAGATTACTTGCTTGCTGGTCACGCGAACCTCCGGGGCTACTGGCGCGACTTTCAGTGCGAGTGATCCGCCTTCCTCACCATAGCGATAGACCCGATGTAAAATTGTGTTTTCGTTAGGAATTAGAGACGCATCGAAGTCGCCGAGATTAACGACGGAGAGGGATTCAGATTCGGTCTTTTCAGGCTGGGCATCGGGGCCGAAGGCCAGGGCAATGAGTCCAACTTGTCCAGCGGCGCCTTTGACATCGAGCGGAGAGAGTTCCACCTCGGCAGGAAGAGGGGAAAGGCCTCGCTGCGTTTCCACCACCAGACTAAACGGGGTGGACTGAACTGGTTCGATCGTTAGGTGCAGCGCGCCGGTATCCGCATCGAACTGCCAGGAGTCAATCGGGCCGCTGACCTCACTGACAGTGAGCCCTTCGGGAATCTGAACTGAGAGTTCTTCGACCTCACCTTGTGCTGGACGCACGTTGATCCGGTGGCTCCCATCGATGACGCCTGGACTCGGAAGGTAGAGGTTGGCTGCCTCGACAAAGAACTGAGTTTCCTCAGTCGATACGTCTCTCGCCTTGGGCCGAAGTGAGACGCGGGCTTTCTGATGAGCAGCCAAAAGCAAGGTTGCCTGGGTGCTCTCGCCCTTTTTGTCATGGACGATTTTGACAGCGGCAGGGCTAAAGAATTCCCATCCGGATTTATCGTAGGAAGCGGTGACTTTTTGGACAGCGGCCGGGCCTGTCGGGAGATCAAATCCGGCCGTGACATCACTGAGCTCCAATTGGAATTCAAAGGTGGCGGCATGGTTAGTTCGACGGCTATTGGCTGGAGGTGGACTTGGGGCAAAGGGATCGATGTCGACTTCGGGTGCGATAGGTTTACCGGCGATGGTCACGACATAACACAACCCGAGGTTGGGAACCTGTTGCTTGGTGAGCCTCAGGTTTTCGCCTTCAAAGCGGGTTAACACTGCCGGCGACTTGATAAGCAGGAAGCTGTCTCCGGGCTTGCCTGAAAGGTTGATTGAGCCGGTGCCACGGAGACGGTTCTGTTCGTGTTGTATCTGCCAGTCCTGCTGGATCTCGGTGGCGGGAGAAAAGCCATTTGGCAGGGCCAACTGAGCGGAAGCACTTTCGAATCCGAACAGTAGAAGGGTGCCGATTAGGATTGATGCGGTCGCTGTTCCGGGGTCCGGTTTCCCCTGCGTTTTGTCGAGTTTGGATTGAGCCCGAGCGCGTGATTTTTCTCGCTTTGTTTTGAAGTGTTGCCTGACATCGCCGATCCAGGAAATGAACCGGGGGAAGAATAAGAACAACAGTAGTGCGAGAGCCATGGCACCAAAGAACCAGGGGGCACCATCCCTCTGAAGGATGAGGCCTGCGAAGATTAGGAGCAGGCCGACGGCGCGAACCAGCGCTTTGCCTCCACGCGGAGTGGTCAGGTAAGAGGCAATCATGGCGATCAACCCGATGACTCCGACGATGATGCCGGGCCAAACCAGGTTGACCTTCCATAGTGGCAAGCTCTTGACGGTAAGTTCCACGCTTTCACCGGGGGTGAGAACCGGAATGTTAATCTCGAGAGGCTGTGGCAATCCCACTTGCCTCATGGCGGTATACATCGCGACTAGAGAGACGAGAACGGAGGCAAGGAGGAAACCAAGCCCAATGAATCGGAGGAGCTTTTTCTTTGCGGTGAACCAGATTCCAGCTCCTGACAAAACTGTAATCCAGACCAGTAAACTGATTCCGCGTCGAGTGACCCAAGAAAATCCGGAGGGCCTAAGAATAGGGACGGGTGGTGCAACGGTGGCGCGGCTGGGGATGAGAACATATCTCTCGTCACCAGTGATTTGCCATTCGGTTTTGAGAACTGGTGCGTCAACGGTCGGAAGAAGGAGGCGAGGGCTTCGTCCCTCCACCACGGGTCGTCCCAGGCGCAGGCGGACTTCAACGGGAATGTTAGGGTCCGTTCCCCCGGGGAGAGGGATGAGTGTGGCATCGCCCGCCTGCCGTGCGGTGACGGATTTGCCAGCAACAGACACTGCCCAAAGCAGGGTGGAGTCGGGGAGTTGAACTTTGAGTGCGCGCTGTCCGCGGGACTTCACGTAGTAGAGGAGGTCGGTGACCAGTTCGCCATCGGGAGATACGCGGGTGTTGACCTCGGAAAATTCAACGACCTGAGTCACTGTGTTGCCGGGGTCGAACCATTGAACCTCAAGGGAGAGATTGAAGGGGCGCTCGGTGTACTGCCATGATCCGAGTGAGGGCGCAGCGGTGAGCAATCTAAATTCGGCAGGAAGCTCAAGGGCATCGAGTTCCAGTAAGTTTTCGGATATTTGCTGGATCTCCGTGTCGACCTGCATGGGGCTGACCACTTGAAGATAGCCGCGTTCTCCTTGCACATCGATGGGAGCAACGAGTCCGGGTTGCAGCGTTCCTCCCGTGACTTCCAGCTTTTCCTCGAAGGTGACCAGGATGGTGTAAGGGCCCATGACGGGCTGATGCAGAGATACGATTAGAATGTCTGCCTCCTGGCGGAAACTGCGAACGTCTTTGCCTTCCACTGTGACGTTGCCGAGATTCTCGGGGACGGTGAAGCGCAATTCGGAAACCGGGGCGCCAGTGATAAAGTAGTTAGCGAGGACACTGCCATATGCGGTGCCTTCGCTGAGTGAATAGAGATGAAAAAGATCCGCTTGAACGCTTTTTTCGAGCAGTTCGATTTGCATGGTGGCGGACCAGCCCTCTTCACGAACTCGGAAGGCCTGCTGCAAGTGGGCGATCGGCTTGGGGAAATAGGAGAGTGGCTTCTCCACGAGAAGATCTGTTTCACCAACCGCGATGCGGAATCCGGGCGCCCCTACGATACCGATGTCTCCTCTGACAGAATTGGCGTTCGGGTAGGATATTCTGGGTAGGGCCCAATCGCCGGCTGCTCCTGCCTCGTTTTTCTCAAGTTGCAGGCTGACGAGCTGACGCCCTTGAACGTCGGCAGCGAAGATAAGCTTGAGGTTACGTTGACCGTTACTGACGTCAGTTCCCACAATGTAGTCGGCGACGCTGGCACCCGTTGCCGCCACGACGGAGTAGTCATTAGGAATGCCAAAGTCCCATTCGCGGATGGGGGCTTCGCGAATGTCGAGTTCTAGATCTGCGCTGATGAGCCGATCTGTTTCGGCGAGTTGGTAGATGACGAGCTCTGAGATATTTACCTCCGGCTGGATACGGTCGGCTACGACTTCGAAGTGGCGTTCCGATGCGGGGAAGCGGTAGACGAAGACCTGGCGCGCAGCGATGGCTGCACCGGGAAACTGGTCAGGGGCAAGTTGGGTGAGTCCGGAAAGACCGGTTGGCTCGAGCCGGACGCTTCCCTGATTGGAAAGTCTGATAAAGCCAGAGTGGCGAACTGCACCTTTGGGCGTCAGTTGCATGCCTTCGACACGCACCGGGAAAGCATCGAGAGGCAGTTGCGTCCGAATGGTGAGTTGCCCGGTTTCTTTGATGGCCTGACTCAGTCGAACCTCAAGGGTGCGATTACCTCCCTTTTCAGAAATGTTCCAGCCCACGACATGGGATCCCTGAACGTCGAGGACTTCGCCCGGGCCGTCGAGTTGCAGGGTCAGGCTGTCGAGTTCTCCCTGAAGGATCTTGTATTCAATCTGATGGCTTTCACGTAGAAGGCCCGCGCTGACGGTTGTTTCAACTTTGGCGGTGGTGCTAAAGAAGAGTTTTCCTTCACCTGTTTTGCGCGAGGTCTTCCAGGCGAGATGGCAGTCGCCGGTAGCGGGAATGAAGCCGGTCCAGGGACCACTGTCAGAATTCAATTGCTCCGGAACGATGGAGGTGTCATGACGGAATTCGATTCCGCTCAGACCTTCGATGTTGAGGGGGGCTACGGCGCCGGAGGCTACCTGAAAGCTGATCCGCTTCCACTCCTTGTCGCGGGTCACGCTGGCAACGAACTCAAGTTGCACCGGGTAGGTGCCGGGCCGGTCGAATGTCAGCTCGTAGGCCGATCCCGATTTTCCGAAGGGCTTCAAATCAACGCGGAAGTCCTTGTTGGTTGGCAGTCGACTCGCGGCGGCGTTGCCGGAAAGCAGTACCAGGCTGGCGTCGGCTTTAGTGACTTCGGCGGTTCCCTTCAGTTGGAAAGTGGCGGACTTTCCGTCAGGAGCCAGTTTTCCTGAAAGTTCAAAACCAGAGAATTCTACCGGAGCGGGTCTGGAGTTGCTGTGACTGAGCGCGATCGCGATGTGTCCGCCACGACTTGATTGAAAGCTGGTCGGTTGATTGTTTTTGGATCTAATCGCGAGGAAACCTTCCACCTTCTCCACTTTCCCCTCAACACCGGCAGCATATTTGAGGTGAATGACTTGATTGAATCCTGCTGAATTCGGCTTCTCGGGGGCGAGGTGCGATACCGCGACGTTTCCGGGGAGTTCGCGGTCCGGCGACAGGGTTGTGACCTGAAAGATCTTTGTCGGTTTACCCCCTGAAGGGTCCTTCAGTTCGAGATCGAGGAATCGATTGTGTTCGCTGTCTTCGCGAACGGACCAGGACTTGAGCTCAGGTCCATTGACGTTGGTCACATCAGGCGCGCCAAGAAGCCGATAGCTTAATCGCTTGGGCTTTCCCTGAAGGACGGTGACTTTCAGATTAATGTTGGAGTCGATGCTTTCAGCTGAGACCGTGACATGGGCCGTCGCTTCGGTATTGAAGAACAGGGGCGGCTCGGGGCGGAGGCCGCGGGCTTCGACAATGATTGAGCCACCGCCACTACTATCGATGGTGGTGTCCACCGTCGCTTGACCTGACTGGGGCGGTTGAGCCGGAAGAAGGTCGTCCTGACCGACCGCGATTAGGCTAGTGATCGCGAGGAGGTATATGAGGGCTTTTTTCATGATGATTGGTTCCTTACTGAATATGAATGGTTTTGTTCGGCGGTTGTCATCGGTTCGTCAGAAATGTGTCAGAAGATTGTAAAGTCTCAGGATAGGGATCGGTCGGATGACGAAACTCTTCCTTGATGGCGACGCGAACCGGAGATTGGGATTCAGGGTGAAGAAGATGTTCTGGAGCCGGTTCCGGGAGGTCGATGGTTCTCTTGGATCGCCGTAGCGGGATTCGGGAAAGAAATTTTAGAATTCGGTTTGAGCGCATTTCTGTCTTTGATAAGGGGTGAAAATAAAAGGTCAGCGGCCAGTGATATTTCTAGCCTGATCGATCATTGTTCGCAGCTGGATCACTCGTGAATTTTCACTGTATCGGGCCGGAAGGTTTGATATTAGCTGAGCGACTTCGGTGAGGTCGACGATGTCTCCTCCGGGTCCGCCTTTGAGGTGGGCAGCGAATTGCGATGCCGCGGTGGCGATGCGCATCGATGGGCTTGCCTGATCAGGGCGGGGTGCGTTGGATTGGTAAAGAATAGGCCAGCGTTTCTCGACCATTTGTCCCGTATCGAGATCCCTGAAGCGGACCGAGGCAAATCCGATGTCACCTTCACCGTCGGCTTTTGGTTCGATCTGATAGACTGCCACACCCGCTTCCTCAGCCGCCATTTCTGCTGCGTCGACTTTGTCGTCGCGGAAGTCTTCTTTGTTGAGACGATGTTTTTCGAATCCCAGTAGTTTATATTTTCCAACGCGGTCCGGATTGAATTCGACCTGCACTTTGACATTCTTCGCTGCCGGGCGAAGGGCTCCGGCTATCTGATTGGCAAAGCCTGCACCGGCATCCTCAGGTCTATCCAGGAGGTAGTATCGCCCGTCTCCTTTTCGAGTGAGGGCTTCCAGGATTTCGTCATTCAGGCCATCAGCACCAATGCCGGCTGCATCGAAGGCGATCCCATTGTCGCGCATTGTTTCGATCATTCTGGACAGACTTTCAGGCTCGGCATCTCCGAGGTTGGCGGCGCCGTCGGTCAGCAGGATGATTCGATTCTGTGCCTTGTCGAGTTGCTGCTCGCTTGCTTTTTCGAAGGCGAGTTGGAGCGCTGCCTCAAGGTTGGTGCCGCCTTCACTGGGAAGATTCTTAACGGTATCGACGAGCTCCTTGGCATTTTCTCCACTGACCTGATCGGCCAGCAGTCGGGGTTGGCGGGCGAAGCTGATCAGTGTGACCTGATCACCGGCCTGTAGTTGGTCCGCGAGCAAGGCAAAGGCACGGCGCACTGTTTTCTGTCGGTCGACGCGTTCCATCGAGCCGGAATTGTCGAGGAGGAAGGTGAGTCGCAGCGGTGTGCTGGCAGCGCGTCCTTCGGCGGCGGTCTTCATAGATACGCGCAGCAGATTGCGCTGTTGGAAGAAGGGATGCGCAGTCTGCTCCAGTTGGCAGGCGACCTTTTCGGCTTGGGTCGGTTTTGGATCACCGTAGTCGAAAGCGTTGACGAATTCTTCGATGCGAATGCGCTCGGCGTTGGGCCATTCACCTTTGGCTAATGCGGTTTGAGCCAGCTTGAAAGAGACATCGCTGACGTGGAGCGAGAAAGTAGAAAAGGCTTCGTCGCTGGCGTCGAGTTCTTCGAGCGCAATGGGAGGCGTTACGCGTTGTTCCTTGAGCTGGCGCTGTTTTGCTTCCCGGTCTGAAGTGGTGCCATAGGACAGTGCGTCGACATCAGAGAGCCACTCTGCATTGTCCGCCAATTTTGAGGTCGATCGGAACTCGATGTCTTTGATATCGATTGATGAAAGTGTAGTCACAGTGGCTGCTCCGCCAGTGGAAACGATTTGCTCGGGGATCTCGGGCGGGTCGTATTCTAATGGAGTAATGAAAGAACGGATGACTTCCACATTGCGGCGAGCACCAGAGCGAGATTCGACTCTTGTTTCGAAATCAGTAGTGTCCGGAGTGGTGGTGTCAGGCAGGTTGAGGTCCCAGTTCAGCGAGAGCCTGCTGAGCACTGTGGTGGAAAGATCGTCAGAAGTTTGGACGGGGGCGGCGGCGAGGTCCCCCAGTTCCTTGATTTGTAGTTGGAGTTCGTCTTTCTCGGTCTCGAGTCGGTTCCCAAACAGGTCTTTGAGCTTGGCATCGGCCCGTTGGTGATCCTGCGAGATCTGCCCGACGTTGAGCTCCCCATACGCGTCTGTCGGATGAATTGCGTCGGAGATGCTACCGACTTCGAGATCGGCCTGTCGTCCCAGGGCTTCTACTTCGGTTATCTTTGGACGGTCTTTCTTGTTCAAGGACGAGAGGTCTGTCGCTCCATTGAAAGGTTGTGCCTTCGGGCTTGGCTTTTGAGGTTGAGGGGCAGGTTTCGCAGCGACAACTTCGGTGCCTCCGCCCTGCAGTGCGAGCTCCCTGATTCCGGAGGCCATTTTTTCTTCTATTTCTGCCAGAGGCTGGAAGTAGGCGTAATGGTCTTGAGCGAATTCGCCGTCCACGTCAGGGGTAATCGATTTGTCTAACGTGTTCTTCGTTTTGAATGATTTGCCCAATGCGGGAAGGTCTCCGAGACGGGGTTCTTTTTCTTCGACCTCGCCTTCCATGGTCACGCTTTCGGACCGGGAAAAACCTTCGGCCGCTTTTTCTTCTATCGAGCTTCCGTTAGCGATGAATCCGTCGAATTCAACCACCTCGGGAGTTTTGGTGAGGTCAATGGTTGTCTCGTCGCCAAAATCCACAGACAAAGAGACGCCCGAGTGGAATACTTCATGAATACTATCCGCTGAAGCGCCAGGCTCTGCTTCCGTGACAGCTCCTCCTGCGACTCGTCCATCTGCGATTTCTTCTCCCGCGATTCCTGACGTAGCGTTGAGCTTAAACAGCGAAGCCTCAGGCGCAAGGTCGTCAGAAGATGGAGCTTCGGCCCAACTGGAAACGGAGACGGAATCTGATTCGGAAGTAATGTTGGGAACTACGATGGCTCCTGCGGAAGTCGTTCGCGCTATTTCTTCGGGAGTAGCAGCAACGTCTAAGTTGAGAGCCATCAGGTCGTCCCCTGGCTGGTCTTCCACAACAGCGAAATCAGAGGCTCTCTGTGAGCGGGCAGCGACTTCACTGTTTCGGACCAGGAGATCCAAATTATCGGTACCAGCTTCGGATTTCCCCCGCATTTCTTCGGAAACTTCGCCGCCGAATTGTGCGCCCAGGCTGAAGTTGAACCTGCCAGAGGAATCAGAGAATGATTCGTCATCGGAACCGTCTTTCTTCCCTGGAGCGGCTGTTCCGGTATAGGCAAGTATCTGTCCGGGTTTGGGTGGAGCCGCCGGGGCGGTGGGCACTCCTAAATCATTTCTATGGTCAGGCTCCGCAAATCCTCGCGCCCAATAGGACTCGCCGCGAACTGCCCCGGGCTTCGGCT
This sequence comes from uncultured Verrucomicrobiales bacterium, assembly GCA_963977055.1. Lineage (GTDB taxonomy): Bacteria > Verrucomicrobiota > Verrucomicrobiia > Verrucomicrobiales > DEV007 > Arctic95D-9. The sequence continues at coordinate 42,903 of CAXBMX010000022.1, forward strand.
GAGTGCTTCCGTTAATAGTGACTTGTGCAAATTGCTGATCGATCCCCGCAATAGCAGGAAGGGGGGCGGATTTTGCGACGACTTCCCGATTTGACTCGATACCATCCCGGGCTTCCCTGACATTGCCGAAAAAGGTCGGGGTGGATTCCTGACTTTCCTGACTTTCCTGACTTTCCTGCTTTTCCTGTTCAATTCCTTCGAACCCGGCAGAAACAGCTGAGATGTCGAAGTCTCTATTTTTGGCGTCTACCCGACGAAAGTCTTCATCCGAAGACGAGATGCCCCAGAGATAGTGATTGTTGGATTCCTGTGACTCTACTTGAGCGATCAATTCATCGCCGGTGCCGAACTCTTCCCTCATGACGTGGAGCGCGTGTGAGCCGTATTCGAAACGATTGACAATGGGGTAGAAGTTCAGCGCGCCCAGAAAGATGATGAGACAGGCGGCCGAATAGGCGACTACTTGCTTCCATTGCAGAGATGGTCGGGGGCCAACTTCAGGTGAGGTAGCGGCGGTCTCGATGATGGGCGTGTTCGGCTCATCTTTTTGTTTTTCGTTGCCGGTCAGGACATTCATCACTGCATCCCGACGTTCGCTCGAAAGTTTCCAATCCTCTTCGGGTTCAGCTTCTCCCTCAGCATTTTTGTGGAGCAATGCATGGATGGTTTCCATGCGTTGGTGGAAAAAGGCGAGCTCCTGTCGCTCGCTGATGAGACGCTCCAGCTCCTCGCACTCGAAGTCGGAGGCTTCTCCCATGACCAGCGCAATGAGGCGGGCTTCGAGTTCAGGTTCGATCCAGGTATGTAGATGGTCTTCGTTCATGGCGTGCCGTCGATTCCGAGTTGGCCCAGCTTGTCAGCCAGTTGCTTAAGAACGTGGTGCAGGCGGTAACCCACGTTTCCGATAGAAAGACCAGTGCGTTCGCTGATTTCGCGATACTTGAGGTCTTCAAAGTATTTGAGTTGGACGAGTTGGCGATCGGCCTCCTCGAGGTCGGCAACGAGGAGGCGAAGGAATCCGGCCGCCTCCATCCGCTGGAGGACTTCTTCGGGGGATTCTTTGGGTTCAGTCTCCTGCTGCTCGTTTTCACCCGTGAGGATTTCGCGCTTGTTGTCGCGGTGATGGTTGTAGGCTTTGTTTCTGATGCTGCGGTAGAGCCAGGCCACGGGCTTGTCGACTTCGTCCCAGTGGCGATGAAGCTGGAGGAAAACATCCTGGACCACCTCTTCAGCAATCGCTCGTCGACCAACAAGGGAAAAGGCATAGCGAAGCAAAGGCGTCTCCTCCGCTTCGAACAGCTCCGACAAGCTAAGGGGCGATGCCGGCGCGTTTTCAGACTGATGGGTCGACGGCATCGAGCTTACCTTGAATGGCAATGGTTGTTTGTTGCTGGAATTCACTGCAAATCATCCTCTCACCTGATAAAGAACCTCAGGATAAGAAGTTCTTAGAAAAAATGACAGATTACTCTCAGGGTAGGCCTGTGAGACCATTGCTACAGGGCTTTGAAGTTTTTGATTTTCGAAATCTGACGATCTATTTTTGAAAATGCTTGGCGCGATTCTCTGAAAAAGCTTTTCGACAGTTCCTGAGGAATCTTGAATGGTTTGAACGGCCCGATTATGCAGGGCTGCCATTTCGAAATACTATGAAACGATTGATTCCCTTTGCTGTCCTTGCCCTTCTTTCTATTCTGCTGCCGACTGTTTCGGCCAATCCTGTGGTCTATAAGGCGCAGGGTGACGATAAGAAGGCCAAGCATCTCGTCTTTTTGGCGAGCGACCATGAATACCGATCTGAGGAGACGCTTCCCGCTTTGGCTCGGATTCTGGCAAAGCATCATGGTTTTGATTGCACGGTGTTATTTGGTGTCGACCCTGAAACAGGAACGATCGTGGCCGGTCAGTCAAACGTCCCCGGGATGGAAGCGTTAGAGTCCGCAGACGGGCTTGTGATTTTTGCCCGATTTCTGGCCTTGCCGGATGAGCAGATGAAATACCTCGATGCGTATCTGAATCGTGGCGGGCCGGTGGTGGCGTTGCGGACTTCGACTCACAGTTTCAGGTATCCGGAAGATTCGACGAGCATTTTTCTGAAGTATCACTATACCTATGACGGCGAAGAATATCTTAAAGGCTTCGGCCATCAGGTTCAGGGGCAGACCTGGGTGGGGCACTATGGGAGGAACCATCAGCAGAGTACCCGGATCACTATCGTGCCTGAGAAGAAAGATCACCCTATTCTTAAAGGTGTCGAGTCTATCTGGGTGCAGGCAGGCGCATACACCGCGGAGCCTGCAGACGACTGGGAAATACTTACGATGGCGCAGCCTCTCATGAGCATGGAACAGGATGGCGAGCCAGATGCCACGATGCCGCCGATGGTTGGCGAGTGGACACGAACTTATGAGGGGGCCAATGGGCAGATGGGGCGTTGCTTCACTTCTTTGTACGGGGCATCCGAGGATTTTCTCAACGATGGTTACAGGCGCATGTTGGTGAACGCAGTTTACTGGTCTTTGGGATTGGATCATGAAATTGAAGCAGATTCCTGCATCAACTTTGTAGGGCCGTACCAACCGAATACGTTCAACAACCAGGGGTTCGCAGCGGGGATCAAGCCTTCGGCCTATGATGGTTTTAAGAGTCCCATCCCGGCGCATAATAATATACCTCCACGTCAGCCTAAGAAGGCCAAGAAGACTCCGAGTGAGGCCAAGAAGAAATAGACCGTTTTTTCGATATCATCTTCGCCATGAACATTCTCAGAACCAAAACTATCTTCTCTGTCGCGATTCTGACTTTTTTATCCAGCTTGGGCATTGCGGCGGATGACGTAGTAGCAGAGGCAGGAAATCAGGTGAGTGATAGCGGTATCCGGCACTCGCTGCTGGTTTGCGGAAAATACACGGCTCTTTTTGACGAAGACAGCAAGGAAGTCTGGACAGTGCCGGGATATGCCCGGGACGGAATGGTGCTCCCAAACGGTAATGTGCTTGTTTCGATCAGCGGGCAGGCGAGGGAGTATCTGGCGGGCACGACTGAAATAGTCTGGACCTATCAATTGGACAAAAGGAATAAGGAGCTCGGAACGGTGAACCGTTTGCCGAATGGCAATACCCTGGTGGTCGAGCGTGGAATTTTGCCTCGATTGTTAGAGATAGATCAAGACGGGGAGATTGCAGCCGAGGTTCCTCTCCAGCCTGAAACTGATAATGACCACATGCAGACGCGAATGGCTCGCAAGCTTCCCAACGGAAACTATCTGGTGCCGCACTTGCTGGCTTATAAAGTGAAGGAGTACCAACCTGACGGCACAGTAGTGCGTGAGATCAAAACGGACCTCGAGCAGTTCGGTGGGCGCGAACCGCGCAACATGCCCTTCACCGCAATTCTTCTCCCGAGCGGAAATGTTCTCGTGAATCTCACGAATGGAAACAAGACGGCTGAATTCGATGCGGAGGGTAATGTCGCCTGGTTCTGTGACAACACTCATGTGGATGGCAGATTTAGTGATCCTTGCGGCGGACAGCGTCTGCCTAATGGCAATACCGTGGTGGCCAGCTACGGCCAGAAGGCGTCGGAAAAGGTTAAAGTCTTTGAGGTGAATCGTGATCGTGAAGTGGTGTGGGAGTTCTTTCATCCGAAGGTCAAGGCGCATGAGATCCATGTATTGACCACCAATGGGAAGCCGGTGGATCCTGTGATGCGATAGCCCGAGGTTTGTTCTGCCATAGGGAGAGCACGGTCCTTCCTTGCCAGTGCGTCGTTCCTTCAGGCTTGTCGGATACGGTTTGGTTCGCCAATATCCTTGATAGATATCGAACCCCAAACCGATCAATCCTATGAAACTAAGCTATTACCTTGCCTTCGTTGTCACCACTCTATGTCTGGCCGCCTCTCAAATTTCACGAGCTGATTTATCGGCTGGAATGACGACCGGTGATCCCGGATTGAAATCAGTTGGATCAATCGCTTTTGGCCCTGAGGGAGTTCTCTTCATTGCGGATCCAAAAGGGGCATCCCTCGTGGCAATCAGCACGGGAGACGTGAAGCCCGCTGCGGGTGGCGACGAAATTTCAATTTCTAATATCATCGGTGAAGTTGCTGCTGTTTTAGGGACTTCTGCTGATGCAGTGATTATTGAGGACCTAGCGGTGAATCCTTTTTCCAATCGCCCCTACCTCTCGGTGAGTCGAGGGACTGGTCCGGATGCAATGCCTGCCATTCTTTGTATTGATAACAGCGGAGGACTTCATCTATTTGATCTGGCCGAGGTCAAATATTCAAAGGTGAGCCTGAAGGATGCTCCTGCTGATGAAGTTAGCGGGGAAGGGCGCCGCAAGACGAATTCACGTCTCGAATCAATCACCGACATTGCCTACCTGGATGGCAAGGTGATCATTGCCGGATTATCCAACGAGGAGTTCGCCTCGAGCTTGCGTTCGGTCGAGTTTCCGTTTTCAGATAAAGTGCAGCGAACCACGGTTGAAATTTTTCACGGTGCGCATGGGAAGTATGAAACGCGCAGTCCGATTCGTACTTTCATTCCTCTGGATATCCAAGGAGAGGTCAATGTGATTGCTTCGTATACCTGCACACCGTTGGTTCGGTTTCCAGTGGCTCGCCTTGAGCCAGGTAGTCACATCAAAGGGACGACTGTAGCTGAACTTGGAAATCGTAATCGTCCGCTCGATATGATCGAGTATGAGAAAGGTGGAAAACAATATATTCTCATCGCAAACAGCGCTCGGGGAATCATGAAGATGGACACTGACGGGATTGGTTCGATTGATGCAATTACGGAGAAAGTGAGTGGGACCAAGGGGCTGGATTACGAGACCATTGACGATTGGAATGGTGTCGTTCAATTGGCCCTGTTGGATGAGGACCATGCTGTGATCATCGGCGAGTCATCAGATGGTGGAGTTCAACTCCAGCAGGTCGATCTTCCCTAGACGTGTTGAAAGTAAAGGCGTCGATGAAATCGCGGTGGAAAGCGTGGTTAGCTGTCGGGTTATTTGTGTTTATCGGAGAGGTAACTGCTCATGAGCCGCGGGCGAAGCTTCAGTTCGACACAGAGAAGCAGGCGTTTACTCTGAGCGGATTCTCAGAGGAGTTCATGAGGGCTTTGGTTGAGTCTCCCCAGGTGAAGGAGGTCTTTCGGGTTGGGGTGGTTGGCGGCGAGTCGGCCGTGTCTGCTATGGCGGGTAGCTATCATCTGAGCGATGGGGGCTTGATCCGTTTTGAACCGAGATTTCCGCTCGCAAAAGGAGTGGAATATCGGGCGATATTTGATTCCAAAGCTTTGCCGGATGAAATCAATGCGGGCAGATATTTTTCAGTCGAGGCTACCTTTTCTCTGGGGGATGGTGATCCGGTGGTGCTTGCTCACGTTGACCACGTTTACCCGAGTTCAAATCGGCTCCCCGAAAACCTTCTAAAGTTTTACATTCATTTCAATCGTCCAATGAGCCGGGGGGAAGCTTATAAAAATATTCGATTGTTAGGCGAAGACGGCGGGGAAGTGCCGCGTCCGTTTCTGGAATTGGAGGAGGAGCTTTGGGATGATAGGCAGCAACGTTTCACTTTGTTCTTTGATCCCGGGAGAGTGAAAAGAGGACTGAGGCCGCACCAAGAAGAGGGGCGACCATTGAAAGCGGGTAGGCGTTATACTTTGGAAATTCTTCCGGATTGGAAAGATGCGAGGAGACGTTCTCTGGTTGAGCCGTTTCGAAAAGAGTTTGAAGTGATCGGGGCCGACTATGATCAGCCTGATGTTGAGAGGTGGAAGATCGGAGCCGTTTCGGGTCAAAGCAAAGAGGGCCTTCGGATTGATTTTGGAGAAGCAATGGATCAGGCTCTGCTCGGAAGAGTTCTATCGATACAAGATGCCCGAGGGACCATTATTGAAGGGGATCTGAGGATCGGTAAGGGCGAAAAACACGTCGTCTTTATTCCTGTTGATCCGTGGGCGGTGGGTGATCATTTTGTGGTCGCCGAAAATATTCTGGAAGATCTGGCGGGAAATAGTTTGGGGCGGCTTTTTGAAAAAACGGAGGGAGCGACGCTGTCTGAACAGCCTTTCCTAAATCTCCCCATTCAGCGCAAATTTGTGATTGAACATACGAAGTGAATGACCCGGTTTCCAGGGAGGTAGCGTATTTTTTATTCGCAACAGGGTTAAGCCTTCCATTCAACTCTGTTTGGTTTCGGCAAAGGAAGAAGTTTGTCTTTTTCCGTTAGGTTTTCCGGTGGGCGATCGTGTTATAGTAACTGCTATGGTCGATTCTGAACAATCATCCAATCCCGAAGACGCTCGATACGAAGTGTTCGTGCAGCGGTTTGCGCACTACGAACCGGATCTTCGTCGGTTTATTCGTTCAATGCTTCCGACCTGGACTGATACGGATGAAGTGCTTCAGCAAACCGCCATCGTGATTTGGCGGAAGTTTGATCAGTACGATCCGGAAACGAACTTCATGAAATGGGCCTGTGTCATTGCCCGATTTGAATCTTTGGCCTACCGCCGGAAGATGGCGAGGGATCGACTTGTCTTTCGCGAAGATGTGATGGAGTTGATGGCTGACGAAGGAGTCGACGAATTGGATGGTCGCCAGACTGAGCATGAGGCGTTGGAGGCCTGCTTGCTTGAGCTGCCGGAGAAGCAGCGTCAGTTCGTGACTCTGGCTTATACGCCAGGAGTGAAGGTAAAAGAATTAGCGGAAGAGGCCGGATCGACGGCAGCTGCGTTTTATATGCGATTGAAGCGAATTCGGAGGCAGCTCATGACCTGCGTCGAATCGAAAACACAACATACTGGGGCAGCTTGATGAGTCAGAATCGCTACACGGATCTTTCGAAGGAAGAGCAAGACTGGGTGGATTCCTACGTCGATGGAACGATTGAGCCTGAAGCATTTTGCGCGCTGCAAGATCGCATGGTTGAAAGTTCCATGCTGAGGGCCGTGATGCGTCGTTATCTTGCCCTGGATAATACTTTGCAGAATGAGACATCTGGACCGGAAGCGGGAGATGTTGCTGGTGGCCCCTGGTTGACGGTGGAAAGAAAAGAGGAGGCAACATCTAATGTTGTTCGTTTTCCTTCTGTTGCGCTGATGGCGGTGGCAGCGTCGTTTGCACTTTTGTTAGGTTCGGCTTGGATGTATTGGCAGTCGCGGGTTCCGTTGGCTCCCAATAGTTCTTCCGGTGCAGGCATGGTTCGTTCTGACTCAGTCGAACCTTCAGCGAAGGGTTTTGCCGTGATTGGCCGACTTTTTGATGTGAGTTGGCCAGAAGAGACTCCTGTCAGGCGTGAGGGCGATATGCTTGGGGCTGAAGTGTTTCAGTTAGCATCAGGAACGGCGGAGATTCAGTTCTTTTCGGGTGCGATGATGACGATCGAAGGTCCCGCTGAGATCTCCTTGAAATCGGCCTGGGAGGCTGACTGCCTTGATGGATCGGTCCGTATGAAAGTGCCACCGGCGGCGCGTGGATTTCGCCTGCAGGCTCCTTCCACTCAGATTGTTGATTTGGGGACCGAGTTTGGTTTGGAGGTTCGTAACGGAACGGGCCACGTCGAAGTGTTTGATGGAGAGATTGCTTTTCGTCACCAGGAAGAAAGGGAGCGACTGGTTCAGGAAGGGGCGGCGTGGGGCTTGCCGTCTGATGGGCTGGCTACGCCGGCTGCGACTGGTCAGGTGAGGTTTCCGAATGCTGATGCGATGAATAGCCAATCGGAAAAGCAGCGAGTCACGGACTATGAGCGTTGGGTGTCGCATCGCGACGATTTAGCAAAAGATGATCGACTGATCGCCTATTACACGTTTGACAGAGAAAATGGAGAATTGCTGATCCCTAATATCGCTGAGCCAAGGAACCCTGAATTTGATGGTGCCGTTGTGATGGCGGAGCCAGTCTCGGGCCGCTGGCCGGGAATGAAAGAGGCCTTGGAATTTCCTCGTCCCGGATCAAGGGTGCGTGTCAATATTCCGGGTGAATTTCCAGCATTCACTTTCATGTGTTGGGTTCGGATTGATAGTCTGGATCGCTGGTACAATGCGCTATTGATGGGAGATGGTTACGAAAATGGAGAGCCGCATTGGCAGATCGCGGAGGATGGAAGATTGATGCTCTCAGTAATGGTAGATGATACGTGGGAGAATCCTAATAATCCTGAATCTGCCGGCCTGGCTCATATCTATTATTCTCCGCCGATGTGGGATGTCTCCATGAGCGGTCAATGGATGCACTTGGCTTCCGTGTTCGACCCAGCTAACCGCCGGGTGAGCCATTTTGTAGACGGAGAACAGATTAGTAGCGATGAGATCGAAGGTCGGTTCTTTGTCGATCAACTGCATCTTGGCAATGCCGAGATTGGCAACTGGGGGGAGCCTCATCGCGAAGACCCGATCTTTGCGATCCGTAATCTCAATGGGCGAATGGATGAGTTGGCGATCTTCGAAGCGGCCTTGGATCCGGCGAAAATTGCTGAATTGTTTGAGCGCAGCCAGTCGAGGCACCGTTGAATGGGAGCACTTTTTTAGTCTTTTTCAGTTAGAATTTTTGAATCAAAGAAGTAGTAGAGTAATGGAACAGTCGTATCGCATTTTTTTGGCTTCCTTGAGCTTTGCCGCTCTCGCCATTTTCCCAGTCGCATCCGTGGCGGTTGATTTTGAAAAGGAGATCCTGCCTCTGCTCGAAGAGCACTGCATGGACTGTCATGGCCCGGATAAGCAGAAATCGGAGTTTCGGGTTGATCAGCGCGCGATCATGCTGAAGGGCGGGGATTCCGGGATTGCCGCTCTCGTGCCCGGGGACTCGAAAATGAGTTATTTGATTGAGGTGATCGATGGCAGCGATCCGGACATGATCATGCCGCCCAAGGGCGACCCTCTCACGGCCGAACAGGTCGCGTTATTTGATGAGTGGATCGCGGCCGGGGCAGATTGGCCGGGACAGATGGATGAAGTGATTGAAGAAACGACTGACCACTGGTCGTTTCAGCCAGTTGTCAGACCTGACGTTCCGGGTGACGCAGCAAACCCAGTTGATGGATTTTTGAATGCCAGACTGGCGGAAGTGGGATTGGAGCCGAATGGACCGACGGATGCTCAATCATTGATTAGGCGTGTGTCTGTCATTCTAACCGGCCTGCCTCCAACCCCTGAAAGAGTTGAGTCATTCAAAGCTGATTTTGCAGAAGATGGGGATGCCGCCTATGGAACCCTTGTCGACGAGTTGCTTGCTTCGGAGCATTTTGGCGAGCGATGGGCTCAGCATTGGTTGGATGTGATTCGTTGGGCAGAGACCAATGGTTCGGAGGCAAATCTTTATCGGAAAGGCGCCTGGATTTACCGCGACTATGTCGTTCGGGCCTTTAACGAAGACATTCCTTATAGCCAGTTTATCACCGAGCAGCTCGCTGGCGATCAGACTGGCGTGGGTGAGGCAACTGGATTCCTCGTGGCGGGTCCTCATGTGCCGGCGGCGACAGTCGGACGCGAGCCGACTGCGATCCGACAGGCGCGCGCTGATAGGATAGATGAGATTATGCAAACGGTGGGAGCTTCGATGCTTGGGGTCACCGTGAGTTGTGCCCGTTGCCACAATCACAAGTTTGATCCGATCTCGATCAAAGACTACTACGCGATGACTGCGGTGTTCCAGGGAGTTGAGTTTGGAGGGCGATATCCTGAGTTTTCCCAGGATCATCCCCGGATTCAGAGGGCTAAAGAGATTCGCGCTGACATGTTCATGGAGCGTTCCGCCTTGCGTGATGGCGTTGGCCAATGGGAAGAAAACTGGGGTGGTTATGTCGAGTTCCAGTTTCCGGCCACTAAGACCGAAGCGCTTCGGATCGATTTTGGCGGTGCTTCGATTGGAATCGATGAAATGCAGGTTTTTGGCACGGCAGAGTACTCTAAGAATCTCGCCTTGGCCTCGAACGGGGCGATACTGTCAACCGACGACAGCATGACCAAGTCCGGTAATGATCTGTGGAAGGCGAATGACGGACAGTTCGGAACGATGGCATGGAGGGCGAACGCTCCGAAAGGGAGTAAAGAGAAGCCATGGGTGGAGATTCGGTTTCCCGAGGCTAAGGAAGTGAATCGTTTCCGTTTAAGTAGTAATCGTGAATACTTTTTCGAGACGGACTACCTCGACAAGTCAGCTAATTACAAATCCCCGGGGTACCGGGTCTCCGCTTTGCAGAAAGATGGAACCAAAGATGGAACCTGGAAGGAGATCGGCAATACGGGTTGGGCAAAGAAGTTGATCGAAAAAGAACCGGAGATGACAGCTGCTTCGGAGCGCTTGCAGCAGCATATTGCGGTCCTCGGAGAAGATGGGCCCCGTCACAGTTTTGTCGGTAGTTTTTCCGCGAAGCCTCCAGTCACCAAAGTATTGCATCGCGGAAGTCCAGAGAATCCACGCGATGAAGTGGTGCCTGCCGGGTTCGCGATAATGGACGGTGAACTCGGATTAGATTCTGCGGCTGTTGATCAGGAGCGACGGATGCGATTCGCCGAGTGGATCGTAAGGGAAGATCATCCTCTGACCGCACGGGTCATGGTCAACCGGATCTGGCACCACGTGTTTGGTTCCGGTATCGTTCCGACGGCGAGTGACTTTGGTTTGGCCGGAGCTCTCCCTGATCATCCTGAATTGCTAGATTGGCTGGCGGCCGAGTTTGTGACGCCGACGCAAACTGAAGTGGCTCCGTGGTCGATGAAATCAATGATTCGCTTGCTGGTCATGTCTGATGCCTTTCGGAGATCCAGTCTCCCTAGCGATGAGGGGCTCGCTACGGACGCCGGGGACGTCTTGCTTTGGCGATTCTCGCCTCAACGAGTCGAAGCGGAAGTTATTCGTGACGGTATGCTTCAAGCCTCTGGAAAATTGGACCCCTCTTTGGGCGGTCGAAGTTTTCGGATTCACAATGTGAAGAAGACTTACGCGCAGTGGCAGGTGGTTGATAATCACGGTCCTGAAACCTGGCGAAGAATGCTCTACCAGGAGCGGATGCGTCGAGTGGATGACAAAATGTTCACCGCTTTTGACTTTCCGGACTGTGGTCAAGTGCGTGCCAAGCGCCCTGTTTCGACGACTCCTTTGCAGGCTCTGAACTTGATGAACAGCGACTTTGTGGTGGAGCAATCCAACTACATCGCTGAGCGCGCTGTCGAGGAGTCTGAAGAGGGAAGTGAAGCTGCGGTGCGCCGTGTTTTCGAATTGCTTTTCGCCCGTGAGCCCGAAGCAGATGAATTGGCAGCCTGTGTCGAGGTGGCTGATTCTCATGGGCTTCACCTCGTTTGTCGAAGCCTGATCAACTCTAACGAATATGCCTTTTTGCCCTGACCGGCAGAGCGGGTAGCAAGTAGCGGTTCCGCTATTTTGCTTCCCTTCGAATAAAAAACAAAATTCTAAATCAGAGAGCTAAGCAGCTAATTGCTAAACAGCTTAATAAAATGAATCCTGAACATATCTCCCCCTTCGGTCGTAAGCTGCTTGATCGCCGAAATTTCATGAAGAACTCCGGCTTCTCGCTGGGTGGGCTTGGTTTGGCTCAGTTGCTGGCCAAAGACGGTTATGCTGCTTCGGATAATCCGGCTGAGTTCAGTGGCAAGGCGCCGATTCGCCCTTCCTTTGATCCTGATAATCCCTATCTGCCGAGGCAGGGACATTTTCCGGTGGCGGCAAAAAAGGTTCTGGTGATTTTTTGTCCGGGTGCGGTTAGTCACGTCGATACCTTTGACTACAAGCCGGCTTTGACGAAGCTTCATGGGCAGAAACCTCCGGGCCTTCCTGCGGTCACGTTCGAAGGGCCATCCGGCAACATTGCTAAACCCTTCTGGGAGTTTAAGCCGCGAGGAGAAAGCGGCAAGATGACGTCGGAGTTGCTTCCTAAAATGGGGGCGTTGGCGGATGATTTCTGCTTCATGCATTCATTGCATACTCAGACTAGCGCACATCCGCAGGGAGAGAATTTTTTGCATACTGGATTCACCCAGGAGGGATTCCCATCCTTCGGGGCGTGGGCAACTTATGCGCTGGGTTCTGAGAGTGAAGATTTGCCTGCCTTTGTGGCAATTAATGATCCACGTGGCCTGGCAAGATCCGGGAAAAATAACTTTGGAAATGGCTTCTTGCCGGCGGCTTTTCAAGGCACTGATTTCAATGCGAAGAACCCACCTGCCAATCTCGGCAGGCCGCAGTCGTATTCAGCATCGGATGACAAGAAGACCATTGATCTGTTGCAGCGATTGAACAGCAAGCACCTTGAGCAGTATCCCGGAGACAACAATCTGGCTGCGCGGGTCGCCAGTTATGAACTTGCCGGTCAAATGCAGATGTCAGTTCCTGATACGATGGACCTTTCCAGTGAACCTGTTTCGATCCACAAAGAATACGGAACTGATACGGGAACAGAATTAAAGCGAGAGTATGCGAAAAACTGCATTCTCGCTCGTCGTTTGCTGGAGAAAGGGGTTCGAGTCGTTCAATTGTTCAACGGAAGCGATCCATCTGGCGGCAATGGGATCACGAACTGGGACTCACATTCCAATATTGCAGACACCCATGCGATGCAGGCGGAGATCATGGATCAACCAACGGCGGCTCTGATTAGTGATATGAAACGACGGGGAATGCTGGAGGATACGCTAATCGTTTGGTGCACTGAGTTTGGGCGGATGCCATTCCTGCAGGGCAATGGAACAGGGAGAGATCACAATCCAGATGCATTCACCTGCTTTTTGGCGGGAGCGGGAGTGAAGAAGGGATACAGCTACGGGGAAAGCGACGATTTCGGCTATAAGGCGGCCGTTAATCCGGCGTCAGTCTACGATTTCAATGCTACGATTCTCCACCTGATGGGGCTCGATCACGAGCGCCTCAGTTATTACCACAATGGATTGGAGCGGCGTTTGACGAACGTGCACGGTCACGTGATCAAAGACGTTCTCGCTTGAGCGTTGTGGTCGGGTGAATTAAGTGGGGAAGCGTTACCACTTGGTTCGAAAATCATACTGTTTGTTGTTAGAACCACCGTAGTAGCTGGTGTTTCTACCTGCCGTGTTACCGAGGACTCCGCCAATGACGGCTCCTGCAGCAGCGCCTCCCCAGGAACCGAGGCCAGTGTTGTTGCCGATGATAGCCCCGGCGGCTCCGCCGAGGACAGCTCCGGTTGTGGTATTCGCGCGAACGTGGGGTGGGGCAGTTCTGCAAGAACTGAGCCCTGCGACTGATAGCAAACCAATGGCGAGAAAGATGAATCGATGGTGGCTCATTCGGCGAAGTATCTTTCCAAAGGGGTGAGGTTCTGGTCTCGGTCAGCGGCGGTCATGGCATCGTGAAACCGTCCTGCCTCTTTCGGATCGATAATAGAATCTCCGTTGAGGTCTATCTTTTCGAGGATTTTGTCGAATGATCCTTCTTCGTCGACAAACTGGACGACTTCTCCGTAGGAAAGGTAGCCGGACTTGTCTTTGTCATTTAATGCGAATTTAGAGTCGGGGCGTTCGGGAGCCGCCTTTCTGACCTCCTCTTTGGAGAGCTTTCCGTCTTTGTTGGAATCGCCGATATCAAAAACCGAACGGGTTAATGCCGCTTCCAGTTCTGCCACATCGAGCTGACCATCCTTGTCTGAATCGGTGGCTCCAAGATTGGGGCCTGTGGTAACACACCCTGAAACAAAACTAATTCCGAGAATCACAGCGAATAATAGCAGGGCTATCGATGGCTGCTTTAAATCGGCTCTCTCGCTCAATTCGAATTGCATAGAAGAGTAATGGTCAGGGGGAGTAATGGAGCGGTCAAGCGCTACGTTTGAAAGTGATTATGGATTTTTCGGTTAGGGTTACTAGCGATTGCGGTGGGCACTGATTGTTGGACTCATTTGGCGGCCTGGAGAGCGTCTACCTATTCAAAGATCATTTTTCGATTGAGTTTGCCAATTGGAATTGGCTCAAAGAATAATAAGGCTAACTATTTAACCTCCATTGCGCCAGTGTCACCTGAGCGTCAATTCGTGTTCAGTCTTGATACTTCTGTATGTTCCTGATTTCTCGCATTCTGTTGATCATCGCTCTTTTTTCCGCCGGCGTTCGGCATGGTCGTGCCGAATCGAAGATTGATTTCAATCGCGATATTCGACCAATTCTCTCGGGAAAGTGTTTCGCCTGTCATGGCCCTGATGAAGCAGAGCGCGCCGCCGACCTGCGCCTTGATACGCAGGATGGATCACGTGAAGATTTGGGTGGCTATGCGGCGGTATCTCCCGGGGATGCCGAGGACAGCGAGTTGATCTTTCGCGTCACCACTGATGACGATAATGACATCATGCCGCCCTCTGACAAAGGGCCTCCCTTGAACGAGAAGGAGGTCGCCTTGTTGGAAAAGTGGATCGAAGAAGGCGGGGACTACGCCGCTCACTGGTCGTATGAAAAACCCATTCGGCCGGACGTCCCGAAATCAACTCGCAAGGAGTGGGTGTCTTTTAACGGGATTGACCCATTTATTCACCGTCGCCTTGAGAGCGAAGGGCTCGTGCCTTCGGATCAGGCTGATCGCCTCATTTTAGCTCGCCGCGTGGCGCTCGACCTCACTGGTCTTCCCCCGACTTGGGAGGAAGCTCAGGCCTTTGTCAGTGATTCACGTTCCGACGCCTACGAGCACTACGTTGATGCTCAGCTCGCCAAGCCTGCTTTTGGCGAACGATGGGCAACGGTATGGCTTGATCTTGCTCGCTATGCCGACTCGGCCGGATATGCAGACGACCGCGCACGCACGATATGGAGCTATCGCGATTGGGTCATCGAAGCGTACAATCGGAATCAACCATTCGATCAATTCACGATCGATCAGATTGCGGGAGATCTGGTCGACTCGCCTACGGAGGAGCAACTCATCGCCACCGCTTTTCACCGGAACACCCCAACCAACAACGAGGGCGGCACCAACGATGAAGAATTTCGTAATGTTGCGGTGGTAGATCGGGTTAACACGACCTTTGAAGTCTGGATGGGAACGACGATGGCGTGCGCCCAATGCCACACCCATAAATTCGACCCGATCACTCACGCCGAGTATTTTCAGATTTTTGACTATTTCAATCAGAGTGCTGATAACGATCAGCGTGACGAAAGTCCGCTACACAGTATTTGGACCGATGATCAACTCTCGGAGAAGCAGGACCTAAACAGTCAGATTACTCAACTTAAGAAGGTTCTCAAAACAGAAACCCCAGAGTTAATCGCAGCCAGGGGGAAATGGCTCGATGCCCTTCGCCAGTCGCCCCGGTGGCAAGATCTTGTTCTCGGTGATTCAAAGGCTGGAGGTACCACCTTAGTTAAAGACGAATCAAATGAAGCCATAATCCTTCAGCAAGGGGATCGTCCTGAGAAATCCAATTACACACTTAAATTTCCGACTCATGATGGTCGCATCACGGGGCTACGGATCAGGTCAAGCAAAGACCAGGCAACCAACTTTGTTCTTTCTCAAATTAGCGCCACTTGGAATCCAAAGGAAGCGACTCCAGCTGAAGGGCGCTACGTTCGGGTTTCGCTTAAGGGCGATAAGAAGATGATTCATCTCGCCGAGCTCGAGGTATTCAGCCAAGGCAAAAATATCGCGCCAGCTGGAATTGCCAGCCAAAGCTCGACCGGCTTTGGAGGGAAGGCTGAACTCGCGATCGATGGAGATACCAATGGGTTCTATCAGGATAACTCAGTGAGTCACACTGCGGCTAGTAAGGATCCCTGGTTTGAAGTCGATCTCAAATCAACCCACTCTCTCGACCGGGTCACTCTTTGGAACCGCACTGACAAGGGAACTGAAACTCGAATCGAAGGTTATCACATTGCCATTCTTGATGAAGACCGAAACATCGTCTGGGAAGAATCACCCGAGGAAATCCCTCAGCCCAACACTGAATTTGCTCTGAGCGGAGCTCGGCCGCTCGATTTTCGGGCCGCCTTCGCCGACTATGAGCAAAATGGATTTACGGCAGGCAGTGTTCTCGACCAAACCATCGATCCGAAAAACGGATGGGCCATTGGTGGCGCTCTTGCGCGCCCCCACGATCTGACTCTGATCCTCAGCACTCCGATCGATCTCAAAGAAGGCACCCTAAGCGTCGAGCTGCGGCAACAATCTTCTCACAAGCGCGCCCTGCTTACCCATTTCAGTGTCGCCACGACTGACAATCCTCGGTTGCCTAGCTGGGCTCAGATGCCGGAGGGCATTCGCGTATTAGTGCGGAAGAATCAGCGGACTCCTGAAGAGGATAACAAGGTCGCTGCGTTTTACCGAACGATCGCCAAAGAGTTGGCCCCTCAAAGAACCAGTTTAGCTAAATTTGAGAAGCAGCTCGCCGGGATCAAGCCTATCACGGTTCCTATTATGGCGGACCTCTCCGCCGATCAAGAGCGCGAAAGTTTTGTTCAGATCCGAGGCAACTACAAAGTTACTGGTGAGCAAGTTCATCGTGGTACTCCAGCCGCTTTTCACCCCCTTCCAAAGGACTCACCCAATAACCGTCTCGGACTTGCCACCTGGCTCGTTGATCCGGATAATCCACTCACCGCCCGCGTTACCGTCAATCGATTCTGGGAACAGATTTTTGGTTCTGGCATTGTGCTGACGAGTGAGGAATTTGGTTCTCAGGGTGAACTTCCCACTCACCCTGAGCTGCTTGATTGGCTTGCGGTTGAGCTTCAGGAAAACGGATGGGACATCAAAGCTCTGCTTAAGCTCCTGGTAACCTCAGCGACCTATCGACAGGTCTCTGAAATCACTCCTGAACTCGAGGAGAAAGATCCAGCCAATCGATTCTACGCCCGAGCGCCTCGATTCCGCGTGTCGGCTGAGATGATTCGTGATCAAGCGCTCTTCGTTAGCGGATTACTTAGCGAAAAACGCTTTGGAATGCCGGTTAATCCGCCGCAACCAGATCTCGGTCTCAAAGCGGCCTTTGGTGCACTGACTGACTGGGTCACTAGTCCAGGCGAGGACAAGTTCCGCCGGGGTATCTACACCAGTTGGCGCCGGTCCAGTCCTTATGCCAGCATGGCGACCTTCGATGCGCCGAACCGGGAATTGTGCACTTCCCGCCGCATCCGTACCAACACTCCTCTTCAGGCTCTGGTCACCTTGAATGATCCGGTTTACGTCGAGGCCGCTCAGGCATTGGCCCGCCAGTCCATCGAACATGGTGGTGACACGGTGGAAGACCGTATTCGCTATGCCTGGCGCTCAGCTCTCATTCGCGATCCTGATCAAGCGGAGTTGCAGCGACTTACTGATTTGTTCGAACTGGCCAAAGCTGATTTTGCGGCGCAACCCAAAGAAGCGCTCACCTTTGCTACCGATCCGATTGGGGCGGCCCCAGATGATCTTGATCCAGCAGAACTCGCCGCCCTCACTTTGGTTGGTAATGTCATTCTAAATCTCGATGAATTGTTCCTCAAACGCTGATCCTCCTTCGCCAAGGCTTCGGAGGACAGGTCCCTTCACTGCTAACTATTTCAATCCATGAATCCTTTTCACGAAAGTATCGAACTAGATACTCGGCGTCATTTTTTGAAGCAGTCTACCGCGGGACTGGGTGGGATTGCCCTGAACTCACTCCTGGCTAGTGACGGTTTTGGAGCCGGAAAGTCGATCAATCCGCTTGCTTCAAAACCGGGGCACTTTCCCGGGAAAGCGAAGAATGTGATCTATCTCCACATGACCGGTTCGCCGCCGAATCTGGACATGTTTGATTACAAACCCAAGCTAATCGAACATAGCGATCAGGATTGTCCTGATGAATTCCTCAAGGGGCGCGAGTTCGCCTTCACGACTGGTGTCCCCAAGCTCTTGGGCTCACCTCGCGAATGGAAGCAGGTGGGCAAGGCGGGTATGTGGATGTCCGACGCGGTGCCTCATTTTCACGGCGTCGCCGATGAGATGTGCATGGTTCACTCGATGCACACCGATCAGTTTAATCATGCTCCGGCCGAGCTGCTCGTCTACACGGGGTCGCCTCGAGGTGGACGCCCGTCGATGGGATCCTGGGTGACTTATGGTCTTGGGTCAGAAAACGAAAACCTGCCGGGTTTCGTCGTGCTTATCTCCAGTGGGGTACAGCCTAACGGTGGCAAAAACTCTTTTGGATCGGGCTTTCTACCGAGTGTCTATCAGGGAGTTCAGTGCCGGTCTAAAGGTGATCCGGTTCTCTATTCATCGGACCCTGCTGGGATGAATCGCGATCTTCGTCGCAAGAGTCTCGACGCGCTCGCCGATCTTAATCAGATTCAGGCGGAGCAGATGGGAGACCCCGAGACTCTGACGCGTATTTCGCAGTATGAACTCGCCTTTCGGATGCAGACGGCTGTGCCTGAGGTGATGGACATATCCAAAGAGAACAAAAAGACCTTGGAGGCCTACGGCGCCACTCCCGGTGAATCCAGCCTCGCCAACAACTGTCTGCTGGCCCGCCGCCTTGTCGAAGCCGGAACTCGTTTTGTTCAACTCTTCGATTGGGGGTGGGATTATCATGGCACCCGTGAGGACACTGGTATCACCCAGGGACTTACTGACAAATGTGCGACGATGGACAAGCCGATTGCCGCGCTGATCAATGATCTTAAAGAGCGTGGATTGCTCGATGAAACACTGATCGTTTGGGGCGGTGAATTTGGGCGCACTCCGTTCCGGGAAGGGCGCACGTCAAAGAGCAAAATCCTGGGCCGGGATCACTATCCGGACTGCTTCACGATGTGGATGGCCGGCGGTGGAGTCAAAGGCGGTTTTGAATATGGCCAAACTGATGAGCTCGGTTTCGGAGTCGCTGAAAATGGCGTCCACGTTCATGACCTTCAAGCGACGATTTTGAATCAGTTAGGCTTTGACCACGAAAAGTTGGTTTATCGTTTTCAAGGGCGTGACTATCGACTGACTGATGTCCACGGACACGTGGTGAAGGATTTGCTGGTCTGATTTGTATGGCCAAATTAGTCGCGATTAATTGCCACCACTGAATAAAAACTTCCGCCCTGCTGTGGTCCTAGCACATAGGTGCCAGGATCCACTTCTGCGCTGTAGGCTCGAAATTGAAATCCGGAATCGGTTTTCACTTTATCTTTAGTTGGTTTGAAAACGGGTTGGCTGGATTTGGCTGTCAGCCATTCGAGTTGATCTTCGACCCGGGTGTCGACGAGAACAATGAGGGTCCCTGGAGATGTGACATCTACTGTGTAATTGGCTGGTGCCTTTGCTTGCTTGTCATTGTTGTAGGTCGCAAGGAGGTCGCCCCCTTGAAGATGCTCTGGAATTTCGGCGAATCGAAAATCCCGGTCTGCGAAAACTTTGGCGCCTTCGGTAAATCCATGAGGGCGCAGTTTGGGAGCCTTGGTTTCTTTGCCTCCAATCATTCTGCTGCCACCGCTGATCACGTCACCCCTGGGAATGACGTCTTTGCCGATTGAAGTGACGGAGGGGTCGACCTCGGATGGATCGGGAATAGGTGTCGTGAGGGTTCGCGGGACCAGTGGCTCACTGATGTAGCTTGCGTATTGGGCTGAGATGTCAGCACTTTCGTGATCTTTGTCGTGGAAGAGAAATCGGTAGTGCAGGGTGATACTTTGTCCTTTTGGTAGAACAAGGTCGCCGCCTCCGCCATCCTTGGTTGGTCCAAATGGATTCGGAGCAATGAGCCCGTAGGGGCGAGCGTGCCACCAAGTTGGATGGCGCAGTGTTTCGGGGTGAGAGAGAATGGCGATTCCGGAGCTTTCTCCGTCGATTTCGCCCCAGTAATGAACCCAGTTTGCATTTTTGCCCCAAATAGATTCTCCAGTATTTCCCTCGCTGTTCTCGGCATGACCAAAAACCTCAGTGACGCCGTTTTTCTCCGAGGCAGTGAGACGGATGTCAGGATGAGTTCTGAGCCCCACTCCGCCATCCTTGTTTTCGAAAAAGGTGACTTCGCCGTGGCTGGCGTGGAGATTGAGTTCGAGGTCGATGTAGCGTGATCCGTCGCTGAGACCAAATTTCATTTCCCGTGTGTCGGAGAGGATGGTTTTGCCATTCGGATCTTTCCAAAGATTGAAGGTGCGCAGCAGAGCCCGGTCTTCGCCGCTGCGGGTTTCGATGGTGCGAGCATGTTCGATCGTGCCCGAGTTTTCTTTGTCTTCATGCCAGAAGTCGATGCCATTGACTGACATGTGCCCAATGAAGAGCGACTTGTGGTGCGGGTGATCCTCGGATTCTCCTTCGCGCCCATCCTCACGGATGGGCCAGTCACGAGTCATGGCAGTGCCCGACTGGTTGAGAATGGGGTAGAGAATCGGGTTGGAGAATCCCTCGTGGTGATACTCGGTGAAGGGTTTGTCGTCGATGTTGATTTGGTAGCTGTCGTCGCCGGATTCTTTGATGGTCACGGAGTGATCGCTTTCTGGACGAAGGAGTCGGTTGAGTGTGTAGACCAGATTGCCGCTATAGGTATCGCCGTCAGAGTTTTTGGCGTCTTTGATAGCGATGCGGTAAAGGTAATTCGGGAGAAGGTCTTCACGACTCAGACTGACACGAATCGTATCGCCATTGTGATCGATTTCGGCGGGGGTGAGGGCAGTGACTTCCATTTCATCGCCACCGTAGGTGTAGCCGTATTCGTAGCGAAAGCGTTCGATGGAGATATCTCCCGGAGTCTCGACGGACTGCGTCAAAGTGAGGTTGAAGCCATCGAGCGTGAGTTCGCAAGTGAGCACATCGAGAGGTGTTGTGCCGGTGAAGCGAATGCGTTGCAGTCCTTCGGAAATCTGTCCCCAACCACGTCCTGTTTGCCCGACGTAGAGCGTGTCCCCTTCGGGTGAAAAGGCGGTCCGGTTGTTGCCGCGGTTGAGATCGCCTCCTTCGATGAATGGGGTAGTGGCACCCTGATAGGCTCCGTCCACCCATTGAGGCATGCAGCGAACGATTCGATTACCGGACTGGTCAGGGACAAACATCTGGCCAGTGAAGGGGCCAAAATTTCCTTCGGTGGTGTCGAAGGTGGGTTCGGCGCAGGAATTCATCATGTCGCGCGAAATTTGAAAGGCAGGTTTGTTCCATAGATCGTCGAGCAAAGTTCTGGGCAGGTAGAGGGGATTGTCGATCCCGGCAAAACGGGTGTCCCAAACGAGGCTGGAAGGGTGGCCGGAGAAAGAGTCATTGGTGACGTGATAGATGGGTGAGCTGGCGCGCCAGTCGCCCTGATTGTCTCCCACCCAGATGGAGCCATCGGGTCCACGTTCGATCCCGTTGTGCATGCGGTATCCCGAAGAGACCAGGGTGATCCCTTTTTCAGGTGACCAGTGGAGGACCCAGCCTCGCCATTGGGCGGCGGAGTAGTTTCGGCCCAGTCGACCGGCAGGCGAATAGTTGCCGCGAGGGGTCGCGAAAGTTGGGCCATTGTGGGAAGCGGTGCCGGGCGCTAGATAGAGGCCCCCTTTGCCGTCAGGACAAATGTCCATCGTCTCATGGTAGTTGCCACTTAAGCCGAAGTCGATCGAGAGCGCGTTGTATTCATCGGCGATGCCGTCATTGTCAGTATCGATGACTTCGGTTAATTCGGCCATCTGGCTGATGATGATGTGGCCGGGTTCGAGAATGTGAATGCCGCAGGGATTATGGAAGCCGCTCGCAAAGTGTCGCCACTCGAAGTCTTCAGGTTTTTCGGTTGGCGTGGCGATGAGGATGTCGCCACGACGCGCAGCGAGATAGAGATCACCATTGGAGTCGAACTCGATCGCGCCGATTTCGGGAGGAAGGTCGTCGGGAAAGGCGACGGATTCGATGAGATAACTGTCGCTGGCGTGAAGGGTGGAAGCGAGCAAAAAGCAGCTTAGGATGCGGGAGATCATTTTTTTAGAAAAGGGGAAGGCAGATCCTTCTTCGCCAAGGCTTCGAAGGACAGGAGGGCGGGGCTATTTTTGCTCTTTGATAAAGAGGATGAGGGAGTCGACTTGCTTTTCGTTGAGCGGATAGGCGGGCATCATTCCGATGGGGAATTCGGGAATGGATTTTGTGGCGGGCTGAGTGATGGATTCGCGGAGGTAGGGTTCGTCGGCGGTGATGGTGCCGAGTTCTGCAAATTCGCGAGTGGATCCAAAAAGTCCCTGGAAGGTTGGGCCGTGACCTTTTCCGCCGTCGACGGTGTGACAGGCCATGCAGCCGAAGTTGACGTAGAGTTTGGCACCGGCCTCGGCGCTGGCTTCAGTGATCTCGATCACTTCACGCTGGAATCCTGTGTGTGTCTCGGCCGAGTTGGGGCGAATCAGAAGTTTGAGTGTGCCGGGGGAATTTTCGAGAATCTTTATAGGAGTGTCAGGATCTTCGTAAGTGAGTTGGTCGTTTGGATTGGAGGATTGGTAGGTGATCTCGAGCGTTTGAATCGATTCCCCGGGATTCACTGAGGTGGTGATGATGCTCTCGCCAGATTGAAATCGGAAACTGGGATGACCTTGATTTCGACTCTGCCCCAGGTAGCGATAATCGGTGGGAAGTGTTGCACCGTTGATCCGAAGTGGATGACTGCCACGTGCTTTATAGAATAGCTGCCCGATCAGTCGTGGAATGTAGTCGTGAGACTTGCGCCGTCCATTGTCGGGAAGCCCCCAATACGGTTCCATGTCGAGAAATCCATTGGCCCAGGCATAGAGGAGCCGGCATTCGGTGGTGTCCCACACGTAAGAAAGCTTTGGCCCTAGATTGACTCCGAAGGCTGCCGGAATACCCTGGATGGCCTGATCGTTTTGATTGGGAGAGAGCAGTCCAGTTTTGGCTGAGTAACGAGGCGTCGCTTCCCCGGCGCCATGACGGGCAGTGACGACGGGTTCGAGATCAGGATTGGGGAAGTAGGTCCGCATGATCAGCGGTTTCTCCGCTGTCCCCATGGGCTGGTTGTGATAAGTCAGGTGGCTCGCAATGGTGCCGTCATCAGAGGCGAATACTAACGCTACGCTGAGTAGGGGGATCGCGAAAACCAAGGAGAGGCGTTTCCAAATCATGTGTCCACTGAATCGCGAGATGGATTCGCGCACAATGGGTAAAAATCGCAATAAAATTCACTTTTGCGCATGAGGTCTCCAAAAGAGACTCTGGGTTCGAATGTTTTCGATGCAAATTGCGTGAGTTTTTTTGTGGAGCGGTAGTGTTGAGGTAGTCCCACAATCCTGATACCAACCCGCTATGATAAACCGCCTGTTTCTCTGTCTCTTTGTTCTTATCTGCCTCTCCGCGCCTGTGCGTGAAATTCAATCCGCTGAGCCATCCTTCGCCGAGGCTTCGGAGGCCATGCGTCCGAACATTCTCTTCATCGCGATTGATGATTTACGTCCGGAGTTAGGCTGCTATGGCTCGCCCATCGCGAAGTCTCCGAACCTCGACAAGCTGGCGTCGGAGGGCTTGCTCTTTAATAAGGCATATTGCCAGCAAGCGATCTGCAGCCCGTCCCGTGCGAGTTTAATCACTGGGGCCCGGCCGGACACAATCGGAGTGGTTGAAAACACGGCCTACTTCCGCGAGTTAAACCCTGACATTGTGACTCTGCCTCAGCACCTCATCGCTAATGGCTATGAGACAGTTTATTGCGGCAAGATTCTTCACGGGAGAATGGTGGACCAGGAGAAATCGTGGAGTCGTGGGCCAGCCTGGAAGATGGTAGATGTTCCTGTTCCGAAGAATCCGGGGGGGTATGCTAAACCGGAGAACCAGAAGATTTGGGCGGAGAACGGGAAAAAGATGTTGGCCAAGTATGGCAAAGAAGGGTCGGGGGGATTGATTCACGGGCCGGCATTCGAAGATGCTGATGTACCCGACCATGGTTACATCGACGGATTCAATACCCGTCTCGCGATCGCGACCATGAAAAGTCATCTCAAGATGAATCCCGATAAGCCTCTTTTTCTCGGCCTGGGTTTTGTGAAGCCGCATCTCGATTTTAGTGCCCCGAAAAAATATTGGGATCTCTATGATCCCGAGGACATCGCGTTGTCGAACCAGACTGAGGGTCCGAAGGATGGCGCTTCGACAGGTCTGCATGCGTCATTCGAGTTGCGGACCCGTCACGGGATTCCCAAGGAAGGGCCGATTGGCCCGGAGTTGGCGCGCACGCTTTTGCATGCCTACTACGCTTGCGTCAGTTACGTCGATGCACAGATTGGCTTGATGCTGGAGGCGCTCGATGAAGCCGGCATTCGGGACGACACCATCATTATTGTTTGGGGCGATCACGGTTGGCATCTCGGTGAGATGGGAATCTGGGGCAAGGCGACTAACTACGAAATCGCGACGCGGGTGCCATTGATCATGTGGACGCCGGATCAGAAAGTGCGTGGTGAGAAAACGGATGCCCTGGTGGGCTTGATTGATATGTATCCGACGCTTTGTGAGAAAGCCGGCGTGCCGCTGCCGGATCACCTTGAGGGTAGGAGTTTTGCTCCCTTGTTGGATGATCCGAAGCAGGAGTGGAATGAAGTAGTGGTGAGCCAATTCCCGAATCCCGCCTTGCGCGAGTGGGCAGCGAATCCGCTGTCACCTGGAATGCGGCAGACATTTTTTGGACCGCTTATCGAAGAAGTGGAGGAGCGGATTATCGCGCAACAGGGGGATACCTGGGATCGTGACTTGTTTGAAAATCACCTGATGGGGTATTCGGCGCGAACGGAGCAGTATCGTCTGGTGCTGTGGCGTGATCACCGAGATCCGACGGCGGCTCCGGTAAATGTGGAGCTGTTTGATCACGCGGTGGATCCAAATGAGACCACGAATATTGCCAAGGAGAATCCGGAGTTGGTGGTTCGGCTGACGAAGTTACTGGATAGCGTGGTGGTGGGAGAGTAGTCCGGGCACAAAAAAGGAACCGCTGCGAGACGGTTCCTTTCCGAAATCATATTGGATCTGCTGCCTTACTTAGCCGCTTCAGGTCCTGGATTTGCGATCATGTCGTCGATCGCGTCAGTGAGGAGTTGCTGAAAGGGAGCGGATTCAAAGTCTCGCACATCGTGTCCCCAGCTGAGGCCGACGATGCGACTTTTGCCTCGAGGCGCTGTCCACATAACGACGGCATCGTCTTGGCCTTCCTGGCTGCCTTTGATGAGTGGCACGACGTCGTCGCCGACGTAGACGTTGTTGTAGAGCTCGGTGTCTCCGGTGGCGTAACCGTCAGGTAGACCTGCGGTGACGGGATTGTCATCACTGCGCTTCAAGGTAATGGGAAGCTTCGGCCCGTGGCGAACGCTGGCGACGCCGGTGAAGTTACCCCAGGACGGGAAAGGCTTGTCGCCCATGGTTTTCTCCCATTTGCCGAAGAGAAGGGGATCGGGAGAGCCGCCCTTTGCGTAGTCGTATTCCTTGTCGGTGGATTTGTAAGTGGGCCACCAGCTGTGCATGGAGCAGTGAAGGAGAATGGCAGGCACGCCATTGATGCGAGTTTGATCCATGAGGTTGGAAGCAGCTTCGAGATCAGCGCTTTGAGCGAAGCAGAAGTTGTAGACGATAGCGTCGTAGCCTTTGCCAAAGTCTTTGGTCCGAAGCCATTCGACCTGTGGTTCGTGTTCACCGGTCTGAACCGTGACTTCCCAGCCAGCTTTCTCAGCGATCTGGAGGAAGATTTCCTTTTGAGGCGTGTATTTGTGCCATTTGCCGGGCTCGTGAGTGAAGTAGAGGACTTTGCCTCCAGCTTCTGCCTTGGGGAGGAGTGGCGACAGAATCGCGGCGAGAGTGAGAGCAAGGATGAGAAATCGTTTCATAGAGTTTCGTGATGTTAAGTGGTATTCGACCGCCGAATCGGCCGCTTGTCGATCAGAAATCATGCCACTTGAGTGCGGAAGAGGCGAATCGTTACAAAAAACTGATGGCTCAAGCCCGTATCGCTGAGGGACTCGACTACGTGACTGCACGGGAATTGAAAGGCGTGAATTATGAGTGAACGGTAGCGACGCTCGGGAAGCCAGCGTTCTATTTGATGACCTTCGTTCCCCCCAAATTCATAATTGCTGTGAGCGCCACTGCATTAGCAGTGGTGAATGTGGCTTGGTCGAGTGATTTTGAGTCTAATGTGCTTCCGATTCTGGAGAAGCACTGTTTTTCCTGTCACGGTCCAGACAAACAAAAGAACGATATTCGCTTCGATACTCTGAGCACTGATTTGCTCAGTGATCCGGTTGCTGCGGAGATCTGGCACGATTCGCTCGATGTCCTCAACTTCGATGAGATGCCTCCTGAGGATGAGCCAAGGTTGACCGACGGTGAGCGGGTGGTTTTGATCGGTTGGATTACCGAGCAGATTGAAGAGGTGGTGGAGGCAATGAAGAGCACAGGGGGACGTCCGGTCGTGCGACGACTCAATCGCCTTGAGTATCAAAACACGATGACCGATTTGTTGGGGATTAAAACCAACTATGCGGCGAGCCTGCCACCTGAAGGTTTGTCCGAGGATGGGTTCAAGAATAATGGATCGGCGTTGCAGATGTCGGCCATGCAGTTGGAGTATTATCTGGAGGCGGCCCGCCACGCGGTGGCCAAGGCGATTGTGACAGGTCCTGCGCCCGCGGTTTATCGCGAGGTGATGGAGGAAAGTAATGGAAATGCCGGTCGCTCAGGCAACGGACGGGACTATTCTAATACGCTGGGTCGGACCAGCATGTTCCTCGGTAAGATTGAAGAAGACTACCACGAATTTGGTGAATTCCTGGTCAGGGTAAGGGCCAAGGCAACGCTGGTCGAAGGTCATGGCTATCCCCGGATGGAGGTAGGCTTGGGGTATCGTGTCGATACCCAGATGCCGGAGAAAATTGCCGGTGAGGTTGAGATTACTTCGGAGCGGATTCAGACCTATGAATTTCGGGGCCGGATCGAGGACTTCCCGCTTCCGTCCCGGATCCAGAGTAAATTTCCCGGCCTCTTGATTCGTGTGTCCAATGTCTATGGCGACGGTTCACCTCTTCCGAAGCAGGACACGGTGGTGATCAAACCAGCCGAGGGCAAGAAAAAGGCGAAGACCGAAAAAGTGTGGCCTGATGAACCTGACATGCCCAAGATCGAAGTCGAGTCGGTCGAATTTGTAGGGCCTGTCTTTGAAAGCTGGCCGCCACGATTTCACACGAACATTTTGTTTCCATCAAAATTGCGGAGGACTGATGAGTCTGCCTACGCGAAGCGGGTTCTGAAGCAGTTCATGGAGCGTGCCTTTCGGCGTCCAGTCGGCGAGGAGGAGGTCACTCCCTACTTTGCGCTTTACGATCGCGTTCGTGGAAACACCCCGACATTTGAGGATGCGATTCGTGAGGCGCTTGCGATGGTATTAATTTCGCCTGATTTTCTCTACTTGGTAGAGCCATCGGGTGAGGAGAAGCGCCCTCTAAATGACTGGGAGGTGGCGTCGAGGCTTTCCTATTTCCTCTGGGGCACGATGCCAGATAAAAAGCTTTTTGCTGCGGCTGAGAAAAAGCAGCTGACGAAGAAGGGGCTGTTGAAGCGGACGGTTGCTCTGATGTTGAAAGATGACCGGTCGTGGAATTTCGTGGACCATTTTGTGGATCAATGGTTGGACGTGGGATCGGTGGATCGTGTTGCGGTGAATCCCGAGTTTTATCCTGACTGGAACAATGATCTGAAGCCTTCGATCAGGGAGGAGACGAAACACTTTTTCGCCGAGGTGCTGCATCATCGGATGAGTGCGTTGAATTTTCTCGATTCCGATTTTGCGATGGTGAACCGCCCCCTGGCCGGGCACTACGGAATAGAGGATAGTCCGCGGGGGATGGAGTTTGAGCGAGTCATGTTGGCAGAGAACTCAGAGCGCGGCGGTTTGCTGACCCAGGCCAGTGTGTTGCTGGGAAATTCTACGGGTGAGGACTCCCATCCGGTGTTGCGAGCGGTGTGGCTGCGTGAACGTCTCCTGGACAATCCTCCAGCGAGCCCTCCACCGAATGTGCCGGGTCTGGATTCGGAGAACCCCGATTTTGCCCGCCTTCCGGTCCGTGAGCAGTTGGAGATTCACCGTGAACAGGCAGCCTGTAATGATTGTCACCGAGGTATCGATCCCTGGGGGATCGCGATGGAGGGGTTTGGAGCAGACGGGTTGGCTCGGACAGACATCGCGCGCCGGGATACTGAGAAGAAAAATAAGATGTTTAAGCAGCCGGTGGTGACCAAGGCTGTATTGCCAGGTGGCACCGAGGTGAACGGAATGGATGACCTCAAAAACTATCTTCTGGAGGAAAAAAGCGAACAGTTTGCGCGCGCCCTCGTGACGAAGTTAATGACCTATGCCCTGGGCCGTTCCTTAGAACTGACGGATGAGGATGAGATCGATCAACTCACCGATGACTTTATCAAATACGACTACCAACTGTATCGTCTCGTTCAGGAGGTAGCAGCTTCCGATGCCTTCTTAACCAAATAGCAATTTCTGTTTCATCGCTAATCTCCAAGACCTATGAACAAACCCTGGCATTTTGATCGACGCACTTTTCTACGTGGCGCAGGTGTGACGCTGTCGCTTCCGTTTCTGGACTGCATGAGCGTGAGTGCGGCAGCGACTCCCCGGCCGAAGCGTTTTTGTGCGGTCTACTTTCCCTATGGCGTTTCGATGAACGGCAAAGATGAAGACGCCAAGTGGCGTTGGTTTCCCGAAGGAGAAGGTCGTGACTATCAATTTAATGAGAGCTTGAAGTCGCTCGACCCGTTGCGCGAAGACCTGACGGTGATCGGTGGGCTGTCTCACCCTAACGGGCGAACCATCGGCGGTCATGATACGGCGGACATCTGGTTGACGGGGGCTTTGTTAAAGGGCGCTCAGTTAACCAATTCTATTTCGCTGGATCAACTGGCGGCGGAGCATCTCGGGGATGCTACCCGATTCCGCTCGATCGCTTTGTCCAATACCGGTGGAGTGGGAGAAGTAACACGATCCAGCACCCTGTCCTACACCCGGACCGGTCAGCCGATTCCTGCGATCAATCAGCCGCGTCTGGTCTTTAATCGCCTCTTCGGAGTGGAGAAAGGTTCGAAGGAGGATCAGCGCACACAGCTCAGTAATTCCCGCAGTATGCTGGACCTTGTCCTGGATCACTCGAAGTCCGTTCGCAACAAATTGGGGAAGCAGGATCAGGATAAGTTTGATGAGTATCTTTCATCGGTGCGTCAGATCGAGCAACGCGTGGAGCGTTCCGAGCAGTGGCTCGACATCCCCAAGCCGGGCGTGAATGCCGCGGGCCTGCATCTCGATGCGGATGACACCACCCCGGGCGAGTTGATGAAGACGATGTATGATCTGATGTTCCTCGCTTTCCAGACCGATTCGACCCGAATGGCGACCTATCAGCTCGACAACATGAACGGAGCCACTTCGATCGCGGGCAAGTTTCCTCAGCTCTTGGGATTTGGGAACACCAGTCACTCTCTGGCTCACGGCGGCAACAAGGCCGGCGGAGCTGAGAAGCTAGGCAAGTGGGACCAGTTCAAAGCGGAGCAGCTTTCCTACTTTCTGCAGCGTCTCAAGGATACAGCAGAAGGAGAAGGTAATCTGCTCGACCACACCATCGTGATGTATGGATCCAGTAACAGCAACACGCACAACAATACGAACTATCCGACCGTGCTGGCTGGCGGAAGTGAGCTGGGACTGAAACACGGCCAGTTTCTGAAATACAGCGAGGAGACACCGTTTGCGAATGTCCACCAGACCATTTTGGAGCGGCTCGATGTGCCTGTGGAATCTTTTGCTGACAGCGATGGTGTTCTCAAAGAAGTGCTGGGCTGATGGGTTTGCGAAACTGTTGGAACTGATCCCTCCAGGGTAGGTATCAATTTCATTCGGAGAAGGGTCCTATATGATCACTATGAGTGCGAGTTACGGTCGAGCAGGAGCTCGACCCTCCAAACCGCTGGAGAAATGGAGGGTCGAGTTCCACCTCGACCGCTGCATAGGCATACTAGCTGTCGCGATATTGATGGTAAGTTCCGCCGGAGCCGCGGCTGATTACGAATCGGACGTGCTTCCGATTCTGGAGAAGCATTGTATTTCCTGTCATGGGCCGGACAAAGAGAAGGGTGATATCCGGTTTGATACTTTGAGTGCGGATCTACTGAGTGATTCCGCTGCTGCCGAGACCTGGCATGATGCGCTCGATGCGCTGACCTTTGATGAGATGCCTCCAGAGGATGAGCCGCGTTTGTCTGACGATGAGCGGCGTACTTTGATCGGGTGGATCAATGGAGAGATCGAGGTGGTGGTCAAGGCGATGAAGAGCACGGGCGGACGACCAGTCGTCCGGCGGCTCAACCGACTGGAGTATCAGAATACGATGGCCGAACTGCTTGGCATCGATACGAATTACACCTCGAGTTTGCCTCCTGAAAGTTTATCAGAGGACGGTTTCAAGAACAATGGGGCGACGCTTCAAATGTCGGCGATGCAGATGGAGTTCTATCTCGCGGAGGCCCGCAAAGCTTTGAATAAAGCGATCGTTACGGGGGAGCAACCAGAGGTGTTTCGTCATGTCATCGAGCAGAGTAATGCCCAGGTCGGGTCAGCGGTGAGCGGGAAAGAATATTCCAATACGTTGAGTCGAACTCATCTCTTCCTTGGGAAGATTCTCGATGACTATCATGAGCAAGGAGACTTTCTGATCAGGATTCGGGCAAAAGCAGATCTCGTGAAAGGGCAGGGTTACCCGCAGTTGGAATTGGGGATGGGTTACACGGTGGGTTCAAATTCTCCCATCAAGCAGGTGGCTGAGGTCGATGTGGTATCCGAGCAGGTGCAGGCCTACGAGTTTCGCGGGCGGATTGAAGATTTCCCGCTTCCTGATCGAAACCAGGGCAAGTTTCCCGGTCTGCTCTTGCGCCTCACGAATCTTTATGACGATGGATCGCCTGGTCCTGAGACAGAGACGGTGGTGATCAAGCCGGCGGAAGGAAAGAAAAAGGCCAAGACAGCCAAAGTCTGGCTTGAAGAAACCCACCTCCCCAGGATTCAGGTGGAGTCGGTGGAATTCGTCGGACCCGTCTTCGAAAGTTGGCCGCCCAAGCATCACACTAGTATTTTGTTCCCTTCCAAACTTCAGGAAAAGGATGAGCGAGCTTATGCCGGGAAAGTGCTGCATCGTTTTATGCAGCGGGCGTTTCGCCGTCCAGTTGAGATGGACGAGGTTCAGCCGTATCTGGCCCTGTTCGATCGGGTGCGTTCGACCATCGGAAGCTTCGAAGTGGCGATTCGCGAGCCCCTTGCCATGGTCCTGATTTCGCCTGACTTCCTCTATTTGGTTGAACCGTCAGGTGAAGAGAAGCGACCGCTCAATGATTGGGAGATTGCCTCGCGTCTTTCGTATTTTCTGTGGGGAAGTATGCCGGACAACCGTTTGTTCACTGCAGCAGGGGAGGGCCGACTGACTAAAAAGAATTACTTAAGACAAATCGTCGCCTCGATGTTGAAGGACGATCGTTCCTGGAACTTTGTGGATCAATTTGTGGATCAGTGGCTCGATGTCGGGGCGGTGGATCGAGTTGCCGTGAATCCCGAATTTTACCCGGAATGGGATGATGCGTTAAAGCCTTCCATCAGGGAGGAGACGAAACACTTTTTCGCGGAGGTGCTGCACCATCGGATGAGTGCGCTGAATTTCCTCGATTCGGATTTTGCGATGGTGAACCGGCCTTTGGCACGGCACTACGGAATTGAAGACAGTCCCCGCGGAACGGATTTTGAACGAGTGGTGTTGCCGGAGGGGTCCGAGCGTGGGGGCGTGTTGACTCAGGCGAGTGTGCTGCTCGGAAATTCCACGGGCGAAGATTCGCACCCCGTTTTGCGTGCGGTGTGGTTGCGGGAGCGGTTGCTGGATGATCCGCCGGCCAATCCTCCGCCGAATGTGCCGGGCCTGGATTCGGATAATCCTGATTTTGTCCGGTTACCGGTGAGAGAGCAGTTGGAGATTCATCGGGAACAGGCAGCCTGTAATGATTGTCATCGAGGGATCGATCCCTGGGGTATTGCGATGGATGGCTTTGGGGCTGATGGTCTGGCCCGAACTGAAATTCCACGACAAGATCCTGAGAAAAAGAACCGGATGTTCGCTCAAGCGGTGGTGACGGCGACGGTGCTTCCAGGTGGAGCGGAAGTGGACGGCATGGAGGACTTGAAGGCTTACCTGCTGGAAGAACGCCACGAGCAGTTTGCGCGGGCTTTGGTCACAAAATTACTGACCTATGCGTTGGGGCGCTCCCTTGAATTGACTGATGAAGATGCGTTGGATGAGCTCACTGCTGGATTCATCAAGAACGATCATCAGCTTCACCGATTGGTTCAGGAAGTGGTCGCCAGCGAGGCATTTTTGACGAAATGACCCTGGAATTGCTGAAATATTGCTAATTCTTTGTAACACAGAGGCATTTTCGGGATCTTCCTATTGAACAGGAGGATAACAATCTGGTATCTTTCTGGTCTGAGAATTCCCGGATGAATGGGTATTTTCGCTTATTTGTAAAAAACCCAACCGATCATGATGAAATCCCCACCATCCTGTTTTCCCGTTGCTGCCTTGCTGTTGGCTGCTTTTTTGATTCCAACTTTGTCCGAGGCCCGTGTCTGGACCAGCACTGACGGGAAGAAGCTAGAAGCTGTTTTTGAAAGCCTTGAAGGCGAAACGATTCAGCTGAAATTGAGAAATGGGCAAAGCGTGAAATTTCCGCTTTCAAGGTTAGTGGCAGACGACCACGAAGCCGCCGAGCGATTCGCTCTGGTTGGGGATGATGCCATGACGATGGTGTCGGCGAAGAAGATCGACTTCTTGCTGGCCCGCAACCTGGCGAAGAGCACTGACATTCGCTCCTTCAATGAGCGCCTGCCGGATGACCTGTTTGTCCGTCGCGTCTATATCGACATCATCGGGCGCATTCCGACGCGGGAAGAGTTTCAAGAATATGCTGACAGTGCCAAGGACGACAAGCGTGCGGTGCTGATCGATACGCTTCTGGCCAGTTCGGGGCGGGCCAGCCACCTCTTTAATTACTTTGCTGACATGTATCGTATCAGAGGCAACGGAGTGGCTCGCGAGGTTGATTATGCACCCTATGCCCAGTGGTGGCGCGACTCGCTTGAGGCCAATGTGTCATACGACGAGATAGTGACTCAGATGATCACTGCGACAGGTAACCTGGGGCACAATCCTGCGACAGGTTTCCTTGAGCGCGACGAGGGAATGGAGTTCGATGCTTTCTCCAACTTCGGTCAGGTCATGATGGGTATCGATGTGAGCTGTGCTCAGTGTCACGATCATCCTTTTGAGGAATGGACCCAGAGCGATTTCTATCAGATGGCCGCTTTCTTCGGCCAGACTCAGCGATCTGCTGGGACCTATATGGCGGCTGATGGAACTCGCATTCGAGCCTCTATCCCAGGCGCACCAGAGGGCTGGGCTAAAGATTTCGAAAAATTCGCGTCGAAAAATGGCGTCGACATGGAGGATCGAAATGATAGGCGTCAGTTCGGATACTACGTGAAGGCTTTGGGGCTCAACGTCAAAGACAACAAGAAGATCGATATTCCTGTTCCTGCTTCCATCGATCATGTCGGAGGTTCTGTGATGAGCCCTTTGACCCTATACGGAGATAACGCCAAAATGGGGGGGCAGTCACGTCGTGAGGGGCTTGCGGAGTGGATGACGAGTCCAACGAACGAGCGCTTTGCTTTGAATATCGCCAACCGCATGTGGGAGCGTGCCTTTGGCCAGGCATTGGTTCGTCCCGTGATTGATTTCCCAATGGACTGGGAAGAGCACACCGGACAGCCTGAAGTGCTCAAGTTCCTTGGTCAGGAGATGATCCGGGTGAACTTCGATCTGCGCGAGTTCATGCGGATTCTCTACAACACTCAGGCATATCAAGGCTACTCGACCTATGATCGCCCAGTTGACGAAGGGGATCACTACCTGTTTCAGGGGCCGGTGCTTCGTCGGATGCGTGCTGAGCAAGCTTGGGATTCTCTTCTGACGCTGGCTTACGGTTCGAAGATTGACAATATCTACGGCGGCGACGGCTCTTTCATGAAGGAAGTGTTAAATGTCGATTTCGAGAATGATTCGATGGCGCAGATTTTTGCCAAGTACGAAGCTTATAGTAAGACACGTAACAAAGGAGAGGCGATGTTGCTTGAGACCAGTTCGTTGAATATAACCAAGCCTGAAATCCCCGTGGTGGATGGAATCAAGATGCTACGTTCTTCGCGAATGGAGCAGCCTGCTCCCGGTGTAAATCTGCTGGCGGACTTCGGTCAGTCGGATCGCATGGTGACCGACAACCACATCTTTGACGGAACGGTTCCTCAGGTTTTGGCATTGATGAATGGTCCTGTGACGACTCGTCTCACCGGAAGCACTTCACAAGTCGTTGAAGACTTGAGTGAATTAGATGGTCTCGATGACAAGGTTAGAGGGGTTTTCTTCACCATGTTGTCGCGTTACCCCACTAGTGATGAGCTCAAAAAGGGCGTTGATATAATGGAGGAATACGGGGACGACGGAATTCGAGATCTGGCATGGGCCTTACTTAATACTCCAGAATTTTTATTCATTCAGTAGACTGAAATTAGACACCTAATATCGCCCTAACATATAAACTATTTAGATTATGAATATTAAAGAACTTGCTGGCCGCACAGATTTTAGTCGCCGAAATTTCATCGAAAGAACGGCAAAAGCATCTCTGGGTGTGAGCGTCGCTACCACCTATGGGTCTGCTCTCGCACAGAAGGCCCCCGTTGGAGGAGGGAAAGCCAAGAGCCTCATTTACATTTATTGCTCGGGAGGAATGACCCACCTCGATACCTTCGACATCAAAGATAACAAGAAGGTGATGGGGGATACCGAGTCGATCAACGGTAACGTAGACGGCATGCGTTTCGGTAGTCACCTCAAGGGATTGGCGGCTCACGCTGATAAGTTGGCGGTGATCAATAGCATGAGCAGCACCAATGGTGCCCATGATCAGGCTCGATATCAGATGATGACGGGCTATAACAAGTTGGCGACCATCGTTCATCCGCACATTGGCCCTTATGCTGAGAAGTACTTCGGCAAACGTGGTGACTTGCTTCCTGATAGTGTTGTGGTGAACAAGGGAACTTCAAACTCGGGCTACTTAAGCCCTGCGTTGAGTCCGCTCCCTGTGGCGAATCCTGAGAGTGGAATTGCTAACGGGGTCATCACTACCACCGAAGATCGCTTTTCTCAGCGAATGGAAATGTCCCTCGATATTGGTCAAACTTTTGTCGATAAGTACAAGCATTATTCCAGCCCCAAAGGATACATCGAATTTTACGACCAGGCTTCGCGCTTGCTTAAGAGTGATGAGTTGGATGTTTTTGACCTGTCTGGAGAGAGCGATCGTCAGGCCTACGGAATGAACAATCTTGGTCAGGGCTGCCTCTTGGCCCGACGCTTGGTTGAGAACAACGTTCGTGTGATCGAAGTCCACTGTGGTGGATGGGATATGCATGCTGATGTGACCGGTAGCATTGCGACTCGTCTGCCTCCGTTCGATCAGGCAATTTCGACTTTGATCAGTGACCTTGATTCTCGTGGTCTGCTTGAGTCCACCATGATTGTGGTAGGCACTGATTTTGGTCGTACCAGTCGGATCAATGATCGCGCCGGTCGCGATCACCAGCCGGCGGTATTCTCAACCATGTTTGCTGGCGGCGGTATTGCTGGCGGACAGGTTCACGGTTCATCGGATGGAGATGGCCGCCGAGTCGGAACTGACAAGGTCAGTGTCGAAGATTTCCACGCTACGATCGGGCACGGTCTCGGAATTGATCTCGCCTACGAGCTTTACTCACCATCTGGTCGTCCATTTGTTTTTGGTAACCATGGTAAGCCGGTGACGTCTCTGTTTGCTTCATAGCAGTCAATCAAAGTCGGCATCGGTCTTCCGGTGAAACATTTCAAAGAGCCTGCTCGAGAGAGTAGGCTCTTTGCGTTTGGTAGCAGATTCTTCCAGAGGGCACGACCCATTGTAACTTGCTCTTGAGCATGCTGCAGATCATGGGGCTCCAGCAAGAGTCCTACGCGGGGAGCACCGGAACGATCGGTGGATTAAACGTTTAGTCGACGATAGATCGGTCGGGGGTATATTCCGGCCGACCATCTATTTGGGTGCGTTCTTGAATCTCAGCTGAATGCGGTTGAGGGTAATGTCAGGCGCGGTAGCCGTTGATACGGTGGTGCCAATTGTTGATGATGAATAGTGAAGCTGACCAAGCCGGAAGTGCGGGCCCATTGCTTGCTGGTATCGAAGCAGGTGGAACAAAATATGTTTGTGCCGTGGCGGTTGATCCTGCTAAACCTCTGCGAGAAACGAGATTTCCGACCGGAGACCCCGTCGAGACGATTGATCGAGCCATTGATTTTTTCCGTGAGGCTGCTGCGGATTTTGGGCCGATTGAGGCGATGGGAATCGGCACTTTTGGCCCCGCTGAAATTAACGAGAAGTCTTCAGATTACGGGAAGGTTTTGACGACTCCGAAACAAGGGTGGGCTGGATTCAATGTTGTGAACGCGATTCGTGATGGAATGGAATCGCCAATTTCATTCCCGATTACGTTTGAAACTGATGTCAACGCCGCGGCAATCGGAGAAGCTGAATTTGGAGCGGGACGAAACTTTAACAATATTTGTTACATCACAGTGGGCACTGGAATCGGAGGGGCCTATTTGCACAATGGGGAGATGATCCATGGGCGTATGCACCCCGAGGTAGGTCACTTGATTGTTCCTGACCTTGATAAGGAATATGGAAAGAACACTAACGTCTGCCCCTTTCACGATTCCTGTTGGGAGGGCCGAGCAAGTGGGCCGGCGATTGAAGCGCGCTGGGGCATGCCCGGGATTGAGATTCCTGATGAACATCCTGCCTGGGAATTACAGGCAAAATACCTGGCCCTCGGCTGTGTCAATCTGACGGCAGCCTGGTCACCCGATGTTATTATTCTGGGGGGAGGGGTGTCGCAGAAATCTGGATTAATTGAGCGTGTCAGAGCTGAGTTCAAAAAGATTTCGGGGGAGTATTGGTCGCTACCTCCTCTCGAAGTCTATTTGCAGACACCTGAGTTGGATCAGCTTGCGGGCATTGTTGGGGCGCTTTCTCTTGCTGGCCGGCTCATCTAGCCGCCCTCTGATCCAGATTGGTTCAGGATCTTACGGGGCATGTCATCGCTTCTGTCTACGCGAAGCCGTAGTGGCCTGAAGATCAAACTGTTCGTACTCTGTTGTCGATAGATCGTATGTTTGTTTTCAATCTGGTTGAACTATGTTTACTCACTCTCCGGTAACAAAAATTGCAGCCTTCTTTTGCTGGTTTCCATTGATGGCTGTCAGCCAGATGTCGGCTGAAGAGAAGCTCGACTTCAATCGCGATGTCCGTCCGATTCTTTCTGATAAGTGCTATCACTGCCATGGTCCCGATAAAGAGACTCGTGAGGGTGGCCTGAGGCTCGATGTGGAGGCCGAGGCGAAGAAGGACTTTGATGGCTACTTTGCCCTGCTGCCCGGGAACGCTGAGGAGAGCGAAGTGTATTATCGTATTTCCACCGACGATGACGACGACTTGATGCCGCCGGCGAAGTCGAAGCGGGAGATGACGGATGAGCAAAAGGAGATTATTCGCCGATGGATCGATGAAGGGGCGGAGTACGATGATCATTGGTCTTTGGTTCCACCTGTTGATGTTGCTGAGGGCCAAGTGACTGATCAAAAATGGGGGCGCAATCCGATTGATCAATTTATCTTGAATCGTCTCGACGAACAGAAATTGAAGCCTTCGAAAGAAGCAGATAAGCGCACCTTAATCCGGCGTCTTTCACTCGATTTGACAGGCTTGCCTCCGACTCCGGAAGCAGTGGCTGCGTTTCTCAGCGACGAGTCACAGCTTGCCTATGAGAAATTGGTGAACCGCTTGATGAAGTCGCCTCGTTTCGGTGAGCACTGGGCGCGTTCGTGGCTGGATTTGGCGAGGTATGCGGACTCGAATGGATTTCAAGCAGACCAATTACGGGATAGCTGGGCCTATCGTGACTGGGTCATTGATGCCTTCAATAATGACATGCCCTACGATCAGTTCAGTATCGAGCAACTCGCGGGTGACTTATTGCCCAATGCGACTTTGGATCAGAAAATTGCGACGGGTTTTCATCGGACGGTGACCTGCAACGTAGAAGCGGGTGTTCATCCGGAAGAGAACCGGACTAATCAAATTGTCGATCGCGTAAACACAACGGGCACTGTTTGGCTGGGGATGACAGTGGGCTGCGCGCAGTGTCACGATCACAAGTATGATCCTTTTTCGGCGAAGGACTACTACGGGCTGTTTGCCTTTTTCAATAACACTCCACTGGAGGTGGATAATGGCGGCAAGGGGGTTTCCTTCAGTTTCACTGGCCCCAAAATGGATTTGCCGCTTCCCGATGCCGAGGCAGCTATGCTGGCCGATTATACGAAGCATCGTAGAGGTCTCATTGCGGAGCGTAAGAAAACGATGGCAGGCGCGGGTAGCCGCAAGGAATGGGAAGAATCATTACGCGCACTAATGAAGGAAAGGCCGGAGTGGCAAGTCTTGGCGATTGATCGATTTCAGACCAATGGAGGTGAAGACTTTCGGATTCTGAAAGATCAGTCGGTGTTGGTGACCGGTAATGTGCCGGGCACGGTTGTTTACACGATCGAGGCAAATGTCGATCTGGCGGACATCAGCGCGATTAAGGTTGAGGCGCTGACGCATGAGGAAATCCCAGGTAGTGGGCCAGGGCGTGGTGATGAAGATCGCCCAAATTTTATTCTGAGTGAGTTAACCCTGGGTGCGTTCAAGCCTGGGGCAAAAAGGCCGGAGAAAATCGAACTACATAATGCCCGCGCTGATTACTCCCAGCCAAATTGGGAAGTCGAAAAAGCGATTGATGGTGATCAAAAAACTGGGTGGGCTATTGGGCAACAGTTTGGCAAATCTCATTGGGCAACGTTTCGCCTGGATGAGCCGCTGGATGCTACCGGTGGAAAGAAACTGAGATTCACATTGGATCAAAATTACGGGCGCGGTCGTACCATGGGGCGAGTCCGGATTTCGGTGATGTCCGGTGATCCGGCAATCGATGAGCTTTCGGAGGAGTTGCTCACGATTCTTGGAAAAGAGACGGACAAAATTTCGAAGGCTGATGACAAGTTGCTGGATGAGTTCTTTACGAATTCGAATCCAGAACTGAAGAAGCTCGATCAAAAGATGGAGAAGGTGAACCGTCAATTGGCAGAGTTAAAGGTTCCCAGCACTTTGGTGATGGTGGAGATGGAGGAGGAGCGCGAGACGCACGTCATGAACCGTGGCAACTATCTCGACTTGGGCGAGAAGGTTGTGGCAGCAACTCCGGAAGCGCTTCCTGCTATCGCTCCTGAGCTGCCGAGAAATCGTCTCGGTCTGGCTAAGTGGTTGATGGACTCGGAGAATCCTCTCGTGGCGCGAGTCACCGTGAATCGCTGGTGGGCGGAGTTGTTTGGAGCGGGCATCGTGACGACATTAGAAGATTTTGGCACTCAGGCGCAGCCGCCAACACACCCTCAGTTGCTGGATTGGTTGGCCATTCAATTGGTGGATTCGGGCTGGTCGATGAAGCATGTGCTCAAGGAAATGGTGATGTCTGCTACCTACCGTCAGTCATCCTCAGTAACGCCAGAACTTTATGAAGCGGATGCCAACAATGCCTGGTTGGCTCGCGGGCCTCGTTTTCGGATGACGGCGGAGATGGTCCGTGACAACGCTTTGGCAGTGAGTGGGTTGCTTGTCAGCAAGACAGCGGGAGCCCCCATCATGCCTCATCAGCCGCCGGGGATTTGGCGTCAGGTAGGGCGCAATGAACCGAAGTGGGTTGATGCCACGGATGAAGATCGATACCGGCGCGGCGTCTACGTGATTTGGCGTCGCGCTGCGCCCTATCCAAGTTTTGTGAATTTTGATGCTCCTGACCGAGGCTCCTGTGTGGTGAGTCGACCGCGGACCAATACGCCCTTGCAAGCCCTGACCCTGATGAACGATCCCGTCTACGTGGAGTTGTCGCTGGCTCTGGCGAATCGACTACTCAGCGAAGGGCCTGAGGCCAGTGTCGAAGAACGTCTTGATCGCGCTTTCGAGTTGGTGCTGTCGAGGCCACCTGCGGAATCTGAGCTGTCGTATCTCAAGGGAGTCGTGAAGGAGCGGCTTGCATCCCTTTCTCCCGAAGAAGTTCAGGACCTCATCACCAGTGAAGGGGTCGACTATCAACCAGATCCATCTCTCGATCGCACTGAGTTGGCGGCCTGGTTCTACGTGGCCAGTATTCTTCTGAATCTCGACGAAACAATCACCAAAGGATAAGAACATGGATCCGCTGCAACAACACATTCAAAACCTGACACGACGACAGCTGTTTCAGCAGGCTGGTATGGGAATGGGCGGCGCTGCCTTGAGTAGCTTGTTTGCTCAGGATGCCGGAGCTGCTTCGGGGGCGGGACTGGGCGCGCATGGATTGCATCATGCTCCGAAAGCGAAGCGGGTCATTTACATTCATCTGGTGGGAGCGCCGTCTCATCTCGATTTGTTCGATCCCAAGCCAATGCTGCAAAAGCACCATGGCGAACTGTGTCCGGACGAGTTCTTTGTTGGCAAGCAGCTCGCATTCATTCGCGAACAACCCACCCTGTTAGGAACACCAAAAGACGAGAAATGGGCGTTTAAGAAATGCGGGGAATCAGGCCTGCCCATTTCTAACCTGATGCCTCATCTTCAAGGTGTGGCGGATGACATGTGTTTTATCCGGACGCTGCAGACGGACCAGTTTAACCACGCACCGGCCCAATTGATGTCGCTGACGGGCTTCAATCAGTTCGGTCGCCCCAGCATTGGCTCGTGGGTGAACTATGGCCTTGGTAGTGAGAATAAGGACCTGCCCGGATTTGTTGTTTTGGTCACAGGGCAGGTGTTGGGAGCTGGCAATAGTGCCTGGGGCAGTGGCTTTTTGCCGACGATCAATCAGGGCATTGAGTTTCGTAGTCAGGGCGATCCGGTTCTTTACCTTTCCAATCCGAAAGGCGTGAGCCCGGACGATCGACGCAAAGTGGTGGACTCGGTGAAACACCTCAATGGGCTGCGGCTCGCCGACGTAGGGGATCCTGAGATCGAAACGCGGATCAGTCAGTATGAAATGGCTTATCGGATGCAGACTTCTGTGCCTGATCTGATGGACATCAGCAGTGAGTCCAAGGAGGTGCACGAGATGTATGGCACTGAGCCCGGCAAGACGAGCTTTGCTAACAATTGCCTGCTGGCTCGACGTCTGGTCGAGCGTGATGTGCGTTTCGTTCAGTTGTTCGATCAAGGGTGGGATCACCATGGCAGTATCGCTACTCGCTTGCCGGACAAGGCAAAGCAGGTTGATCGGCCCATCGCGGCTCTGATCAAGGATCTTAAGCAACGTAATCTTCTGGATGACACCTTGGTGGTGTGGTCATCTGAATTTGGGCGCACGCCGATGGCCCAGGGAAAAAATGGATCTGGAGATAATGTCAAGATTGGGCGTGATCACCACAAGGAAGCTTATTCCGTGTGGATGGCAGGAGGAGGGACGAAACCAGGGTTCTCATACGGTCAGACCGATGAACTGGGATACGCGGCGGCGGAGAATCCCGTCCACATGCATGACTTCAATGCGACCTTATTGCACTTGATGGGGGTCGACCATGAGCGTTTGAACTTTCGCTATCAGGGCCTCGATGTGCGCCTGACCGGTGTTCACGGAAATGTGGTCAAGGATGTGATCGCCTGAGCTATTCCTGGGAACCCGAGGATTTAGGCCACAAAAAAAGCGCCCCTGAAGGAGGCGCTTTTGTTTTGGAAAGTTAGTTTGCCTGGTCCGAAGGACCTTTGGCGAGTCAATCAAGCCTAGCTGGCAGCAGCAGCGACAGCTTCGACGACCTTTTTAGGGCGCTTCAGCAAATCGAGCACCTCACGAGAAGTGAGTTGAGCGACTTTCTCTTCGTCCATTCCCAGGCCAACCAGGCGACGTTTTTGCTCAAGGCGGCGACGTGTCCTTGCAGCGCCGCTCTTGCGAGGGCGGGTGATGTTTGTCTTCTGGGTTTTTCTACGTTTGCGCATGATATTTGCCTTCTATCAGGATTGAAAAGGTTTCCCTTTAAGACTGCTTTCTGGGAAAGGGCAATAAGTAGGCTGAATTGGGCCTTTGGTCAAACGATTTGCGGGTCGTATGGGCCTGCGATCGGGCGGGTGCCCCAAGGAGCGGCGGTTTCCAACCGCCGGAGTAAGATGGCAGGCGCTTGAAAGGCGCCTCTCCTTGAGGGTAAGTGTGCAGGACATGGACCGAGAGTGGATCAAGGAGCGGCGGTTTCCAACCGCCGGAGTAAGATGGCAGGCGCTTGAAAGGCGC
>CAXBMX010000023.1:0-84951 GCA_963977055.1 uncultured Verrucomicrobiales bacterium
TGAGGCTACTCCTGAGGCTACTCCTGAGGCTACTCCTGAGGCTACTCCTGAGGCTACTCCTGAGGCTGAAGCGCCTCAATCATCTGAGGAAGAGACTCCGAAAGAAGACTAAGCCTCTCGGACAAAAGAAGGAAACACGCAAGGCGGCGGGCATCAGATGTCCGCCGTTGTTGTGTAGACTAGGGGATGTGATTTAACTCTCTATTTGCTATCCTTCGCTTTCGCGGTAACTCTGCTTCCGCAGAACTAGATGAACTTCACCCTAAACCTCAAACGAATTCCC
Organism: uncultured Verrucomicrobiales bacterium; assembly: GCA_963977055.1. GTDB lineage: Bacteria > Verrucomicrobiota > Verrucomicrobiia > Verrucomicrobiales > DEV007 > Arctic95D-9. The sequence goes on from CAXBMX010000023.1 coordinate 284, forward strand.
CTCATTGGCATGATTGCCAATGTTGCGTGGCTGATTCGTGTCCGCTGATTCCGGCCGAGGTTTATCCATTGTTTTCGCTATCTTTTCTGTCCTGTTCTGACTTTTGCGTTTTCGACTGATTGACCTCACTGGGGAGGTCTTTCTAAAATGAAAACGCACCATCCAACTCAATCGGGAATATCCGATCCTACTTCGCGCAGAGGGGGCATCGTAATGCTGTTCTCGGTGTTCGCATTTACGGTGAATACCCTGTTGCTTCGCTACCTCAGCGGTGCTGAGAAAGGAATTGCGCCTGAGGTGCCGTTGCTGTTCAGGGCGGCGGTGGGTATGTTTATGGTGTTGGTGTTTTTCCGGGGGCGGAGACCAACTCGTATCATTCCTGTATTTAGGAATAAGCTATTGATCCTGCGGGGGATCACAGGATTACTGGGAACGGCGGCTTATTACTGGACGGTGCCGTCTCTAGGCGCCGGGATGGCGACTTTGATATGCAATACCTATGTGGTCTTTGCTTCGGTGATCGCGGTCTTGGCATTGGGCGAGCATCTCACCGCGAGCCGGTTTGCTTGGCTCGCGGCAGCGTTTGTCGGTATCGTTCTTTTGATCGGGCCGAGTGGTGGTGTAGACGGATTTTCTCTGGGGATTAATGAGATCGTTGCTCTCGCCGGAGCTGTTCTCGCGGCCTCGTCAGTGGTACTGGTTAGACGACTGGTGGTCGACTATTCCATAGGGACTATTTATCTCGCCCAATGTGTGTGGATTCTGATTCCGCTTCTTGTGGTGGCAGGACCTCAGTTGGCGGGCTTGTCGACCATCGATCTTGGCTTGCTTATTCTGGGCGGAGTGGCGGCCGGGTGTGGTCAACTGGCCATGAATGAAGGTTACCGTTGTCTTTCCGTTTCGGCGGGCGCCTCGATTCAAATGCTCTGGCCGGTGATGACAACCCTTGGAGGTTGGATGTTATTTGATGAGCGATTGGTCGCTCTTCAGGCCATCGGAGCGGTCTTGATCCTCTTCTCTATCTGGAGAGTCTCAGCTTCGGCGAAATGATCTGCCTTTATGATGGCTTAAAATGGTTCGCCGCGAGAGCGGCGGCCCCTTGAGCTCCGGTGAATTGACCGAGAGAAACAAAGCGGATTGGAGGGGTAGTGAAATACTGACCCAGTAGCGAGATGGTGGTGGCTTCCCGGATGCGGTCCAAATAAACTTCACCAATCTCATTAAACGATCCTGAGAATACCACGACCTGAGGATCTGCCAGTTGGATCATTCGGGCGATTGCATCGGCATGGTATTTTGTAATGACATTCAACTGATTGAGGGCATCTCGATCGCCTTCCTGACATTGAGACACAAAGCTCTGCCACAGTTCAGGTGAAGTGAGTCCTTCCGGCGAAATGGAGCGCACTGTGGCCTTGTCTTCGAGCCATGCCGGAGTCAAATTGGCTGAATCTGAGGTATCGATGACAGACCAGCCTCGAATTTCTCCGGCCATTTCGTGAGCTCCTCGGAGGAGAAGGCCGTCGGAGATGATGGCAGCCGAAATACCTGTACGCACGGTGATGCAGACGAGGTGTTCAATCCCTGTATTTTCCCCAAGCCAATATTCTCCCAAGGCTGTCGTTCGGGTGTTGTTGTCGATCCTGAGCATCTCGGGATCGAGATTCAGCTCAGAGCAGAGGTCCACATTGGTCCAGTCGGAAATGTAGTGGTAGCCGAGTCCGATTCGGTCTGATTGTTGGACCGCTCCTGGAACTCCAATGCCAATACCGAGAGTGGAACTACCTGACGAGTCATTGCGAAATTCATCAAGGATTGCATGCAGATGCTCGATGACCTCAGTTCGTGAGGGTCTTCCGGAAAGAGAGATACATCTTTTGTCGATCGTTGTGCCGGAGAAGTCGACCAGGACAGCAAAAATGTTGCGCGCATCAAAATCGAATCCCACGAAATTGCCGTAGTCACCTCGCAGTTGCAGTTGGCGTTTGGGCCGGCCAGCTTCGGTTCTTTGTTCCACGCCGGACTCCTCGAGGAGCCCAAACTCGATCATATTATCGACTCTCCTGCCGGCGGTGGAACGAGCTACGCTGACTCGATCAGCCAAATCCCGGCGTGAGATGCCGGGACTTTTTCTGATTTCCTTGAGAAGGAGAAATTCGAGTGTGGCAGGATCCATAGAAATGGGTGGCCCAACCTACTCCATTAATTCAGTGTTTCGAGTTTCGCGAGCCATCAATACGACAACGATACCAACGAGGTAGAGGGGTGAAAGTATGAGGGCTTTTTCGATAGCGTCCGGAGGTGCTGCCATCGCGCCGAACCCGAAAAATGCTGCAGCAGTGCCAAGACGTCCGGCGTTGAAACAGAACCCGGCACCCGTTCCGCGTAGTCTCGTGGGATAGAGTTCCGGGAAATAGACCGCGTAGCCCGCATGCATGCCCAAAGTAAAGAAGCCGAAAACGGGAAGGAACAGGCCGAGGACAAGCGCCGAGGCACCACCGGGAATTAGAAATTTGAATAGGATGATAATGGTGAGAAAACCCATCGCGTGATAGAAGATGAAGGCGCCTTTCCGACCAATCTTATCCGAGATCCATCCAAAAAGAACGAGGCCGAGTCCTCCGCCGATCGTATTGATGGCCATGCTCATCATTTCCGAGCGTTTGAGTGTCGCTTTGTTCTCAGGCAGCGCCAAAAACTCAGCCTTTTCATTGGCCGGTGCGTCAACCATTTGGGCGGCGACGATAATATTGTTCTCTGACTGTCGGAGCAGGGCGTCCTTTCCGTAGATATGGCAGCCCCAAAATGTGACTAGTCCGATGGTCGCGAGGCTCACTCCGATAAGCGTGTTACGAATGTGATCTTTGTGGAACAGATCACTGAGTTTTCCGGTAGCTTCGCCTTTTCCTTCCTTCGCGCGTTCCCTGGCTTTTTTCCAGGAATCCGGCTCCTTGAGTGTAAAGCGGATCCACACCGTGAGAAGTGCGGGCAGCACTCCGATGAAGAACCCGGCTCTCCATCCGTCGATGCCCTTCGATGCGAACCAGGCGTTCACGTCGGGGTTGCCAATGAACAGTGCAATGGTGGCAGCGGCCAACAATGTTCCAAAGACGCTCGATGCGTGAAAGATGGAACCCATCACAGCACGAGAACGGGTTGGCATGACCTCAGCTACCATCGCCGCTGCTACCGCCCATTCTCCGCCCACGCCCATGGCAACGAGAAAGCGGAAGGCCACCATGTGCCAACCCTCTTGAGAGAAAGCGCTCAAGCAAGTGAAGAGCGAATAGACCAGGATGGTGATGATCAGAGTTTTGGATCGACCAATTTTGTCGCTCAGCATGCCGAAGAAGATACCGCCGATAGCCCCGCCAAGGAGAAAGGCCGCGAAGGCCCAGTTGTTCCACTTCGCCACCGCTACGTCGTCTGGAGCCGCGTTGAGCAATTGTGGCATCGCATCTCTCATTGATGCGACGAAAATTTGGCCTTCAAACACGTCAAAAACCCAGCCGAGACTGGCGAGGAGTAGGACGAGCCATTGGTAGCGCGTGATACCTTGGTTCCAGCGCAGATTGGAAGCGGGAGCGGTGCTCATAAATGGGATTTACAGGAGGGTTTTCAGAGAGACTTAAGAGATTCGGAACGAAGTGGAGAAAGACGGAGTGAAGCAAAGCCAATTAGGTATTCGCTCCTACTCTGTTGTGTCAGTCCCGCGGTTGTGGGTCAATACCAGACTTTAAAAGGATCGGATTCGCCAGGTACGGCTTTCGGATAGTATCCCTTCGAATCGGGGGACACGGGTGCAGGTGAGTCGAAGTTAACGAGGTCATCAGGGACCAGTTTCTGGTTGGAGGCCATTGCATCATCCCAAGTGACTTCCTGACCGGAGTAGTTGGACATGCGGCCTAGTATTCCCGTCATCGTGGCCATGGCACCGCGTTCGGCTTCGTTGTATTCCAGGTCCTGACGGATCGCCTCGAAGAAAGGATAATGCTCCAACTGGTGGCCATCTTCGTTGGTTCGGAATCTCATGGTGTCAGCGTTTGGGCCAGAGATGGTGAACTCGCGTTGCATGAGGTCAGCCCTTCCCAGGGTCCCAATGGCGGACTCGCTGATGTCTCGAATGCAATTGGGAATCTGGCGCGCCTGACTGTAGAGCAGCGTTCCGTCGGCATACTCGTACTCCACAAAATGGTGATCATAAATCTGCCCGTTTTCGGGAGCATTGCGAACTTCCCGGCCACCCATGCCGCGGGCGACAACGGGATGTTGATCGCCCATGATCCAGTTGGCGACATCGAGATTATGAACGTGCTGTTCGACGTTATGATCGCCTGAAAGCCAGGTGAAATAATACCAGTTCCGGATTTGATACTCGAGTTCGGTTTCACCTTCGAGGCGAGGCTTTCCGGGGCGGGAAGAACCGTTCCAGAGGGCTCGAATGACTCGAATGTCTCCAATAGCACCATCTTGGATCCGCTTGATCCATTCCTGATAGCCCGGCTGGTGACGTCGCTGCAGGCCAACTCCCACTTTCAGATTTTTTGCTTTGGCCTCTTCTGCGGCTTTGAGAACACGCTTGATTCCATTCACGTCGCTCGCGACCGGCTTTTCCATGAAAACGTGTTTGCCTTGCGCGACAGCTTCTTCAAAATGCTGCGGCCGGAATCCGGGAGATGTTGCGAGGATGACGATGTCGCAATCTTCGATCACACGTTTGTATCCCTCGAAATTATCGTAGCGGCGATCATCCGGCACATCGATGCGGCCTGGCTTTCCTTTTTCAAGAATCTGATGCGCTGTGTTCATGACATCACGGTTCACATCGCACATGGAGTGGAGGGTGATGCCGTCGTCAGCAGTGAGCGCCTGATTGGCGGCACCAGCACCGCGACCGCCACATCCGACGAGACCTAGTCTCAGATTGCCTTCACTGGATGCTGCGGAAACGGGGCGGCTCGAAGCAAGGGCAAGGGTCGTGATTGATGCTGCAGTCGCAGTGGAGGTGGTCTCCAGGAAAGTTCTGCGTGAAGTAGAATGCTTTCCGGAATTGGGTTCCATTGCGGGGGCAGGGGTAGAGTTATCAGAATTCCAATTTTGTTGCAAAGGGAATTAAAGCGGAACCCCATTAAATAGTCGGGCCGTGGGACGTGCACCTCGAATTTTTCCGTGGATGCGCCATTCAAATAACTAGCAAATCTCCTTATTTAGTTTCATTTAGAATTAAATAAGATTGACGAATTATTTGCCAGATTGGTCTTCCGTCTTCAGGAATCTGTAATATTCCCAGTCAATCTGTTATTCCCTCTGCCTAAAGCCATTATGTCTGATTCAACTCCTCCTATTTCCATTCGAACACCAGAACGAAAGGTCGAAGTTTCCTGGTTTTCGGCTCTTTGTGCAGACGACTACGAATTCCTCGGGGTGCCGGATGGAAAGTTGCGAAGCAGCTTCGAGCATTGTGGGGACATTGTGAAGATGTCGGATCGGCTGGGATATCAAAACATTCTTTTGCCGTCAGGATTTGTGGTAGGGCAGGAGCCCCTCCCCTTCGCTGCCGCAATGGCGGCTCAAACGACGAACATCAATCAACTCATTGCGGTGAGGATGGGCGAGATTCATCCACCGATGTTAGCACGGCACCTAGCTACGATTGATCATATCGCCGAGGGGCGGCTCACGGTTAACATCATCTCTTCTGATTTGCCTGGTGAGAGAATAGACAGTGCTGCGAGGTATGCTCGAGGTCGGGAAGTGATCGAGATTCTTAAGCAGTGCTGGACCCAGGATGAGGTGAACTATTCCGGCGATTTCTATAATCTAAAAATTCCTAACACTGATGCGGTTAAACCTTATCAGCAGAATGGAGGGCCATTGCTCTACTTTGGAGGAATATCTCCAGGGGCCAAAGCCCTCTGTGCTGAGCATTGTGATGTATTTCTGATGTGGCCGGAGACAGAAGACCGGCTCGCAGCGACGATGAGTGAGATGAGCGATTTGGCGGCGGGGCATGAGCGAAAAATCGACTTTGGTTTAAGAATTCACATGATTGTCAGGGAGACTGAGGAGGAAGCGCGAGCAGCGGCAGATCGCCTCATATCGAAGCTTGATTTGGAAAAAGGCGAGGAGATTAAGAATCGGTCACAGGACAGCAAGTCTGCTGGAGTGATGCGTCAGGATGCCTTGAGGGCCGAAGCCGAAAACGACTACATCGAAGACAATGTTTGGTCGGGAGTTGGGCGCGCACGCTCTGGTTGTGGTAGTGCTATTGTGGGGGATCCAGAGCAGGTTTATCAAAAAATTCAGCGATACATTGATATGGGAATGCGTTCATTCATTTTTTCAGGGTATCCTCATATCGATGAATGCGAGTTGTTCGCTAAGCATGTTTTACCCCGCTTGGATACGACCAAATTGAATGTGGATCAGGGAAGGCTTCCTGCTGAAACTCCGGAGACTCCTCTGACATTTGCTGCGAGGAAATAAATATCGTTTCTTATGATGGATCGACGAAAATTCATTTCATTGAGTGCGAGTTCAGGGCTCGTAGGAGCTGCTACCCTGTTAGGTGCAAAAGAGGAATCAGTGCCGTTCACATTGAATTACGCTCCTCACTTCGGGATGTTCTCAAATTCCGCTCCGGGAGGAGTGCTCGATGAGTTGCGTTTCGCACACGATCAGGGATTTCGGGCGTGGGAGGACAATAAGATGATCGAGCGATCGCTGGAAGATCAGAAGGCGATCGGCGAACTGATGGAGAGTCTGGACATGACGATGGGGGTTGTTTCTGCAAAAACCGGGATACCTAATTTGAATTTTGCCTCAAAAGATGAAGAGGCGCGTCTGTTGGTCTTGGATCAGATTGCTGCTGCTGTCGAAGTGGCAAAACGAGTGAACGCGGGATACATGACGTTGGTGTCAGGCCAGGTCGACCCGCGCTGGCCGAGAGAGATTCAGTTTGCGAACTGCATTGAATTACTGCGCCGCGCCTCAGAGATCGTGGAACCTCACGATATCACGATGGTGATGGAGCCTCTTAATCGATTTAAGAATCATCCGGGTTCATTTCTTGAGACGGTGACGGAGGGCTATTTGATTTGCGAAGGGGTTGATCATCCAAACTGCAAAGTGCTCTATGATTTGTATCACCAGCAGATCGCCGGTGGAAATTTGATTCCACTTTTTGATCTGTGTCGTGATCAGATTGGGTATCTCCAGGCGGGCGACAATCCAGGTAGGAAGGAGCCGGGCACAGGAGAGATCAATTACGCCAATGTGTTCCAGCATATCCACGAAGCCGGATTTAATGGCATCGTGGGAATGGAGCACGGGAATTCGATCAAGGGAGTCGAAGGTGAGTTGGCGGTGATCGAGGCGTATCGTTCGGTGGATCCCGGGTGAGTCCGATATCGTTCTCGTGATACGATCAAGCGAGTGGCTCAACCCACGGCAAGTCGTGCGCTTCTGCGACTTCAGGGCAGGTCAATTGACCTCGCCGGCAGTTGATTCCGCCAGTTAATTCAGGCGAGCGGAGACAGGCGGCTTCGATATCGTTGGTGGCGAGGGTTTGCAGATAAGGGAGCGTGACGCTGGTCAACGCCTGGGTTGAAGTTCGAGCGTAGGCGCCCGGCATGTTCGCCACGCAGTAGTGAATGACGCCTTCCTCGACAAAGACGGGGTCTTCGTGAGTGGTTGGGCGGGTTGTTTCAATGCAGCCTCCCTGATCCACTGCAATATCAACGAGCACAGTGCCTTCCCGCATGTGGGAAAGAAGCTCACGGGTGACGAGTTTGGGAGCCTTTGCGCCTGGAACGAGGACCGCACCGATTAATAAATCCGTGTGTGGCAGCACCTCAAGGAGGGCGGATTCGCTGCTATAGAGAGTCCGGGCAGCCGGCATTGCGGTGTCGAGCCAAGTCATGCGCTCACTGCTCACTTCGAGAATGGTTGTGTCAGCTCCGATTCCAGTAGCCACCTTAGCGGCGTTGGTGCCGCAAGTTCCTCCACCGAGAATGGTCACCCTTCCGGGTAGGACGCCGGGAACTCCGCCGAGCAATGTGCCGCGACCGCCGGTGTGTTTTGCCAGATGATAGGCGCCTACCATCACGCTCATTCGCCCGGCCACTTCGCTCATGGGTTCGAGCAGCGGGAGCCGATTTCCGATCGCCACTGTTTCGTAGGCAATCCCGGTGACACCTGAATTGGTGAGGTTTTCGGTCAGGCTCTTGTCGGCAGCGAGATGGAGGTAGGTGAAGAGAATTTGGTCTTTGCGTAGCAGGGCAATTTCCTCCGGCTGTGGCTCTTTCACTTTTACAATCAGATCGCTCCGATCAAATAGGTCTGCGGCGCTGGAAATCAATTCAGCACCGGCGGCCTTATACTCAGAATCTGAATAAGCGGCCCCTTCTCCTGCGCCGGATTCGATTAAAACTGGAACGCCTTGCCTGGCGAGTTGTCGGGCGCCTCCGGGTGTCAGTGCGACACGACTTTCCTGACTTTTGATTTCGCGGGGACAACCAACGGTGGAGGGATTGCTCATTGGGAAAAAGACTGATGCGTTCGGTCTCCCAATGCTCTCATAAAATCGGTCTTCTCCACAATGAAAAGCTGTCGCTCATTTCAATCGATGGATTAATCGCGGGATCAGGGATCAGTTGGTTGATCGCCAGCATTCGGGGGAAAACGAAAAAATCCCGGGTGGCGTGGAGGCCAATCCCGGGATCTTAGGAGAGAAGTTTTTGGTGGTGGAACTTAGGCGGTTCCGCCTTTGCCTCCCTTACCGCCTTTTCCACCCTTTCCATCTTTGCCCTTGCCGCCTTTACCTTCGCCTTTGCCTTCACCATCTCCGGGACGACCTTTGCCCTTACCTGGACGGCCTTTGCCCTTCATGTGATCGCGGTGTGCTTCCATGCCCTCTTTGAACTCGCGGGGTCCAATTTTTCCGTCGCCGTTTTTGTCGTTCTTTCCGAATAGCTCAGCGACTCTTTTTTTGTCAGCGTCGGCGAGATGGCGGGCTGCAGAAAACTCTTTTACTCCGAGTTCGCCGTCACCATTGGCATCGAGTTTGTTAAAAATATCTTCAGCACTGGGGCGATCACCGTCGCGTTCTGGGCGCTCGGGTCGATCACCATCACGCTCGGGGCGCTCTTTGGCTGGCTTGTCGGCGCCTGTTTCATCTTCAGCAACGCAGAAGAGTGTTGACGTTCCGATCACGGTTGCGATCACGACAGGGAGGAATGGGATTGTTTTGATTTTCATAATTTGTCAGGGGTTGAAGTTGCTCAACTGGTGTCACCATAGATCGGTGAACATTACGGGAAGATTATGTCGTGGGATTTTTCTTTCTGAGAGTAAAAGAAAGCCACTCTGCATCCGTGCTGGCGGCTAGGTCCAGTCCGAGGGCATCACTGCAACTGCGTGCCAGAGAAAGCCCCAATCCAACGTGGCTTGAATCACTGCGCGCTTCTTCCCTTCGCCAGTAGCGGTCAAATATTCGGGAAATTTCCTTTTCACTAAGGCCGTGTGGGGAGTTGGATATTCTGATGCCGTCGTCGAGAGAGGAGACGGTGATTGATCCGCTTTCGGCGGTGTATTCCACTGCGTTGGAAAAGAGGTTATTGAGGACGTGGCTCAACAGAGCCGGGTCTGAATCGAGAATAGCTGGTTCGGTGAATTGAAAAATCACCTCATGTTGTTTTTGATCTGCGGTCGCCGCGTAAGGGGTCCAGCAATTTTTTGTGAGAGTTTCAAGGTTCACTTCTTCAATGTTCAGTTTCGTCTCCCCTGATTCCCATCGAGCGAGAGCAAGCAGGCTTTCGGTCATTGTCTCGAGTTGTAGCGCGATATCGAGAGTATCCTTGAATGTGTCCGGTCCGGCCTGGTCGGGCCACTTCAAGGCGACTTCGCTGAGCATTTTGAGTTCAGCAATAGGTGTGCGGATCTCGTGAGCCAGGTCCGCACTGAAGCGTCGCTCTCGATCAAAGCTGATTTGGATGCGATCCATTAATCCGTTGAGCCGGGAGTAGACAGGTTTTAGTTCGACCGGAGTTTTGGTTGCATCGAAACGGGTGCTGAGGTTGCCGGCGTCGATCGCCGCGGTTTGATCGCCAAGTTCGCGTAGAGGTTTGAGCCCCTGTTTGAGCGAGGTGCCAACGAGGACGACAGTCCCTCCTGCCGCCAATAGCCCGACAACAATGAGCCCTCCAAGAAGAGTGGAGAGAGTTTGATCCGTCTCAGAAAGATCGTGGGCAATGGTGATGATGGTATGGGAATTGTTTCTGGATTTCCCCCCTTTGCTGCGGCCTTTTCCTCCGGGCGCTGATCGAAAGTTCATCGTTCTCAAGCGAGTGCCATCGCCTATCTGGATGGTGGCGAACTCGGGCATCTGGGAGGTAGGCCTCGGGATTGGAAGAATAAGATCACCGACACTTTCTGATTGTTCGGAGGAGTTCCCCCGTTCGTCCCAAGACTGGTAGTAGTATCCGCTGCCGATTTCCTTGTATTGGGCCAGCTTGTCTGATGGTCGCCTCGGAGGGCCGGGGCGATCTGGAAAGAAGTTATCTTCCCGTTGGGTTTCGGTTTTGGAAAGAAAGCGGGTCACTTCTCTGTCGACGGTGAGTTGTGCATCGATTGCTTTGAAAAGGCCGTTACGGACCGCCAGGTAGATCCCTGCGCCGGCAGCAATCCAGAGGAGGAGCAGGCCGCCGGATAACCAGATCGTCAGTTTGCGGCGAATGGACTTCATGAGGATTTCTCCTCCATCACGTAGCCCTGACCGCGGCGTGTGTGAATGAGTGCTTGCGAAGAATTAGGAACGGTAATTTTCTTTCGGAGTGAGCAGATCGCAGAGTCCACCACATTGCTCATTGGGGTAACGATGTCATCGTAAATGTGTTCTTCAATCTCGGTACGTGAAACGACTTTGCCCTGCTTCAGCATGAGGTGTTCGAGCAAGGCAAACTCTCGCGCGGTGAGGTCGAGGTCGGTGCCGGCGCGAGAGACTTTTTTGGCCGAGGTGTCGAGTTTGATGTCAGCAACCTGGGTGATGGGGGCTGCTTCCTGATAGGCTCTGCGGCAGAGCGCCTCGACTCGGGCAAGCAGTTCTTCCAGGGCAAAAGGTTTGACGAGGTAGTCGTCGGCGCCGGTGCGTAAGCCGTTGACCTTGTCCTCAATCGTATCTTTCGCGGTGAGGAACATGACGGGTGTCTTGTTATTTTCGGCCCGGAGGCGCTTCAGTATACTGACTCCGTCGAGACCTGGCAGCATGATGTCCAGAATAGCCGCGTCGTAGGAATGGTTCTGCGCCATCCAGAGGCCATCGTCGCCGTTTTCGGTGGCGTCGACGGCGTAGCCGGATTGTTTCAGAGCTACCTCGATCGTTTCACGAAGGCGGCGGGAATCTTCTACCAAGAGTAAACGCATGTTCGTGACAGTTTATCAGATAAAGATGACGGGAACATGACGAAGTGCTGGGGGACTTGGATGATTGGAGGGGCACGGTCCTCCGTGACCGTTGAGCGCACTCAGTGTCATGAGTGCGTTCACGGTCGAGGTGGAACTCGACCGTTCACGTTGGAAGGACCTTGATGCGAAGGCTGGGGCTGCCCTACTTCTTTTTCTTCTTCTGATCCTTCTTCCAGGAGTTGAACGGTACCACGCCAGCGTGTTCAGTCCAGGCGTCGTATTGCGCGATCATCTTCTCGGCCAACTCGGGTTTGGACTCGAGGAGGTTGGTGGACTCGGTGCGGTCGGCTTCCATGTCGTAGAATTCCCAGGCCCCCTTGACGCCCTTGGCGACGAGCTTCCACTGGCCGTCGCGGACGGCGCGATTGCCTTCGTGTTCGAAGTAGATGGGCTTGCCGCGGTCGAGAGATTCTCCGGAGAATGCTGCGGCCAGAGAAATGCCTTCGGCAGGCTTGATGGTGTTGCCATCTTTGTTGGCTGGGTAGTCAGTTCCAGCGAGGTCCACAGCGGTGGCCATGATGTCGATCAAGTGAGAGGGGCTGTCGTGCAGGTTGCCCTGCTTGGTTTTGCGGAACGCGGAGCCTTTCTTTGCGATGCCAGCAGGCCAGTGAGCAATCAGCGGAGTGCTGACGCCGCCTTCGTGCACGTAGTGTTTGTATTCCTTGAAGGGAGTGTTGGACACGTTGGCCCAGTTGCGACCGTAGCCGACCTCAGTTTCGGCAGGGCCGGGCATGACACCGTCGCCCCGGCGAAGCGGGTAGCCGTCGCGGGACTGAGGGGGGATCATTTCGGTCTGAAGCTCGTCTTTGCCCATGGCCGGGAGAGTGGGCTTGTCAGGGCGTTCGAGGGGGCCGACCAATTTCCCACGTCCGAAAGTTTCGGCGCAGCCGCCGTTGTCCTGAAGAAAGAGGATGAGCGTGTTTTCGTATTGGTCGGTGTCCTTGAGGGACTGAACGATGCGTCCGACACCCTGATCCATGTTGTCGACCATGGCGGCGTAGACTTCCATGCAGGCGGATTCCCATTCCTTAAGCTCGACCTGGCTCCAGTCTCCGATGAGGGGAGCGGGCTCCCAATGTTCGGGAAGCAGTTTCATTTTCTTGAGTTTGTTAATGCGGGCAGTCCGGGCAGGGGCGTAGCCTTCGTCGTATTTGCCTTCATACTTGGCGATGTCTTCAGGCAGCGCATGCATGGGCCAGTGAGCGGCGGTGTAGGCGACGTAGTGAAAGAACGGTTTGTCAGCGTGCTCTTTGGCATGGTCAGTGATGTAGCGAACCGTGTTGTCAGAAATGGCGTCGGTGTAATACCAAGTGCCGTCGGGCTGGTAGTCGGGATCGTTGTCGGGCGTGATGTAGGTGTTGTCCCGGGTCAGGCTGTTGGGGTCAAAGAGGGAGCCAGCGCCGTGGATGGTACCGAAGAAGCGGTCGAAGCCACGCTGGAGTGGCCAGTTGTGAGTGTCAGGATTTTTGAGCTCGCTTCCGTTGTAGGGAGTAACGTGCCACTTTCCCGACATGTAGGTGCGATAGCCGGCTGGTTTGAGTGCTTCGGCGATGGTGACACATTCCTGATTGAGGTCACCACGGTAGGCGTCGAGGCCGTAGTCGCTGGTCATGTGACCGATGCCGGCCTGGTGGGGGTAGAGCCCGGTGAGCAGCGAGGCGCGGGTGGGGCAGCAACGGCCGGTGTTGTAGAACTGGGTGAAACGGATGCCTCCCTTGGCGAGGGCGTCGAGCTTGGGGGTGTTGATTTCTCCTCCGTAGCAGCCGAGGTCGGACCAGCCCATGTCATCGCACATGATGAGGATGATGTTGGGCTGTTTGGGGGCGGCTTGGGCCGAGGTGGCGACAAGCGCGAGGAGGCCGAGAAGGAGGTTCAGGTATTTCATGGCCGTGAGGGTAGGCACGACGAGGGCGGAGGGCAAGTCGGTTCGGGGGGACGTGATGGGAGTATTGGTCCCCTATTCCCGGGATCACTCGACGGCGAGATTGATACGACGCATTTCCCAACGATAGAGATAAACGCAGGGCTTTCTGTTGTCCCTGGATCCATTCAGAAAATGAGGTCCGTCGCCGATGACCCACAGAGACTCGTTCCAAACCATGGGGCGCGTTCCCTGGGGCATTTCATCGATTTCAGCGAGTCCAAGGTAGATTGCCTTTTCAGGATCTTTGCCGATGTCAAAAATGGCGAAACCCTTGGATCCAAGATTGATCAGTAAATTCTTCCTACCGTTGAAAAAGTCGATTTTGTGAGGAGGGGAGTCGTGAGAGACATCCTCTGATGCTGGCATGTCTCCTCTTGGAACGATTGTCTGCGACAGAAATTTTGGAGAGGTTCGGTCTGAGACATCAATGACCGCGACTCCTGGGTTTCCGGTCTCGTAGTTTTGTCGACCCGCAACGGTGACGGTGGTGTAGAGGAAGTTCCCGTTCACTGCCAGTTGGCGCACCGTGTCTTTTGGCAGGGGGTATTTCAATTCACTAACCACCTTGAGTTTGTCGGGGTTCTGATAATCGACCAGGTAGATGCCCCGGTAGTAGTTGCCATGGTACTCGTAGCGTCCGTCTGCACAGACTCCGTGACCGTGATAGTTCGACTCGCCTTTTTGGTAATGGATTTCTCCGCGTTTTCTCGGATTCGCGGGATCGCTCAGGTCGAGAATGAAATTCCCTCCCAGGGTGGTAGCACGGAAGTTTCCTGACACGTGGAGAAGACAGCCTTCTTTGCCAACTTCACCATCGAGCGCTACGTCGCTGCAAGTGTAGGAGTGTTCATCCTTCAGGTAAGACGTCCAGCGCCCCTGGTTCTCTCCTTGAGGTGGTGCCCACTGATTGGGGTCTTCGTCTGAGATGTCGAGGACTTGGACCCAGCCGACCTGGAAAGGGGAAGTCTCGGGAGTTGATTCTGGCGTGTCTCCACCTTGATAGGATCCGGTGAGAATCAGGTAGTCACCCGAATGAATGACTTCAAAAAGGTCGTTCACTTGATTGCTGTCGCCGGAGTAGTCTTTCTTCAGCAGTTGGACTGGATTTGAGGGATCTTCGATGTCGTAGACGTGAAGTTCACGCCCACCTCCGACACAGAGCAGGTCCTGCTGACTCCCATTGATGGGCCTGGTGATCAAAGCCATCTTTCCTTTGACCAGGCTTCCAATAGGGATCTTTGCGAGACAGTTCAGGTGGAGGGTGATGGAGCTGGATTTCTCAGGAGTCTGCCCTGGGGGCTCCTCAGCCTGATCTGCAGCAGGAAGGTGCGGAGTTTGGGATAGGAGTATCGCTGCTGCAAAAATGGCTGGTGGCGATTTGGTTCTGTGTCCGAAGCTTCTCAAGATGGAGGGTATTGGGCCACGCCTGACTGCGAATGTCGAGGTGGAGGAGATACGGGAATGTGCAATCAAAGACGAAAGAGTCACCTCTTTCGCTACGGCTTGGGGTGGAGGCGTAGCGAGACCGTAACGGGTCTCGTCAGAGTTTCGTTGGTCGGAAGGATGATGAGATTATTGAAAACTGATTTCGGTACCTTGTCTAGGGTCTGATCGACAGCTTAGAGTTGCTGCCATTCTTATGAATTGTGTTCGAATCTTTCTTCTATTGGCGGCATTTCCGACTTTTATTTTTGCTGATAACTGGCCTCAGGCAGCTGGACCCAATGCGAATTGGCAGGTGACCGAGGTGGCTGATCCTGTCACGGAGTGGAGCGTGGTCCGGAACGAGAATGTGCTTTGGAAAACGACGCTGCCGGAAGGTGGACAAAGTGCGGTGACGGTGTGGGGCGACAAGGCATTTGTTACGACGCATCGCCCCATTGATGAAGGGGGCTCGATGTTGGAGCCGAATATGGTGGGTTACTGCCTCGATGCGAACACGGGTGATATTCTCTGGCAGGTGGATGTGCCGGGGACGGATCCGGTTCAGGTGAGTGGCATTTTTAGCGATGCGACGGTGTTCGCTCCGATAACAGATGGTGATCGGGTCTGGTTCTTCAATCGCTGCGGCGCGATCGGCTGCTACGACATGGCCGGAAAGGAAGTCTGGCTTCGCAAATATCAGCCGCGTCCCCGGCACACGACGCGGCAGTGCGAACCGGTCATGGTGGGCGACACCATTTTGACGGTGGAGGTGAAGGACAAAGAAGCGGGTCAGAAATTGCAGCGCCATAAGCCGGTTCCAGAGGGAATCGAGGAAAAGGATGTCTGGTGTTATCTGCATGGGATCGATAAGAACACCGGCGAAGTGAAGTGGGTTGGCGAAGCCGGCACGGCAGTGGGCAATACCCCGACCGTAAAACAACTGAAGGATGGCACCTGGGCGGTGGCACATGGACGAGGCGGCGGGCATGGCCCCTTGGAGAAACCCTACGGCCCTAGCCTGACTTCATTCGAGGATGGCAAGGAGATCTGGACCGTCGATCTGGGGAGCGCCGATGCGGTGATGAACATGCAGTGGGACGAGGATGAACTCTACTGGTTCCAGAAGCAGGAGCAGCTCGTGTTTTCGACGGAGACGGGCGAACTGCTTCGCCGCTTCAATGTGTCTGAGTCAGTTGACTACTGCAGCTACGATGAGAAGACCGAAAAGTGGAAGCAGGAATCAGGTCAGTCGGTGAACGTTGGCAAAAAAATTCCTTTTACTAATCAGACCAATATCGTGGTGGGGGACTGGCACTATTTCCTGGGACACGATGCGATCGTGATCGGAAGGACTCATGTGAAGACGGGTCAGACGGAATATCTGCAGGTGCCAGCTCAGTTGGTGGCAAAGGTCGATGGCGGGGATGAAATGATTTGGGAAAAGAAAGATGCGATTCCCAATGATGTGAAGAATTCGCGTGGCCTCGAGATCGCCCCTGATAAGCGTGCTCGCGGAACTGGATTTGGTCACGTGTCGGCAGCAAGCCCGACGCTGGTGAATCAGTATCTCTTTTTCCCCATTATGAACGGCACGGTTTATGTGATCGATACGAATGCGGAGAAGTTAAATAACGATGCACTGGTTGCGATCAATGATCTTGGGCCCGCGGGAGAGACCTGGACGCTGGCGTCGTTTTCATACGCTGGTGACCGCCTCTACATGCACACCATGAAAGAAGTGGTTTGTCTTGGTGTGAAGTGAGCTCGGCCTTTGCTTTACATGATGCGGTTTGTCGTGAAAACTTGAGGCATCATGAAACGACTCGCGCTCATACTGCTAGTGGCTCTTGCCACGATCGACCTTTCTGCCCGGACCTGGACGTCTGCGACCGGCACCGCTATCGAAGCGGAGTTGGTCTCGAAGAACAGTATGGGGGTGAACCTCCGTCGCGATTCAGACGGCAAGGAAATGTTCGTGAAGCTGGCGCAACTCTCTGAAGCCGATCAGGAGTGGTTGGCGGGCGGTGCCGAAGAAAGTGCCAGTGGACCGAATTTGCCAGAGGCTCTGGCTGCTCTAGTCGAGGCGCGGGGAGTGGCGTTGATTCAGGATGACTTCAATCGCGAAGATTCAGAGGAAAAGGACGACCTAGGGGAACCATGGGCTACCAACAGCGACAGTCGAGCGATGGGTGATAAGCAGAATGATCTCGTCGATGGCACCTTGGTCATGGCTATTTCGCCTCGGGCGGACCATGCCATTTCAACGAACGTGACTACGACAGAGACCTATGGTGACTGCGTCCTGTTTGTGCGCATGAAGATAGAAGAAGATGGACAGCTCAAACTGGCATACAACGACAAGGCTGATAAGTCGGTCTGGGCGGGACACATCAATGGGGTCACAATCACCCCGAGCAAGCTCACTATCGAAGATGAGAAGTCGGCACGCTTTGATATGAAATATCGGGAGGACAAGGAATCCCAGGAATACAAAGATGCGTTTGCCGCTGCGGCAAAAACTCTCGATGTCGAGGTGCCGGTGGATGAGTGGGTCGAGGTG
This sequence comes from uncultured Verrucomicrobiales bacterium, assembly GCA_963977055.1. Taxonomy (GTDB): domain Bacteria; phylum Verrucomicrobiota; class Verrucomicrobiia; order Verrucomicrobiales; family DEV007; genus Arctic95D-9. The sequence goes on from CAXBMX010000023.1 coordinate 17,656, forward strand.
GCCACCCAACATGAAGGTGAAACGGTGACGGTTTTTATCAATGGTGAAGAAGTAGGCTCACACACCTCGCCCGGTTTCAGTCATGCGACGAAGAATCACTTTGCCTTCGCCGTGCCGAAGAAAGCAATCGTAGATGATTTTTATCTCTGGAAGTTGGCTCCTGTCGCAGCGGCTGAGTAATTGATTCGTAGTAGGCTGTTAGAGTCTTCTGATTCTGATATTCCGGAAGGCAACCCGACCTTCGTTTAACTGTAGCCCGATTCTGTTGCCAGTGGATGGAGCCTCTCCCTGGTAGTCAAGGATCTGCTCTCCAGCAAGCGAAACGGCGACGTGGGCCCCTTCAACGCGGATTTGATAGGTTCTCCATTCTTCTGATTCACCTACGCCTTCTACCTTTTTCCTGGCGACAAGGCTGCCGGTTGGAAATGGATTGTCGGGTGGAGCAATATTGAGCTCATAGCAATCTTCAGTTAGTTTTTTGGGAGATGGCTGGGTGCTGAGAAAGACTCCGCTGTTAGTGCCTGGGGCAGCTTTGAAATCAATCTGCAATTCGTAGTTGAAATAAGCATCCTCGTGCAAAAGGAATCCCTTTTTGCCGGCATCAACGACGATGGCGCCGTCCTCCACTCGCCAGTTTGCCTCGCTGGTAGCTTGCCATCCGGTCAGCGATTTCCCGTCGAAGAGAGAAATCCACGGATTGTCTTCTGCCGAAGTATTGAGAGTGATTGCAGCGAAAAACAGGAGAGCGAAGTGTTTCATAGGTGGAAAGAAGTCTCGTTACTACCGCGCATGCGGTAAAGAGGCAATTGGCAGGGAAGCGCTGAGGGGATAAATAGAATAGTTATGAAATTCTTCCTCCCAATCCTATTGGCCGCCCTGTTGCTTCCTTCTGCCTACGCCGAGCGCGTCTCGGGTCCTGCGGGCAAAGTCTACACTTACAAAGAAGTGGATGGTGTGAAGCGTGAGATGGAGATCTATTTCCCGGAAGGGCACGAGGAGTCGAAGAAGCCGGTTCCAGGGATCATCTTTTTTCACGGTGGTGGCTGGGGTGGTGGAACTCGTGATGCCTTCAGTTACCAGTGTGACTACTTCGCAAGCAGGGGCCTTGTTGCGGCGACGGTGACTTATCGTCTCGCCACCAAGGCGGAGAAGGCAAAGATGAAAGGAGACGCGTCCGCGAAAAGCTTATGTATTCCTGATGCCAAAAGCGCGATCCGTTGGTTCAAGCAGCATGCCGATGAGTTGGGCGTGGATCCAGATCGACTCATTGTCAGCGGTGGTTCGGCCGGTGGTCATATTTGTTTGATCGCGACGAATAATCCGGGGCTGAATGATTCACAGGATCCCGAAGGTTTCGACACTTCCGTAGCAGCCTACGTGTTGTTTAACCCTGCGCTTAGCGAAGGAGATGCCAAGGACCCTGACATTGATTTTATCCAGCATGTGAAAGGCGATATGCCACCTGCTATCGCATTTTTCGGAAGTGAGGATGGTTGGTTGAAAGGCTGGAACCCAACTTATGAGAAGTGGGGGGCACTTGAGGGCTCGCGAGTTGATTATCAAATGGCCGACGGAGTAGGGCATGCCTTCTTTAACGTGCAGCCTTGGGCAGACCTCACTTTGACTGCCGCTGATCGGTTCTTGAAGGAACTGGGTTTTCTCAAGGGAAAGCCAACTCTGCCGTCACCCGAGAATGGGGAGAAGCTGGTGAAGCAGCCATAATGCTGATGGTTGAGACCTATGGCTGAACGCGCAACGATTTGCCCCATGACCTTTATGCTAGCTCGATTAATTCAGAAACTCGCCTTTCTCTTCATCATCTCGACGGTCATTTTAGTGGCAGGGGGCGTCACTCAGGCGAAAGAACCCCTGACCGAAGGTGAGCAGGATGCGATCATGAAGGACCTTGATCCGTATTTGATCGAAGCCTTCTACGGTACTGATGCCAAGGGGCTCACTGGTCGGCTCGGGGCGGAGGGCGGCATGGCGGATCTCTTGAAAGAATCAGCGTTTGTCGAAGCGGTTGAGAAGCATGATTTAACGCTTTTTAACGGACCTATGCTCGGGGATATCAGGCCTACCTCGGCCAAGTTCTGGGTCCGCACGGCGGGTTCAGCTTCAGTTCGGATCAAGGTGGGAGATCAGATGTCTGAGGCGGTTAAGACGGCGGCGAAAGATGACTTCACCGCAGTCAAGACCGTTAGCAATTTGAAGCCTTTTACTGATTATTCCTATTCGGTCGAGGTCGATGGGAAGACGATCAAGCGCGATGCGTTTCAGTTTCGAACGGCTCCTGAAAAAGGTCAGGCAGTTGAATTCCATGTCACCTTTGGCTCAGGCTCGCGCTATGTCCCGACTAACGAATTTGCCTGGAGCAATATGGCCAAGGCGAGGCCGCTCGCCTACCTCGGGCTGGGCGATAATGTTTACATCGACGTTGAGGACCGGCGCGGTGCTCAGCGATTATTCTACTACCGCCGATGTCTCAGTCCGGCTTATAGCGAACTCATTAGTAGCGTCGGCATGTACGCCGTTTGGGACGATCACGACATGGCGATGAATGATTCCCAGGGCGGGGCTGGAATGAAAGCCCCCTGGAAAATGCCGAACTGGAACGTGTTTCGACAGAACTGGAATAACCCTCACTATGGGGGCGGGGAGACGATGCCGGGGACTTGGCATTCCTTCTCGCTCGGCGACGTCGATTTTTTCATGACGGACGGCCGCTTCTACCGCGATAAAGCGGATCAAACGATGCTTGGGCCGGATCAGAAAAAGTGGCTCTTGGAAGAACTCGCGTCGGCGAAAGGGAAATTCAAAGTTATCGCTTCCGGCACAATGTGGTCAGACGACGCCGACAAGGGCGGCAAGGATTCGTGGGCGGGGGGCTGGGCTCGTGCGGAGCGAGATGAGATCTTCGACTTGATCAACGAGCACAAGATCAATGGCGTCATTTTGATTTCAGGTGACCGCCATCGTTCCGATATCTGGAAAATCGATCGTCCGAACGGCTATCCTCTCTATGAATTTGTTTCCGCTAAGGTGACCAATCAGCATACCCACGAGACGTTTCCCAACGCGGTCTGGTCTTATAATGAGGGCAACTTCTGGGGGCAGCTGAGTTTTGATCTGCGCCAAGACGATCCTGTCATGACTTTCAAATGTATCGATATCAGCGGCGAGATTGTGAAGGAGTTCCCGCTGAAGTTAAGTGAGCTGAGTCATCAGTGATTCGGCTGTTAAGTTTCCCTGTCATCATGTCTAATAGAAGGGTGGAGCTCACTAATCGACCCCAAAAAGTCTAAGTTTAAAATATGAACAAAATCTCCAACCTCGTTTTAGTCGTCGCAATTTTATTCGTGAGCGGATGCTCAAAGGCTCAACAAGAAACTTCTGTGGAAGCTTCCTCAGGAGACGATTCAGAGGGCTGGGTCTCGCTCTTTGACGGGAAGACGCTAAAAGGCTGGCGTGGCTATAACGAAGCCGAGACCGAAGGAGTCTGGATCGTGGAAGAGGGAGCGCTTCATTTATCAGGGCAACCGGAAGGCAGCCCTCACGTAAATCTGATCACAGAAGCGACTTACGATGACTTTGAATTGAGCTTTGAGTGGAAAGTGGAAGAGGGCACTAACTCAGGAGTGATGTTTCATGTCGGAGAAGGACCAAAAGAACCTTACCTGACTGGCCCTGAGTATCAGGTGCTAGACAACGCGGGCTTTCGGACCGGAAAAGGTGAGCCGGTTGGTCCAGCCGAGCAATCTGCTTCGCACTACAGTATCGAACCGGCGGCAAGCGACGAGACCAAGCCTGTCGGTGAGTGGAATAAGGGTCGCCTCGTTGTTCAGGGAGACCACGTCGAGTATTGGCTCAATGGGGTCAAAACCACGGAATACGAAATGCACAGCCCTGCGTGGGATGAACAGATTGCGGCCTCTAAGTTCAGCAAATGGAAGGACTTCGCCACCTTGGGGCAAGGCCACATCGGCCTTCAGGATCATGGACACCGCGTCTGGTTTCGTGAATTGAAGATCAAAGAACAGTAGATTGCGAATTCAAGCCTTGTTCTACTCGGCGCAATCGTGTGATGTATTTGAGCGCCTTTCTTCGCTAGGTTCCTTCTTAGTCGCTCATGGCGTTGAGAGGAAAGCCTGAGAGGAAAGCCTGAGAGGAAAGTCTGAGAGGAAAACCCTAAGAGAAATCATGAGTCAAAAAACAAACACTTCACGTCGTCGCTTTATCGCCGGAGCTGCCAGTGCCATCGGTGCGCCGATGATCATTCCTTCATCTGTCTTAGGAAAGAATGCCCCCAGCAACCGGGTTCAAATGGGATTCATTGGAATGGGCAATCGTGGTCGGGGCGTCATGACGGCTCTGATGGGGCATGAAAAAGCTCAGGGAGTCGCTGTCTGTGACCTTGCTAAAAGTTACATAGCGCCCAATAACGGGAATACTCAGGGTCGCGATGCGGGTATTGAATTGTTGAACGGAGCCAATGCTAAAAAGGGCGGTAGCGAAACGGGCGTCGAAGGATATGAGGACTTTCGCGAGATGATCGGGCGGGGTGACTTGGATGCGATCATGGTAGCGACGCCGGATCACTGGCACGCTTTGATCTGCATGGAAGCTGCAAAAAATGGCATCGACATTTATTGCGAGAAGCCGATCACTCATCTGTTTGCCGAGGGATATCACCTTCATCGGGAGGTCGCCAAGCGCGATTTGATTTTCCAAGTTGGATCGCAGCAGCGCTCCTCCAAAGAGTTTCGCCAGGCGGTCGAGATCGTTCGTAATGGGCATATTGGAAAGATTACGAAAGTCGAAGTCGGATTGCCTTCAGGGAAGACCGAGCCTCAGGGAGACGCTACAGTTAAGGATCCGCCAGCAGGTTTTGACTACGACATGTGGTGTGGGCCGAGTGAAAAGCTCCCTTATATGGACGCTCGCTGTCACTGGAATTGGCGCTGGCATCTCAGTTATGGTGGTGGTCAGCTCATGGATTGGATCGGACACCACAATGACATTGCTCATTGGGGACTCGACATGGACAAAGCCGGTCCATTGAGCGTCGAAGCGAAAAACTTCGAGTACATCGATGAGCTGATGGAAGTCTACAATTCTCCTTTGAACTTCGACGTCGTCAGTCAATACCCCAACGATGTGGAGGTCGTGATGTCCACTCGTAACGACAAGGGAACCAAGTTTATTGGCGAGAACGGTTGGGTCTACGTCAACCGTGGCGTGCTCGAAGCTTCCAATCCTGCCTGGGCCGCTGATGGCTTTGTGGCTGGCGATTGGAAAGGCTATCACCCTGGCGCCGGGCATCAGTCCAACTTCATCGAAGGTGTTCTGAATCGCAAAGAGTGCATTTGCCCTTCTGAAACCGGACACCGCTCCGCGACCCCGGGACACATTGCCTATGCTTCACAAAAGCTAGGCCGTGCTATCAAGTGGGACTCAGCGAATGAGAAAGTGAAAGGTGACAAGGAAGCGCAGAAGCTTCTCATGGCGCTTCCTTACCGCGGCGACTGGGATCTGATGTCGTAGGTCTCGGGTTCGGTTCAAATACGAATCAATTTTAACAGGGTAAAGTCCACGGCTCTAGGTCGGTGGCTTTACCCTGTTTTGCTTTGATAGACCCAATGCCAGGGGAGCAGGCAGCCGCCATTGCTTAACAAAATCTGTCCATCCGAGCCAAGAATCCGGCAGAAAATAAGGTTATAGAAAGAGACGAGTCGTAAAAGGCTTCGCAACCTTCCTTCAGCGAATTCAGGAAAAGATAATGATCCGTTCTAAACACCTATTCTCTTTCTTATCGATAGTTCTGTCAGCTTTCGGCACTAATCTCGCGGCAGACACCGCCAGCGACTTACTGGAAGAGGCAAAATTTATGGGGGGAGTCATTCTCCATATTGGCAGCGACGATGGCAGTCTAACCAACTCACTCCACCAAAGTGAAAATAGCCTGGTCTACGGCCTGGAGAAGTCTGCCGAGAAAATTGAACTCGCCCGCAAGCAAACCTATCAAGAGGGCCTCTCCGGCAAGGTGACCTACAGCCAATGGGAAGGCGAGCACCTGCCTTTCGCTCAGAACTTCATCAACCTAGTTGTCTGTGAAGCCGAAGTCGATCAGTCAGAGATCATGAGAGTTCTCGCGCCTTATGGCACTGCCCTCATCAAGAACGGCGATTCCTGGGATAGCCTGACCAAGGAGTTCCCCTCGACCATGGACCACTGGCCGCAGTATTTTTACTCGCCCACCGGGAACGCGGTCTCGAAGGACAAAATGGTGAAGCCCCCACTTTATCACCTCCAGTGGACGGGCAGCCCGAGGTGGTCTCGACATCACGACGTCATGTCCAGTTTCTCGGCTTGTGTCAGTGCTGGCGGTCGGCTCTTCTACGTGTTCGACGAAGGGTCCACCTTCAGCCCCATGCTCCCCACCAAGTGGAAGCTGATCTGTCGCGACGCGTTCAATGGTACCGTGCTTTGGAAGACAGACATTTCGAAATGGTTCCCTAACATGCACAAGCTCAAAAGCGGCCCTTCGCATCTTCCGCGTCGTATCGTTGCGACCGAGGACCGCGTCTACGGCACCTTGAGCATCGAAGGGCCGGTCAGTGTGCTTGATGCCAAAACCGGTGAAATCCTCAGCATCATCCCAGGCAGCGAGGGCACGGAAGAGATCGTGATGGAAGACGACGCCCTCTACCTCATTTGCGACAAGGAAAAGGACAAAGCTGAACTCGCCCGATATCCTTACAGCCTGACCAAAGTGGAAGTTCGCCCTAAGGACATTCTCAAAGTCGACAAAACCTCTCTTGAAACGCTTTGGCATCACAAGGCCAGATGGAGTGCCCCACTTTCCTTCTGCACTGACGACTACAATACCTACTACTTTGATGGCGCTCACATCGTCGCTCTCGATAAAAAGAAGGGTCAGCAACAATGGGTCTCGGAGGAATTGCCCATCATGGACGACATGACGACCTACTACGGTCCCACGGTGGTGACGGCCAACAACCGCGTTCTCTACACCGGTGGCGAGAACTATCAGAATCATCGCGGAAGCATAGGCAAACTGATCGCCCTCAATGCCTTCGACGGCAAAAAACTCTGGGACACTTTGAGCCCTCCGTCCGGCTATCAGTCTCCTGAAAACCTCTTCGTCATTCGCGGTATCATCTGGCAAAACGAAAACACTCGTGAAAATGGCAAAGGCAATCCTTCTTCCGGCATCACTACCGCGACAGGATTTGAGCTCGGGGAAGAGCTGGCCAGCTTTCCCCCCACCGAAGAAGCCTACTGGTTTCACCATCGCTGTTACCCTGCCAAAGCCACTGAAGACTACCTGCTGCTTTCCCGAACCGGGATTGAGTTTGTGGATCTAAAAACTAGAGAATGGACTCTGCATCACTGGGTGCGCGGCGCCTGCCTCTACGGCATCATGCCTGCCAACGGCATGGTCTACGCGCCCGCCAACCCCTGCGCCTGCTACATCGGCGCCAAGCTGAATGGCTTTTCCGCTCTCGCCACTAAGAACCGCGAACATCCAGTCTGGAAGAAAACCGCCGATGAGGCCCGTCTCATCAAAGGGGCCGTGAAAGGCCGCCCTTTTGAGATCCATTTAGAGAAAAACAACTGGCCTATTTATCGTCACAACAACCGCCGCAGCGGGACGAGTTCAAGCTCCGTCGCCGACATTTCCAAAGAACAGTGGCGTATCAACCTGACAGGAAACTTGACCCAACCCGTCATCGCTGAAAACAAAGTCATCGTGGTGCAGAAGAACCAGTACACGGTCAATGCTCTGAATGCCGCCGACGGCTCAAAAGAATGGCAATTCATCGCTGGAGGAGCCATCGATTCCTCGCCGACAATTTACAAAAAGCGTTGCTACTTTGGCTCGGCTGACGGCTTCATCTACTGCCTTGATCTCGCCGACGGACAACTGATCTGGAAATATGAGGGAGCGCCTTCTCGCAGTCGCCACATGCATTTCGAAAACATCGAATCCACCCATCCACTCCACGGCAGTGTGCTGATTCATGATGACAAGCTCTACGCCGTCGCCGGTCGCTCCATGTTTGTCGATGGAGGTATGAATTTTCTCATCCTCGATGCTAACACTGGCACCAAGATCAAAGAAACGGTCATGGGCGAAAAAGTCCCCGGCACCGACAAACAACTTCAACTCCAGCATGAAGTGCTCAGCATGCCACAGGCTTTGAACGACATCCTCACTTGCGACGGCAAGGAGATCCACATGCGAAAGCAAGACTTTGACCTCGAGGGAAATCGCCTCGAACTCAAAAATAGCAATGCTTTCTACGCCAGAAGGGAAGGCCTGGAAGAGCCCTTTAAAGTCTACGATGTTAAAAAAGGCAACCCGCACATCATCAGTGGCACCGGCTTTCTTGATGACTCCTGGTGGCACCGCACCTACTGGACTTTCGGCGAAAATTACACCTCCGGGCACAATGGTTACTGGCGGGCGGGCAAAGCGGCGCCTTCCGGTCGCATCATTAACTTTGACGACGACGGCGTCTTCGCCTGGGGCCGTCTGACTCAGTACTACAAATGGTCCAAGGAATACGAATACTACCTCTTCAATCGCAGTCACGAGAATGAAGAACAGTGGGGCGTCCGCGTTCCCATCCTGGTGCGCTCCATGACCCTGGCCGAAAACAATCTCTATATCTTTGGCCCGGAAGAACTGTTGGATCAAAAGAGCAGTCTCAAAACTCTCGACCAAGCTGAGACCAAGGACATCGCCCAGCAGCAGGACGATGCCTACAACGGCAAGAGCGGCGCCATCCTTCTCGTTGTCGACCGCGACAATGGCACCATGACCGAGGGCTACCAGCTACACACCACGCCGGTATTTGACGGCATGGTTAGTGCCTACAACAAGCTCTTCATCTCGATGTCAGACGGCTCCGTCGTTTGCCTTGGCTCGGAAGGTAGCGATAGCGATGCGTTAAGCGACGAGACGATAGCGACCTACAATGCCCGATCGAGCGTTAAACTGCTTTGAAGCTAGTTCGCCTTTCGCTGTCTTGATCTGGATAGGAATGACAGCCCTCCGCCTCAGCGCTTCCAGGGTCGAGCGCTACGGCGCGATCGCATTGTCAAAATTCACCTGACATGGTCATATCATCGCTATCAATAGCTCGCCGATGAAACGGAAGAGTTGGATATCCATTGATTCTTCGGAGCAAAGAACTAATCTCGGGAATGCGTTTTGCTCGGTTCATCCTTCTCGGCTGGCTGTTTGCACCTCACTTGGCCCATGGTGAGCTGGAGGCGCCGATTGAACCGGGCCTCCAATTCAGAGGAATCGAAATTCCGGAACTGGTCGATGACAGCACCTTCTTGAGGCGGGCATATCTCGACGCCGTAGGTCGCATTCCAACAGTGAACGAGGCCCGGGCGTTTCTTGACTCAAGAGAAACTGACAAACGCAGCGCACTCATCGACAGATTACTGAGTTCAGAGGGATACGCCAAACACTGGTTTCACTTTTGGGCGGACTTGCTCAGAGTCAGCACTGAGGGGGAAATCACACGCAGCGGCATTGTAGGATCTGCCTACTCTGAATGGGTTCTGAATACCTTAAGAAACAATGTTCCCTATGATCAGATCGTTCGCGATCTGATCGGACGACAGGGAAACATATGGGAAGCCGAGAACGCGGGGGCCGTCGGTTTCTACGAGCGTGATTTCGGAATGCCTCTGGAGCATTTTTCAAACCTGATGCGGGTATTCACGGGAACCCGAATGGAGTGTGCGCAATGCCACAACCATCCGTTTGACCGATGGACACAAATGGACTTTTACGAGATGGCCGCCTTTACCTGGAGTGTGCGAGCTGGAAAGTATCCAGAGGTCTACAATGAGATCAAGGGACCACAACGTTCCGCGATCAATACGATCACTACTCCAATGCGTTTTGGCAGTGTATTGCCGCGGGCATCTCCCCTGAAGTTGCCTCACGACTATGAATACAACGATGCTAAACCACTTCAGGAAGTCGCAGCAGTCACAGTCTTTGGCGATATTGTCAGGCCCCGTGATGGCGAACCCGAGACAGTTACCTTTGCGCACTGGCTCACCTCTTCCAGCAATCCACGTTTTACCCGCGTCATTGTAAATCGAATCTGGCACGAGCTATTTGGAGCTCCCTTTGTGCCACAGCCTCTCGATGATCTTCGGGATGGCACAAAAGCCTGGGATCCTGAAATTGAACAGGCGGCCATTCAAATGATGGAGGATCTCGACTACAACATTCAGGCTTTCATCGCCGCCGTAATGAAGTCGAAAGCCTATCAAGGAAAGGCCATGGCGACAGAACCGGAACCAGGTGAACCGATACACTTTTCCGGCCCCTTTTTGCGACGAATGAGCGCCGAACAAATCTGGGACTCCCTCGTAGCACTGAGCGCAGATGAGCCGGACCGATCCTCGATAAAGCGTGAGATCTACCGCACACGCTACCTGGCGGATCTACGAAATCGCGCCCGGAGAATCGACGGAAGTCCAGATGTTGTCAGGGCTTGGCTGTCATCGGCGGAGGGTAAACAATTCGTCTCGAATCGTGGGCGAGAGCACCTGCCGGAGGTTGAGGAAAGAATCGAATTATTCCAGAAACAACAGAAAGAAAACGTCAACCGACTCAATCGATACAAAGGTGTGATCGAAGGCACAAGCGAACAGTTTTCCGATTGGAAGCGGCGTCAGGCTCAGCTCATCCGCGCCTGCGAATTGGATTCGCCCGCGCCGCGAGGTCACTTCCTCAGAACCTTCGGCCAAAGCGACCGTCTCGAAATCAATAACGCAAGTCGGCACACCTCTGTCCCTCAGTCGCTCGCGATGCTCAACAGTGAATGGATTGATACCGTTCTCAACCCTTTCTCCCCAATGTCACGCAGTGTCGCCGCCGCGAACTCTTCAGCGGAAAGACTCGACACCATTTTTCTTGGGCTTCTTGCACGCTTGCCAAGCAGAGAAGAACGGCAAGAACTCGAGCGACTGGCGGACTCTCCCGATGGATCAGTCCTGTTGATGTCCGCGATTCTCGTGAGCTCAGAGTTTCTATTCATTCTGTGATCGGCATCGTCCAATGGCAGCACGCTGTATTGTAGCGCGTTCAGGGCTGTGTTCCCTTTGTCAAAGCTCGCCTGGCATGGTCAAATCCATGAATCAATACCACGCCGATGAATCTGCTGAATTCTCTCTCCACACTTGCGGTCGCTGCCTGTTGCCTATGTCACATGGCCATCGCCTCCGACGAATCCCGTCCTAATATCATTCTGCTGATGGCTGACGATCTCGGCTACGGTCATCTCGGAAGTTACGGGCAGCAAAAAATTCTCACCCCGCATATCGATCGTCTTGCCGCCGAGGGCATGCGCTTCACTCATGCCTATTCGGGTTCGTCTGTTTGTGCTCCGAGCCGCAGCGTTTTGATGACTGGCCTCCACACCGGTCACACACCTATCCGATGGAACACGCCCGGGGGAGCGACATTGGAAGATGACGATATCACCCTGGCAGAACAGCTCAAGGCGGTCGGTTATCGGACAGGAGGATTCGGCAAGTGGGGGCTGGGTAAAGAGAACACACCCGGTCATCCCAATCGCCAGGGCTTCGATGAGTTCTTTGGTCAATACGACCAGGTTCACGCTCACTTCTTTTATCCCTGGTGGGTCTGGCACAACGAGGAAAAGGTCATGCTGCCTGAGAATGAGAATGGCAAGCGTGGCACTTATGTGCACGACATCACTCATCTCCACGCGCTCGCTTTCATTCGATCTTCGGGCTCTGCCCAGGGCTTGGCCCAGGCCTCGGAAACGGGCGAAGATGGATCACCGTTTTTTGCTTATCTTCCCTACATTATTCCCCATGTGGAGCTGATCGTTCCGGAAGACTCGAAGAAGCAGTATCTCGGGAAATTTCCCAAACATACGATTCACGAAAAACGCGAAGGTTACCTCTACGACGAGGATAGCTATACTGCCTACGCCGGCATGATCAGTCGACTCGATGACGCTGTCGGTGAGATCTCCGCGCTGCTGGTTGAGTTAGGAATCGATGACAACACACTCTTCATTTTTACTTCTGATAATGGCGCTCAAGGATCGACCTGGGATGATTTGGTGACCTTCTTCGACGGCACTGGCGGACTGCGTGGCTCCAAGGGGAGTCTTTACGAAGGAGGCATCCGCGTGCCTATGATCGCTCGATGGCCTGGGAGGATTGCGGCCGATACGTCCAGCGATATTCCAACCGTCCATTACGATTTGTTCCCGACTCTCGGCGAAATCGCTGGAGCCGAGGAGATCAAAACAGATGGCACTTCGCTGACTGGTGAATTGTTTGGAGGGGACAAGAGTCGTCTCGACAAACGCCCCTATTTGTTTTGGCAAACACCGGGCGCTTGCGCGGTGCGAAGTGGCAACTGGAAACTGGTTCGTACCGATCAATGGTTGCCGTGGGAGCTGTATGATCTTGGGGTCGATCCTGCCGAGGCTAACAACCTCGCTGACGAAAATCGCGACACGGTGTTTCGCCTCTCACGATTCGCTAAGGCCTCCTATCGCACGGAACGAGATAACGATCCGACTGGACCACGCACCAGTCATCTCGATTACGTGCGCTGAAATCGATGAATCGTCTGCGCATGAGATCTACCGCGATAATGCTCTTGCCCGGTTTCCTGTATTACGAAGTAGGGGAGATTGACTGCCTCTGGAAGTCGTTTCCGGAATCAGCCAACCCCGTTGAATCGTAAATGATTACTCTGCCGCCGTAAGCGTCGCGATCACTTCTTCGACTTTTTCTTTGCCGTAGCTGTGGCCTTCGACGGTGGTGATGATTTTGCCCTCGGAATTTTTGGCGATGATGCCGTGGACTTGCAGATCGGACTCTTCGATCTCTTTTTTGGAGTCACCCACTCCTATTTTCACGGCTTTGATATCGACTGTATCGGCGTGCTCTTCTTTTAGATCATTAACTATGACCGTTATTTTTGCGCACATGGGTCATCCATCCAGGTAGTAGTAGGATAGCTGCGCTTTTTTCTCATCGGCGCTTGCTAACCCGAAGGCAGCCAGCATCGCGAAAACCGGTAGGAGCGTTTTCCAGCAATTCATAGTCTCTTGAGATAGTGGTCGATGATCTTTCCAGCAATTGGCGTGATACCGCTTTTACTCTCTATCGGCGATATCGATTTATCTTCTCGTTGTGGAAATTTTCGTAATTGAAGGGTTGGTGCCTGGTTCGACGACCGGCAAGCCTTCGCTTGGTATCGTGCAGCCCGCTTTGGCGCCAATGCCGGAGAAGTTTTGGAACTGGGCCAATAATTGGTGGGAAAATGTGTTTTTTCGGCTACTTATCAAGTTGCTCGATTTTTGGCTTCTAAATCCAATCATTAAGCCGCATTGGACCGGTGGGGCTACGCTCTCTCAAATTTCAAAATAAAGCAGACAACGTAAACAAAAAGCAATATGCCAGTAGCAACACCCAAGCAATACGCAGCGATGCTCGACGCAGCCCAGAAGGGCGACTACGCCTATCCGGCGGTCAACGTCACATCGATCACTACGATTAACGCGGCTCTCAAGGCCTTTGCCGACGCGAAGTCAGACGGTATTATCCAAGTTTCGACTGGGGGCGGTCAGTTCGCTTCCGGCTTGAACGTCGGTGATGCTGCATTCGGCGCAATCGTGCTCGCCGAAGCCACTCACCTGCTTGCTGAGAAATACGACATTCTCGTGGGTCTCCACACAGACCACTGCCACCCTGAAAAGGTTGACGGTTTCCTCAAGCCACTTCTCGAGGCTTCCCGCAAACGCATTGCGGAAGGAAAAGGCCCACTTTTCCAATCACACATGTTCGACGGTTCTGTCGTAGAACTCGACGAGAACCTTAAGATCTCCAAAGAGCTTCTTATCGAGTGCGCGGAGCTCGACATCATTCTCGAAGTCGAAGCTGGCTGCGTTGGTGGTGAAGAAGACGGCCACGATACATCCGGCCTTCCAGCAGAAAAGCTCTACACTACACCCGAAGACATGGTGGAAGTTTACGAAGCCCTTCAGCCGCTCGGTCGCTTTCTCTTTGCCGCGACTTTCGGTAACGTTCATGGCGCCTACAAGCCAGGTTCCGTTCAGCTTAAGCCAACCATCCTTCGTGATGGTCAGAAGGCTGTCACCGACAAGCATGGTGAAGCAGCTCTGATGGACCTCGTTTTCCACGGTGGTTCAGGTTCCGACCTCAGTGACATCCGCGAAACACTTGGATACGGTGTCGTGAAAATGAACATCGATACCGATACGCAGTATGCTTTCACCCGCCCTGTGGTGACACACATCTGCGAGAACATCGAAGGTGTGCTCAAGGTTGACGGCGAAGTCGGTAACAAAAAGACCTACGACCCACGCGGTTACCTCAAGAAGGCTGAAGCCAGCATGGCTGCCCGTCTTGTGCAGGCATCGGACGATCTTCGCTCCACAGGCAAGACGATCTTCGGCACTGTCTAAGATTTCAGATAGATTTCTCTAAAAGGCCGGACGTTTTGCGTCCGGCCTTTTTTGTGTCTTGGCGTAGAATTCATGACAGAGGAATCGTTGCAGAATGGGTTTGAAACTCTTGGACCGAAACGTTGATCGGGATTTGCCGGTCTGTAGCCGGGATTGAGTATCCGGGCATCAAGCGACGATCAACCGGTCACAGACCCCAGCTACAGAGGATCGAGTCTATGCTAGCTTGATCCCGTCCTCTGAATTTTAAGGAATGGGGCTTAAGTAGAGGCCCGCCCCGTTGGTTTCCTGCCGCAGTTGGCGAGGCACTCAACCATTCAAAAAGAGAGACCAAATGAAACGATATTTTCAATCCCTTCTGCCGATTGCCTTGAGCGCGGCGTTCATGGTTCATGCGTCGGCCGACGAATACCAACCCGAACTCTTTAAGTCCGTTGAATTGATCTACGACGAACCCTTTGCCACGGACGGTCCTCACAATATGCCGGAAAAGTGGACGATTCGTCAGGAGACTCAGTGGAATGTGGTCGACGGCATTCTTGTCGGTGGAGTTGCTACTGAGGAATTTCAAAAGAGGATCAAAGCAACTGGCGATGGTCATGACGGCACTCGCCCGGTGATTTTCATCAAGCCGGTGCCCAAAGCACTCGCCATTCAATTGCGTCTGCGCTACGACGCAGAACCGGGGGCCGGCAGAGATCGTGGTGCGTTACTCGATCTGGGGCACCACGTGAATTCATTCATCTTTGGTGAAGAGCAAACAACTCTGACGCTTCAGAAGAAAAAGAAGATCGTTATCGATGGGGATTTCTTTCCTCTTAATCAGTGGAATGACGTAACCATTGAAATCAAAGAGGGTGCTATTCTCATTCAGGTCAACGATCGCAAAGAGATCATCAAAGACGAGATGATTACTTTGAAGACTGATGAAGAAAGTCAGCAAATCGATTTCAAGGGGCAGGACTTTGGAACGGTTCAGATTGACTGGCTGAAGTTGTACAAAGGAATCGAATAAGCTGACGAAAAGATCAATTTGCCAATATGAAATACACACTAGTCATCATTTTTGCCCTCGCCGGGCTGTCAGTCATCCCCGTGAACGGGGAGGGCAGTCGTCCCAATATCCTATTCATCATGTCGGATGATCATGCGACCAATGCCATCAGTGCCTACGGTAGTCGGCTTGCAGAAGTGGCTCCGACTCCGAATATCGATCGTATCGGCCAGGAGGGGATTCGCCTCGATAAATGTTACGTCACTAACTCCATCTGCACGCCAAGCCGTGCTGTGATTCTGTCCGGGCAGCATTCTCACCTCAATGGCGTTCGGACTCTCAATGATGCATTCCCGGGTCCGGACTCTGGCACTCCGAATGTGGCTGATATCCTGAAACGTTCCGGCTATGAGACGGCTCTGATCGGGAAGTGGCACCTTCGCTCTGCTCCCTGGGGATTCGATTATTGGAAAGTAGGGCCCGGTCAGGGGCAATACCATGACCCTGTATTCGTTGCCTCGACAGATAGTATTGCTTATGAGCCTCACAATAAAAAATCCGGCACTCGTGTCGAAGGGTACTACACCGATCTGATCACGGATTACGCCCTGGAATGGCTCGAAGAACGCGAGGATGAAAAGCCCTTTTTCCTGATGCTTCACCACAAGGCACCCCACGGAAAATGGGAGCCTGCTGATCGCCACAAGGACTACCTCGCCGATGTCGAGATCCCAGAGCCAGATACCTTGTGGGAAGACTTCTCCCACCGCTCCGAAGCGACCATCGACATGGGAACTTCCATCACCGGTCGTCTCGCCGGTCGCCGCACCATGGTCGATGATGTGCAGAAACCCGAATGGCCAGCCGGCTCGGTTGACATGACTGGAATGTCCGAAAAAGAAAAGGGCAAGGCAGCCTATCAGAAATACCTCCACGACTACCTTGGGTGCGTCAAAGCGGTAGACGAAAATGTCGGGCGCGTTCTCGATTACCTCGACGAGTCAGGTCTAGCCGAAAACACTCTCGTCATCTACACCGCTGACCAGGGCATGTTTCTCGGAGAGCACGATTATTTCGATAAGCGTTGGATCTACGAAGAGTGTTTTCGGATGCCTTTCTTCGCCCGACTCCCGGGAGCAATCCCTGCGGGGTCTAACGACGATGCTCACCTCTGCTCAAATCTTGATTTTGCCCAGACCCTCCTCGATTTTGCTGGAGTCAAAGCTGCTCCCGAAGAAACCAAAATGCAGGGGGAAAGCCTTCGTTCAATATTGACCGGAAAGGCGCCGGAGTCATGGCGGGACGCGGTCTACTACCGCTACTGGATGCATTTGGCCCATCATCATATTCCCGGGCACTACGGCGTTCGTGACGGTCGCTACAAACTCGCCTTTTTCCATGGCCTTCCTCTCGATGCCAATCTTGGGAAAGGGGACTACCCGCCGAGCACGGCCGGATGGGAGCTCTACGATTTGGAAGAGGATCCCCACGAAACCAATAACGTTTATGACAATCCCGAATACGCTCAGATCGTCGAGCGACTCAAAACGCGGCTTCTTGAATTAAAAGAGGAGTATGGCGATGAAGACGGGCAATATCCTGAGCTCATGGAAGTGATTGATTCTCACTGGGATAAATAGACTTTGTTTCAGTCATCAATGGACGGGCTCACCGCATGGCGATAAAGTCCCCTTTGAGCACGAATAGAAACATCGCTATCATCGGCGGCGGCCCTGCCGGCCTCAGGGCTGCTGAGGTCGCTGTGTCAGGGGGAGCTGAGGTCACTGTCTATGACGCGATGCGATCCGTTGGCCGCAAATTTCTGGTCGCCGGGAAAAGTGGGCTCAATCTGACAAACGGTGAAGACTTTGAGCCGTTGTTGAATCGCTACAGCGGCACGAATTTGCCAACGGATTTATGGCAAAAAATTCTATCAGACTTCGATACTGAGGCCTTGAGGAAGTGGGCCGCCGACCTGGGGGTTGAGACCTTTGTCGCCAGTAGCGGGAAGGTGTTTCCCGTTCCCCTCAATGGAACGATCAAAGCGGCACCACTACTTCGGCGCTGGGTCGAGCGACTGCGTGAGCAGGGAGTTAGTTTTCAGGTAGGACACCAGTGGGTTGGTTTGGAAGCTGATCGCCAACTCATCTTTCAACACGGCTCTGACACTGTCACGCGGCGACATGATGCTGTGATACTTGCCCTCGGCGGCGCTTCATGGCCGCAGACGGGATCGACTGGGACGTGGGTGAGTATTCTTGAAGAGGCAAGCGTGAGTATGACGCCGCTGACGTCGTCCAACTGCGGTTGGGAGGTCGAGTGGCCAGCCCCTTTGTTGGAAGAGGCCGAAGGCCTGCCCATGAAAAATCTCAAGCTCAGCGCTGGTGGGGCTAGCCGTCGCGGGGAGTTGGTGATCACGCGATACGGGTTGGAAGGCGGACCGATTTATCATCTCGGTCCTGTCCTGAGATCGATGTCATCTCCCGAAGTCGTGATCGATTTCAAGCCGGATCTGACGGTTGAGGAACTCATTCTCCGGATGGGCGAAGTGAGGCGTAATTTTGTGCGCGAAGCTCGTCGCCGATGGAAGCTGGATCCGGCTGTCGGCGCTCTTCTCAAGTACCTGCCCGATCGAGGCCCGTGGAAGTCGGTGGATCAGTTGGCTCGCGAGGTCAAACACTGTCGCGTGGCCTTAACTCGACCACGACCAGTCGAGGAGGCAATCTCATCGGCGGGGGGTGTAAGCTGGAGTGAACTCGATGATCAACTGATGATCAAAAAACTGCCCGGCATCTACGTCGCGGGAGAAATGATTGACTGGGACGCGCCCACTGGAGGCTATTTGTTGCAGGCGTGTTTCGCGACAGGGACCCATGTGGGCAAGGCCGCGCTCAAGTGAGTGAGGTCTTTCCAAATGGATTCATGGCGAATCAATTCGACTCGCCAATCTTGCCGGGTAGGTCTCGGCATCAGAGGCGGCAGTGCCTGATCCTTTCATGCCGGAGCCAAAGGTGATGCTGTCGCCAAAACAAATGATTGGGCGGGCTTTGGTCCAGTCCGCCTTTTGCATTGCCAGATAGATTGCTTCCGCAATTAACTCGTAGGCTTCCGCAGTAGGGTGGACGCCGTCCTTCGATCTGCTATTGGCTTCGTTTCGGAGAAGGCTTGTTTTCTCATTCTGATGACCTCGGCCAGAGATGAGCTGATGAACGTCTACGACGCGAACGGAATTGGTATTTCCAAACGAGCGTATGATGATATTCGCCGCATCGATGCGTTCGGCAGGGCTTAAGTCCTCAAAAAACTTGGCGGGATGACGGGTAAGTAGGAGCCTTTCGTTGCAGGGAGGAATCGTCATTAGTACCAATTTCGCTCCTGATTCGGTGATCGACTGAACGAGGCGATTCAGGTTCGCCTGGTATTGATCGAGCGGCACTGACTTGCGGGAATTCAGCATGTCATTGGTGCCGACCATCAATGCGACCAATGATGGATTGAGGGATAAGACATCCTTCTCCAGTCTCTTCAGTAAATCCTCGGTGGAGTTTCCACCAATGCCGGCGTTGATGACGAGTGGGTCATTCGCGATCAAAGATCCAACCCCGAACCAAAGGATCAGGGCGAGAACAGTGAGGTTCCTCATCGAGGCAGTTTTGAAGTCTATTCGGAAATGCTCGAGTTACCTTATACGACGTAACTCAAGGCTAGTGTCAGGGCGAATCCAATGAGAGAAATTGCCACGGAAAGAACAGTCCATGTCTTCAGCGTTTGCGCTTCGTTCATGCCAAGGTAACGAGAGATGATCCAGAAACCTGAATCGTTCACGTGGGAAAGCATGGTCGAACCAGCGGCGATGGCGATCACGATGAGAGCCAGATCAGCCGGGCTGTAGTCGCCTGCCTGAACGATGCCTGCCATGAGGCCGGCAGCGGTGATCATCGCCACAGTGGCGGATCCCTGTGCGACGCGGACGATCATGGAAAAAAGGTAAGCCAGGACCACGGCGGAGATGCCATAACTTCCGAGCCAGTCAGCAAGGGCATCGCCCACGCCACTTGCGCCGAGGATCTGCTTGAAGACACCGCCAGCGCCGGTGATGAGAATAATGATGCCTGCGGGTCCAAGCGCTTTGGTACTCAGATCGAGAAGTTTGTCTTTGGCGACTCCTCGCAAGACGCCGAGGAACACGAGCGCCAGCAAAGTAGCGAGAAGCAGGGCGACGACGGGATGGCCAAGAAATCCAACGAGTGTCTGAAGTGAACTTGGGTCTTCTGCTTTAGCCCAGGTGCTTCCTAGAACGATGAGCACGATAGGCAGGCCCATGATGAACGCGACCAGCCCGAAGTTTGGCATGGGGCCGGAGTCCTCTGCCTCCTCGAAGAAGGCTGGTATTTCTACCTTTACGTTCTTACAAACCACAGGAACGAGAAAAATGCCCACGATGATCGCAGTGGGTAAGCCAATCCCAATGCCGTAGAGGATAACACGGCCAAGGTCTGCCCCAAGAATCTCGGCTACCGCAACGGGTCCAGGCGTCGGAGGAACAAATGCGTGAGTCACCGCCATGCCGACCACCAAAGGAAGGCCGAAGAGTAGGAGTGGCTTTTTGGTGTCGCGAGCCAACGCATAAATGATAGGTGCTACGATGACGAGCCCAACATCTAGGAACACAGGGATGGAAATGAGAAATCCTGTCAGCAACATCGCCCAGGAGGCTCGTTTTTGACCAAAGAGATTAACCAGCGAATGCGCCAGCGTTTTAGCGCCACCGGAGTTCTCCAATATCTGTCCGAAGATAGCTCCCAGTCCGATGATGGTGGCAATGAATCCGAGCGCCCCGCCCATCCCCTTGACGATCGTATCGGGAATATCTCCCAGTGGCATTCCTGCCGCAATAGCGACGAAGATACTGGCGATGATGAGGGCAATGAAGGCCTGCAAACGCAGAACCAGAATCATGACAAGTAGCAGCACAATTGAGGCGGCCAGAACGCCAAGTAGATAGCCAAGACCGGGTCCCGCGGCTTCAACAGCGGCTGCAACCGGCGCTTCAGCGGCGGCCAGAAAGGTGGGAAGTAATGTCATAAGCGGGTTGAAACGAAAGAATGGAACGCTTCTGAATTAGCGGGAAGGGCCGAGGGCGTCAAGAAGTTCCTCCTCGTTGCGAGGTAGGGGATCGCGGGTCATCCCACACAAGGGGATGTTTCACCTAGTTCTTTTTCGGGGTCGCGGCAGGTAGACGGGACCTGGGCCGATGATCACTTGCCTTAAACCCGACGTGGCATTGTGTCTGCCGGCACCAGAGTGGCGGTGCGTTCGGCTAGGTCTTTGTTTGCGGCACAAGTTGTTCAGGAATTTCCATCCCTCCAGTTTTCCCCAATGAGCTCGAACGTTTCTGGCTCAAGTTCCTTCAGTCGGGCACGATCGCAGAATTAATGGATGCATTGCCACTAAACAGGAAGTGTTTGGGGTGGCATCGGACGAAGTAATCTTACCGCTAATCCTGAACCCAATATTACTTAGGGTCGAAAAGCTTTCGACCTCGACGTTATCTCAGGTCACAATTCTCTAGGACTTCGACAATGAATTGCGTAGATCAATGAATATTCAATGGATCCGGTAGAAGAACAATTGGCTCGACTCAGTCAGAATCCAGGAGACTGGTCGGCACGTGCTGAACTGGCGCACCTCTGGCGGGAGGGCGGTGTCAATTTTGACGACGATGAACTTCTGTCGGGGGCAACTGGTGCTCCCCGCGATCGCACAGAACTGCAGCGATTGTTGGATGCACTACCCGAGCCACCTCTCATGCCTTGTTGGAAGAAGTTTCTCGACGAATATCTCCAATGGGCACCAGGGTGCCCGCTAGGGCTTGCCTCCCTCGCACGTGTCGTAGAGGCATCCGGGGAATCCGACGAAGCCATCGCGCTCTATCAGAAGGCAATCGAAATCGATCCATCTGTTTCAGAACCTCCTCTCGCGTGCCTTCCTAAAGAAGAAAAACACCCACCGCTTCAAGATGCATCTCGGGGCAATCTCCTTGGAATGTCCAAGTTCGTGTCCATGCTTGTAGCAATTATCGCGCACCTGATTCTCATCATTGTATTCTCTTTACTGGCAGAAACTTCTATTCCCCAGAGCCCGCCCCAACTGATAGCCAGAACCTCTTCAGAGGACGTCTCCGATAACCTCCAAGATCCGAAAAGGATTTCTTTCTCACCGGTCGCGGCTACCGCCAATGCGCAAATCGCCTCCGTTGACATCGTCTCAGATATGGCCATCACGCTAAGTTCTCCGACGGACCCCACTTCCTCCCTGGTCCTGAGCGACGACACCTTCAGTCCAAGCATGAGTTTCGGTCAAGACTCTGGAGGTAGCGTCTCTTTCTTCGGCTCTCAGGGGAAAACCAAAAACCTTGTCTTCGTGGTCGACGTTTCAGGTTCCATGGAAATACAGGGGGAAAACGGGAAGAGTCGAGTCCAGTTGATGAAAGAAGAACTGACCCGTTCGGTCAGCGCTCTCCCTCTTTCTGTAAAATACCAGATCATTTTCTTTTCCAGTTCAGCCTGGTTCGCCGGTCAGGAAGCGGCTGGGTACGGGATAGTGCTGCCAGCAGACGACCCTGAAAGCCTTCCTTCCCGGTCGCTCTTGCGAGCGACGCAGAGTCAGATTCGAAAAACTCTCGGACATATCGACAAGGTTGAGATTGGGGGAGGAACCAATTGGAGATTGCCCTTAAAAATGGCGATCAAACTCGAACCTGATCTCATTTATTTCATGACCGACGGCGAGTTTAGCTCCGACAACGGAAAAATTCCTGTGATCGATGATGTCGTCAACTACAACAGGTCGAAGAGCCAAGCCAGAATCAACACGATTTGCTTGATGGAACTCAAAGCGTATGATGAGCTCCAAGAACTCGCCCAGCGGACGCGCGGAACCGTATTTCTGGTTAAGGAAAACGGTGAAGTCCTTCGCGGCCTCGAGATCGAAATGATCAAATGAAACACCTTGGAGCCTGTATTAATCGGGTTTTAAATATCCCACACCCAGGTCGCGTGGCAGAGGAGTGACTTGGTTTTCGGCGGCCCACTCAATCCACAAAGCATCCATTGCTTTGACCTTCTCCGGGTGCGTCTCGGCGAGGTCGTTCATTTCAGTGCGATCTGTGGTGAAATCGTATAGCTCCCAGGGTTTGTCATCGAGGGCGACGAGCTTCCACTTCCCCTGGCGCACGGCTCGATTGCCCTGATGCTCGAAATAGAGGGTGCGTTCCTTGCTGCCGTTGTTGATTTGATCAATCAGGTTGAGCCCCGGAAGTGACAGCGTCCCGGTGTAGTTGGTATCGGCCAATGCGACTGCGGTGGGAAGGAGGTCGATAATATGGGCGGGCTCGTGATTGATCGAGCCCGGACTTGCCTTCAGTCCTGCTGGCCAATGCACGATTCCTGGTGAGGCAATACCGCCTTCGTGATTGAAGTGTTTGTACATCCGCCATGGCGTATTCCCTGCGTTGGCCCAACCGGAACCCACGCTATGGAAGGTCCCGGGAACGCCCATTTCATCAATCATGTCTCCGCGGTGAAGAATGTTCTGATTGCTCGAGACAATATCGAATCCGTAAGGGTCCCATTCGAAGCAGGCTCCATTGTCCGAGGTGAAAACGATGAGGGTATTTTCCAGTTCACCGGCGGCCTTGAGATCGTTAACGACCCGTCCGATCTGCTGGTCGAGGCGATCAATCATGGCGGCATAGATCGCCATGCGACGGGCCAGATCGAGCCGTCGATCTTCGGGCAGGGTGTCCCAGGCGGGATTGGTTCCCGTTTTGGTTTCGCCATAGTTCTGCCAGGTCGAGCGAGGGGATAGTTGAGTCGACTCCGGAACGATTTCCAATTCCTTCATTCGATGGAGGCGTTCCTCTCGCAACTGATCCCATCCGCCGTGATAGCGGTCGGCATATTTTGCGATTTCTTCCTTGGGTGCATGAAGCGGAAAATGAGGGGCGTTGTAGGCCAAATAGAGGAACCATGGTTTTTCCGGTGTCTCGCGGGCCAGGTGAATGAAGTCCAGGGCGTGATCTGTTACTGCGTCGGTGGCATAGAATTCGCCTTCAGGATACTGGCGAGCCTTGCGTCCTTCGGGGAGACGAATGAGATGGTCCGGATCGAAGAAGCGTTTGGCGCTGACCAGTGTGCCGTAGAATTCTTCAAACCCGTGTTGGGTTGGGTCGTCTGTCCCGAGATGCCATTTCCCGGAGATGAAGGAACGGTAGCCTGCCGGCGCGAGAACCTGAGCGATGGTTTGGGCTTCGTCGGAGATGACTCCTCTAAACCCGGGTAGGCCGAGATCATTGGTGGTCATGTGGCCGAGACCGACGCGATGAGGATACTGGCCGGAAAGAATGGAGGCCCGGCTGGGACAGCATCGCCCAGTGTTGTAAAACTGAGTCAGGCGAACGCCGTCTCCGGCGAGTGCATCGAGAACGGGGGTATTGATCTCGCCTCCGAAGCAACCCAGATCACTGAAGCCGAGGTCGTCTGCGAGGATGTAGAGGATATTGGGTTTGTCGGCGGCAAAAAGTGGAGACATCCATGTCGCGATGATAAGAAGACAGAACAGACGAAGTTTCATTGGTGCAGTCTCCAGATTTTTGTGAGAATGGAAAAGGAATTTTTCAGTCCTGAATAGGGACGTCAGACCGGCGCTGGATGGTGGCAAGGAGGACTTGCCATGGATCATTTCATCCACTATTCATTTTGCATCATGTCAGATATCATCAGCGAATTTAAGAACGTCACGGTCCAAACTAAAGCGAACATCTACTTCGACGGAAAAGTGGTGAGTCATTCGGTTGAGTTCGATGACGGCAGCAAGAAAACGCTGGGCCTGATCTTTCCTGGAGATTTTCACTTCGGCACTGATGCACCTGAACGCATGGAGATTGTCGCCGGGAACTGTGTGGTCAAGGTGGATGGTAGCGACGATAAGGTTGCCTATACCGAAGGGCAGTTTTTCGAGGTACCAGGTGACAGCGGTTTCCAGATCCTGGTCAGCAGTGGTATCTGCGAATACCTATGCTCGTTTATCGACTGAGTGCTCAGTGAATCTGCAACTCGAGAGTTGGGGCGGTAAAGAGAGGAGTGCCAGATGTCATCGGAAGCGATGACTTTGGTTTCCAATGGTTAAAAAGACTTTTCCAGGCATCCTCGGTGCTATATAAAAGGGGGCTCAAGGGAATTAGTGAACTTCGCTTATTCAGTTCCTTTGTGAGAAAGCATGAGCTGTTAATATTGATCCTGCAAGATTATGGCTGACCTGAAAGAAGAACTCCCAGAGAGCCTGATTTTTCACATTCTGAGAAAAGGGGAGACAGAGCCTATTGGCCCCTATAGCCAGGATCAGATTGTCGAATTGCTGAACAGTAAAGAAATCAATTCATCAGATTTGGTTTATTATCCAGAACTGACTGAGTGGACCCCATTGACCGGCGTGTTTGATTTGGTTCAGGAAGTGAATACCCATGGGTCTGAAGGGCAGGATCCGAAAATTGTAGCAGAGAGTTTCTCATCTATTGAAAAACGATTAGAAGAAGATGAGGAGGTCTATTACATCGCTGTTCAGAATTTCCCGGCTGTCAGCCTCACCACTTCAGTTCGGCTTCGGGCTCCGCAATCGGTTATCCTGACCAACAAGCGATTTTGTATCATTCACCCGAAACTCATCGGGGAAGCGGTTTTTGAAGAATTCCTGATCGAAGAGGTGGAGAAAACTGAAGTGGAAATGGAGGACGATGAAGACAACGGTGTTTTCAAGATTGTTCCCCCGTTTGGTGATGCTGGTAAAGTAGACCGAATTCCTTCTGCGCAGTTGAATCTGCTGAGCGTGGTCTCGACGGATTTGATCGAACATTCCCGAGCTTAGACGGGGCTCGTGTTTCTCATTGGCCCCGGTTTCGGTTTCGGTCCCGGTTTCGGAAATGACATGACCTCAGGTCGATAGGACGCACGGTGTCGTCACGAATCACTGCGCTGATGACTGAAGAGCCAGCGGAAGAACTCTGGATCGGAATAGGGGCGCTGTCCTGCGTTGTGCCCCATGTCCTCGTAGACGATGATTTCGGCTTGATCGCCTCCGGCCTTTTGGATGGCTTTGAGAATCATTTCACCGCGGTCGGCCGGGACGACATGATCCTGGGCGCCGAAGTAGGCTTTCATGGGGAGGGTGGCAATGTTCTTTCCCCAGAGAGCGAGATCAGGAGTGATGTCTTTCGGTCCCAGTGCGCCAAGTCCGCCGACCATGGGGGCGATCGCTGCGAAATGTTCCGGGTTCACTCCGGACCAGGCAAAAGTGCCATAGCCGCCCATGCTGTTTCCCGTCAGGTAAACGCGATCGGGATCGATTGGGAGCGTTTCGAGAAGATGGGCGAGCAGGGCATTTAAATCAGAGGGGATCCATCCTCCGTCAGGACCAACTTTCATGGGATTCTTAGATGCTTGCGGTGCGACGACTATGGTTTTGATTTCCGCTTCAGCAATCGTGCCCAAGAGGCGAACCGCTTTGCTTTTGCCTTGTTCGATGTTGGTTCCAATCCCTCCGGCACCATGCAGGACGATGAGGAGGGGTAGCAGGTCTTCGTCATTCTTTGCCAGTGATTCGCCGAAGACGTAGTAATCCGGATTTAGCGAAATCGTTTGGGCCGCTTTTTCCTCAGGAAGTTGGTGGACCTTTCCTTCGGAGCCGGTTTGGGCCAACAAAGGGGAGAGGAAGACGAGGTGGCAAAGGAAAAGGCAGGGAAGAAGTCTCATGATGAGACTTTAGCATCAAATTTGGACAGGGAGAGTCCAATCAGCTCTCGAGGGAGCTCTTTTGGCGAAGGCGCAGCCATTGACTTCCGCCCACAGCTAATGAAACCAAATACGTCGCAATAAATAACAGCGCGATGTAGGGCGTTAGAACCGGAACAAGCCACGCCAGGATTAAAGCAATATTTACCAGGGTCACCGCGGTAGCGGATATTGCCATTCCCCGGATCAGAAATGGCAGTTTGAAAGGTGCTATCATCGTTATCGAATGCACAACGAAGAGGGCAATTAGATATATGTCAGGATCAAATCCGAAATGGCCTGTCAATAATAGGATAAAGAGGAGGTGACGGATTAGTTCATTGGTCGGTGATCCATTGCCTTTTGTCGCTTCGGGATCGAGCCTGGCGGTAAGGCGAATGATAATCGCTGTCGCAGCGATCGCGCCGGCTCCGAGGACGTAACCTCCGAATTGGGCGCTCACTAACAAAACCAAAGTCACATGAACCACGGTATCGCAGACGTTGTCCAGGTTTGCACCGAGGAGACTGCGAATTTTCAACTTTCCTGCCAGGACGCCATCAAGGTCGTCCATAATATTGTTGAACAGGATGAAAGGGATCAAGAAGCGATACCCGTCCTCCATAAAGAGGATGGCCATCGGCAGAACGCCGAGAATGGACACAGCATTGGCCAGGTTACGATAGACAAAGTTTCCCTGAACCTTTTCCATGCCTAAACCGGTAGGGCGTATGAATCGATCTGGCTCTCAGTTCTATCGGTAGGTTGTCCGCCAAAGTCGTTCAAACTCTGAGAGAGTAGATTCTCGGCTTCGATCAGGTCGTCTCCAGTATCGATTTCATACCAAAGGTCACTATCGAAGATGATGCCATCAAAGGTGAGCGAGCCGTCAGCAATCATTTCAGTAAAGACGACTTCGTAGTATTCGTTCAGTTTATTGGCTGAAACGTAGTGATTCAGTTTTTCTTCAATTTTTTTCCAGGTGGCCAGAGACAAACTGTAGATATTGACGGTCTTGTATTGTTCCTCTGAAGACGAAGGATATTGGCCCGATCGGAATGCTGTTACGCCATTAGCGGAGTCGAGTTCCACGGTGGTTCCATTCATCCATGGGAGCATCCTGGAGATCGCCATTTTGTCTGGATAGAGCATTTTATCCAGCAGCTCGAAGTCGAAGACGAGATCGCTCTCGACCAACATGAATGACTCGGTGATCTGCTGTCGAGCTAGCCAGAGCGAATAGAGGTTATTGGTCGTGGCATAGTCGGGATTGAAGACATAATCGACCTGCAGATCGCTGGCATGTTCCTTTAGGAATTCCTGGATCTGATCCCCCAAATGCCCGATTCCAACGACGAGTCTTTTGAATCCTTGTTTTCTGAGATTGATGACCAATCTCTCAAGGATCGTGACGCCATTCACTTCAGTGAGACATTTCGGCGCGGCTTTGGTGAGTGGTTGCAAGCGCGATCCGGTTCCGGCGGCCAGGAGCAGGGCGGTCGTGATTTTTGTTCCATTTTCATGGGACACTGGGTTTTTTGCTGAAAAACCTGGGTGCTGAATATTAGGAGAGTCGACAGGAGTGGGATATCTGGACGGCTGGCGCCCAGTGAAGGTAACATTTTTCATATTTTCGGAGTCCGGTCTTATCGATTCTCCGCATGCCGGACGCATGAAAAAATGCTGCACTAATCGTCGCAACCTACGAGGAATACTCTGATTTTACGGTATCCTTGAATCAACTGCCCCGAGAACGGTTTGAGGCGGAGTTGTCGCCCGATAATAGGTGACATAGGGGCGCAATGCAAATGAAAGGGCACTCGCGAGAGGGTGGGAAAGGATAAAGCAGACCTTTAAACGCTGAGGCTGGTATCTGAATAGTCGCTGGCCCCAACTCCTATCATACCATTTCGATGGTGAAACTGGTGGAATGGCTGAGTCGAACCTTTTCTAGCGCTAGGCGCGGCAAAGGCGCGATGCGGGGGCCGCCCCGCGGGGGCCGGCCCGCGGGCATCGCAACTGAGCAGGAACAACGCGATTGGAAAGATTTGGCCAGCGTCCCAACACTCCCGCGAAGCGCTCACTTACCCCTAAAAGCACCTTCATTCCTCCAGTTTCACTGTTGAGATGGTATAAGCTCCGAACCGGAGGTCGGTTTCTCGTGAGTTAACGTTTCAGAAGCGATTTCACCGACTCGATTGATTGAGCCGGTGTCGCTGAGGGTAATGGATGAATGAGATCTGAGGCGGCTAGTAGCAATAGCCACCGCCACCACCGTAACCTCCACCTCTGTATCCGCCTCCACCTCCGTATCCATAGCCGCCTCGGTGGCCATAGTGACCTCCGCCTCCGTGACCGTAGTGACCGCCTCCGTGGTCGTCGGCGAGTGCCACACCGAGAGCGGCGCCGGCAATTCCGCCAACAATGGCGGCTTCAGTGGTGGTGCACGATGTCATCGTGCCCGCGAGCAGCGATAGGCCTGCTGCCAAAGTGAGTAGTTTCAGGGATATTTTCATGGGTGTCTGTCCTTTCGGTTTCCGGGAGAGACACCAGCATGATGCTAAGGTCGCACTCCCGCAGAAATTGGACGAAGGATGACGACCCTTTATGCAGGTTTTTTTAAGAGATTGTCCCGTCACTTCCTTTTCGACGTTTCACCCTGCTTCTCGGGATCAAAATCTGGGTTTTCGGTCATCATCTGAGCACCGACCTTCTTACGCCACCGCTTCAGCTTCTTGTGCAGCTCCTGGGTGATCTCGGGATTGATGGAAGCGAGATTCTTCGATTCTCCGAGGTCATCGTTCAGGTTGTAGAGTTCGAGTGAACCGTCTTCGTAAAACTCAACGAGTCGCCAGTCCTTGGATCGGATGGTGGAATAGGGGCTGTCGCCTCCGGCATGGTAGTGGGGGAAGTGCCAGAAGAGATCGCGGGCTATGGTGGCGTCCGCGTCTTCGATGAGGGATTTAATACTGACCCCGTCCATGGAGTCGTTTTGTTCAGGGCTGCCGGCAATACCAGTGATGTCGAGCAGGGTGGGGTAGATGTCGATGCCCATGACAGGTTCATCGCAGACGCTGCCGGGTTCGGTCACGCCGGGCCAGTTGATGATGGTGGGCACCCGGACACCACCCTCGTAGGCGGAACCTTTGCCGCGGCGAAGCGGCAGGTTCTCGGTGAAGTTATCGTGTTTGCCGTTGCGTTGGGTCAGCCCTCCGTTGTCGGAGGTGAAGATGATGAGGGTGTTTTCGAGTTGTCCTGTCTCTTCGAGAGCAGTGATGACCTTGCCCACCGCGTCGTCCATGCTTTTGACCATGGCGGCGTAGTGGGCGTTGTTGTGAACGTGGTCGGGGGTGATCTTGCCCTCAAAGTATTCGACGAGATCTTCGCGTCCAGCGACGGGGGTGTGGGGTACGTGAAAGGCGAAGTAGAGAAAGAACGGATCGTCGCTCTCTTCCGCGATTTTTTCGGCAGCGAGCCGACCGAAGAAATCAGTGGCGTAGTTGGTCTCAAGATTGAGCTCCTTCATCGCCTTTTCTGAAACGTAGTGGCCTTTGGATCCAGCGGGTCTGTCCTGGGCGAAATCAAACCCGTGTCCGGTGGGACCGACTGCCTTGCCGGGAAAGTCGAGGTGCCATTTACCAATCTGCCAGGTGCGGTAGCCGCCGACTTTGAGCGCTTCGGCGACGGTGGTGTAGTGGTCTTCGAGGCCGAGAGTCCAGTCGGGAATATTCAGCTTGGCGTGGGGCCGATTCTGGCCGGCAATGAAGGTGGTCAAATGAAGGCGGGCCGGGGTCATCCCGGTCATGATCGCGGCGCGACTCGGGGAGCAGACGGTGCAGCCGGCGTAGGCGTCGGTGAATTTCATGCCACCCTCGGCGAGCTGGTCGAGGTGGGGCGTTTCGTAGAGGTCGCTGCCGAAGCAGTTCAGGCCGGTCCAGCCGAGGTCGTCGGCGAGGAAGAGGACGATGTTAGGTTTGGCTGTGGCCGTGTGGAACCCGGTGCACAGGATGAGAAAAAGAGAAAGTCGCAGCATAGTGGCCTGTATCATTCCGAAAGGCACCGTGGTGAGCAAGTGATTTCGGTATGACCCCGATTTGTAAGAACCGCTGATGGACGCTCATGTTCGCTGATCTAGATGGAGAGCATTCAATTCAACTCGCTTGATTGTTCTTTTTAAAATCAGTGTCGATGAGCGTCGATGAGCGGTTTCGAAAAATCTTCCAATACACCGATTTGTAAGAACCGCTGATGGACGCTCATGTTCGCTGATCTAGATGGAGAGATTCAATTCAACTCGCTTGATTATTCTTTCCAAAAATCAGTGTCAATCAGCGCCGATGAGCGGTTTCAAAAAATCTGCTAATACTTCGGCAGAGCCACCCTAAGAATTCTCCACCTGCGCCAAAACGGTCTGAGTCGGGAATGCCATATCGAGTCCCTTTTCATTGAACCTCTTGAGGATTTCCAGATTCACGGCCGTCTGAGAACCGAGGATGTCTGAACCTTTGCGGATGAAGTAGATGAATAGAATGTTCATCGCAAAGTCGCCGAATCCGTTGAAGCCAACCGAAGTGTCTTCTTCAAGGTCGTCATTCTCCGCTACGATCGCCCGTAGGATTTCCATGGCTTCTTCCATTTGCTCCGGCTTCATGTCGTAGGTCAGGCCGAGATTGCTCACAACCTTGCGGGAAGGTTCCGAGGTAACATTGGTGACCGGGGCGTCAGCAAAATGTGAGTTAGGAATGGTCACCTGACGGCCATCGAGGGTCCGAAGACGGGTAGAGCGAATGCCGATCTCCTCGACGGAACCGTCAAAGCCATTGATTTGAATGCGTTCGCTGACAGTGAAGGGTCGGTCTGTGAAAATGGTGAAACCACCGAAAACATTTTTCACTGAATCCTGTGCCGCCATGGCGAGGGCGAGGCCGCCGATCCCGAGTCCGGCGAGCAAGGCAGCGACATCGTAGCCGGCATTGTTCAGGGCGATGACGATCGCCATGACCCAGATGATGGCTTTGACAGATTTTTGCGCGATGGGCAGAAGCTGATCGTCCAGGTCTGTATCAGATTTCTCGGCGAGCGGGCGAAAGAATTCCTTGAAGAGGGCATCGGTGAGGCGCGCTAACAACCAGGCAATAGCGAGAACGATCAGAACTTGGGTGATATGCCCTACTTTTTCGTGAACCCATTCGGGGAGGGCCAGAGTCGCCAGGCCCACCGAGATGCCGGCAACGATCAATCCGAATACAATCGGCTCTTCAATGAGATCGACAATGATGTCATCGATCTTTGACTCGGTTTTCGCGGTGACTTTTTTGATCACTTTCTGGAAGATCCAATAAACAACTTTACCGATCAGCACAGAAGCGGCGACGATGAGCAGAGCAAAGAGCCAGTCGAGAACAGAATTTCCGTAGAACTCTTTGGCAAGGAATCCCACTTCAGCTTTTTCGATGACCGCGGCGGCTTCTTTGAGCGGGGTTTCACTGATGACGTCAGACTGCGTGACAGCTTGGACTGCCTTGGTAGCGGTTTGTTGAGCAATGAGGAATAAGTTCATGGAGAAGGGTAGGGAAATAGGAATCGGGAGTATCTCTTAGCTGGGCACCACTCTTCAAGAGAAAACTTGGGGCCTCAATCCCTCGCGGAGTTATCGAAACGCGTCAGGATCTTCGATCAGTTGCTTCATCGCAGAGATATCGATTTTGTCTTTCTCTCTGGGGGAGGATGACTTGATATCGATCAACTGCTGCTTGGAAGCGTAGTGAAAACTGGCGGCACCGACCGTGGCGACTTCGGAGTCGGATACGAGTTCGCTAAAAGGAAACCCGCCGATCAGGGTGAAGATATCCATCTGGCAGTCTTCGGTCGCTTCGATCACACGGATCGCTCCAGGCTCGGAGCCAAAGTCATCCATGGTCAGTTGGCCACCAAAGCCTTCCCCGAATTCCCGAAGGCATTGAATCAATGCCAGTAGATTGTCCTCTGAGGTGTCGACGACAAAATCGACATCTTCCGTTAGGCGTACGTATCCATTGAGCGTGACGGCCAATCCGCCTACGACGATGAAACGGATCTCGGCTTCAGCGAGCCTGACCAACAACTTTTCGAACGAGGGTTCCATCATCTTTTCCGCGCCAGCTTCTTCCGAGGACGGCATCGGCGTTGCGTTGCAGAGCCGCCAGACGTCGGAACGGATGGTTGTCCGCCAGAGAACCTCCCACAACTTTTCGGACGGGCTCCCTCAACGCTTGCCTCATGGTTTGCTGGCTGTCGGCTTCCATTACAGTGAAACAATACCCGTATCTGTGCGCCTTGTCACATGCTTAGGCGGGATGGGTCTTGTGATGTTGAGGTTTTGAATTTTGGAAGTTGGGCGACATTTCAAATTTGCGCGTTGGCCCATGAGGGAGCAGAAGTGGAGACTGACACCGGGCGCCAAGATCTAGAAAATCTCAATATAAGACGGCTGACCCGAATGCCCGAATTTCCGTAGAACTCTTTGGTAGGGAATCCGACTTCAGCCTTTTCGATGACCGCAGCGGCTTCTTTGAGCGGGGTTTCACTGATTACGTCAGACTGCGTGACAGCTTGGACTGCCTTGGTAGCGGTTTGTTGAGCAATGAGGAATAAGTTCATGGAGAAGGGTAGGGAAATAGGAATCGGGAGTATCTCTTAGCTGGGCACCACTCTTCAAGAGAAAACTTGTGATCGGGTTTTGGTGGGAGCTTCTCTGTTTGGACATGATCGAGGCGGAGGCATCAGGTGCTCGCATCATTTCCGGGAACTGCGAGCCGAGGGCTTCAGGGGTTCCGTCGAGAATTTTGGAGAGTCCTCAATCCATTGCTAACACTTCACCGAACATAATGTTCTCGGGTTTGAGGTCGCGGTGGATGATGTTCTCGGCGTGAGCAAAGGCAAGTGCGTCGCAGATTTTTCGAAAGATAGTCAGCAGGCGATCGAGGGTGTAGTGCGCGAGCGCGGTGGGGTCTTCCTTGCGGAGATCGTTGATGATGTCCTGAAGCGTGCGTCCTTTGACGAGCTTCATGGAATAGTAGAGGCTGCCGGCGGCGTCGCGCCCGAGGTCATAAACCGGGACGATGTTCGGGTGCTGCAGTTTGCCGAGGACAGCGGCCTCCTGAACGAAGCGCAGTTGCTGCTCCTCGCTGATGCCCGCTTCGTCGAGCATGACCTTGACAGCGATGGTGCGACCGAGTTTGCAATCTTCGGCGGTGAGGATGGCGCCCATGGCTCCTTGAGCGATGCGCTGGCCGAAGACGAAAGGAACGGGGGAGTCGGGATTGGCCCCGGCGGCGATCATAGGGCCGGTTGGATCTGATGAAACAACAGGATCCACCGGGCCAGTCTCCAGCGGCAGGGTGCGCATGTCATCGATTGACTTTTCGCCACTGTTGTCCTGAAGAGGAGTGTCAGGGTTTTCGGGATCAACAGACATTCGAGAGAAAGAGTGTCCCGACTGGGTTAAAAGCGCAAGACCATTATCCCGCCTGTTAGTCTGTGACTATCAGTGCTTTTTTCTTTACGGGGCCTTTCGCTGAATAAGCCAGCTTCCGGCAGATTCCCGCGTGTAAAGAAAGCGATCGTGAAGACGGTCCTTGCCGCCCTGCCAGAACTCGATCGTTGCAGGGACGATACGATAGCCGCCCCAGAAATCAGGCAGGGGGATGTCGCCGCTCTTGAATTTTTCTTTTATTTTGGCGAGCTGCATTTCGAGGAATTTGCGAGACTCCACGAAGGTGCTCTGGGGAGAGGCCCAGGCACTGAGTTGGCTGCCGGTGGGACGGGAGGCGAAGTAACGCATGCTGTCAGCTACACTGGTTTTTTCGGCACGGCCACGGATGATGACTTGTCGCTCCAGGTCCAGCCAGGGGAAGAGCAAGGCGACGTGATCATTTTCAGAAATCTGGATGGCCTTGGCGCTCTTCTGGTTGGTGTAGAAGTTAAATCCCGCTTCATCGAAGTGTTTGAGCAAAACAGTGCGGAGACTGGGTTGTCCATCCTTGCCCACCGTAGCCAGACTCATGGCAGTGGGTTCTTTGATTTCGGCTTTGATTGCCTGTTCCAGCCAAAGCCCGAACTGCTCGAAGGGGCTGTCATTCAGATCGTCGCAATCGAGTCCGCCTTTGGTGTAGTCCTTTCTGATCTGGCTAATGTCCATGAGTTTAAGTGATACTTGCTCTTGCGTGTTCGGGGGGTATTTGGTCTACCTCACTGTATGCCTTCTCTAGAAATGTGCAAAACCGAGGAGGTTAGATTTGGCAAGCCTGATCCAGACTTGCCCGGAGCTTTTTTTAGGTGGCTGGCCATGGTAAGTAGGACGGCGAATGAACAATAGACACATGAAATCTGGATTGATTGCCCTTTTTCTCCTGGCTGTTTTTGGGTCGGGTTCTGTTTCTGCCGAGGGACTACCAAGGGTATTGATCATCGGGGATTCGATCTCACTTGGCTATACTCCCTTGGTGGTGGAGCAGCTCAAGGGCACGGCTGAAGTTGTTCACAACACTGGCAATGCCGGCCCGACTCAGAAGGGGCTGGAAAGTATCGGGGAATGGCTGGGTGATACTCAGTGGGATGTGATCCATTTCAATTGGGGTCTGTGGGATATGTATCACTGGCGCTATGAGGATTTCGATCAATCGCCGGAGGCGTATGAGAAGAACCTCGAATCTTTGGTGGCCCGCTTGGAGGAAACAGACGCCAAGCTGATCTGGGCGACGACGACGCCTGCTTGTCCTGCTCCTGAAAAGAAAAAGTTGGTGCAGGTTGATTCTGAAACTGAGGCAAAGTATCTCGCGGCGGCACTTCGGGTGATGACCAAACACGAAATCGAAGTGAATGATTTGAATGCACTGATGGTTCCGAAGCGCAACGAATACGGTTTGGCGGACAATGATGTGCACTACTCTCCGGAAGGAAGTCAGATGTTGGCGAAGCAGGTGGCGGAGGTGATTTCGTATGCGCTTGTTAGGGATTGATGGCTTACTCAAATTCAGCTAGATCAGAGATCTGACAGTAGATCATTGTGGTGGTCTGGCCTTCCTGTTAGGATAGGCCCACTATGGCAGCGGAGATAAGCGAAGAGGTGTTAGCTCAATTGATTCAGCTGCTCGAATCAGGGCAGAAAATCCAAGCGATCAAAATCTACCGTGAAACGACGGGGGTGGGTTTGAAGGAAGCCAAAGAAGCGGTAGAGGCATTGGGAGTTTCTGCTTTTGGAGAAAAATACTCCAAAATGAAAACATCAGGATCGGG
The DNA here is from genome assembly GCA_963977055.1 of uncultured Verrucomicrobiales bacterium. Classification (GTDB taxonomy): domain Bacteria; phylum Verrucomicrobiota; class Verrucomicrobiia; order Verrucomicrobiales; family DEV007; genus Arctic95D-9. The sequence goes on from CAXBMX010000023.1 coordinate 53,289, forward strand.
ATGTTGTACTGCGATCGTTCTCTTGCTGGTCCTGGGGGCTGTTTTGGTCGATCTGAGTGTTTGACTTTTGATCGCTGATTCTTCTTCTAGTCGAAAGAGAGAGTCAGACTTTCCAGAATCGGTTTGGATTTATTCTCGGTTGAGTCTTCCAGTTTCAACTCGACTTGAAACCCGTAGCCTTCGGGCAGATCGGAAAGATCCAATTTTGCTGGAGTCTTTTGCACCTGTTTGGCGAATCCGGGGGTGTAATCGTAGGACTCGTGAAGATCCTGCCAATCGGTCCAGTGGTCGATTTTTCTGTCATTGTTAGTGTCGACTCCAACTCGGGCGGAAACGGTTTCGACCCAGGGTCCGGAGCTGATGTAGTCGGTCCGTTGTTGAGTGGCGAGATAGAACTGACCTTCGGCAAAACAAATGTCTGGATCAGGATGTCCTTCTCCAATTTCATCGCACCAAGTGAATTCTTCATCGAGGCTGGATGAGGTAAACCAGCCCACGCTCATCTGGTGACCGCCGGCGGGATCAAAGTCGCCGAAGAGATAATACTGACCGCCAATCGATATGGCAGCCCAATCACCGTATGCGTCCTGCTCGGGTTCGTGGACTTCGTATTTCCCCATGTCGGATGTGAAGTCAGGGTGCTGCAGCCAATGGGGATGTTTGTATTCAAGGAATACACCAGTTGGGTTGGTGCGTCTGTCGACTACTGGTGCCTGAATTTTGAAATCCTTGATGCCATCTTTGCTGGTGGCTCTTCCTGCGAGCGGTGAATCCCAGGAACGTTTGTTTGCGTTGATCGGGCTCCAGTCTTCGTAGATGACGTGAAAGTTGCCCTCGGCGTCGCGAATGAAAGCGCAGTCGGAGCCGTCCGACGGATCAGCGAAAGCGATGCCTTTGTTTTCGCCGGGCTCTCCATCCGTGAGATCGCTGTCGATGTAAAGATGCGGGTCCTGATCGTTGGGGTAGTCGTAGTAGATGTAGGTTTTGCCATCGACGTACTCGGCAGTGGTGACCCAGCGTGAGACGGAGTCGGTCACAGGTCCATGGTGGACCCAGTTTTTCATGTCGCGGCTTTGAAAGGCGTGGTAGCCGCCCTGGCCAGGCTTTAGTCCGCCGGGAGCATTAAATACGATAGGGTCTTTTGTGGTCTGCAGGGGAATGTCGAATCCTTCGAGGGTGGTGGATTCGGGAGTGAAGGGGGCAATCTTTTCCCCTTTGACGCCCTTCTTTTGCTTTTTGGGACCACTGTAGCGACCAAATATCCAGTAGTTGTCCGGTCCCATCGTGAGAAGGACAGGAGCATCAGCCAGATTGGCCGGTCCAATATTTTCGACGGGCTCCCAGTTTTGCCAGATGGGGGACTGGGTGATGAGCAAGGAGGCGGCGGTGCGTTTCTTTTTAGATGAATTGATGATCGTTTTGAGAGTGCCTGTTTTGCCGGTGGGGGATACGGCTCCGTCCTTCATTGTGATGCCATCCTGTGCGTCGATGCTCTCTTCCCATTCCTTCTGAGATTCGATGCCCCAGCTCTCGGCGCCTGATGAAAAGGCAGGGGCTACGAGTGCAATGGCTGCAGCGGAGAAAAAGAAAACTGAAAGGATGCGCTTCATGACAAAGGGATAGCACAGCGTGCTTGGATTGTGGCAAGTGACTTAGGCGCGAAGAAGTGAGTGAGATGGTGAGATTTTTGAATCCCACTGCTTTCTGAAGTCGATGCCCTGAGTGCGCCCGGTGCCGACCTGTCTGCCCAAGGGGCGACCTGAGAGGGTTGGATGGGGGAGCTAACCCTGTTGAGCCATGGGGTGGTTTGACTGGCTCGAACCGGGGGGGAGCCGAGGCAAGCGGGGGGCTTGCCCTGCCGTGGTGGTTGATCGGTGAAGAATAGGCTTGTGACATTTCGGAATTCTTCTTCCAATGCTGGGCATGGTTGGCCCGCAATGTGAAACAGAGCTCGATGAGTTTGCTTCGACACCGAATGAGGGTGTCTTGGGGGCTTTGTCAGATCTGAAGGGCGACATCGTGGTGGCCGGTGCGGGAGGCAAAATGGGCTTTCATCTGTGCTTGATGCTTAGCAAAGCGTTGGAGGGGCTGGAGAAGAAGAATCGCGTGGTTGCGGTATCGCGATTTGGAGATGCCTCGAAGCGTGAGCCTTTTGAGGAGAGGGGGATTGTGACGATGCCCTGTGACCTTACCGCGGAAGATGGGTTGGATGATCTTCCGGACGCCGAGGTGGTTTTTTTCCTAGCGGGGCAGAAGTTCGGGACGGGCGACTCTCCCGAGGTTTTGCGTCGGTTCAATGTGGAGATGCCGACCCGTGTTGCGAATCACTTTGCCGGTTCGCGGATCGTGGCGCTTTCAACGGGGTGCGTCTATCCGTTTGTGGAGGTGGCCTCGGGCGGATCGAAGGAGGCGGATCCAGTTGGACCGACGGGAGACTACGCGGTGTCTTGCCGGGGAAGGGAAGAGGCTTTTATTACCGCTAGTGAAGCGCATCGAACGCCACTGGCTTTGATTCGCTTGAACTACTCGGTGGACCTTCGCTATGGGGTCCTCGTGGATATTGCTGATCACGTATTTCGCGGGGAAGCGGTGGATGTTTCGATGGGGCATCTTAATTGCCTCTGGCAGGGGGACGCTACCCGGCACATTATTCAATCGCTGGAACATGCCGCGGTGGCTCCGGATCATTGCCTCATGAATGTGACTGGTTCACGGATCCTATCAGTCAGAGAGTTGGCTCAGTGGTTTGGCAAACGGTTGGGCAAGGAAGTGATCATCACAGGTGCCGAAGCGGACAAGGTTTGGTTGAATGATGCTGCTAAATCACACCAGTTGTTTGGGGCGCCATCAGTTTCAGAGGATGAATTGATGGAATGGGTGGCCCGGTGGATCGAAGAAGGGAATGCACTTCTCGGCAAGCCGACCCATTTTGAAGTGCGTAGTGGGAAATACTGATATGGACACTCAAGAGGCAAGAGCTCACCTTCTCGAGGGGCAGGTCATTCCGGCGATGCCGTTGGCGCTGGAACAAGACGGGACCTGGTCGGAGAAATACCAGCGGGCATTGGCTCGTTACTATGTCGATGCGGGTGCCGGGGGAGTGGCGGTAGGAGTTCACTCGACCCAGTTTGAGATTCGAGAACCTCAACACGGATTGTTTGAGCCGGTCCTGAAAATGTGCTTAGAAGAGATTGATCGCTGGCTTGGTGACAGTCGGCCGTTCATCAAGGTAGCAGGGATTTGCGGCAATACCGGTCAAGCAGTCGCCGAAGCAGAGTTGGTGAAGAAGATCGGCTACGATGCCGGATTGCTCAGCATGAGTGCGATGAAGGAAGCGACTCTGGAGGAGAAAATCAGTCACTGCCAGGAAGTCGCAGACATCATTCCAGTGATTGGGTTTTACCTCCAGCCGACCATAGGAGGCTGTGTCTATCCTTATGAATTCTGGAGAGCCTTTGCCGAGATCGAAAACGTCGTTGCGATTAAGATGGCGCCCTTTGATCGCTACGCCACGATCGATGTGATTCGTGCGGTGATGGATGCAGGCCGCGATGATATTGCCCTCTACACGGGCAATGATGATAATATCATTAATGATCTGCTGACTCCATTTGAAATGGGTGGACGGCAAGGTCAGATCGTTGGTGGTCTGTTAGGTCAGTGGGCGGTGTGGACAGAACGAGCCGTGGCGATGCTCGGGGAGATTAAACAGGCCCGGCAGTCCGCGTCCGGGCAGTTCGATGCCGCATGGCTCACTCGGAACGCACAGCTCACGGATGCAAACGGGGTCATCTTTGATGCAGGGAATCAGTTTGCCGGGTGTATCCCTGGAATCATGGAAATTCTCCGAAGACAGGGGCTGGTTCCCTCCGTTCGCTGCCTCAATCCTGATGAGGTGCTGTCTCCCGGGCAACTAGAAGAGTTGGATCGAATCGCTGCCTATTACCCTGAGCTGCAGGACGATGGTTTTGTGAAAGAGAATCTGGATCGGTGGTTGGGCTGATTGCCTGTTTTATCACCAGGACCAATCATCCAAAGGAGTCAACTCATCCCAGTCTGGCTGGGTAGATCCTCCAAATCCAGGGGTTTGTAGTGACCCCGTTTCGACTTCTCCATTCTGGATCTTGAGAAACACTTCGTTCCCTCGCCGGTTGTAGAGGTCGGGATGGTTCTTGAGGACTCGATCTTTCTCTTCCTGAGTGAGATGGGACAGGCCAAACCCGTAGTGATGGCCGTTTCGCTCACAATGATCGATGTCGAGCACGCTCAGGGTGGCAAAATCCTGGTGGATTGGAACGATGGGCATGTTGGATAAATCTTCTCCCGTGAGAAAAGTTTCACGTCCGGTCTGTTCTTCGAAATAGAAACAGAGGGCGCGATTGAGGAGAGACTTGAAGACTCCCTTACAGTTCTTGTGAGAAGTTCCGGCGTAGCCGATCGCAAAGGCCTTTTTGAATGAGTCATTGGTGCCGTCGGCCTCGTCGATGACGAGAGGTTTTCTCTTTGCGATCGCTTTGACCCAGTCGGCGGTGGTTGGGTCGTGAGTGAGAGCCCGGGTCAGTGGCTGTTCGATAAAAAGAGTGTGTTGGAACAGGCCGGGGAGTTTGACTTCAAAATCGGAAACGAATTGGGCAAAGGTCTTGAGGTCTCGATAGGCCTCGTTTCCATCAAGGGTGATGGCGGGTTCTTCGAGGTGGATCAACACCTCGTTCCAGATCGTGTCGAGACGGTTGAGATCCTTTTCCGGGTCTCCCGATATTTTGACTTTGAAATACTTCAGCCCATCACGCTGGGCGTATTCCTTGAGGGTCTCGGGTTCGCCGTCATTGACCCGGTCTTCCGGCTTGAGGTCGTCCGAGGTAATGGGATCGGCCAGGCCAACGGTGTGGCGGATGGAGAAGCGGGTTCGAGGAGCGGCGGGGAGGTGATCGGAGAGTTGAATACCTTTCAGCTCCGGATGAACGGCTTCGGGGACGATGCCGAGCTTGTCCTCTTTCACCATGCCGAAAAAGGAGGTGTTTTCGGCCCGGCAAACGGCGTCAATGACGGCGCGCTCGAACATGGCTGAGGCATAGCTCGCGGAGAGGGATTCATGACCCAGGGCCTCGCCGTGGGCGGCTACCTCCTCGTAGCAACGGTGCCAGAGTTCGAAGGGTGAATTGAAATGTCTGCCGTTCTTCAGATAGATGGTCCGAGCGGCTTCGACCAGGGCGATGAGATCTTTGAGTTTCTGATCGGGCGATCGGTCAGGGCGTTTGTCGAGCCAGCCAAATGAGGGGCGATCGCCAGAACAGGCGATGAGCGTTTGTTTCATCTCAGTGCCATAGGCCAGTTCCAATCGAACGAGAAAAATGGCTCGAGGGCGGCGTTGCTTGGCGGCGATCGCTTTCTCCTCATTGGAACTACTTTTGCCAATGGCGAACTGCATTCGGTTGGCAGGCATCTCGCGGACAAATAGATCGATCGCTTTGATGGCGTAGGGCATGGGATCATCTAATCGGGGATCGGCCTCGAGTGCAAACAAGTTTGTGGTTGGCATTGCGCCTCTGTTGGCGAAGACTCTGTCATTGAGATGGCTGAAGGTGAGGGACCCACGATTCGTCTTTTGACGAGAGATGATATTGAGTTTGCCTGTTCCGTTGTGGAGCTGGCAGGATGGAATCAAGTACCGAATGATTGGGCGCGGTTGATGGCATCAGAGCCGGAGGGCTGTTTCCTGATTGAGTGCGATGGTCAGCCGGCGGGAACCGCGACAACGACCACTTATGGATCATCCCTCGGTTGGATTGGAATGGTGCTGGTGCATCCCGATTTCCGACGACGAGGATTGGCGACGGCTTTGCTGAATCGATGCCTGGAATATCTACTGGAGGAGAAGCAGGTCGAATGTGTGAAACTGGATGCCACTCCCGATGGGATGAAGGTGTATCAGAAACTGGGCTTTCGTGCGGAGCTTGAGCTGGCCAGGTGGTCGGGTAATGGCCTGGTCGGTGATCAAGCGAGTGCGGTTGAACTGTCCGAAGCGGCGATGAGGGAACTCGACTCCGAGGCTTTCGGTGCTGATCGTTGGGATTATCTGAACCGGCTTGCTGAAAATAGCAGTGGTAGGGGTTTGTTAGGAAATTCCTACGGACTGGTCAGGCCGGGGCGGATTGCGAGCTACCTCGGGCCGGTTGTTGCTGACTCTCCGGAGATTGCCCGAGAGTTGGTGGTCGGTTTGCTCAAGACGAGAAAACCCGGCTTGGTCTACTGGGATGTCCTGGAGGATAACAAGGCTGCGGTCGCTTTGGCTGAGGAGTTAGGCTTTGAGCGTCAGCGTCCGCTCATTCGGATGTGGAAAGGCGAGAGGCCTGTGACGGGCAATGCCGAACTCCAATGGGCTATCGCTGGACCGGCAACGGGTTAGGAGCCTGCTAGGATGAATTGGGTCCGACGCGGCCGAGGCGCATGGAGAAGTAGTGCGTCTCGTTCAGGGTTCGATCTCCCGTTTCCTGAATCGTCTTCCAGATGGTGGCCATCATGGCGTCGGCTCGATCCTGATGCTCGGGCACCTCGATGAGATTGATCATTTCGGAGGGATCGGTCGATAGATCGTAGAGCTCATCGAAGTCGAATCCATTGAAGACGAATTTCCAGTCGCCCTCCCATAGGATTCGCTGGGTCAGAGAAAATCGGGTGCCATGGTTCTCGGCGAAGAGTGTTTCTCGCGGTTGCATGGACGGATCGGCGAGCGCAGAAGCAAAACTGGTGGAGTCGGGGTGATCGATCTCCTCTGCTCCGCACATTTCCAGAATCGTGGGGCCCAAATCATGGAAGCCGACCAGCGATTGACTTTCCTTTCCTGCCGCGACTCCCGGGCCCGAGAGGATCATGGGGATGCGGTAGATCTCTTCGAAGGGGCCGAAGTTATGCGCATCAAATCCATGGGCGCCGACGTAGCGGCCGTGATCGGCGGTGACGATGATGAGAGTGTCGTCCAGTTGGCCGGACTCTTCGAGCCAGTCATAAAGGCGTCCGAACTGGTCATCGAGTTCAGTGATCCGTCCGTAGTAACAGGCTCTGGCCATGCGCCACTCATCATCACTGAGGTCCGCGGCGATCTGGCGTTGCCGTTGATAGAGGTTGGGTCGGTTTTCGTAGGTGTCCCTCAGATTGTCAGGGAGAGGGATGCTGGAGACGTCATACTGATCAAAGGTTTCGCGGCTGACCACGAGTGCCTCGTTGGGTTCAGAAAAGCTGGCGACCGCGCACCAGTTGGAGTCTCCATCTGTTTCTAAAAACGCCAGGGTCTTGTCCACAGTGAAAGCCGGGTATCGCTCGGAAGTGGGTTGGTCGGTGACACCGTAGTGGAGGATGTCGTTGTAACCCGACGGGCCGCGATGGTAGCGTGTCAGGCTCGGGTCGAGATCAAGGTTTTGCGCGCTTGGTTCGATTCCAGCACCGAGACCGGCATGATGGCTGGCTCCTTTGGCCCAATGATGTTGCCAGCCGAAGTCCTCGAGCTGGTGACTTCGTTCAATGTGCCACTTCCCAACGTAGCCGGTGGTGTAGCCCGCGGCGGAGAGATGTTGCGCCCAGTGGGGATTGTCGGCTCGGAGGATGCACTGATCCGGATCGCGGCCATGTTCGACTTCCAGCACACCATGGTTGTGAGGTAGCAAACCAGTCATGAGCGAAGCGCGCGAAGGTGAGCAGGTTGGGCTGGGGCAGTAAGCGCGATTGAATCGGATGCCTCGCTCAGCCAGTCGGTTGAAGTTGGGTGTGAGGCAGGGACTCGATTTTTCCAAGGCCTCGGCCTGGCAAGCGTCCATCACAAAGAGCAATACATTCATATAAAAAGAGAATCGGGGCGGGGGTGAAGAAATATTAGTCAGCAATCCAAATCGCAACTGAGGCAATGATGGTTCCAATGATGATCCAACCGGCTAGAAATCCCATGATCGCCCGCATTCCGGGAATTGGGATTTCAAGACTGGAGTTGGGAAAGAAGACTTTCCGAGGTCCCGGGGTTGTTCCGGGAGGAAGGGTGCAGGATTCCGAAACGGGTTCGTCGGCCGTGACGGGAGTTCTCAGCAAAGAATAGAAGTTATCGAGCTTTTGCTCGTCGACGGCACGGGTGAATAGGCTCACCACGATTCCCACGGCAAAGCCAACCACGATGTAGCACAGCATCTGCCACGGCAGGGAAAGCTCCCAAACATGAGCGGTCAGAACCCACGTCAGCAAGGCGGAAAAGGTCGCTCCCCAGGCACCTGCGACGGTGGTTCGGCGCCAGAAAATGCCGAGCCAGAAAGCCATCGCCATCATGGTGTTGATCTTCCAGAGGTTTTCTAACAATGGCACCACGCCCTCGGCTAGATACGCCAGGGCGACGCCTCCTATGACAACCACCAAGGAAGAGAGTCGGGCGACCTTGAGGTAGTGTTTGCCCGATTTTCCCGGGAAGAGAGGCTTGTAGAGATTTTCTGCGATCAATCCGGACGAAGCGACCATGAATGAATCGCAGGAACCCATCACGGTGGCGAGCAAGGCGGCAATGAAGAGGCCCAGTAATCCCGGCATGATTTGAGGCAGGAACTCCCGGGCCATCGATCCGTAGACCAGATCCGGGTTCTCGGCTTGCCCGCCGTAGTAGGCAAGTGCGGCTAGCCCGGTGAGGCACCAGGCCACCGTGCAAATGCGCTTCAGCAGCGTTCCTCCCATGAATCCGACAGCACCCTCGATCTCCGTTTTCCCGGCCGCGCAGGTGCCCATGTTGTGCGGCTGCACCACAACGCCGAGCAGGCTGTTGATTGAGATCATGATGAGAAAAAAGACACTGATGTCCCCCGGGGCCACGAGCGAGAACATGTCCTTTCCGGGGAAGAGAGGTGTGATGGTTGCCTTCATTCCCTCCAGCCCGCCGACGGCATTCATCACGATCGGTAGCAACATGAAGGAAAACAGCAGGGTCAATATTCCCTGCACAAAATCGGTAACGATCGCCGCGCTCAATCCTCCGGCGATTCCGTAAATGACGAAGAGCACCGTCATGATCAGGATCATGGCGTTGGCCGGAAGGGCCCCATCGGTCGCGGCATCAATGATGACCGATGAGCCCTTGAGCATGAGCCCGATATTGACCATGAATTTTCCGAGTCCCAGAATTGAATACAAGGTCGAGACGGATCGGTCGTAGCGGGCTTCGAAGACATCAGCGGTGGTGAGGGCCCGGAAGCGCCGCATCATTGGAGCGATGAGCCAGAAGAACGGCGTAGCGAAGAGCCACATCCATTGATACCAGATGCCGGCCAGCCCGCTGGTGAAAGTTTTCGACACCACTGAGACCGCCTGATCCGAGTGGGTCGAGGTGCCAAATCCATGCATCAACATGAACGCCTTGCCAAATTTTCTCGGCATGACAAAGTCGTTGAGGCTTTTAACCTTTCGCGCTGCGATCAAGCCAAGTGCAGTCACCCCGAGGAGATAGAGTGCCAGCGCTGCAATGTCCGCGAGATGAAGATTCAGCATCGTCCGGAAATCCTAGCGAGATTCAATTCGTTGGGGAAGGTGAAATGTCGTGTTACGTGAACCCGCATTCTTCCTGCCGTTGTCAGAACGGGATATGCTTGTAGGTAGGGAGATGAGAATTTTTCTGATCCTGATGGGCCTTTTGCTGTCTCTTTCCCTGAATGGCGCTGATCGTCCCAACATTCTATTCATCATTGCGGATGATGCGTCACGCGACAGCTTTGGTGCTTATGGAACAACCTATGTGGAGACTCCCGGGTTTGATCGTATTGCGAAAGAGGGGGTGCTTTTTACTCAGGCCTATAATTGCAATCCCAAGTGCGCGCCGGCGAGGGCTTGTTTGCTGACGGGGCGTTACTCGTGGCAGTTGGAAGAGGCCTGTGACCATGGCCCGTTTCTTTCGAGCAAGTGGGAGTTCTTTCCATACCTGCTTGAGGATAAGGGATACGAAATCGGGTACACGGGAAAAGGCTGGGGGCCCGGAGTCTGGGCGGGTCGAGATGCCGGTCGCACCTTCGACAAGGATAATCCGGCCGGGCATCCGTGGAACAGCCTCAAGAAGAAGCCTCCCTACAAGGGGATCTCTGACATTGACTACGCGGCAAACTTCGATGCTTTTCTGGAAGCGAACCCCGATGATAAACCGTTTTGCTTCTGGTTGGGGACGAAAGAGCCTCATCGTGGCTACGGGTTGGATAACTGGAAACTGGACGGACGTGATCTCTCGAAGGTGACAGTTCCGGCGTATTACCCTGACAATAGGACGATCAGGGGAGACCTGGCGGACTATGCGATCGAGGTGGAGTGGTATGATTCTCACATTGAGCAGGCTCTGGCTCATCTCGAGGCTCACGGAATGCTGGAAAATACGCTCATCATCGCGACGTCTGACCACGGGATGCCTTTTCCGCGGGTTAAAGGGCAGATCTACGACGATGGATTTCATATCCCGATGGCGGTCCGCTGGGGGGATAAAATCAAACCGGGACGCACGGTGACGGATTTTGTGACCTTTCCGGATGTGGCCCCCACCTTTCTTGAAGCGGCGGGAGTTGATCTTCATTCCCAGATGACGGGCGACAGTTTCATGGATCAGCTGCTTTCTGAGAAGTCAGGACGGGTGGACGAATCCCGTGATTACACGGTGCTTGGAAAAGAACGTCATGATATCGGGCGGACTGATGGCGAAGAACTTTCTGTCGGTTATCCGGCCCGGGCCATCCGAACAGACAAGTGGCTCTACGTGCATAATTTCAAACCGAATCGCTGGCCCGGTGGGGATCCCGAGTATGGGCTATTGAATTGCGATGGGTCACCAACCAAGTCCTACCTGACTTCGCTAACGGAGAAGGATCCTGATTACGAATACTACCTGATGGCCTTTGGTTTGCGTCCGGCTGAGGAGCTGTTCGACATGGAGAAGGATCCTGATTGTGTGAACAATCTGTCGGGCGATCCCGAGTATGCTCCTGTGATGAAAGAGCTCTGGAAGCGTTTAGAGACGAGGCTGACTGAGCAGAAGGATCCCCGGATTCTTGGCAAAGGGGACATCTTTGACGACTATCCCTATCATTCGATCGAACGGCAGCAGAAGTTGTATGGACTGCCAGGTTACGATCCCGTGAAGATCTTCGAAGAGCGGCACGGGAAGGGGAGCGAGTAGTGACCGGAATAAGGGGTGATTTTATCCCCCTTTCTGCCCTGGCTTGCTCTTGCCGAAGACAGATTTGAGATCGCTGACTTTCGTCATTAGTAATTGACCGTTTTTCTCCTCGCGATTTCCTGTCAGTACAATGGGTGTGCCGACATGGTAGGCTAGGTTGAAGTCGTGAAAGTCGCGGAAGCCGACATCGACTCGGAGGGGCTCTTTGCCAGCAACTTCCATGTAGAAGGTTTTGGCTTCGTCGAGATTCTCCGACATGACGAGTCGGCCCTGAACGGTGATTTTGCCGCTGGAGAGATTGATCCAACTGTCGAAGGGACGTTCGCGGAATTCGTTGAAAGAACCTCCATCGAGTCCCGGCAGCGGAATCGTTGAGTTGGCAAAGGAATCCATGGGGACGCCGAAGCCCTGTAGGAGCGAAAGGTGAAGATCTCCCAGTTCCTGATTCTCAGAGTAACGAAGATAGCGACCCGTCTTGAGCATGCCTCCGCCCTGTCCGGCGAGGATGGTAGGGACACGCTGAGCGGTGTGGTTGTCGCTGTGGCCCATGCCCGAACCAAAGAGGACCACGCTGTGATCAAGCAGGCTGCCATTGTGATCCTTGTAGGATTTCATCCGGGTGAGGAGGTAGTCGAACTTCTCCATGTGCCAGAGGCTGATCTTGAGTAGCGAGTCGATGTTTTCACGACTGAAGTTCCGGAAGAAGTGGGAGAGGTAGTGATGCTGCTCAGTGATGCCGAGAAAGTCGAAGACCATCCGGCTGTTGCTGTTGCCTAACATATAGCTGGCGCAGCGAGTTGAGTCGGTCCACATCGCGAGGGCGATGAGGTCGATCATGGTTTCGACTTGCTCGTTGAGATTGGTGGCGATGGGCGGGCGCTCGATGTCCTCAAATTTGATGGGAGAAGGGTTGGCCCCCCGGTTCATCACCTCAATTCGTTTTTCGGTTTGGCGAACGACTGAAAGGTATTCATCGAGTGTGTCCTTGTCCTCAGTGCCGGCCTTCCGCATGAGCGATTTGGCGTCGTCACGAACCCGATCGAGAAGACTCGTCATTTCGTCTCGCTTCGATGGGATGTCGAGTGGGCTGCGGAACAGTCGGTCGAAGATGAGCTGCGGGTCGCTCTCCCGGGGAAGGGGCTCGCCATTGGGGCCGTAGGAAATGTAGCTGCAGCCAACCTGTCCGGTGAAGATTCCCTCGGTCGTGAGTTCAAGCGAGCGATGGGCGGTATCTCCACCAATGTGACCGGCGATGAGCTGATCCATCGAGGCTTGTTTGGTATTGCCGTGGTGGCCTCCCTGAAAGCGGCGAGTCGAATTCATGTGCGATGAAAAACCGAAGTCGCCCATGTTGTCGAGAATGAGCAGGTCATCCTGATGCTGGGAAAAGGGAGCCATCAAAGGGGACATGCGGAAATCGTTCTCGGTGCCGCCGTTGATGTTCCAGGAGGGAGGGTGCACTCCGTTGGGCTTAAAGAGGGAAAGGAATCGAAGGGGGGGGGCCGTCTCACCGGCCAGGTTTTTCACGCCAGTGTCGGCGCTTGCCTCCATCAGGTTGAGGAAGGGCAGGGGCATCATGGCCCCGGCTGCGCCGCGCAGAAAAGTTCGTCGGTTGATGCTCCAGTTTCGCTTCATGAATCGGAATCGTTGCTGAAAATAGTTTCGCGGAAGGGCAGGCTGTTGGCAACCCCGGTGAAAAGGTCCTGCCAGGTTCCGTCGGACTCCAGCAGTGTGGTGGTGATGATTTTTACGGTGGGGCCGTCGTGAGATTCCAGTTTCCGGCAGAGAGCGTAGGAGAGCGTTTGTTCGACGGCGTTGCGAACGATGTCCTCGCGACGAACGCTCAGAAACAAATCTTTCAGTTCTTCAAAGTCCTGAAATGACTCTCCCGTGGTCAGTCGACCAGAGGCATCGATATTCTCAGGTGGTTTCTCTTTGCTCTGCATACCCTTGGGTAAAGGGGAATTGTCGGAGGCTAGCAAGAAGGCGCCTTTGTCGTTGTAGCCTTCAAAGGCAAAACCAATCGGGTCGATCTTGTCATGGCAGCGAGCGCAGGATGCATCGGCTCGGTGATGCTCAAACTTTTCGCGAAAGCTGAGTTTCTTGCCTCCCATGGTTGATTGAATCGGCGGCACGTCGGCGGGAGGTTCACCAAGGTGTTCGCCCAGGATCTTGCGTAGGGTCCAGGTGCCGCGAAGGATGGGTCCTCGATTCATCGCCAGGACGGCAGGCATGGTGAGCAGGCCTCCTCGACCTTCAGTGTGTTCCAGAAGGAGTTTTTGATTGGGGGCGACTTGTTTTTCGATGCCCTTGGGTTTGATGTATTTCTCCAGCTTGTTTTTGTCTTTCGGATAAACAGATGCCGTGACGTGGCTCGCAAAGGTGACATCAGAGTCGATCAGTTCCATGACTGGTCGGTTCTCAGTGAATAGGTAATTGAGAAAATCGAGTGGCTGATTTTTGTAAGAGTCGAGCAAGTAAGGGTCGTTGTAGGCATCGTCGATTTCGTCGAGGGCGAGCCACTGGGTCGCGAAGCTGTCGGCGAGGGATATCGCCTTGGGTGAAGCCAGCATGCGCTCGATTTGAGCTGAGAGAATTTCCAAGTCGTTCAAGCTGCCGTCGGCCGCGCATTGGCGAAGTTCTTCGTCCGGCATGTCTTCCCATAGGAAATAGGAAAGTCTCTCAGCCAGTTCGTAGCGGTCGACCGGCTGCTGTTCGCCGGGAGTTTTCCCCATTCGCATGCCCCGGTAAAGAAAGCCAGGCGACATGAGGATGGTTTTCATCTCAAACTTGAGAGCGTTGACAAGCTTGACCCCGGAAAGGGGTTTTAGTGGTGTTAGGATTTTATTGAGGGCCTTTTTATCGAAAGGTCGTCGATAGGCGATTGGAGCAAAATGCTGAAGCAACCTGCGGGCGTGTTCTTGAGTGAAGTCGCTGTGTTCAAATCCATTGGGTAGCTCTTCGCCTAGCATGAGACTGAGCTGTTGGTGTCGGTGAGGGGAAAAGAGTTGCTGAAGCGCTACTTCAGAAAAGTAGGCGTATTGATCCCAGATTACGGTGGAAAGGGGTGCCGCGTGGGTGTCGTTGATGAAGCCACTTTCGCCGGGTGGGTCTGTTGGCATCAGTTTGAGAATGAGGGAGGGCTCGATCGCGGTCTGCTCGGCTTTGGCAACTTTGTTTTCGAGGTCGAACCCGAAAAGGGAGCGCATCGTATTTCGGTACTCCGGAGTGGATAGTCTTCGCGGCTGAAAGACGCCGGGACTGGCCGCCACCGTCACGTAGTTGGAGTCATACCATGCTTGAAAGGCAGCGCGTTCTTCGGTGCTGGGCTGCTTTTCGTCCTCGGGAGGCATGTCCTCGTAGTCCACCATCTCGGCAGCGAGCTGCCAGAAGTCGAAATGCTCAGTGGAGGCGGTCTCGACGGAGACGGTCGTGAAATCGACTTTGCCTTTCACCTTTTCGCCGCCGTGGCACTGAATACAGTATTGATCGAGAAAAGCGGAGACGGATTCCGGCGTTCCGTCAATAGCAGAGGACGCGAAGGGGAGAAACCCCACTACGCAGATGCTGTAAAGGAACTGTCGGATGTTTGGCAGCATGGAGAGACCCTAGTCTTTCGGCTGAATAGAGCGAGATACGGGATTGGGCAGGGCGTGTCTAGCCCACATGCGGGAAATTTGACCGTAACAAACGAGGCTATGCGGCTATCAGGGTGTGTGGGGCACGGGATCAGGCCTGCTGCGACAGGATTTATCCTGAAGGTGAATTCTTGGATCGAGTGGGGGGCTCATTTCTATACTTGTGCCAGCGCTTTGTGTCGGGGTGAATGGCGGTGAGTGGGCGAAGATTAGAAAAACCGGGGACTATTCATCTCCCGACAAGATGGATTGGGAGGAGTGGAGTGAATTGACGACTGGATATAGGCTGCCGGTAGGATGGCGCGGGGCCGGGGAGATTGCTCACGTTAGAAACTGCGTGCGACGGAGTTTTATCTTCACCTTTATCGCCTACGAGGGTGAGATGGGGCGGTTGGGTAGTGATCCAGAAGTTGTGCCGGTGATAGGGCCAGGCTGGGGAGCTTCGTCGTGTTTGAGTGTGGGCTGGCTAGCGGTTGCGTTCGGGGTGCTCCTCTTTGTTTGGGGTGCAAACGTTAGGAGGAAAATCAGCTGAGAGGAGATTCCTGAGAAGCGAATACTTTCGCTTCTCAGTTTGATTATCGACCTAAGTCGCCGAGCGGGCCGCTCGGCGCTACCCCAAGGAGAGGCGGTTTTTAACCGCCTGTTGATTTCATTCGGCGGTTGGAAACCGCCGCTCCTTGAAGGGGGGGAATCTTACACCAAACCTTCCATCAAACCGGTACTGGTGGCGAAGCCTTCGTTTTCGAGGCCGAGTTGGTGAAGGGCCCGGAGGTAAAGATTCGGCAGCGGGTAATTGTTTTTCTGATCGAAGGCGAGGTGGCGCCCGTGTTCAAATCCGCCGCCGCCGAAGAGCACTGGCATGTTGCGGTTGTCGTGGCTGGAGGCGTTTCCTAAATTGGAGGTCAGGAGGACCATAGTCTCGTCGAGCAAAGATCCTTGCTCGCCGGGAGCCTCTTTGAGTTTGCGGAGAAAATCGGCCCATTCGTTGATGACGGCTTGTTCCACGACAGAGAGTTGTTCGAGTTTTTCTTCGTCACGACCGTGGTGGCTGAGACTGTGGTACCCTTCATCGACACCCTCGAGATCATTGACCTTGGCGTTGCCGGGAACATGCAAAGTGACGAATCGAGTGGAGTCAGTTTGCAGGGCGAGAAAAACGATCTCGAGCATGGCGCGCTCGATGGAAATCGTGTTGTCTCGATTGACGTTTTTGGGCGCTTTTGCGTCCACTTTGGGCTTAGGGGTGCGGACCCAGTCCTCATTGGCTTCGAGTCGTTGCTCCAGTTCCCTGACACTGGTGAACCAGGCGTCGAGTTTTTCCTTGTCGCCATATCCAAGCTCCCGCTGAAGACTTTTGGCTTCGCCTCCGACGATGTCCATGATACTGCGACCGCTGCGGATTAAGTCAGCCTGGCGATCCTGATCTTTGGCGCTGCTATCGACGAACAGTTTGCTGAACAGTTTCATCGGATCCTCTGTTGCCGGAATCATGGCACCATTTTCAGTGTAGGAGGGGCTCGCTTCACTTCCGGTGCTAAGAATCATGGAAGGATATCGAGTCTCGTGCCCGAGATGCTTGGACATGAGTTGGTCCAGAGAAATCGTGTTCCTCACGGCACCTCCCTGCTGGTTCGGACAAGCGGAGTAAATGCTGCCTTCGGCGGTATGCCCGCCGGCGACGCCGGGGTGGGAGGTGCCTGACACAACCGTGAATTCGTTGCGAATATCCTGAAGGGAACGCAGATAGGGAGAGGGCTTGTATTTTGTGCCGGCAGTTTCTGGCGTGAGATAGGGTCCGTGTATTCCTAGGGAAAGAGTGAAACCAACAAAGCGTTTAGCCTTGGGCTGGTTTCCGGTCGCGGCGAAAGCGGGCGTCATAGCATCCAGCATAGGGAGTCCCATCGCGATGCCGGCGCTACGAAGTGCGGCGCGCCGCGAGAGGCTTTTGCCGAAATTGAAGTTAACGTTCTTCATGAGGTGGTCCGGTTAGGATTACTTGGTACGAAAGGCTTCGGTGGAAACAACTGCGTGGACGATGGATCGAGTGCCGTAATTATTCTCTTTGGCATGTTTCACGACTTGGAGGAGATCCCCTTGGTCGCTAAACTGAGGGGGTGCGCCTGTGGCGTAGGTCAGGAGATGCTGGGCGAAGGCTTTGGTGAGCCTGTCAGGTTGTTTTGCGTAAATGGCTTTCCAATCCCAGATGGCTTCAAAAGATTTGCCGTCGGGAGTAATACCCGATGGATCTATTTTGGCTGCTTTCTTGCTGGCGTCTCCATAGGCGATGCGCCATCGGCCAACGGGATCAAAGCTCTCGAGCGCGAAACCGGACGGATCAATCTTGGCGTGGCAGGCCGCGCAGGTTTCATCATTGCTGTGTTTGGCTAATTGGTCGCGAATGCTGACGGCTCCCCGGATGTCTGGTTCGACGGCTGGTACGCCGGGAGGGGGAGGCGGAATATGGCGTCCGAGGATGCGTTCGTTCACAAAAACGCCGCGAACCACCGGGGAGGTGGTGGTGCCGTTGGCAGTAACTTTCATGATAGCCGCCTGAGTAACGAGGCCGCCGGGATGTGATTCAGGCAGAGTGACTTTTTGGACGCCATTTCCAGGGACCAGGGCGATGTCCTTCATCCCGTAGAATCGAGCGAGGCGTTCATTAAGGAATGAATGATTTGCCAGGATGATGTTGCGGATGTTGCCGTTTCGCAGGATGAGGTGCTCTACGAAATGACGGGTCTCTTCGACCATGGCGTCCTGAACAATTGCATCGAAGGTCCGATAGAGTCGGCGATCAGGGGTGGTGAAATCCATGTCCTTCAAATTGAGCCATTGATCAGTGAAACTCTCGATGAAGCGGCTAGCCTTTGGATCATCGAGCAGCCGCTTGAGTTCAGCGTGAAGTAACTTGGGGTCAGCGACCAATTTGCCGGCATCGGCATTCGCACGAAGTTTGGCGTCGGGCATGGAATTCCACACCATGTAACTGAGCCGATTGGCAAGGGCGTGGTCGTCAAGTTTGCCGGGAGCTTCCACGAAAGTAAGGAAGCGGGGCGAGCACAAGATACCGCGATAGGCTTCGTGGAGGCCGTCGAGTGGTCCATTGCCCGGCTTCGATCTTTCTGCTGTCGCGAGTTCGATCCATGGGGCCAGCTGCTGGTCAGTGAGGGGGCGACGAAAGGCACGCGACGCGAAGTGTTTGATCGCTTTGCGCATGGAATCTTTGCTGGCGCCTGTCTTGAGTTGTTCTCGCGTTAAGTTTCCGAACAGGTTTGTCCAAATTTCATCGCGAGTGGCATTGGGGTAAATGCGTTCGATTTCGATGCCGGTAACGGCAATGCCGCTGTAGCCTTGTTTTTCCAGATCACGCCCTTTGAATGAAACGTTTCCACCACTGGCTCCACTGGAGGGACGTTTGAGGGTCACGTCATTGGGCTTGAGCTCAAGATTGTGATCATCGTGAATCCAGGCCTGAAAAACGATGTCCCGTTTTTTGGCGGTGGCCTCGATAATGCCGACTGGGTACATCATGGGAGCATTGGATGCGCACTCTCCGGATCGAAGCGTGCCCCAGACTACGCCATTGATTGGATTCACTGCTTCAACGTTTTTGAGAGTGACTTGGTACCAGCCCGATGCAGGAACCTCAGTGGCTGGCATGCGGCCAAAGAATTGGAGGCCGAGAGGCCACGCGATCGATCGGTTTCCGCGAAGATCAGGGCCCCGGTAGTTTCCGCTTCCTTTTCTGGCGAGATCTTTGGGGGTGTAGGTTCTTTTAAACTTCTGGTCTCCTTTTTCGATTCGCTCGAAGGCGGCATGCAGGGCGACGTCCGCGGCAGTGAGGTAGGCGGCAAGATTGAAATGCGAGAGTTGTTGGCCCTCTGCTACGGTTTCAAATCCGTGGGAGGCAGGATCTTCGGGGAGGAGGGTTTTCAGGGGCATGTCGATGCCAAGCAAGTCGTGAACGGTGTGCTCGTATTCCCTCCGCGTGAGACGACGGTTTTGAACTCTGCCGAACATCTTGTGAGTTTCCCGGTCGATATCGATGAGAGGCTTTTTGACGGTGGCTAAGAATTCGAGTTTGAGAGCTGATTCAGGGCGAGGCTCTTTCTTAGGTGGCATGTCTCCATGGGCGACCATGTCGTGAACGGTTCGCCAGATTTCGAAATTGCCGGGATCCTGAGGATCAAATTCGAGATCGAGTAGGTTGAGGTCACCTTCGTCGGTGAGGTCGTCGTGGCATTCGTAGCAGTGATCGGAAAGGAAGAATTCCAACTTTTCACGAAGCGGTTGCTTTTCTTCAGCCTGGCAGAGTGGCGCAGACAGGATTAAAGCCAGGGTTGGCAAAAATAGTGAGGGAAGAAGAATGACCTGACTGCGCGCAAGGGAGCCGCGAATTCCGTGGGTTTCACGAGATTCGCTGTTCGAATGCTGAATGGTATGGTGAGTTTTGATCACGATCGGACTAGAGCTCAATATAGGCCATAATGTGCCGGATATTTTAACGCTTTTGCGTAAGAGAAATACGTCTTTTGGAGCTGAATTGACTCAGAAAAGGAGGGCCAAAGCTTGGAATTGCGTCAATTGACGGATTTTTTATCAAGGGCATCATCAAGGATGTTCAAAAACTTTGCTTTTCAGAACCCTTTTAGAATCCTTGGTCTTCAGGTAATTCTCCTGATTTTGGCGCTTGTATCTTTCAATGGTGTGAGCTCGTTGCGAGCTCAGAATGTCTTAACCCAAGCAGAGAAAGATGAGGGCTGGAAACTCCTGTTTGATGGGAAAACGATCGAAGGGTGGAGAAGTTACGCGAACGACTCATTTCCAGAATCCGGCTGGGTGATCGAAGATGGAACGCTTCACAAACAGGGCGGTGTTAAGTATGGAGATATCATGACCGTTGATACCTATGAGGACTTTGAATTCGCGTGGGAATGGAAATTGGAGCAGGGCGGAAATAACGGGGTGAAGTATTTCATCACTGCTGAGCGAGGAGCTCCAATTGGGCATGAATATCAGATGATTGACGATGCGACGACGGAGGATCAATTATCCAGTTCAGCGTCATTCTATCTGGTAGTGGCTCCCAATGCAGCGAAGCCCCTTCGCCCTCCGGGTGAGTGGAATTCTTCCCGAATCGTGGTGAGCGGGAATCGGGTGGAGCACTGGCTCAATGGAGCCAAGGTTCTAAGCTATGATTGCGGAAGTCCCGAAATTCTTGAGAAGGTTGCCAATACCAAATACAAAAAATTTCCTGGATTTGGAAACAAGGTATCGGGGCATATCATGCTAACCGATCACTCTGATGCCTGTTGGTTTCGGAATCTGAAGATTCGGACTTGGGAGTGACTTCAGTTCTTCGCGGGTAGATGATATGGCGTCAGGGTATCAAGAATCGCTGTTTTGACTTCGATCGGATCGATCATTCCTACTTTTCGGTAAATCACGGTGCCGTCTTTATCGACTAATAAGGTGTAGGGGACTGGGCCGGGCCAATCGGGGTCGAGCGCTTCCGCTAGTTCGTCAGTGCTGGCTCCTGTGTAGAGGTAGTTGTTGGTGGTGCGACCTTCTGCTTCGACTGTCTTGCGAATCTTGTCGCTCATGACGGCACGATTCTTTCCGAGGAAAGCGGCGGCGGCTTCTTTTTCACCGGGAGAGTCGATCGAAATAGTGATCAATTCGAATTCGCGTCGGCTGAATTTTCTGGAGATGTCAATGAGGTCTGGCATTTCGGCGACGCAGGGAGGGCACCAGGTCGCCCATACGTTGAAGAGTCTGACTTTACCGCTTCCGTTTTTCCGTAGCTCAGTCACGCCTGCGGCATCGATGTCTTCGACGGTTACGGTAGCTGACTGCCACTGTGCCTCGTCGTCGGCGACGTGGGCGCTTCGTTCTTTCCACTTGGTGGAGCAGCCGTGGGGGCGAGTCGTTTCGACAGGGACGGGTTCTCCGGCGAGGAGGGCGTCGGTGGCGTTGCGTGCATCGGGATGTTGGACCGTGGCGGGGTCGGGAAATCGGGAGTCGTCGAAGCGGCCGTTGTAGCGAAGCTTGCGGTCCTTATCGAAGATGAAAACGTGAGGAGTAGCGAGGCATCCGTAGGCTCGGGCGATGAGCTGTTCGTCGCCATCGTAGAGGAAGGGGAATTCCCATCCAAGGTCTTCGGCATAACGCTTTGAATCTTCGAATGTTTCGTCATAAGCAGTGTGCCCAAATTCGTCCGGGCGAAGACCAGAGGAATGATTGGGGTTGATTGCCACGATCTGGAAATCTTTCCCTTCCATGTCATCGACGAAGGTCTGAAGCCGACCCTCGAGACCGTGAGAGACGGGGCAATGAGTGCCGGTGAAGAGAATCATGAGCACATCGGCGTCGGCAAAATCGGAGAGGCTGTAGTCCTTTCCATTGACGCCTGGTAGAGTAAAATCAGGAGCTGAATCGCCGATGGCGAGCGGGGTGAATCCTTCCGGCATTTCTCCTGGCCCTAAAGCCTGTGACTGGGTGATGGAGAGATTCAGGCAAAGGAAGGCCAGGCACAGTAGGGAGGGGATATTTCTCATGAGGTGATTAAATTAGAGGCGCACGCCGAAAGAGGTGATGGAGGGGTGAATCACGACCGTAACGATCGGATCGTCCAAATTTTGGAAAGATTACATCAATCTGCGACGTCCTGCTTGGCGCAATACGGTATTCTGACCATCTCCGATGATTCAATGGCCCAGAAATGGCGCGTGTCCGTTTCGGCATAATATTAGTCCGTCTCATACAAGACTGCCTCATCATCGTCGGTAGCTTGAAGGATGCTGAAAATCCCTGCGAAAACCGTCATTACCGCTCTGCCCGCGGCATTGCTGGTTCTGCTTTCCGGCTTTCGGTATGAGGCCCAAGCTGACAACAAACCGCCCAATATCCTTTTCTGTATTTCCGACGACCAGTCGTACGCTCACACCGGTGCCAATGGCGATCCTGTGATTCAGACTCCGGCTTTTGATCGCATCGCGAAAGAAGGATTGCGATTTGTTCACGCGTTTTGCGATGCGCCCACCTGCGGTCCGTCGCGTAGCGCGATTCTGACGGGGCAGCCGATCTGGCGGCTGGAAGAGGCGGGCAACATTCACAGCACCTTGCCCGCCAAGTTTGCCACCTACACCGAGCTGCTTCAGGAGGCTGACTACACTCTTGGTTCCACCGGCAAAGCATGGAGCCCCGGCAGGCTTGAGCCGGGCGGCCGCAGCGAGAACCCTGCCGGCCCTTCCTACAACAGGAAGACTCAAGATCCGCCCTTTAATGGGATCAGGAAGACAGACTACGCGGCCAACTTTGAAGGCTTTCTTGAACAGGCCCCGGGAGACCAACCCTTCTGTTTCTGGCTTGGAACATGGGAGCCTCATCGAGCCTACGAGCTGGGATCAGGAGTGAAGACCGGCAAAGACCCCGCCAAAGTCGTCGTTCCTACCATCTTCCCCGACAATGAAATCGTTCGAAACGACATCCTCGATTACCTGGTCGAGGTTGAGCATTTCGACCAGCATGTCGCGCGGGCGATTGAAGCCCTCGAACGATTGGGAGAACTCGATAATACCATCATCGTTGTGACCAGTGATCACGGGATGCCTTTCCCCCGGGGCAAGGCGAGCCTCTATGATGCGGGGTCACGAATTCCGTTGGCGATCCGCTGGCCGGGCGGAATTATGAATCCCGGCCGAGACGTGGATGCTTTCGTGAACCTCAGTGATCTCGCTCCGACTTTTCTTGAAGCAGCGGGATTGAAGTCTCCGGGAATGATGACAGGGCGAAGCATGATCGACGTTTTTAACGGAAAAGAAGTGATTGAGCGAACCGCCTCATTCATTGCGATGGAACGCCACGATGGATGCCGGGCGGGAGGGAAGGGCTATCCTTGCCGTGCGATCCGGACGGAGAAGTATCTCTACATTCATAATTTTGAACCGAGCCGTTGGCCGTCGGGTTCCCCGGACGCCTCGGTTTGTGCGCGTTCGCTTCCCTATGGCGAGATCGACAGCTCGCCTACGAAAACCTTTATGATGGAGCATCGCAATGAACACGGTGTTGCCCGGTTGGCGGAACTGGCATTCGGCATGCGGCCCGCCGAGGAACTCTATGACGTGAAGGTCGATCCCGACCAATTGAACAACCTGGCTGGTTCCGTCAAAATGGAGATGGTGCAGAATCAACTCCGTGAGCGTTTGTTTGATCATCTAACAAAGACGCAGGATCCCCGTGTGGTTGGCGGAAAAGTTGATTGGGATTACTATCCCTACTACGGCAGAATCAGCACCAAAGGATGGGCCGTTGATACGAAGCAACCTTAATAAATTTCTCCTATGAAAACTCCTTATCTATTCGCAGTAATTTGTGTCATCTGGCTCGTTGCCAGCAGTCGGTCTATTGCCGAACAACCCAAGAAGATCGTCTTTATTTCCGGTAAGCCGAGTCACGGTCCAATGGCACACGAACACCGCGCCGGGAATATGCTTCTCGCGAAATGGCTCAAGGAAGCCAATCTCCACGTGGATCCGATCGTTTTGCCGGAGCTCGGATACCCGATCGATCCTTCCGTTCTTGAGGATGCGGCCACCATCGTTGTATTTTGCACGGGGCATCAGGGGCACCTGCTCAATCCGCATCTGGAAGAGTTCGATGCACTGATGAAGAAGGGCACGGGCGTTGTCATGATTCACTGGGCGACTGAGGCGGAGATCGGACTGCCGGCGAAAAAGTTCCTCGAGTGGATGGGCGGATACTGTGATCTCAACTGGTCCGTCAATCCCCACTGGAAACCGAACTTCACGACTTTTCCAGATCATCCCATTGCCAATGGGGTCGAACCTTTCGGCGTTGATGACGAGTGGTACTACCACATGCGTTTCGTGGGGGAACTCAAAGGGGTCACGCCTATTCTTTCCGATCTTCCCGGTCCCGAAACACTCAAGCGTCCCGACGGCGCGCGGAGCGGCAATCCTGAGGTGCGGCGGGCGGTGGCTGCCGGCGAGAGTCAGCACGTGGCCTGGGCCTACGAACGGCCTCAAGGAAATGGGCGCGGCTTCGGTTTCACTGGAGCGCACAACCACGTCAGTTGGAAGAACGAGGGGTTTCGTAAAGTGATGTTGAACGCGATTCTGTGGACGGCGCATGTTGAGGTGCCGGAGAAAGGTGTCGATTCTCCGACTCCGTCCGAAGAAGAGCTGAAGCTGAATTTGGACGACAAGCCCGCACGGAAGGCCAAACCCAAAACCACGACGAAACCTGCCGCTAAGGCAGAGCCGAATCCAAAGCGTTCCACCTACGCCGAATTCGATGCCCGCCTCGTTGATCGGGAAGCCTCCGCTCAGTTCTTTCAGAAACAACGGGAGTTGCGGGTGGTGAAGCTGGATTCATCTAAGACGATGAATACTCTGGTCCGCTTGTTAGGCAACATCTCTGATACTTCAGCACAGGAAGGACTTCTGCGCGGGATGGTGAGGGGACTCGAAGGCCGACGCTCCGTTGCAGCCCCTGAAGGATGGAGCGAAGTCAGTTCGAAGCTGCAAAATGCTTCGGGCGGTGAAATTCGCAGCATGGTTCAGCAACTCGACCAGGTCTTTGGCGATGAAGCGGCGGCCGATCGGGCTATCGCACGGCTCAAGGATCCTAACGCTCCTCCAAAAGAGCGACAGGACTTGCTCGCTGCCCTAGTCACCCAGCAAAACAAGCAGTTAACGGAAGTCTTGCCGCCGTTGCTGGATGATCCGTCGATGCGCATCGCGGCAATTCGTGCCTTTGGCGCGATCGATGATTCGCGTGCCCCCGATTTGATCCTATCGCGGTATGCGAAGTGGGAGGCCTCCGCCAAGCGAGCGGCAGTGGAGACTCTCGCGATGCGGAAGAGCTACGCGGCTGCGCTGCTGGCCGCATTGAAAGATGGCATACTGCCAAATGAAGACATTCCGGCTCATGTCGCCCGGCCGCTCTCGAGCATGTTGGGCAGTGCTTTCACAAAGGTGTTTGGCGATTTGGATGAATTGTCGAAGGACAAATCCGAATTGGTCGAGCGCTATACCAAACTGCTGACCGGCGAAAATTTGGCCAAAGCCGATACGTCAAAAGGCCGTCTCGTTTTTACCGCGTCATGCTCTGCCTGCCACCAACTCTACGGCGAAGGAGGAATCCTCGGGCCGGATCTGACAGGTTCGAACCGGGCCGACCTCAGTTATATCCTGCTCAATATGATCGAGCCAAGTGCCGACATCCCGGAGGCCTATCAATTGGTCACGCTACACACAAAAAGTGGACAGGTGTTAGGGGGTACCATTGCGCAAGAAGATGATCAGCGCGTCGTCCTGAATATCGTCGGCCAGACCACGACCGTCCTGAAAAGCGATATCGCCAAACGCGAAGTGTCGCCCATGTCGATGATGCCCGAAGGGCTCCTCCCGACTCTACAAGACCAGCAGGTCCTTGACCTCGTGAAATACCTTCAAACCACCGAACAAGTCGATCTTCCGAAGTGAGTGCTTTAATAGAAATGTGGCCATCTGAAAGTGGCACGGATTTTCAATCCGTTTCAGAGCAATACGCCCCAAAGCAAGAGCTGGGCTTGATCAAGGGATTGCAAATCCGTGCCACTCTTAACTAGCCAATTGAGAATGAAAACCACATTCCATCTTGATCCACCGCCAAATTTCCAGGGACTACGGAGGGACCTCCCCGTAGGAACGTACCAGCGTAATCTGCCACACTGGCGTCAGGAGGGAGCGACCTACTTTGTCACTTTTCGCCTGCATGACGCGTTGCCGATCGAAAAACAAAAGCTCATCCGGGATCTAAAGCAAAGCTGGGAGCGCGAGAATCCTGAGCCTCGCTCAGATGAGCAATTAGCCGAACTCCATCGCCTCGTCGGGTTTGAATCAGAAAAATGGCTCGATGCGGGACTCGGAAGCTGTCTTTTACGATCATCGGCAAAGCGGAATTGCCTCCGAAGTGTGCTTGAGTATTTCGACCTGAGGCGAATAGAAGAGCTAGATGAGGCCGGGAAGCGGACCGCTCGATTTGATCTTTCATCATGGGTCATCATGCCAAATCACGTCCATCTTCTCGTTCGCCCGCTTGAGCCGAAGCAATGGAGTCTGGAGAAGATCCTGCAAAGCTGGAAGAGGCAAAGTGCCCGCGATATCAACCGGATTCGTCAGGCCGCCGGCACGGTCTGGCTGGATGAAAGCCATGACAGTATCGTGCGCGACCCCGAGCATCTCTGGCGATGCTTGCAATACATCGGAAACAACCCGGTAAAGGCAAAATTACCCGCCAATATTTACGACAAGTGGGTATGTCCCGAATGGGAGAAATTGGGCTGGAGGTTTGATGATGAGTAATTGTTTTTCGCAGCCGATCCTGTGGCCACTTGAAAGTGGCACGGATTTTCAATCCGTTTCAGGGCAAGAGCCACGCTTGATCAACGGATTGCAAATCCGTGCCACATTGCTTTCACCTTTTACCCTCTACCGCAATCCTTCTGAACCCCGTCTTCCTTTCAAATGAGCCATCCCCCTTCTCAACCTATTTTCATCCTGTCCGTTGCTGCGTGTCTCCTGACATCAATCCCTCACCCGGTTCTCGGCGAAACCAAACAGCACAAAACGAGCGACGCCCCGTTTCTGAAACCAGAAGAGGCAGTCGCGAAAATGGAGATTCCCGACGGATTTCAGATCGACATTTTTGCTGCGGAGCCGGACATTGGAGAACCCATTGCGTTCACCTTTGATGATCGGGGCCGCGTCTGGGTTCTGGAAAATTACAACTACGTCGACCGCCGAAGTCACGATGATGAGAAACCGTTGACGCGGATTCAGATTTTTGAAGACACGGACAGCGACGGCGTTTTCGATGCCAAAAAACTGTTCACCGACCAGCTCACTTTCAGTTCCGGCATCTCGGTCGGATTTGGCGGCGTTTTTGTCGGAACACCTCCAAACCTGCTCTTCATTCCGGACGCGGACGGCGATGATCAGCCAGACGGAGAGCCGGAAGTTCTCCTCGATGGTTGGGGAATTCATGACCGGCACGAAACGCTCAACAGTTTCATCTGGGGGCCGGACGGCTGGCTTTATGGCTGCCACGGGGTATTCACCTCATCAATGGTTGGCAAGCCGGGCGCGCCGGACAAAGATCGTCTCTTCATCGATGGCGGGATTTGGCGTTATCATCCGACGAAGAAGGAGTTTGAAATATTTGCGCGAGGGCTCTCGAATCCGTGGGGACTCGACTTCAATGATGTCGGACAGAGTTTTGCAACTTGCTGTGTCATTCCGCACCTCTTTCACATTGTGCAGGGCGGCTACTATCACAAGCAGAGTAAGGCGCATCTGAATCCGTATGTGTATGACTACATCACGACGATTCGCGATCACACTCATCTCTCGGCACATGGGGGCGCGCGATTCTATCTCGCCGATGTCTTCCCTGAGAAGTATCGCGATCAGCTCTTCATGTGCAACATCCACCAACATCAGGTGCTGACCGATATCATGGTCCCGAGCGGCTCCAGCTTTGTCGGAACCCACGGCGAGGATTTCATGACGACCAACGACTTGGCGTGGGTGGGCTTCAGTGTCGAGGTGGGCCCGGATGGTGGTGTCTACATTCTCGACTGGCACGACACCGATATTTGCGGGAACACGATCAACTTTCCGAACAGTGGACGGATCTATCGAATGATGCCGAAAGGCGTTGCGCCAATCGAGCGCCCCAACATCGGGGCTCTCTCCGATGCCGAACTCGTCGCGATGCAGGATCACGCGAACGACTGGTATGTGCGGGCCGCGCGGCTGAATTTACAGATGCGCGCGGCAAGCGGAACGCTCGATCGAGAAGCAGGAACGTGGCTACGCGAGCTGTTGGCCAACTCGACGACATCCCCGAAACGCCTCCGTGCCCTGTGGGCGCTGCACGTCACCCGCAGCCTCGACGAGGCGGCGCTGCTGGAGTTTCTCGATCATGAAGACGAATATGTGAGGGCTTTCACGATCCAGTTTTTGTGCGAAGACAAGAACGCGTCGCAAGCCGCTTTGGACCGATTCGCCGAACTCGCGAAGAGTGACCCGTCTCCCGTCGTTCGGCTTTATCTCGCCGCTGCGCTGCAACGAGTCGAGCACGATGAGCGCTGGCCAATTCTCGCAAACCTGGCACAGCATTCGGAAGACGCGGAGGACAACAACATCCCGAGAATGCTTTGGTTTGCGCTGGAACCGATGGTTCCGCTGCAGCCAGAGAAGTCACTCGAACTCGTGACCAAAGGCAAGCTCACCAACCTGCAGGAACATGTCGCGCGCCGTCTCGTCAGTGGCGACCTGCCTCCCGTATCGCATCGGAACCATCAGAAGGCAGGCCCGGCTCCGGAAGCTGCGCAGAAAATTCTGCAACGCGTCGCGCCCGGATTCCAAGTCCGCAACGTTGGCGAACAGGGAGTCAGTCCGCAGCCGGAGTTTCGTAACGAATATGCCGTCCAGACCCACCCTCTCAGCCGGAAAATGCCCTGTGTTCTCAGCCGTCATCTTGATGTAGCGAAAGGCAAAACGACCAAGCTGCGCATCCGCGCCAGCTACCATCCGCACGGCAACTGGCAGCTCCGTGTCCTTGCGAATAAAAAGGTCATTCACGATCAGATCGTTAGTTATGAAACCGTGAAAAGTGAGTGGCTCAAACTTGAACTCGACCTCACCGAATTCGCGGGGACACACGTAGACCTCGAAATCGAAAACAGGGCCAACGACTGGTCATCGGAATTTGCCTTCTGGGGCAAGGTTGAAGTAGTAAGTGAGTAGCCGGTATACCGTGGTGCGGATTTGCAATCCGCTTTCACTGCAAAGGCCATGATTGATCAGCGGATTGCAAATCCGCACCACATCTAAAAAATGAGTAACTATTCACCAAAGACTATATGGAAGCTTGCTGGAACAGGCATCCATCTTTTCAATTTTATTGTAATCGCCGGTTTGTCCGTAGTCCGCGCAAATGACCAACCCAACATCATCTTCTTCCTGGTCGATGACCTGGGGCAACGGGACATCGGCTGTTACGGCAGTGAGTTTCATGAAACCCCGTCCATCGATCAGTTGGCAAAGGAGAGCATGCTTTTCACCAATGCCTATGCCACCTGCCATGTTTGCTCGCCGAGCCGCGCGAGTATCCTGACGGGCAAGTATCCCGCCCGGACCAACTTGACGGAGTGGCTCGCTGGACGTCCTGAGCGGGACTACGAGCCGCTGCATCACGCGGAAAAGCTGACCGCCTTGCCGGACGAGGAGATCACCCTCGCCGAAACACTCAAGAGCCATGGCTACGCCACCGCTAACTACGGCAAAGCGCATGTGAGGATGGACCCGACGACCTATGGCTTCGATGAGGAGATCACGGGGTGGGTGCGGTCCTATCACTATCCTTTCGGCGGTGACTACAATGAGAAACTGCCGGCGAAGGAGGGCGATTACTACACAGACAAGCTGACCGATGCGGCCTTGGATTTCATTGAGCGGAATCAGGACCAGCCCTTCTTTGTGCATCTCGAACATTTCGCGGTGCACGACCCGATCCAGGGGCGCCCGGATCTGGTGGAAAAGTATCGCAAGAAGCTCGCGGCAATGCCGGCACAGGAGGGGCCGGACTTCATTCTCGAGCCAAATCCGGACGGACCACCGCTCACGGAGGAAGAACTTGTGGCGCTGTCGGAGAACAATGAGCGGCAGGCACAGCAGGACGCGCGCGTCTGGTGGGTGAAGCAGAAACAGGACAATGTGGAGTTTGCCGGCATGCTGGAGGCGACCGACGAAAGCCTGGCGCGCATCCGCGCCAAGCTGAAGGAACTCGGACTGGAAGAGAACACGATCATTGTCTTCACGTCGGATAACGGCGGCATGTCGGCGTCGAATGGGTATAGCGACAATGCATCTCGTGAGGCGCTCGATTCCCGTTTTGCTTCGTCCAATCTTCCGCTGCGTGGAGCGAAAGGCTGGAACTACGAAGGCGGCGTTCGCGTGCCGCTGATTGTCCACTGGCCCGGTCGCACCGAACCAAACTCGACGTCTGAGGCAGTCGTGACGGGAACCGATTATTACCCGACGCTGCTCGAGATGATGAATCTGCCGGCGGTGCCGGACCAGCACGTCGACGGAAAAAGCTTTGTTCCGGCGCTGAATGGTGACACCTACGAGCGGGGGCCGGTCTACTGGCACTTTCCTCACTACAGCAATCACGGTTACCAAAGCCCCGGCGGAGCGATTCGCTCGGGCGACTTCAAGCTGCTGGAGTACTACGAGAACGGCACGGTGCAGCTCTTTGATCTGGCCAATGACATCGGGGAGCAGAACGATCTTGCGGAAGAGCGGCCCGAGATGGTCGCAAAGCTGAAGCAGCAGTTCCACGACTGGCGTGACGAGGTCGACGCTAAGATGCCGTTTCCCAAGACGGCGACGTCGAAGCCGGCTCCCGGCGCGCGGGTCGCTACACCCCCGGGCGCTCAGAAAGGCAAAGGCGCAGTCATCGTCAGCGAAGACCTGCCGAAATCGGTGGAGCAGTTTGCCCCGGGATGGAAGGTCAAGGACTGGGGTGGTCCGAAGATGAAACCGGGACTGCGCGAAGCCTGGAGCGGACGCCGCGGAGTTCTAATGACGCATCCGAAGAATCCGGACGTGCCCTGTGTGCTGTCGAAAGCAGTGGACGTTGCGGCCAAGGGGAAAACGACGCTTCAGTTCGAAGTGAACAACCACCCCAAAGGTGACTGGATGCTGGTGGTCAAGGTTGATGGCGTGGCAGTGGTGAACGAGGCCATCGAAGACTCAGTCTGGCAGGCGTTTACAGTAGACCTGAGCCTCTATGCCGATAAAACCATTCAGCTGGAGTTAGAGAATCGCCTCAGTGGCAGATGGGGATTTGAGGCCGGTTACTGGAGCGGGTTGAAGATCGTCTCGGAGTAGGGGCGGTAGAATCTGGTAAGCATTCCCAAGGAGGGGCGGCGTCCCGCCGCCCGTTGACGATATGCAGGCGGCGAGACGCCGCCTCTCCTTGTGTAGCTTCTATGTGAGATTGAAAATCTGAGTGAGCGGTAGAAGCTACTGTTATGAGCCGTGATGATCTTCGCTTCTTCAATCCTTGGGGGGATGTGGAAGTCACAAAGAATCACCTTCCTCACTGGCAACAACCGGGGGTAGTCTATTTCGTGACGTGGCGGTTGGCGGATTCGATACCAAAAGAGAAACTCGATGGGCTCTTTTCTGAACGCGAGGATTGGAAACAACAACACCCTGAGCCTTGGGATGAGGGAACGGAGGCGAAATATCATCGGCTATTCTCAACGCGAATGGACGATTGGATGGATGGGGGGCATGGGGCGTGTTTGCTAAGAGTTCGGGAGAATGCCGATGTTGTCAGCGCGGCGTTGCATCATTTTGAAAGCGATCGCACGGCAATGTTGAGCTTTGTGGTGATGCCAAATCATGTGCATGCGTTGTTTGCGGTGCATGTGGATTGGACACTGGAAGAGGTGGTTCAATCATGGAAAAGCTATACCGCTAAGCAGATCAATCGAAGGATGGGTCGGACGGGGCAATTGTGGCAGAAGGATTACTTTGATCGCCTGGTTCGCGATGGCCGACATTTTGGGAACTGCGTAAGATACATACGGGGGAACGGGCCGAACGCGCGCTTGCCTGAGAGCAGTTTTTCTCTGTGGGAGAGTGAACTCGCAAAAAACATCGAATAAATCCGAGCTCCAAGGAGGGGCGACATTCCTTGAGTTGGCCCTTCTAGGACGTTGATATGGCTGTTAGTTTGTCAACAGGGTAAAAGGTATTTCTCCGTTGAG
>CAXBMX010000024.1:0-83508 GCA_963977055.1 uncultured Verrucomicrobiales bacterium
ATGAAAGGCGAACCGTTGCTCGGTTCCATCACGCCCGCGCTCGTAGCTTTTGGCAGTGTGAAAGATATGACGACGCCCGCAGAGAGTTCAGACGAGCTGTTGAGGCTTGGCTAGAGGTCAGGCGGGAATTTGATGACGATGATTTGACGGCGCTGTTTCGGGACTAGAAGGGAAATTAAAGTCGCCAAATTCGATTTCCCGAAATACATATATAATTTATGAAGGCGCAGTTGCTTGGATTCTTGATTCTTTTTGTATCTCTTCTTGTTGGGGATATTTACGGGCAAATTGATAATACTGAGAGGGGAATCATAATCTATGACCCGTCAAATCTCGGAGATGAATTCACCGTGGCAAAAGTGTTTAAGTCCGCGACGCGGTTCACCATTTCGACGACGGTTGTATTCTCTGACGGCACTAAGGATCAGATTGTCGGAGATCTGATAAGAGGTGTGATTTCGTTTCCCAGTGAGAATGCTTCTTCGCATGAGTATCGAGCGACTGCAGACACTCTGAAACAATTCGCTGCCACCTACCCGCGCGCCTTTAATCTTCTCTCAGCAAGTGAGAGCCTATTGCGTGCCAAAGCCATAAAAATAGGCAAGATTGAAGCTTTGCAGAAACGTCAGGCCAAGCAAATTGGACGCATTGTTAGCTTCTCAGATAATAGCGGAGAGTCATATGTTAATGTTGAGCTGCAAGAAATTGAGCCAGATGGAATAACGATTAAAAGGGATGGAGACAAGAAGAAGCTGTTGTTCACGCAATTGCCGAAAGAGATCCAAGACTTCCTGGGGTATGATCCGATTATTGCTTCTGATTACGCGCTATCAATTCAGATGAAGGAGCAAGAGGCTCGAAGAATGGCTGCCGCTCAATCTGCTCAATTGGCAGCAAGGGAAGCTAGGCAGAAAGAAGGTGAGGAGATGGCTGCTGCCCGGACCGCGATCGAACAATTGAAGAAGGAGGAGGCCGAAAAGATTCGGTTAATAATTGAGATTGAAAGCGATCTTTCGAGTTTTATTGGAAAGACGGTTTCTGTCGAAGGGGCGATCACCATTGACTCTTACTATAATTACGAATATGGCGAATTAAGAGACTCCCACTACTGCTTCAAAGTCACTGACAAAAGGTTTGATTCGGCTCATGTCTACGCACGAAAGAATTCAGAGACTGGGTTGTCGCTTCGTGAGCAACTTCTAAAGGCAGAAGGACCACTAAAAGGGCGAGTGTCGTTTCAAATCAATTCCAACAGACTGGTCGACTACCAAACTAGTATACTTGCTGATTTGGTGGGATTTGGGCCATCGTCTGAATAATAGTAAGGCGTGAGACAATGGCAAATAGCGTGAGATAGCAGTGTAGTGCCACCAGATGGGCTTGGATTGATTGTGAGAGGGTTACGGTTCCCCCTGTCGGGATATGCTTCTACTAGGGTCGTGTTCGACCGGTCGGTAGTACTGACCTTTTCTAAGAGTCTTCATCATGATGTTGCAATTTTGTGCTATTGTTAGACATGCTTCAGAGTTTACAGCAAATCAGCAATTTCGTAGGGTCGGACAGAACAACCATTATCAAGCGGGCGGAGCAATTCGGGCTTGAACCTGTCGCTGGGAAAAAACAGGCCAAACTCTACGACACGCGGAAACTGGTTCAACTAATCCCGCAGCCTACTCGAGCAACGGACCTGATCGAAGAGGGGGCGAGCACCCTAGAAGAAGCGCGGATTCGTCAAACCCTAGCAGATGCCAGGCTAAAGGAGTTATCCATCAAGAAGGAGGAAGGCTACTTAGCTGATGTAACTGAACTGATGGAATTGCAGAATGCCCTTTTTGACGATATAGCCGCACGAATCAAGAAATCAAGCCTGTCTGATTCAGAGAAAGAAGACCTGTTGGATAGTATCGTGGCAGCGGCCCGAAATTGGGCCGAGTCATAATAAGTTAACGCAACAGCTACTATTTCCGTCGTTTCGCCCGCTTGCATTTGGGGTGCCTTCTCTTTGCCATCACCCCGCTAGCCTTCAATGCTTCCTCAAGTGCCTCAGAATCGACGAACCAAGCGCATAGGGTAAACTTATCAGGGGTAGGCCACGGGTGGCGCTGAGAGTATCCTAGGACCATTACAGATTCGCCTGTTTCTTTGGCCTCCTCAATCTTGCGGGCCTGGGCCTTTGTTAGTCGGAAACGGATAGGCGGCGACGTTGGGAATTGGTAACTTGTCATGGAACTGGGGGGGGACTGAATGGGGGAACTAGTGGGGACTGAATGGGGGAACTAGTGGGGACTTAAAGAATGTCTTTAAAGAAGGTCTTTAATGAATACCCCTAAAGAATATCCTTAAAGATGCCCTCCTCCGAAGGGCGGCGGGTTTCTATTTTAATTTTGAAAGGGATTCCCTAAGGAGTTCCTCTTTGTGACGCAGCTCTTGGAGCTTGGTTTTGCTCTCCAGCTCTGCCTCCAATCCAGCAATCTTCTTGTTGGCTGTTTTGATCTTTCGCTCAGTAGCGTATTCCGCAATCTCAGACTCAGACATACTGACGTGGTAGTAGGTCTCCCGCTTGAACCCTGTCCACCTCGTGAACCTCTCCTGTCTCGCTAACTTGGCGGCTCTCCTGCCAATCCTTTTCAAGCTGGCTTCTGAAGTCCATCCTTGGCTCTGGGCCGGGGGAATGTCTTTCACACGAGTATAGCCGAGAACCCTTGCGGCAATCTGATCGCGAGTGATGCGCCTCGGTGGTTTCTTCCTTGGACTCATACCAATGATGGATCGAATCGCAGCCAAAACGAGGAAGTCTTTCGGATGCATATTTCCATTTTTAAGATCCCACAAATCACGGGCCTGAACTGAGAACACTACGGCTGGATTGTAGTTGTATTCCTTAATCTGACTCATAGCTGCTTCGGCTTCGATCTCTATTGCTTCGAGACTACGCCCGGTTGTTACGTTTAGAAATAGACAGGCTAAAGCTAGGTGTGGCTGATCCTCTACAGGGCAATTTTGATTTTGCTCACTCCAGTCCTCTATCCCTAGTCCGGATTGTGCGCATTCCAGATCGTGCACTTCGTCCTCTGTGTATTGGGATTTGAAATGCTCTGCCATCTTCCCGATTGCCAAACTAATGAGATTTCCAGCTAGTCTCGTTGGGTCACGACTGACATGCAAAGCTGGAAGAGCCGCCAATGGAAGAGTGAAGTAGGGTTTGTCATGGATGACAAAAGTAGTATCTTGGTTCATCTGAAATTGATTTAAGCCGCCCCTCAAGATTTCGCCGTCTGGGGGCGGCTTTTTCTTTGCCTCTATTCAGCTTTCAGTTCATCGAACCTCTGACCGCCCGCTGTCTTGCCTTGGTAGTTCCATGCGTATCGTCCGAAATCGTCCGTTGCCGGAAGGATCGCTGAACCTGCTTTTTGGACTGCTCCACTTGGGAATTTCCGTTCACGTTCTGTCCATCGTTTGATCAAGACGACCTGGCCGCGATGAGTCCCGGAAGGTTGATTGAAACAATCGTAAAGGGCTAGCGTCTCTGTTTCGTCTGCTAGGCTCCATTCCTCCCCGAATCGGGTGATTACACTCGGAAACGATTCAAGCGCATCAGCGGGCGAAGGGTCAGCCGAAACACGGGTTTCAACTGTCACCTGTAGACTGTCGATCACTTCCGCCGAAACTCGCTCGGCATCTTCGGGGGAGAGTTGCTTTTCCCTGACAAGGAATTCAGCAAGTTCCGACGGGGTGACTGTATGACATGCATCGATCTTTTCCTGTGCTTCAAGAAAAGCGGAGCATCTAACGCGGGCGATTTCGAGTTCGTCTCTCATTTCGCCTCCACGCTAAAGTTGCGATCCAATGCGGCTCTGACTTCTCCAACATCGTAACGGATCAATCGCCCGCCGATTTTTTTGTATGGTATCAGACGGCGCTGTCGCATCGATGCGAGCCAACGGAGCGTTGGCCTGTCGCGCTCATCTGCGAAGATGGTTTCGAGAAGGGTTGCACCGCCTACCAGTGATTCACTGAAGGGGCCGTCTTCGGTTTTTGTATCGTCTGTCATAACGATACTAAACCTTAACTTTTTTATGAATATTGGAACAGTTTGCTTCGGTTGATTAATCGACTTATTTACCGGCTCGTGATGGAAGGAAACCATACTGAGTTAACCTTCTGCGCACTGTCTCGTAGTTTGGATATTCTACGAACGGCTCTAGCTCACGCAAAACCTCAGCTACTGAAATATGCTTCCCGCTCTGCGAAAGATGATCGACCGCCCGATTATAATTGTGAAACTCAAATATCATAAAGCTCGACTGAGCGGGGGCAGCTAAGCCTTCTTCATCTTGGAATGTTTTAACAAGAAAAGAAGCATCATCGAGAAAATGCTGATCACCAAAGTAGGTCGCGCAAACGAAGGCTTTCCCAAGCCGGTCTTCGTCTCTGTGTCGGTCTTCGTTCAGATCGCAAGAAAATCGCTCTTTCTCCTCGTCTGAGGCATTTGGCGGGTCTTCCAAATATCTGATTACCTCAATCTCTTTTTCATCCTTCGCAATTTTGTTGAACTGCTCTGGGGTAGCCTGCGCGACTTTCCTGCTACACAATAGAGCGGCAAGAGTAGGATGGATTGCCCGGCGGAAAACAGCGTAAGTGTTTCGCCACTCTGATTCACTTGGGCGGTCTCCCTGCCCGATGAGACACGCCTCAACTTCGGGATGAAGTTCCCGCTTTTTATATTTTGGTCTTCCCTTGCTCATACCGCACGAAGGAAGGTCTTGGTTTCTTGTTCGCCTGATTTCTTCGCCAGCTTCTCACCCTTCGGTGCAATCCTCCAGAATGCTTCCCCCTGCTCCCGGGTAGCGAGATTTAGGTAATGGGCTTTCACTACTGCTTCAGAGTTTCCTGCCTCAAGTGCGGCGTCTCCTACTGACCTATTGGCCGCAACATGAAAGGAAATAAAGGTATGCCTCAAAACGTCGTGCGTGAGCCCGTGGCGCTTCCGTATTTCCTTAACCATTCGGTCGTGGTTCGTTGGCAGAATATCGGTGCCGTATTTCTCCAGCCATACCCGTAAAGCGGGGCGGATAACAATTTGCCGCTTCTGTCGTGTCTTTGAGACTTCGGGCGGGATCGTGATGATTCCTCTCTTCAGGCTGATTAGCTTTTGCCTGTCCGGGTGTTTCGCCAACTTTGCCAGTTCACCGTTGGAGCCCGGGCGAATACCTGCCAATAGAGCCAAAGCGAAATAGGGGACCATTGCGCCACCTTTCACGGCCTCAACGTCTCGCATTAATCGGGCTGCTTTCCAGACGTTAAGTGCTTCAGGCTCTCCTGTGCCGTCGGTCTTGATCTTGGCGACCATGCCGCAAGGGTTCGATTCGATCCATCGGCGGCGAGGATCAGAACACCATGCAAAGAATGATGAAAGGTCAGCGCGGTAATTGTTCCACGTTTTTGCTGATGCCTTATCAACGCCATTCTTCGCCCTCAGTGACTTGAGGAAAGACTCAACGATTACCGCATTGCACTCGTGGACGTTTAGCGCCCCCTGATTCATTGCGTGGACCTTGAAGCGGGTATTCGTGCTCTCAAGCTGTCTGAGTGATTGTGGGCGCAGTCCTTCGCCCTCCTTCGCGATAAGAAACTCCCGAATGGCTACCTTCAACGCGGTCGGATTGTCAGGGGTGGCGGCATTGCCTAGAAAGAAAGAAACCGCTTCATCGAGCGTATGAGAGCCTAAACGGGTGAAGGCGCTTTCCGCCTGGGCTACCTGTCCCGGTGTCAGTCGGGTAACAATGGGGTTTATCGGCTCGTCTGTAAGGAGGGCCAGTTCCTTCTTTGATTTGTATCGCTGAGCATCTCCTTTGTCGGCAAATTGCTTTGTATATCGCTTACCGCCCTTGCCCTTCATTCCCTCCACTCTGAAAGCAGATAGGCCATTTGGGCGGGCTATCTCCCTGATGGTGATCCTGCCCTTCTTTTTGGCCTTCACGGGGGGGTGTTTTCTTACTGTAGCCATAGCGTAACTATGTTCATGCAAACAGTGGAAATAGCAAGGTCTGTGTGACGTTTTGTGTGACGTTTTTTATAAACCCTTATACAATGGTCCTGCTCTTCCCTCTCATAACCTGAAGGTCGTAAGTTCAAATCTTGCCCCCGCAACTTCTTTAAGGCCTGTAACTCAATGAGTTACAGGCCTTTTTGTTTGGTGAATAGGAAAGGTGGAATACCTAAGAATACACGTAAAATACCCCTTAAAACACGTTTTCGGGTGACAAAACGGATGGGAAAATGCCTTTAGTTGTTTGAAGGCAGTTTATCAGCCCGCCTCTGCTTCCACTGCACGCCAGCTTTCCGGCCTTAGTATGCCCGCATTTAGGAAGCGTTTTCCCATTGAATAGGCTCGCTCTGTCACTTTGTTAGACTTCCGCCTGTTCAACGTCACCGGCATCATTTCCAGATTGATCAGAAGATTGTCGAGGTCCGGCGCTAGTGATCGGGGAACAATGTGATCTACTTCAATCTTTTCCCCGGCGTAGGGGCCAGAGCCGACAATCGGACTTCTGCCTTCGCTCATCAGTTCCAAGTTCTCCGGGGTATCCAGTTCCAATTCCCGCGCAATCTTGATGTTTCGGAGAAGGGATTCAGTCAAGAGGTCGGAATAGTTCACCGGGGTATCGTTCATCTTTTCGGCATGGCGTAGGATCTCGCTAGGGTCGGCTCATTCGTTCTCAGCTTTGATCAGCACGGCACTTTCTCAGTGGGAGCTAGGCGAACAAATCGCAAACCTCCTTCTTCATGCTGGCGACGATGAAAGGCGAACCGTTGCTCGGTTCCATCACGCCCGCGCTCGTAGCTTTTGGCAATCCGGTAAGTATAGTGATGCTCGTAGTGAGTTCAGGCGAAATGGTCAGGGCTGGTAATGGGTCGCGAGGTTGGCGAGGGCGGTGACGAGTTGCAGCACGCCTTCATCGGTCGGCTTTGAAGAGAAGAACTTGTTGTTGAGGCGCAGAAGGAGGCTCGTTTCCAGATCGGGACTCTCGTCGACGGCAGATGATTTTGTCCATGCCGTAAAGGATTGGTCGGGGGAAAGGGCGCCCAATCTCAGATGGACGGAGTCGAATTCGACTTTCGATGGGTCGACATTACGCAGGGGGATCTCGTAGCGGACCTCGAAGAGAGTATGGATATTTTCGGGGTCGTAGCGGTCTTCTCTGCGGTTTGTATAAACCAGAACGCCGCGCTCCAGATCGAGGGAAACCTTTGCAAAGTCGAATTCGTCGGGCTCCTGATGATTTCCCCATTCAGAGGCAAGAGAGTCTTTGAGCAAAATCCAGGCGTCTTCGAGTTCGTCAGGTGTCACGGTGATTACTACTGCTAAGGATTTGCTTTTTCAACCCCACTGAATCATCACAGTGCACCGATCTGGGTTGGAGGGGGTGCAGTGCCTTGTCGTCTGGCTGGTATTCTAGCACATTGGAAAGAATTGCTTTAAACTGTTAAAGGAATGCGCCGAAGATGGCGTGAGATGCTTCTGAATGCCCTGAGAATGTGTTTTGGGTCCTTTGGAAATCCTTTTTTTCTATCAGGGACGATCGTAGGCAGTCTGTAGTTGTGGCAGTGCTAGGGGGAACGCAACAGCAGCGCGATTCAACCCTCGCCGGGTCCGCCAATATAACTGCCGCTAGATGGGCTTGGGAAAAACGATTCGTTCAGAATAGCTTTAACCCACTCATAGAGTCCTGGCTCCTTTGACTCACGCGATCCTGCAACATTGAGCGCGGCGATTTTATTGGCGCCGACAAGTTTGAGGAGGTCCACTTCGGAGCTTGCAGATGTGCACCCACGGTTTTCCGTGCTTCTCGGCGTAGCTACTTGCTTTCTTTGAGCCACTGGTTGGTTCAGGTCCCAAAGTCAGACTAACGCCTACCCTGCGATCAGGGTGAGTCTGAGGTAGTATTGACCGTTGTTGCTTTTCATGATGGTGATTTCTACGACGGTGCCGTAATCAAAATCGCTATCGATATCAGAATTCTTAATCACGCCAGAATTGACCATGGCAGAGATTTTTGCGCGATTTTTAGCGCTTTGGAAGAACCTTGACTGAGAAGCCGTGTCAGTTGCGTCTCTCTTGTTGAACTTGTAATAATTTGCACGGTCCTGTTGAATGATGCTTGCAGCTCCACTGAGTTTCTCTCCGCTACTGCTGAAAAAGTCGCTTCTCGAGAAAGTGGCTTGATACGAGTCGACGTATTCGGCTCCCGGAGAAATCGTCAGGGATAAGCCGAAGATGCTGAATGCAAGGGCAATAGTTTTTGATAGAGACAGTCGCATAATTCAACTGGCTTTAGCCTGATTGTAAGTCAAGTGATAAGTTACTAGGGAATTGCTTTTTCAAGGAGTTCTTATCGGTGGGTCGGGCCTACCGGGATTGAGGGGGGGGTGCAATCATTCTTTGTCTCGACCATACACGAGGTAGTAGACCAGCCCGACCAGTCCGGCGCCACCGACCAGATTTCCAAGAGTAACGGGAATGAGGCTGCCGAAAAAGTCGGCTATCGTTATCGACTGCGCCCCTGGGTCGAGCATCATCCCCAGCGGGATGAAATACATGTTCGCGACGCAGTGCTCAAATCCACAGGCAACGAACGCAGTGATAGGGAAAATGATGGCTAATACTTTGTCAGTGACACCGCGGCCAGCCATCGCCAGCCAGACGGCCAGGCAGACGAGCAGGTTGCACAAAACTCCGCGAAAAAAGGCTTCCCAGAAAGGGATCTGGATTTTTGCTTCTGCAATGTTGATGGCCGTTTCCCGCACGGCACCCATCTTCCAGTGACCTGACCAATAGACCAATGCAGCGAGGCCGACCGCACCAAAGAGATTGGCTACGTAGACAACCACAAAGTTTCGAATCATGAGCTGGGTGGTGATCCTGCCATGAATGCGAGCCATCACCATCAGGTTGTTTCCCGTGAACAACTCTGCACCGGCAATCACCACGAGAATGAGCCCCAGAGAAAAGACCAATCCTCCGAGAATCCGCCCAAGGGCAAAGGACAATTCAGAATCGCTTGCGACGACGGTGTAAAAAGCCGCACCCAATCCGATGAACCCGCCAGCCAGCACACCGAGGGCAACCATGGGTATAAGCCCCAGATTTGCTTTACTGACTCCCACCTCCTCGACTTTTTCCGCAATCTGAGCCGGTGAGTAGGCATCCGAACCATAGATATTGAGTGGCATAACCAATGTTCTACGAGATGGAGCTTCGGTTAAGCAAGCCGCAATTAGAGGGATCTACTATTCACCATTACGCTGGCCAAAGATTCTATCACCGAAGGAGAGGAATTACTTCGTGTGTTACTGAAAGGGATTTGCTTTTTCAATGATTTTGTCGACGCGTCGGTACTGACCCGTTCTTCGCGATACGAACCGTTCTTCGCCAAAGCTACGAAACTGATGAGGGCAGGCTGGCATTGATGGCCCCCCGCTTTTTTCTCGTCGCCGTCGGGAAACCAATCGAGACCTTGGTGGGACCCTTCCTCCACTTGTATTACCAATGCAGTGAACAGTAAGAGCAGGGGAGAAACCGTTTCATATTCAGAACAAAGGCAGAATTTGTGGCCGATGGCAATGCCTGGTAGTGCGCCTTTGCGTCCTGTTCGGCTCTATGATTCGCCGTCATTGTGTATCCATGCCTGCTTCGAAAGAGAAACTTCGCTTCGCCGGGATCGGCGTCCGCAACATGGGATGGAAAGACGTCTCGACTATCGGTGCGCATCCCCAGGTGGAGATGGTCGCGTTCTGCGATGTCGACACGCGCCACTTCGATTACGCAGAGAAGACCTGGCCCGGCCGTCCAAAGTTTTCGGATTTCAGGGAAATGTTAGACAAGCTCGATGGGAAAATCGACGCGGTCAATGTCACGGTTCCCGATCACTCGCACGCAGTCATCGCACAGGAAGCGCTCAAGCGGGGATTACATGTTTATTGCCAGAAGCCGCTGACTCATACGGTGTGGGAGTCGCGACAACTCGCCCGGCTTGCGCAAAGAAATGGCAATGTCACCCGGATGGGGAATCAGATTCATTCGGAGCCGCAATATCGGAATACGAAGCTGATCATTCAGGAGGACAAGAAGATCGGAAAGGTCAAGGAAGTCCACACGTGGATCTCGGCAGCTGGACACGGTCGCTCAGGGTTGCTGAATCCGCCCAGGGAGTCTGAGCCAGTGCCGGAGGAGGTGAGCTGGGATCAATGGATCGGTCCGGCTCCCTTTCGCGAATACGGAGGCGACAGAGTGTATCATCCGTTCACATGGCGGGACTGGCAGGATTTCGGGTCTGGTTCTATCGGCGATAATGGCTGTCATTTACTTGACCCGCTTTACACCGCTCTCGATCTCACCGATCCTATCAGTATCACTGCTGAGCATACCGGGATGAATGACCAGATTTGGCCCGCTCAGGAAACGTTGACCTACATTTTTCCCGGAACGGAATACACGGAGTTAGATACGGTAAAGATTACCTGGTACGATGGCGGCCGCCGTCCTAAGGTGAAGTTGGAGGGATTACCGAAGTTCGATGATTTGCTGCAGCCAGCCAGCCTGATCATTGGCACGGAGGGTTACTTGCTTGTGCCGCATTGGGGGACGCCGAAGCTTTATCCAGAAGCCGATTTTGCGGATTACGAATTGCCCGATGCAGGACCGGCTCATCACTGGCACGACTGGGTCGATGCTTGTCTTGAGGGGAATGCGGGTATCTCCGATAATTTTGCGTATGCCGGGCCGCTGTCTGAGGCGGTGCAATTGGGGAATGTTGCAGTGCGGTTTCCGGGTGAGACCTTGGAATGGGATGCGAAGAAGCTGGAGATCACGAACATTCCGAAAGCGAACCAGTTTTTGACGAAGTCGTATCGCGAAGGGTGGGCGGTCGATGAAGCATGAAGGCATTACTTATCACTTTCATTGGTCTGCTCCTTTCGGTTTCGGCTTCGGCTGAGCGGTTGGTCGGCGCCGCCAAAACTGTCATTACTTCGGAAAAGCCGATGTGGATGGCTGGTTACGGAGGCCGAACGGCACCAGCAGACGGAACCGAAACTGACCTTTTCGCAAAGGCGTTATTTCTCGATGATGGAAGTGGTAACTCCGGAGTGGTCGTGACACTCGATCTCGTCGGGATCGATCGAGCGTTTTCCCTCGACCTTTGCGAGCGGTTGGAAAAGGAGCACGGCCTCGACCGCGAGCAAATCGCGCTTTGCTCGTCGCACACTCATAGTGGCCCTGTCGTCGGAACGAATCTCGGTCCGCTTCACTTCTACAGCGTCGACCCGACGCAGCAGAAATTGATTGAGGGCTATGCGGAAATTTTAAAAGACAAAATCGTGGGAATTGTTGGCGAAGCGATCGGTGCGAAGATGCCTGCCAGAGTCCAGACGGGGAACGGGCGATCAACCTTTGCTGTTAACCGACGAAACAACAAGCCCTACGACGAAGTTCCGGACAAGCGGGCCCGTGGATTACTGGTGGGGCCAGTTGATCACGATGTGCCGGTGCTGACTGCCCGAAATGCGGACGACGAGCTTGTCGCCATTCTATTCGGCTACGCGTGCCATGCCACCGTGCTGGGCCTGAATCAGTGGAACGGTGACTATCCGGGATATGCCCAGGCAGCGTTGGAGGAGACGTATCCGGGAGCGACAGCATTCTTCTGGGCTGGATGTGGGGGGGATCAGAATCCGCTTCCCCGTAAAGAATTGCGTCTCGCGAAAAAGTATGGTGACGAGCTTGCGGAAGCAGTGATCGAGACCATCGACGCCCCGATGCCGGAATTAGAATCTTC
This sequence comes from uncultured Verrucomicrobiales bacterium, assembly GCA_963977055.1. Taxonomy (GTDB): domain Bacteria; phylum Verrucomicrobiota; class Verrucomicrobiia; order Verrucomicrobiales; family DEV007; genus Arctic95D-9. Next base: position 11,838 of record CAXBMX010000024.1, read on the forward strand.
TCTCGCTGTTTCGTTTGTCGAACTCGAGGCGTCGTTGGCGGGGCTTCCGACAAAGGATGAAATCCTGATAAACACAAAATCCCTCAATCGCTTCGAGATTGCCAGAGCCAACTATTTGCTGCGTGAAATTGAGCTGAACGGAGGGTTGGAGGAGTATTACCCATATCCAATCGGAGTCTGGAAACTTGGAAGCAAGATCGATTTCGTCTTTCTTGGAGGCGAAGTCGTCGTCGATTACGCGCTGCGGCTGAAGCGCGAGAACACCAACCCTGATACCTGGGTGGCAGGTTACTCAAACGATGTGATGGCTTACATTCCTTCGTTACGTGTCTTGAAGGAAGGCGGCTATGAAGGGGGCGATTCGAACGTCTACTATGGCCTCCCGACTCTATGGGATGAGTCGATCAAAGAGGCGATCATTGAGGAAACCGGTAAGTTGATCGGCAAGTAAGGGGAGAGTCAGGACTTTCTGTCCAGTTTCCTTTGTCGTGTTTGAAGCGTGATACCTCATGAAGCTCATAGGGCTCGGTCTGAAAATAGTATTCCGCCACAAACTCAACCTGCCTCATTGGTTTCGTTATCCAAGATTGAGATCAGAAGGATCGGATCGTTTCAAGCCTAGCGAACTGGGCATCGATGCCTGAGGGGAGTATGACCTCAACGGTGACGAGGCGGGCCGGAGCCTCTCCTCCGATCTCGTTGTCAGAGATGACGGTGCCGCCATTGGCCCCTGTCGTAGTGGTTCCTGCTGAACTGCTCGCCACGGTGATCCACGAGGTCAGGTTGCCGCTGATCTGGAGATTGTAGGTCATGTCTGTTGACGTGGGCATGCGTCGGAATGTGAGAGTCAGTTTGCTCGTGCCACCAGCGGCCGGTGCGAGGGCAGTGCTGAAGCCAGTGGCTGCCGGGGCATTGTAAGTCGCTGGACTGAATCCGTAGGCGTATTCGACTTGGAGCGGAATGCTGTCGTCGTCGTCATCGCCATTGGGATCGACGAACTGGCCAATCAGAGCGGCTGGGTAGTGGGTGGTGAGGAAGGATTCGAAGGGGAGGGGAGGCGGCGGGGTGACGTAAGAAACTGCAAGTTTGGGTCGAAGAGTCGAGGAACTGGTTTCTCGGCTGTAAAGGCGCTTTGCCGTGAAAGAAACCGCCTCATTGCCGATGAGTATCCACCCATGATTGGTTGATGGGGTGTCTATCCAACTTTGCACATCGGTGCTGAGTTGGATGGATGCCCAAGACGGACTCCCAACGTCGCCAACGGTCGTGGTGGCCGATGCCATCGAGGCAAACGTGCCTCCTGGGTTGGACCAAGTCGCTCCGTTGAAGAAGCGGTGAGACCATGTGGCATCGTTGGAGGTCGCGGCGGCCCCCGTCCCCCCTGAGAGGCCTGAGTTGGAAGTTCCTTCGCCCCAGCTCTCATTGAGTCGATGAAGTGTGAAGGATTGATTTCCTCCTACTCCGAACGCGACTTCCATCATCACGGTGGAGGAGGTTACCAAACTACCAGCGGGAATGGAGGTGACTCCGTCGAAGGCTAGGACAGCTCGGCGATGGGATGGTTGTCCCGTCTCACCCGCGAAGAGCCTCTCGCCACTACCTGAAGCATTGTTGGGGGCGCCATCAAACAAAGTACCATCTCGGGATGCGGTGAGGGTCGAGTTTCCAGCAGTCACTGGCGTAAACTTGTAAATCCCGCCCGCAGGAAGTCCGTTGTCGAGCTGCAGTACGCCTTGGGTGACTTTGGTGCCGATGTAGATTTCACCAGATTCGTCCTCGCCAAGACAGAGCAAGTGGGAGGGAATCGGATTGGCACCCGTGAGAGGGAGCGCTTGGGTCAGTGTGAAGGAGCCACTTCCGGGCGAAGTCTCCTCCAGCCCCATGATTCGACCACTTCCGGGAGTCGTGATTTGGCCGTAGTCACCAAAGATGTATTTACCCTGGAGGGCTGGGATGACTGTGCCTCGGTAAACAAAGCCTCCTATGATGGAACGTCCGAGCTCAGGAAGTCCGGTGCCAGGTCCTTCGCCGGGATGTGCATACTGGGCGATGGGACCGGTCGGGGCGATCCCGGAGGAATTTGGAGTGGAGGGGAACAGATCGAAAGTGCCCTCGAAGCGGCGCCAACCGTAGTTACCACCGCTGGTGATCAAATCGACTTCCTCGACTTTTCCCTGTCCCACATCGGCGCAGAACAGCCGGTTGGTTCCACTCGGGCCATCGTCAAACGAGAAGCGCCACGGATTCCGCAATCCAAAGGCGTAGATTTCTTCCCGGACGCCACTGCCCACGCCGACGAAGGGATTGTCGTTCGGAATGCCAAACTGGCCACCCGGGCCGTTGTTTCCCAGCGGATCGATCCGCAGGATCTTTCCAAGGAGATTGGATCGGTCCTGACTGTTCCCCAGGTTGTCGGTCGGCGGAGTACTGTTGTCGCCGCCAGTATGCCCCGAGCGATTGTCGTCGCGGCTGCCGCCGTCACCGGTTCCGATGTAGAGCATGCCATCCGGACCGAACTCCAGTTGTCCTCCGTTGTGGTTACCCTGAGGCTGGCCGAAAGTCAGGAGTATCCGTTCGCTGTTGAGATCTGCTAGATTGGGATTGGACGAGGCAACCTTGAACTCGGAGACGATGGAGACATTGTTTTCCGGAGTGGACGGGTTCTGATTCGACTGGGAGTTTGCGCTGTAATACACGTAGAATTTTCCTTCGCCGGTAGCCGAGGGAGTGGCGAAGTCAGGATGAAACGCCAAGCCGAGGAGTCCGCGTTCGCTGTACCCCGTGGACGCGGGGTAGATGACATTGAGCCCGTTCGATGTCAGATCGAGAAGCGGAGTTGGCAGAAGCATTCCAGCGTCGATGATGCGGATGAGGCCGGGTTGATCGCAAACAAATAGTCGACCGCTGCCATCTCCGGCGTTGGTGATGGTGGTCGGGGAATGAATCTGGCTGAGCACCACCGGCTTCAGATGAAGCGTGGGGAAGGCAGCATATCCGATTAGAGGAAAGCACAGGAAAGCAGCAAGGGCATGTCGCATGGGGACGCGTTGAAATTGCGAGGTGGTTGGGTTCCGAACTGCTCTGAGTAGACCAACTTCGAACCTAAAAGCAAGCGTAGAGAATCGCGGTGTCCGTATCCACCGGATCAGGAAGTTTTCGCAAAGTAGAGGGAAACGTTGCCTCCGGTCCGCTCATGGCTGGTTGCCTTTCCAAAATCATGGGACTGCAGTCGGGGCTCGATTCCCGATGGAAACGGCTCAATGGAACGACACAATTACTCGTAGGCATGCCGCTGCGCCGAAGGACGTTCTCTGGCCAGTTGTTACTTACCGGAGGGACTACTTACCGGAGGGACGGGATCAGAATGGCGCGGCATTAAAGAGCTATATTCGATACAGAGCGCAGTTGGAAGGCTCACGCAGAGGCGCAGAGTTCCCCCATTTATTCTCTGCGGCTCTGCGTGAGAATATTTTACCTGAAATGCACCTTCCACTAGGAACTTTCCCACCTGCTGATCATGTGCCCTAAAGCAGCATCATTCGAGTCAACCGTCCTATCTCGAATCTTTTCTTTTCCTCTCCTCAATAACTTCTATGTCCGCTACGGAGATGACCAAACTCAAGTCAGCGTTCGCCGGAATCTCACGCCAATCAAAGTATCGCGCAGCCGCTTAATCCAGAAGCCTGGCTCGCGGTAGGCCTGTCGCCAAAAGTGTTCCTGCTTCTGTTCGAGGCGATGTGGGAGACGCTCGAGTGGTAAACCGGTGAGTGAAACTCTCTGTCTGATCATTTATTCCGCAGCAAGGAATACGATTTTGCGGGTGACTCTGTGATTTGCCAGATACCGCCTTTTTGCATCATGGTAAAACCGGTAAACGATGCGGGGATTCCCGTTTTCCATTCGCCCCATCCTCCTTTTTTTTCAAACTGTCGAAATGAGGTGGATCGAAATTGGTAGGATACCTTTTTCTTGATACCGATTTTTTGTTCTGATTCGGTGACTGACACTGGGTGGGGCCCCTCGATCTGGAACTCTCTCAGTTCGACTGGAATGGGATACCCTGAATCGAGATACTGGGTGAACCAGGAGGTGCCTTTGTGCAGCAGGATCTCGTCGAGAAAGTTTCGCTTGATCCGATCGAAGCCCGGATCCGCCTTCGGAGGAGCCAGATTCGCTTTCGGAGGAGCCAGATCCGCTGCTTTCTCGTTCCTCGCGACACGGTCATGCATTGCCGCGGTGAGGTCGTGAAGCATTTTTTCACTGAAAGATGAGGGCGATGAAAGGCCCGTCGATTCTGAAGGGTTTTGTCCTTTTGCGCTCGATATGGCGAAAAGACACACCAAGCAAAATAGGATGCCGCCCTTTGTCGAAAGAGTGGGGCGGTTGAGATGCATGATGAGGAGTTTGTCAGTGAAGTGGAACTTATCTGCGGGATGGTAGCCCTAGCGAAGGGAGTGTGTTTGTCGATCACTTCCTATTTGAGCACATATCGAAGTTCTGAGGCCAATCTGTCGGCTGTGTATGGTTTGGGCAGAATCCCTGCAAATCCGTGTTCAAGCGCTGCATTTCGAGCGTTCTGTTCGAGGTAGCCACTGCTGACAATCACTTTGGCGGAGTTGTCGATCTGCTTGATTGCGATGGTCGCTTCTAAGCCTGACATGCCTCCGGGAAGGGCGAGGTCCATGACCACGACTGAAAAAGGAGTCCCTGCGAGGGTTGCTTCATTGAATGCTGTGACGGCTGCTTCTCCGCTGGCTACTGCTGAAGCTTCGTAACCGAGCTTGTTGACAATAGTCGACGCGAGAACCTGCATCGGTTGTTCGTCATCGACGATGAGGATGCGTAGTTGAGCAGCGGGTGATTCCGTCGTCGGGTTGGGGGCTGGTACGGTGGCGTTCATGGCTATTTGTAATAAATACAATAAATTTTAGAATGCAGTATAACTGACTTTTTTGATTTCGTCCAGCGTCGTGTTTCCTGCGATGACGTGGATGAGTCCTTCTTGGTAGAGTGTTTGGAACCCCATTTTCAAGGCGGTTTGGCGCAATTCTGTCTGGGTCGCCTTTCGTTCAATGAGATCTGACATTTCGGAGTTCATTTCTGCCATTTCCATCAAGGCGACGCGGCCATTATAGCCGGTGCCGCTGCATTCGTTGCAGCCGTTGGACATGTAGATTGGGGCGTCGGGATTTTCGCGAACGACGCCTTGGCGTTTGAAAAGCTCGGTGATCTGAGGAGTTTGCGCGACGGGTTGCTTGCAGTAGCTGCAGAGACGCCGGACGAGACGCTGGGCCTGCGACATGGCGAGAGAATCTCCGACGAGATGTGGTTCGACTCCCATTGAGAGTAAGCGGGAGATAGCGCGCAGAGAATCGTTCGCGTGAAGTGTGGTGAGAACCAGGTGTCCGGTCAGGGATGCGTTGATCGCAGAGGTAGCGGTCTCCTTGTCACGACACTCGCCAATTAGAATCACGTCGGGATCTGAACGCAATAGGGACCGCAGGCCATTACTGAAAGTTAGATCGTGCGTCGGATCAATTTGAGTCTGGTTGATGCCCTCAATTTCATACTCGATTGGGTCCTCGATTGTATGAATATTGATTCCCTCATCATTCACGCTGTTGATGAGAGCGTAAAGTGAGGTGGTTTTACCTGAGCCGGTGGGTCCGGTGATGAGGACGAGGCCTTGGTCTCGACTCATGACCCGCTTCACAATCATGCTCTGGCGCTGGGAAAAGTTCAGTTCTGATAGCTCTTTGATTCCATCCTTTTTATCGAGGAAACGCATGATGATTTTCTGCATTTCGTTGCGGCAAGGTATTGCTGCGACTCGGACGTCAACCCGGCGTTGCCCAATAGAGAGTCCAAAACGCCCATCAAGGGCTTCCTGACGGGTTTGGCTCATGTTGGAGTAGTTCTTAATGAGTGCGATAAATCGCTGCATCATTTCCTCAGGAGCTGTGTAGATATTTCTGAGGCGACCATCGATCCTGGCTCTAAAACGAGCGACATTGTAATACTTTTCGAGGTGAAGGTCAGATGCTCGGCCGGTGATAGCAGAGTATAGCACCCAGTGAATTAGTTCTTCAGGGGTGTGATTCAGATTTTGCGGATTAATTTCGGCCATGTCCTCTGGCTCGATTTGGACAAGGCCTTCGGAATCTGAAAGGCTGAGGGTGGACTTCTTCACCTCAATCCCTGCGGAACCTTCCATGGTCGAGCTGTTGCGGCTGATTAAGTTCCTGATCGATCTGGCGTCTGCCATGATTGGAACGAAATCGACCGGATCACGACCGTGAGAAAGCCATTCGTCTTCAAATGCAAAATTGCTTTCCTCTGCTGAGAGCAAATACACTTTGTGATCGCCCCTGTAGAGCGGATAGACATTGTGCTTTTCAAGTAAGGCACTGGGGAATTGGGACTGTTTGGGAGTTTCGTCAGGATTAAAGCAGAGAAAAGAGGGGCCCTGGGAAATGTATTGCAGAGCAATTCCAAGCGATGGCATAATGCCGTTGTAACTTTCGCGGTCGAGAGGGCCGTTCTTGTCGAAATTCTCGGTATAGAGCATCGACAATCTTTCGGCTTCATCTTCGCTGAATGGGTAGTTCTCGATGACCCACCTGAAAGCAGATGCTAGGTCTCCTGCCTGTAGGTTTGGCAGCTCAGTTTGTTCCGCTGCGTTATGCTGTGGAAGGGGAGTGGTAGAGAGGCGCATGACGAGATCCTTGCGGATCTTTTCATACTGCTCTTGTGAAATTGCGACACGGATAGCATAACAGGAGGGAACGCCCCAGATGTCGTTGGATTTCGGAGAATGGTGGGCAAAAATGACGCAAGGACCCAGGGTGGACACAGGTAGCCATGGGCTGTCGGTGTGCGGAAATCGTCCGAGTCGACGAAGGGTGTTTTCCGCTTCGACGGAGCAAGTCTCCCTTGGGAGGGTAACGGGAAGTAATCCGAATTGGACGGCATTGCCCTCCAGTGACATGAGCCCTCCCATATCACCTGCGAAACCTCCCATGTTCGTTTGGATTGCTGGCGACGACTCTGCCGGGACTGCTGCTGCAACGCGGTTGAGTGGATCGCTTTGAATGGAAGGAGAGGACATTGAGAAAATGGGGAATTCAGGGCTTAGGGAGTTCCGACTGGCGAGAAGCTTGTATCGTGAACGTGCATGGTCCCGAGGTCGGAGCCATCAAAAATGATTTTGAGCCCTGCGCCGGAGGTTTTGGGCTCAAGCAGTCTCCAGTTTGATCCTGTCCACTCTGCTCGGAAGTCCTCTTCGCTAGTGGAAGTGGTGGGATTCCAATCTGGCTTCATGAATGGTCCTTTGGGATTCAGTTCTCCAGATGTGTCAGGATCTCTCCATTGAAGTGTCCTGAGAACGAGGAGCTCGTCGGCCCCTGATGAAGGAATCGGGGCGGAATTGATTGTCCATTGTGAATGTCCAAACTCACGAGCCGCGTTGTTGAGTGATTGAATCAGGCTATCTGCAACGCTGCGGCGGGATCCATTGACGACATCTCCGATGGTGGGAATGGCTATCGCAGAGAGTATTCCGATAACGGCGATGGTCGTCAGCATTTCAACGAGGGAGAAAGCCCTGTATTTTTTGATGGAGATACGCATAGCAAAGCTTCAGTAGCTGATTGCAGTAGAGGTCGAAGTATCGGTGAGAATTGATTTCGACAAGGCGTTCAGATTCGGGGGCAGGGTGATGCCATAGCCGTTTGGGGTAAAGTCAGCCAGATCGGTCGGGGCAAATGAAAGGTATGGGACCACTAAAGCATAGCGTTGTTGATCGGTTAGTGCTGTCCAGCCACTTGCTACATTGTCTTTCCCGTTTGCTTGAACATAGGAAACGGTGGACATGTTGAGTGCTTCTGCTCTGGAGATAGCGAGATTTCTCTCCGAGTCTTTTTTGATTGCCACGATATTTGGAATGGCAAGGAATGCGATGATTCCGATGATGCCGACAGCCGCCAGTACTTCGACGAGAGAGAAGCCGTTCTTACTATTGGTGGATAGTTTCATGTCGGAAATTTATTTGAGTTCGACTTTGGGGTAAGAGCTGGCGATCCAGGTTTCCAAGGCGAGATACTGGCCTGTTTTTTTGAGTGCTGCGCTTTTGACTTCGGTATTGTCACTCGTATTGCTGTTGAAGTGATCGTAGCTGGAGTCATCAAGGTAACCTCTAACAAGATTGAGCCGGCCCTGGCTGTTTCCTGCTGCGTTATAGAGTGTCAAAGCTCCAGACAGTCCAACTTCGTCGGACTTGGTATTGACCCAGGCATTGACTGCGTTCTGCACGGCAGCTTGTTGCTGACGGGCCACGACTCGGCGGGTATCTTGTGCCGCATTGGAAAATGCGGAAATAACCAGGGCTGACATGATGCCGATCACCGCGATTACAATCAACATCTCGACCATGGTAAAGGCACGGCGTGCCATTGATGGGCGAGAGGGGATCATTTTTTTGAGTCGAAAAGATTTCAGAATTGAAAAGACCAGCGTCCGATTTTCAGACGCCGGTTTTTGCAAAATTTCTCAGTAGCGAATCACAAGGTCGTAATGCAATTCGCACAGCAGATTTTACTGACCACCGGTATAGAGGAGCTGACGGCTGGTAGCGTCCCACTGAAGGTATTTAGCTGCGCCGGCAGTTTCACTGATGGCACCGGTTGAATCCAGTCCGGGAACACCGAAATAGGTTCCATTAAAAGGGCTGTCTGCATCACTGACAGTTGCTCCAGTAATGATGGCGCCGATGATGTCGGCTTCAACGGCACTGGCCGAGGCAAAATCAACTCCAGCAGCTTGAGCGGAAGCAAACAGGGAAGCAACGTTCTGGGCGTTACGGCGATAGGTAGCGTCTTTAGCGGAGTCGTTGATTCGTCCAATGTTAGGGACTGCAATGGCTGCAATAATGCCAATCACGGCAATCACTACTAGCATTTCGACTAAACTGAAGCCCGCTTTGGCGGTTTTTGGTGCACGATATTTCATGATATTATTAGCTTATCTATTTAGGTATTTTCTGTTGTTTGACTGAGAAATAATGGACAATGCCACCGATCCTCAAAAAGTAATATATTCAATAAAAACCATAATTACAATCAAATTTATATCTTTCTCGTTTTCTATAATCTGCGAATCAATGTTGAAACTGGATTTTACTACTTATTCGTAAGCAGGGCGTCTCCGAGTGAGAATACCGGGGCGTAGATGGCGTAGATGAGCAGACCCACCATGGTTCCCAGTATAATAATGGTGATCGGTTCGATCAGTTTGTCGATCTGGTTGGCTGCAGTATCGAGTTCGTCTTCGTAATCTTCGGCAATTTCGTTAAGCAATTCGGTGCCGGTGCCAGTTTCTGCTGCGGTTTCCATGAGGCCGCAGATCATTCGTCCGTCATCTCCAAGCCAGTGTGACTCGATCACGAATGCATCCGGGAGGGTGAGTCCAGCCAGGATGTGGTCTTTCACTTTTTCGAAAAATATTTTGTAGTGGTGATGCCAGGAGGTTTGCCCAGTGATATCGAGTGCAGTTGTCAGCCTGACATTTGCTTCGATTAACAGAGCAAGGGTTCGAAAACCCACTGCGGCGGCAGATTTTCTCACAAGTCCCGACACAATGGGTAATTTGAGGAAAAGGGTCTGGACCGTGGGAAGACTGGAAATTTTTCCCCAGTTCTTGAAAAAGGCGATCATTGCGATCACTGGAAGAGCAGCGAGCCAAGGCTGATTCATCAGGATGTTGGAGAATGCCATCATGCCTTTGGTGGCTGCAGGCAATTCAGAATCCAGTGAGGTGTAAAGTGTCGTCATCGCTGGAACGAGCGTGAAACTCATCGTAATGACGACCCCAATACCGAGTGCCACTACGACAGCGGGGTAGATTAGTCCTGCCTTGAGCTTTTTGAGGATCCGGTGGGTCTTTTTCTGGCTGCTGCCAATGCGCCGGAAAATTTCGGGCAGGCGACCTGACTCCTCACCTGCGCGGATCAGGGCGATGATGTCAGGCGAAAATACATCCACCTTTTTGGCCATCGCATCACTAATCTTTTCGCCTTGGGCAAGATCGTCAGCGACGTCAGCAATGAGTCCTCGGAAGCGGGGGGATTTCACCCGGTTTGCCTGGAGGTGAAAACTTTTGATGATGGGGATGTTGCGGTCAAAACACTTGGCGAGGCCGTTGAACATGGCGACGCGGTCGTCGAGATTCTTATTTGGCGCACTGAGCCGCTGAATCGTTTCGTCGATTCCGACGATGTTCGAAATTTCTGCGGTTTCGACAGGGGTTTTTCCTGACCCTATGATGGCCTTTTCATCGGTCGTGGTATCAACGATGGTGGTCGATTTTCGGCCGGTATGAACGTTGGTGAGTGCGACTTTCTTGAGCATGGCTTAAGAGGGGTTGGTGTAGGACAAATTGGAGGTGGTGGTATGGAGGATTCAGGGATAGAAAAACTGAACCCGGGGAAGGGGATCGGTGAGGAAACTGTTGGTTCGAATGACTTCCATGCTTTCGGTTCGTCTGACATCTTTGTCACCACCGGTCCAGGTGTCAGCGGTCGCAGCGACAGTTGATGAGGTAGGTTTGTAAGTTAGGTTTAGAGTGACCGCCGGGATGGTTCCGATTCCTGTGACCGGTAGATTCCGGCTGGAGAAAGTGAGACCAGTTACGGAAGGTTCGCTCGGTAGAAGGGCTGCGATACCTGCGGGATCCACCCCCATTTGGTAGAGGCGGGCTGCGTTGTCGAGATAGTTAAATGCCTTCACTGAGCGTTCGTTGATCTCCTCTTGGGTCACCAGACTGAGAGACATCGATCCAGCAGCTCCGACACCAATGAGAAGAATGCTGCTGGCTACAAGCGCTTCGATGAGCGTGTAGGCCCTTTGGCAAATTGATTTCTTTGATTGGCTCTTCATCACTGTGTCAGTTCCCGTAAGCCTCCACCCAGGCGTTTCTGCTGAGGAGCGTTTCCAAGCCATTGTATTGATATTCGCGCTCCAGAGTGAGCGATCCGCTAGTGACGTCGATTTTTCGATTGGCTCGGATGCCCCCAATGATTGTGGCTCCGGAGACGCTGGAGGTGTCAATCAGGGCTCCTGTGTTCTGCAGATCAAGGATGAGATGCCAATCGGGGAAAGGGGATCCCGAAGTGAATACGAAATTTGGATCGTAGGTGCCAGGACCGCCGGCGGGGACTGTATCAGTTGAGATCGCGAGAACAGTTCGCCTGCCGTTTTCCCCTTCGAATTGTGCGGAGTCGAGGCCGAAGCCGGATGAGTTTGCCACTACGATCGCAACAGGACTTAAGGTAGATGCGTTGAATGCCGTAGTTGTGTCGAGTTGCCCAATCAGTCTGAGGTCATAGATTTGATCCAGTATGACGTGAGGCAGGGCATTCGATTCCAGGTAGATGCGTGCGGTGCCAGATCCGTTTACTGAGATCCAGGTTCCATTGGCTCGGTTAAGCTCATCGGTGCGGCTGCCGATACGGCTTTGATAGGCTCCCATTAGATGAGTGAGGGCGTCATTCACAATCGGCGTGTGAGCTGAGAAAATATCGTAGATTTGGTCTTCGCTGAATGGAGGATTGTTCTTTTCAGTAACCGCTTTCAGGATGCGGGAGGAAAGCGGGTAGTAGATGGGGAGTGCGGTCTCCAGATAGGCAGGGCTTTGTGTCGCAACTTCCGCTTCAAGGAAAGTATCGTCGCTACTATCACCTTGAGATGATGCCCCTGGCCCGATTGATGTGGCCGTTGATCCTACCAGTTCGATTGAGCTTCCTGTAGCGAGGATTCTGGTGACGTAGTCGTTGTGCTGGTTTGTGCTGCTGCGGGTGATATTTAGCTGTCCATCATAGGTGGGAGAGCTGGTTCCAAATCCAGTGGTCTGCAAAGGGATGGGATAGTTAAGCGGAAGTGTCGACGAATTTGATGATGTCGAAAATGTGGTTGGAATTCCGATTTTGTTTGGCAAAAGAAATTCGTCTGCCCGTATCCCTGCTGAAAAATCCTTTTGAACTGCGTCCCAGAAAGTTGCTCTCCCTTTCACTAAAATCGATCCTGAGATGAGTGTGTCAGACGAAGTGTAATCGACCGGTGGATGTATCGAAAGGAGTTCGCCACCCAATACCGGGTTGTAATTTCTAAGCTGAAATTGACGAGCGTGATTTCCAATTCCATCGCTCAACTGTACCGTCACGTCAGTGGTGAAACTGCGAGCCGGGGTGACGCCATTATTTGAATGCCGGATTGATGCAGACTGCTGAAGGGGCACCGTCGAGTAGGGTTGAATGGTGATTTGTCCTAAGCTATAGGGGAGCGTGTAGGTCGTGTTCGTTGCGACTCCAGTTGAGGCATGTAGGTGATTGGCGTAGATCGCATGAGAAGCAAGGGCACGGCTATTCTGGTAGGTAACCCGCCGACTTACGGCACTGAGATTCGCTTCGACCTGATTACTTCGAGCATCGAGAAGTGAAATCCAGGCGGCCACCCCAATCGTACCCAGTGCTGCCATAACCATGCAGATTACGAGGATACTTCCTCGCTGATTGCGAAGGTCGGATTGACGCTTGTTGGGAGGAAGGAGTTTCATACTTGCCGAATCGATCGATCAAAGATTGGGAAACATGGGGAGAGCTACGAGGAAGGATGTCTTTTTGGCCATGTGCTCGTAAGCTTGTCTTGGAGCGCTTGCAGGGTCCGTGGCTGACCACGGTGCAACCTTATAGGGGTTGATGGCAGGGTCAGGCAGCCAGACCAGGTAGAAGGGGCTACCCTCGGACACCTTGAAGCGGTCGATGGCTTGGCCTTCGACTACCGCGGCGCGGGAAGTTCGTTCGAAAACCACGAAGCCGGGCTGAAATGGATCACCACTTCCACTTTCGTAGAAGACGTCGTAGTAGCCGGTCAGGGCACCGTTTTTGTATCTCCTGACGGAGGCATAAGTTCCTGAAACATTGGAAGTTGGAGTCAGGTCAATTTCGTAGACCGCAAGAATCCGTGTGTAGCTGGGGTCCGCATCGGGAGTTAGCATGTAGATCGTGGTATTCGGTCGGTTAACTGACGGTACGTTTCGAATCGGAGTATCGTAGATTGCTGATGAAGTGGGTTCGGCCCCTGCTAGAAATGAACGAAAAGCTTCGGGTGTGTCGAGGCGAGGTCTCGGGGTCGTGGTATCGAGATCTCCGGCCACATATCGGAGGAACTCTGGACGAATCGTGTTATTGAGTTGCCGGGGAAGGATGAATATTGAGGAGGATTGTGCCGCATCATCCAGCATCGCGTCGCGCATTTCCTGGGCGAAGGCCGCTTTGCCGAAATTAGGCGCCGCATAGACTCTCAATTTGCCGCCAGCCTGGCCGTAGAAACTTTGGTTTGCGTCGGTACCTATATCGACTTCAATGATTTGGGTGAGTCGTTTCGAGTTTGCATTGATACTTCCCAATACAAGAGAAGCGGCTCCGAGAAAAACCGCGGAAAGAGATATTGCCACTAGCATTTCCACAAAAGTCCATCCGGAATTGCCTCTCTGTTGATAGCTCGTCATTCTTTTGTGGTTATATTCTGGACTCGCCTATTGGCTGTCACTTTCATCAACAGGCGACCGGGTAGCGACACCTGAAGCAGGTTGGGACTGTTTCCCATCCATTCGCAGCACTCCCATGAGTCGCTTCGGGGTTCTACCTGAGTCATCCTCTACGAGCCGGCCTTGGCCCTGGAGGGCGTAGGCAACGCTGGGTGAAAGGTCATAAGTCATTTGCATCGTTCGTCCGGTGAGTTCTCCGGTGATTGCGTCGACCCAACCGAGACGAACTTTGTCTCCAGTAACTTCCACGACTTGCAGTTGCTCGTTTTGATCGGGGAACAGTTGAGGAAGGCGCTGACCTCGCTCGATGATGATGTCCCCTAGCAGCAATCGGATCCCGTTAGGACCGTCACTTTGACCGCTAACAGAGAGCGAACTGAGTTTTGAACGGATCCTGATCTCTTCGACGTTTTCTCCTTCATCAGAAACATTTTCCTGATCGGGTGAACGTCGGGCGTATGGATTGCGTTCGATGGCATTGACTAGTAGAGGCCTCTTTTCGGATGGCCTCATTTCGATCATGAGACTGGGAACGAACATAGGCGCTGCGGGAACGACAGGAAGCGGGGGGCCTCCAGGTGTCTGAGCAATGGCTGGAGCCGAAAGAACAGAGAGGCTTCCTAAGACCAGGACGATCAACTGAATTGAATAAGTTTTCATGACAAGGAAAGGGGAATAAATCAACTTTTGAGGAGAGGGATCTGAATTTGCAATTCCAGGTGGATATTGTTTCCGCGATCTCCTCGTGTGAAGTTGCACTTCATGATGCGGCAATTGGGGATTGCTTCCTCGAGGCTACCGAGCCAATTCATTGTTTTTGCGTAGTCGTCTTCGATTACGATGTCCCCAACGAGTGCTTCAGAGATGAGGTCATTCTTGTCGAGTTCCCTTGGCTCGAATTTACGTGAGATGGGAATGATGTTACCGTCTCGGATTACGTCGGCGACGCGCTTCTCAGCATCTTGCTGCCTTTGCAAGCCCATGAAATGAGGCTCCCACTCTGAGTAGATGCGCCGAAGTTCCGAGGTCTTCGAATCGAGCGTCTTCAGTTGGATCTGAGCCAGTTGCATTTGCTGCTCTGAGGTTGTTGCTTCGCTACGAGCGGCTTCAGACCCAGTTCTTGCGTCAGAGGTCGAGTTTCTAATTGAATTGACTCCGTATAGCATCCCTGCGATGAGGAGCACTAATACGAAGCAGGCTGATTTGTGATTATTCATGGGGAATTTGTCGGCTATTGTTCGGCGTAGACTAGGGTTCCTTGGAAGTCAGTTGAGTTGCGGCCCTTCTTTTCGTTCGAGTGGTAAATCTGATAGTTGAGGCTGGAGAGCGCGCTGCGGGCAGAATCGATTTGCTCGGTTCCTCCGCCGTCAATTTTTAGCTGAACGAAAGTGTTGCTTGGGATATCGCGGTCCCTCGTCAGAGTGAGTTCCGCAATGGTCGAGTCCTTGCTCATGCTTCGATTGATCGCAACAGTGACTGGTTGAAGGGGTCTTGAGCCTTCCAGCCACTGGGCGATTCCCTCTGCTTTCTGCGATTCTGCCGTGATACCTTGCTGTTGCGCGCGAAAGCGGGTTTCCTGAGTCCGAGCTTCAGAAGTACGGCTCTTCATTTGTGACTCGCTGGTTTGGTACGCCTTCTTACTGGCGTAAAAATAGAGGCTGAGAAAAACCGAGGCGACTGACACGATGTAAAAGAGCGTAGGAATGAGTTTGTAACCGGACGGAAGGCCGGCTGACACGTCCTGTCTTTCGGTTTTGAGATCGTGGATGATATATTCCATGTGATAGTGAGAGGATAAGGTGACTCAGTGCTTTCCGAGAACGTTCCAGAGATTGTTCTCCTCAGTGACATCGGTGACGTTGAGGTTTCCGAAGAGAGGGAGGAAAGACCGGGTGAATTGACCATTTCGGCGATCTTCCATGAGAATGACACGGGTCGATGGCTCAGCTGCTTCGATAAAGGGGCGCACCATTTGAGAAACGGTTGCTTCGTCGTTTGCCGCTAGGCCGCTACGACAGCGAAGGTCTTGCCATTGCCCATTTTTCTGCCGAAGAACACAAAGCGAGTTGTCCAACCAAGTTACGATGATGAGGTCCTGACTCTTGAGCGCGTTGTCCGATTCAATCTGCGTTAGCAGTCTCGCTGTCATTGCGAAAAGTCCCACGCAAATCCTGGCCGGGCGCAGGTTGTGATTGCGCATCGTTTCTTCGATCGTTTTGATCATCGAATCATCGCAGGCCATGAGAAGGCTAGCACTGGTTTCCGGATTGTGGTGAAGGGCGTATCGCTTGGAACGATCATGTTTGCTGCCCAGAAGCGACTTTGGATTTTGGCGCAGGTCTTCTTCCCATCCTTTCTTGCGAGAAAGGTTGTGTTCCAAACTGATGATAAAGCGATTGTTTACCGAGACGCCAAGCCAGCTGTCTTCGGTACTAGCCTGCCAGTGACTTGCCATTTGGGCCGCTACCTCGGGAAATTCCCCCTCAGCGATCCCAGTGTCTTCGACAGCGCCTTTGCGACTGAGAGTGCACCAGGACACCTGACCTCGACTGATGTTAATGATAGATGATTTCCGCTTGGGAAAGCGCTGGGGCCAGGCAAACTTTGAGTTGTCGGCTTCAGGCCGGAATGCGGCGAAGTTCAGCACGTCTTTTATGTCTTTGATCTCCATGGGACGTTATCGGGCTAGCGTTTCGGTTGATTGGGCTAATTCTTCATTGCGCAGGAATTCTGCGACTTCGTGATCTGAGTAGCCGGATTTCTTGGTGCGATTTGATTGCCATCCTTCGCTTTCGCGCATCTTCAGGCTGTGTTCGAAATTCATCATTCCCTTGGTGATCCCGGTTTCCAACTCGTGCTCAAGCCGTTTAAAATCGCCTCGCCTGATCATTCCGGTGACAGAGTCGTATGGAAAAAGGATCTCATGTACCGGGAATCGGCGTTCCTGGTGGCCGTCGAGCAAGAGCTGCTGGCAAAGGATCATTCGCATTGAGTCAGCGAACGAAAGCATTGCATTCTCGATTCGCTCGATTGGGATCATTTTGAGAAATCGCTGTACCGTTTGGGCGGCGGAAGAGGTGTGCATCGTAGCAATCACGACATGCCCGGTTTCGGCAGCCTGCAATGCGATCTCTGCGGTGATGCCATCCCTGATCTCACCGATCATGATGACGTCCGGGGCCTGTCGGAGAGATGCTCTGAGGGATTGGCTAAAATCCAACTCGTCCGATCCAATTTCGCGTTGGGTAATTAAAGAGGGAAGGTTCGTGGGTAGGATGTATTCAATGGGATCCTCAAAAGTGATGATGTGCTCGCGGCGGCGTTCGGCCCGGGCTTTGATCATCGAAGCAATCGTAGTAGATTTTCCGGATCCGGTTGCACCACAGATCAGGAAAAGTCCATTCTCAGCTTCCAAATAGGCTTTGAGCGCTTGAGGAGGGAGGGATATTTGCTGGGGAGCGGGAATATCGTTTGGAAGTAACCGCATGACCCAGCGAAGGCGCCCACGAGTGACCAACTGATTCACCCGAAAACGCAATGAACCAATTAGCATGGCATAATCCTTTGTTCCCGGAGTGATGGGAGACTCCTCCGAAGGCTGGTAAATAAAGGAGTCGATCACGAGGTCACCGTTCTTCCGGTAACTCAGTTGCTCGAAGGGCGTGACAATGAAGTCACTGATATTGTGCTGCTGAGCCAGATGAAGGATCCGGTTGCCCAGAGGGCTTCTGTCATCAATTCCTTGCATGAACGTTATCAGATAGAGGGTGGGAAATGGGGAAAGTAGGGTGGGTGAAAATTACAAAAAGAATACGTAAAGATAAAAATTACCATAACCACTATGAATAACAACATCTAAAATTCTAATTTTTATAAAATAAATGATTGATATCTAATTTATTGTAATTATAGTGAGTATGTTAACTATTCACATCTACTAAAATGAAGACCCCACTTCTTCTTACTCTAATCATTGCTGCGCTCACTAGTTGGTCGCCACTACAGGCCCAATATGGGCAGCAAATGCCATCGCTCAATTCTCCCGAATATGAAGCCGCTGCCAGCCGTTTGCGAAATACACCGCCGAGGCAATACGCTTTTTCGAAGGCAAACCTGAGCGATGTGATGCGTTTCATGGCCGAAGACGCTGGAATTGGCTTCTTCGGATTGCCTGATGACACAGATGGTTCCGACCGCTTGGTGACGTTCACTTTAAATGCCAGTCCATTCATGGCATTGGAAACGTTAGCTAAAGCAAACGGGGTTTCACTGATTCACGATAGTGGGATTTGGTATTTGCGCCCAGCGAACGATCAGGAGCTTATCGGCAGAATCTATGAAATCACCTACAACGCTCAGGAATTGGTCACCAAGAACACTCAGGCCGGTTCGATTTCATCGAGTGGCGGTGGTGGTGGTGGAAGTGGATCCAGCTTGAGCCTGCAGGGTTCTCCTGACTTTTTCGTGACTGAACCATCCAGGATTCTGGAAGACATTCAGAACATTCTCGACATTCCGACCTCAGGGGGAAGGGCGACCTTCGCTCCCACTGCTTCGGTTGATACGGTGGCTCAGCTATCCCTTGGCGGATTCCAAGGCACTCCTGACCTCGTGGTTCGACCTAACGGAGGGAGGGTATCTGAAGATGACGCAGGACAGTCGAAAGTGATCTGGAACAGTGACTCTAACACTCTGTATGTCGTAGCGACCCGTCAACAGCATCAGTGGATCGAAGCTTATCTGGCATCCGCCGATCGTCCCCAACCAATGATTTCGGTGGAGGTCAAATTCCTTGAAACTCGCAAAGATCCTACGACTGACTTCGGGATCGACTGGGACGGTGCAACCGGTGACAATGGCCTGGAGCTGACTCTCAGTGACAACAGCGGTCCTCTGAATCTCGACTCGATTGGCGGCTATTCGCTCCCGACTGCAGTGTTGAGCTACAGCGATCTGAACTGGAAGCTTAGAGCTCTCTACAGTGACAAAAACGCCCGGGCAGTTTCGTTTCCTCGAATGGTGACCCTTGATAACCGGGAAGTTTCCTTCCGAAGTGTCGTCAATCAGCCCGTATTGGGGTCAAGTGCCAGTGCCAGCCTTGGAGCCGGTGCGACACAGACATCTTCGGTTGAGTATTTGCCGATTGGAACTGTGATCAATATCTTGCCCAAGCGGATGGCGAACGACATGATTTTACTGAATGTGTCAGTCACGATATCCGATATTATCGGCACCGAGTTCATTAACGGAAACCCATTCCCGATCGCAACGTCGAGAGTCTACACCGCTCCTCTTACCGTTAAAAGTGGATACACGGTGGCGATCAGTGGATTGGACGCCGCCAGATCCAACGACACTGAGCGAGGCGTTCCGATTTTGGGGCGCATTCCTGTGATTGGGTATGCTTTTAAGAACCGTCGTGAAGATAGAAATCGCCAGCACCTCATGATGCTGATCACTCCTGTCGCTTTAGATCCAGGAACGGAAGGGCTCACCAAAAAGCCTATCACACGTGAGCCGTGGAAGAAGCCTCCGGTGGAAGCAGGTAACTACGACTACGGCAAAGCACCAGTCTACGATTCAAGCTATCCATCGCATTCGCGTCAGGCTCCTTCAATCGACGAAATCCCCACTTTCGATAGCGCCGTGGTTGATAGAAAATCGGAGCAGACTTTTGGTCAGAGAGAAGAGACCGATCATGTGATGTCCCCGGCTGAGGCAATTGTAACGGAACGGGCGCCAGCTGCTAATGCATCAGAGGATTTCAGCGTCCTGCAGGCGATGCCCGTCGATGATCTCTATGCTGGCGTGACTCGCACAAAGACCACGACACAGAGCAACAGCATGCAGCCAGTGCCTTCTGCTCTTAATACTCCAATGGTGGTAGAGCCAATATCAAATATCATCGAAGAGCCAGCTCCCGCTCCGAAGCCGCAATCTGAAATGAAGGAGGCGCCAAAAGCGGATGTGTTACCAAAAGCTGAGGTAGCACCAAAAGGGGATGTAGCACCAAAAGCTGAGGAAGTCCCAGTGGCTTCGAAAGAGGCTTCGGGAACGGGTGGCTATGATGCGATCAAGGCCCAGGTCAAAGAAATCAAAACTGAATTAGCAAACATCCCTGAGGGCAGTGATCGGCTTTCTCCTGACGATGGTCAGATGGTCTCAAACGCGTTTGAAAAGGCGCAGTCACTGCTCGACGATGTCGACTCCAAACGTGGTGATGACGTTCGCCCTTTGCAGGGTGAGTTAGGCGATATTTGGTGGGACTTGATTAACGTCAAGACAAAGGCTCTCAAATTGAGTCGTCGTTCGCCACAAAGTCTCGCCCTTGGTGATGACATCGCGGAATTAGGCGACTGATAGAATTTTTCCCGGTTTCATTGGGAATATGTAAGAAGTGGATGGCTGCCCCGTGGTGAAGACTGCGGGGCAGTATTCGCGTCAAGCAATGGCCGGGCAATCCCGAATTACAAATCGGGCGTGGCTTTGTAGTTACGAAATGCGGAGCATCGGATAAGGTGAGGCATCATGGTTCTCCCGCCGACATTGCCAACTGATCACCGACGCGACCAATTGGTCGATGCAATTCGGGAAAATCTGTTTCTTCTCATCGGTGCGGTAGTGATAGCCTGGGGAATTGAGATTCTTGATTTGATTCTGTTCAATTTTCTGGATCGGTTCGGGATTCAGCCCAGAACATTTCAGGGCTTTTGGGGGATATTTACCGCCCCATTCCTTCATCTGGGATTCACGCATCTCATATCTAACACGCTGCCTTTTCTGATTCTGGGAGGTGTTGTACTGATGGGGGGACGGAAGGTGTTTTTGACCTCGACCTTGTTCATTGTCGCCGTAGGTGGCGGAGCGCTCTGGCTGTTGGGACCGAGTGCAACGAATCATGTTGGAGCCAGCCTCCTCATCTTTGGATACCTCGGGTTTTTGCTCGCGAGGGGACTATTCGAAAAGTCACTATTTTGGATAACCGTAGCTGTGGTGACACTAGTGTTTTACGGTGGAATGCTGCGCGGAGTCTTCCCAAATCAGCCCGGGATATCCTGGCAAGGGCACTTGTTTGGATTTATCGCAGGAGTGATCGCCGCGAGAGTCATGTTTACTCGGGATCAGAAGCCTGCTCCGGCCCGACCAATCAATCTTCTTTGAACTCACGAATGACTTCCAAGAACGGAGTCAGATACCGTTCTGCTTTCACCTCGCCAACCCCCCTGATCTGAAGCGCTTGTTCTTCGGTTTTAGGGCGGAGCCGAGTGAAAAACTCGAGCACTTGATTGCCGAAGACGACGTAAGCGGGCTTTCCTTCCTCTTTGGCGATACGATTTCGTAATGCCTTCAGTTCCTCAAACAGTTTTTCGTTGAATGAGATTTCTTTCAGATCTATGCCCGGGTTGGATTTTTTGGATTTGGATTTGGATTTGAGTTGATTTGGGTCTGGCCAAGCGAGCTGAAAATGGCGCTCACCTTGCATGACTTCAGTGCCCCGTCGGGTGATCGTGAGAAGCGGGTAGGGGGTCTTTTTGATGACGACCAATCCCGCTTTCTCCATCTCGGATACCAACGCCATGACATAGGCGGAGCCGCAATCCTTAAGGATTCCAAACGTGCTGAGTTCATTGAGGCGGGCCGCAGTTAGATCTTGCGAATTGCTACCGGTTAACATTTGCACGATTTTGCCTTTTCCAAATCGCGGTTCCCAGTCGCCTCCACCATTTCGTCCGCAGGTACGGGCTACCCCTGAGAGCGCTTTTCGAACAATGGTGAACTCTTCGTCGGTAGGTTCTCGACCTTCACGATTGCCAGTGTCGGCACAAGTGTCGCAGCTGCCACAGGAGAAGGAGTTAGGCTCGCCGAAATACTCCAGAATCCACTGCTGTCGACAGGTATCCTGATCGTAACAGAACTTCACCATGGCATCGAGTTTGGACCGGTCGCGGCGCTCTTTTTCAGAGAGTGCTTCCTGATTGATTTCGATGTCAGTATTTTTGATCGATGGATCTTTGAGCCGGGTGCCGCGGGCCCGCTGTCCGGGGATGTCATACCGTTCCAAGTAACCGGATCTGACCAGGTGAGAGATCGCGCTGCTGACTTGCATCGTGTTCTTCACGTTGATCATGTCTGCCAGTTCGCGAATTGGTAGTGCTACTCCTTCGTTCGTGGAGCCGCATAGGCGGTGGATCGCGGTGTAGGCATCGAGGATGATGTCGGTGGTGGGATTGCTCCCATCAATGAAGAATTCCTGAGTCCGCGTGTCCGCGTAGTTGAAGAGCAGTTCGCAGACCGAGGGCTCTCCGTCACGACCGGCGCGGCCTGCTTCTTGATAGTAGGCTTCGATGCTTCCGGGGACGTCGAAATGTGCCACGAATCGGACATCTGATCGATCGATTCCCATGCCGAATGCATTAGTGGCAACGGCGACATCGTAGGAGCCATCCAGAAACACATTCTGCGCCCATTCTCGGTCTTTGTCATCCATGCCACCGTGGTAGGCGACCAGTTTGACGCCCATCCCGGAGAGCGCTTCGCTCACTTCTTCGACTCGCTTTCGAGTTGAACAATATACGATTCCGGTTTTCTGAGCTTCGACCAGTGATTTGAGTCGGTCATACTTGACGCGATGGCCTTCACAATGAACCACGTGAAGGCTCAAGTTAGGGCGTTCGAATCCACTGATGGAAACAAAGGGATCGCGCAGCTTTAAGACCTTCAGAATATCGCTGCGCACCTCCGGAGTGGCAGTTGCGGTGAACGCAGCGGTTTGGGGGTTCCCCAGTTCTTCCAGTGCTTCAGAAAGGCGAATGTAGTCTGGTCTGAAATCGTGACCCCACTGGCTCAAGCAGTGGGCTTCATCGACCGCGAAAAGTGCGATCGAGACCTGCTTCAAAGCGCTGATGAACTGATGACTTCGAAATCGTTCCGGAGCGACATAGACCAACTTGAATTTTCCTTCGGCGAGATCCCGAATCCGGTCAACTTGTTCGGCCGGGGACAGGGTGCTGTTGATCATCGTGGCCGGAATGCCTTTGCGCTGCAGCCCGTCGACCTGGTCCTTCATCAGCGCAATCAGAGGGCTGACCACGATGGTGACGCCATCCATGACCATGGCGGGAAGCTGATAGCAGAGTGACTTTCCGCCGCCAGTCGGCATGACGGCGAGGGTGTCCTTACCTGACAAGAGCGCAGAAACGACGGTTTCCTGACCGTCGAGGAATTCGCCAAAGCCAAAGTGCTTTTCCAAAGCCTCGACAGGGTCATGGATCAATTGATTGGATTCGGTCACCTTGTTCATGTGGGAAAGTCAAGTGTTACTATGAACAGCATTTCAGAAAATGCACCTCAATTCGTTCCGAAACCGCTTTCTTCGAGAGCGGAGAGAGGCTATTCGAAGGAATATGGAAGATCTTCGTATCGCACTTCTGGGTCATCGGTTCATGGGTAGGGCGCACTCCAACGGCTGGAGTCAAACTACCAAGTTCTTCGATCCACCTTATCGGCCTGTTCTGCAAGTGGCCTGTGGTCGCGATGCCGAAGATTTGCAAAAATTCGCTGATCGTTGGGGTTGGGCGGAGATTGAAACTGATTGGCATCGCATCATGGAGCGTGATGACATCGATGTGGTGGATGTTTCTTTGCCGACCCATCTTCATGCTGCGCCAGCCATTGCGGCGGCCGAGGCAGGCAAGCATGTCTTTTGCGAGAAGCCGTTTTGTCGGACGGCGGCCGAGGCCGAGGCAATGCTTGCGGCCGCTGAGAAAAGTGGCGTGGTCCATTACGTGAATCACAATTATCGCCGATGCCCGGCAGTGGCGTTGGCCAAGAAGATGATCGATGAAGGTGAGATTGGGGAGATCCTGCATTGGCGAGGGGCCTATCAGCAAAGCTGGCTCGTGAACCCGGAGCATCCGCTTGACTGGAAACTGAAAAAGGACACGGCAGGAGCAGGGCCTCTTTGGGATTTGGGCTCGCACGCTCTCGATCTAGCTCATTTTCTGGTCGGAGATTTTGCCAACCTCACCTGTCAGGGTAAGCAGTTCACGACTGAACGTCCCTTGGCATCCGATCCGTCGCAGATGGGACAGGTCGAAGTGGAGTGCGCAGCAAATTTGTTAGGGGAGTTCAAGAATGGCGCCCTCGCTACGATCGAGACAACCCGCTACGCGACTGGAAGGCGCAATCGACACACCTTTGAGGTATACGGCACCAAGGGCGCTATCACCTGGGACATGGAGGACATGAACCGCCTCAAATTTTACAAGGAAAGCGATCCGGAGCATCTCAAAGGGTTTCGCGATATTCTAGTCACCCAGCCCTGCCATGACTACGTCAACGCCTGGTGGCCTCCAGGACACATCATCGGCTACGAACATGCTTTTGTGCATGCGGCGGTGGACTTCATGCAGGCGATCAAGGATGGCACCGGGATCCAGCCCGATTTTGGTGAAGGAGTGAAGATCATGAAAGTGCTGGAGGCAGCGCTTCGATCGATGGAGAGCGGTGCGAGAGTGGAATTGTAAACAGAGTTGGGTGCTTGAGTTCACCCTGTTAGGTCGATGGCCAAACCCTGTTAAGTGTTAGAGTTCACCCTGTTAAACGATGAAATTAGTGGGTTGTCAGTGGGATATTGCCTGGGAAGATCCGGACGCAAACTATCTGCGAGCGTCTGAATTGCTTTCAGGCGTCGATGCAGATTTGATTGTGTTGCCGGAAATGTTCAGCACTGGTTTTTCGATGGATGTGGCGAAGGTGGCTGAGGGTGATCCATCTTCCACTGAGGGATTCTTGAGCGAATTAGGTGCAGTCAATGGCTGCGCGTCTCTCGGAGGTTTGGTTAGAGCCGGGAAAGAGGGGCAGGGTTACAATGAGCTGATCGCCTTTGATTCGGCGCGCGCTGAGTTGGCTCGCTATCGCAAGAACCGGACTTTTCGCTTCACGGGGGAGTCTGACTTCTACGAGAGAGGGGCAGAGTTGGCGGTGTTCGAATGGCAAGGATGGAAAGTGGCGCCTCTGATCTGTTACGACCTGCGTTTTCCGGAACTGTTTCGTCGAGTCACGGCGAGAGGAGCGGAGCTGCTTGTCGTGATCGCGAGCTGGCCGACGGTGAGAGTTGATCATTGGATCACCTTGCTGCGGGCCCGGGCGATTGAGAACCTCGCTTATGTGATGGGCGTTAATCGGTGCGGGAGCGATCCAAATTACGAATACCCGGGACGGAGTGTGATCATTGATCCCTGGGGCGAGGTGGTTGCGGATGCTGGATCAGACGAAGGCCTCGTCACGGCCGAGATCGATTTGAATCGAGTGAGGGACTGGAGGGCTGAATTTTCGGCACTCGAAGACCTGGAAGGCTAGCGCCGGTTTGAATTCTTATATAAGGATGCGGTAGTCTCGGAATCGGTCTAGACATTGGGCGGAACGGAAGGCAGAATTACTGCCTTGAACGGAGCGAACAAACCATGAACCAGGCGGATGGATCGACTCCGCTGCTTGAGATGAGGGGAATCCAGAAGCGGTTCCCGGGAGTTCATGCGCTGAAGGATGTGAACCTTTCGCTACATGGTGGTGAAGTGCTGGCCTTGCTGGGTGAAAATGGGGCGGGGAAAAGCACCCTCATCAAGATGCTGGGAGGGGCTCATCAGCCCGATGGTGGAGAAATACTGATCGACGGTGAGGCCGTCGAAATTCATTCGGCTTCCGATGCTCAAAAGGCTGGTATTGCGGTGATCTATCAGGAGTTTAATCTCGTGCCCGAACTGACTGTGGCAGAGAACTTATTCCTGGGCCGTGAGAAAACGCGATTTGGGTTCGTGGATTCGGCCGGTGAAAAGGAGCAGGCCTTGATCTGGCTGAAACGAATCGGATTGGATATCGATCCAGACGAAAAGTGCGGCCAACTCACTGTGGCGCAGCAGCAAGGGGTCGAAATTGCGAAGGCGCTAACGTTTGATGCACGCATTCTGGTGATGGACGAGCCTTCTGCCGTGCTGACGGAACAGGAAGTGGAGCGGCTATTTGAAGTGGTCAAAGACCTTCGAGAGAGTGGTATTGGCGTCATCTATATCAGTCATCGACTCGATGAGATCGATGTGGTGGCCGATCGACTGCTGGTGCTGAGAGATGGCCAGTACATTGGCGAAGGAGTCGTCTCGGAAACGGACCGAAATACCCTGATCAAAATGATGGTGGGGCGGTCGCTCGAGGATGAGTTTCCCCCTCGCGAAGTCGAGGTGGGGGATGAACGATTGAGAGTGGATGGACTCAATCGCGGGCGTTCGGTGAAGGATGTCAGCTTTTCGGTGAAGGCGGGTGAGATAGTGGGGTTTTCCGGCTTGGTTGGTGCGGGGCGGACCGAAACAATGCGACTCATCGCAGGCGCTGATCGGCGGGACTCGGGCAGCATCCACATAAACGGGGAATCGGTAGAGATCGAGAGTCCTCGCGATGCTATCGCTGCAGGCGTTTGCCTTTTGTCGGAGGATCGTAAGGGAGAAGGGCTAGTGTTAGGGCATTCGGCGGTCGACAATTTTGCTCTTCCCAATCTGGTGCGTTTTTCGAATCGAGGATGGCTTGATCAGAAAAGCACTCGGGATGAATTCGGCCAATATCGAAAAGATATCTCGCTCAAAGTTTCCGGACCGGATCAGACCGTGGGCGAGCTATCGGGTGGTAATCAACAGAAGGTCGTGCTCGCAAAGTGGTTGGCGCGAAATACCGATGTGATCCTGTTTGATGAGCCGACCCGTGGCATCGATGTGGGAGCGAAGTTTGAAATTTACCAATTGATGAATCGCCTCGCCGCCGAAGGCAAAGCGATCGTGATGGTCAGTAGCGAGATGCCTGAGATACTCGGGATGAGTGATCGAATATTAGTGATGCGAAAAGGTCATCTCGTTGGCGAAATTGATAACACTCCGGAAACGACTCAGGCGGATATTCTCGCAATGGCGATGGATCAGGAAAGTGACACATGAAGAAATTGCTCAGTAATTATGGAATGGTGTTAGTGCTGATAGCTCTTTGCCTACTATTCAGTTTGCTCACGATGAAGCAGGAAGGGTCAACTGGTTCGGCTGCGGCCGAGCGACTCTCTAGCGAGGTGGTGTCGATTGTGGCAGCGGATGATGGGGTGTTTGTGGTCGGGGCAGCCAAAAAAGATTCCGAAGGCTTCGCCGAGATGGCGACGGAACGATTGGAGAAAGCCGGGCTGACTAAGGTTCAGAAGATTGTCGGTACGCCTCGTGATTTGCGTCAGGCTTGGGATCAGGCGATCGACGATGGGGCGGCTCCGAAGGTCCTGGTGGTGAGTGGGGATGTGATCAAGTGGACGGTGTTACCGTCGCTGCAAGAAAACGCTCCCGCCCTGAGGGTGATGATGCCAACGGAGCAGCTCACTTCGGACTTTCTCAAACGCAGTAACTTGCTCGCTATCGTTGATCGAATCGTGGTGATTGCGGTGATCGCCATTGGAATGACGCTGGTGATTCTGACCGGAGGCATCGACCTCTCTGTGGGAAGCCTCATTGCACTGTCGGCCGTGATCGGAACACTGATCATGAAAGCGATGGGCGGCCTTGAAGGAGGCTGGTGGGTTGTCTGGGTTGGCTTCTTTGTAGCGACGCTGGCCTGTGGATTAATCGGAGGCCTGGGCGGCTTTCTTGTCGCGCAGTTTCGAGTGGCGCCTTTCATCACCACTCTAGCCATCATGATGGTGACCCGCGGTGCTGCCTTCATGTTGACGGGTGGCTTCTCCATTTATCAAGTTCCTGAAACGATGACCTGGCTGGGGCAGGGATCGACCATGGGAATTCCCAATACGGTGATTGTTTTGGTTGTGCTCTACTCGGTGGCGCATGTTTTCATGAGTCATACCCGCTTCGGTCGATACATCTATGCCGTCGGAGGAAACGAAGAAGCGGCGCGTCTTTCCGGGGTTCCGGTCAAAGGCATCCTGATCTTTGTCTATCTGGTCGGTGGCTTATGTGCCGGATTCGGAGGCTGCATCCAGGCTTCGCAGTTGGCTTCTGGCGCGCCCAATCTGGGCATGATGTTTGAGCTATATGTCATCGCCGCGGTGGTCGTGGGCGGGACCAGTTTATCCGGAGGATCCGGCCGTATCGTTGGGACCTTGATTGGCGCGTTTATCATTTCGGTGATCCAGAACGGAATGAATCTGCTAGGATTTGATAGTTACCTGCAACAGGTCGTCCTCGGTGCGGTGATTCTTTTTGCGGTGCTTCTCGATAAAGCGCGACAGCGGGGTTCCGGTCGATCAGCCAAAGCGTAAAGTTCTGCGATTGCGATTGATTCAGCTTTTTGATTTTTGTAAACCATCTCACTCATGAACCGACTCACCTTTCTTTTTCTTTCACTCGGATTAGTCCTGTCCCTATCGGGTTGCGGTGGAAACGAGGAATCTGCAATCAATACGGTCGAAGCGAAGGGCCGAATCGGGATGACTTGCATGGATCTAACCAATCCCTTCTTTAAGCTGATCGCCAACATCATGACGGAAGAAGCGGCCAAGCATGGCTACACCGTGACGGCGCTGAGCGGCGAGCTTGATCCGGCGAAACAGAATAGTCAGCTTTCTGACTTCGTGGCGCAGGGCTATGATGCGATTTTTTTGAACCCGGTCGACTCTCAGTCGGCAGGACAAGGAGTCAGGGCCGCCAATGAAGCGGGCATTCCGGTCTTCACCTTTGATATTCAGGTCAGTGACAAAGAGGCGGCCGAAATGGTCGTGTCACATATCGGCAGCGACAATTTTCAGGGAGGCCAACTGGCCGGCGAGAGCATGATGCAGGCGATTGGTAATAGAGGCAGGGTGGCGGTGTTGTCTTTGCCTGAAGTGACCTCCTGCATTCTCCGAGTCGATGGCTTCAAGGACGCTTTGGCGAAAGCGAATAGTCCCATTGAAATCGTGACTGAGCTCAATGGCAAAGGCAGCCGTGATGCGGGATATACCGTGGCGACTGATATCCTCCAGGCGCACCCGGACATCGATGGGATATTTGCGATCAACGATCCGTCAGCTCTCGGCGCACATGCTGCGGTGATGAAAGCGGGTAAGGCGGATCAAATTACGATCGTTGCGTTCGACGCATCGCCTGCAGGTAAGCAGGGCGTTTTTGAGAAGAAGCTTTTCGACACTCCTCAGCAATTCCCTCGCAAGATGGCAGAAGGCAGCGTGCAGGCTTTCGTTGATTACCTTGCCGGAAAAGAAGTGGAGAAGAAAGTGCTGATTCCGTGCTCACATTATCTCCACGAGACGTCGGTAACTGACGAGAGTCGGATCAACGAGCAGTGGTGATTAACTGAGAATCTCCTTCACTGGATTCCCATAGACATCGGTCAGGCGGAAGTCGCGACCGCCGTGGAAATAGGTCAGGGCCTCGTGATCGATGCCCATCATGTGCAGCAGGGTCGCGTGGAAATCGTGCACATCGACTTTGTCTTTGACTGCGTAGTAGCCGAAGTCGTCGGTCGCTCCGTGATGGTAGCCCGCCTTCACATCGGCGCCTGCAAACCAAGTGGTGAAGCCGTAGGGGTTATGGTCGCGTCCGTTCTGGTGGCGGCCGGTGATGCCATCGAAAAATTCAAAGGTAGGGGTGCGGCCGAATTCGCTGCCGCAGATGACCAGGGTGTCGTCTAACAGGCCGCGAACTTTGAGGTCGTGAAGCAGGCCGGCAATAGGCTTGTCGACGGCATTGGCATTGCCCCGGTGACCTTTCTCGAGTTCGGAATGTTGGTCCCAAAGATTGCCGTAGCGCGGGGTGGCGTGATTGACCGTGATGTAGCGCACACCTGCTTCGGAAAAGCGGCGGGCCAGCAGAAGGGCGCGTCCGAAATCGTCGGTGTGATCATCGCCGATGCCGTAGAGCTTTCGAGTCGCTTCGCTTTCGTTATCGATGTCGAGTAAATCGGGAGCTTCGGTTTGCATTCGGAAGGCCAGTTCCATTTCGTCGAGTTCGGGATCACCTGAATGGGCCTCGTCGATTGCTTTGATGAATTCAATATGCCGCTCCTGATCGGGAAACTGTGGTTCGAGATTTTCCCAGTTCAGCTTGGGAGAGTTTCGCTCGGGTTTGTCGATCGCGGTGCCGCCGAACTTGCCGGGAAGAAATCCAGTGGGTCGGTTAGGATCTGTTGGGGTGATGTCAATGTAAGACGGCAGATTGTCATTCATCGAGCCCAGTCCATAAACGAGCCAGCTGCCGAGGGTGGGGCGAATCTCGATCGGCACACCGGTGTGGAGCACCCGCTTCGCGGTGATGTGATCGTTGCTCGTGTGATTGAGTGAATGGATGAAACACAGATCGTCAATGAAGCGACTGTTGACCTCGGGGAAGAGATCGCTCGCGTAGGTCCCGCTCTTTCCCCAGTGCTTCCAGTCGAAGGGCGAGGGGATCACTGTGCCTTGTTTGGCGAAGGTGAACTCCGGTTGCTTGATGGAATGGGGCAAGGGCTGTCCGGCATACTGGGCCAGGGCTGGCTTGTGATCGTAGGAATCCAGCTGGGAGAGTCCTCCTTCGAGAAAAATATAGATGATGCGCTGCGCCCGGGGGCGAAGATGCGTGTGAATCAGTGAACCTCCCGCCGCATTGGCGATTCCGTTGCGGGCGAGTAGATCGGCGGCCGCAATGCTTCCCAGGCCGAGGAAGCTATCCTTGAGCCAGTCGCGCCGGTTGAGATTGGGGGAGGACGATTCCAAAGGATTACTCAAGGTGACTGTAGGCGTGAGTGGAGAAAAGACCGAGGCAGACCCGAGTCCATGCTTCGGTTTCGGAGAGCTGATTGGCGATGTTTTCTTCGAGGTAGGCGTGTATCGCGTCGCTGGAAATTGGCTCCGGAGGGCGTCCTAACAAAGTCTCGTAGAGTGCGGTGATCCGTTCGTCAAGGTTGGTGTGATCGGTTAT
The DNA here is from genome assembly GCA_963977055.1 of uncultured Verrucomicrobiales bacterium. Classification (GTDB taxonomy): domain Bacteria; phylum Verrucomicrobiota; class Verrucomicrobiia; order Verrucomicrobiales; family DEV007; genus Arctic95D-9. The sequence goes on from CAXBMX010000024.1 coordinate 42,362, forward strand.
TAGATTGGCGGCCAGCTTTTCGGCGTAGTAGCGTGGCAGCGGGTTGTTAAGCCAAAAAAGTGACTGTTGCGGCGAAAGGCTTTCGTCGCGGTCGTGCATGGGGCGGCCGGAATCGTCGAAGCCGAAAAGGGTGAACATCTTTCGGATTTCGAGTCCGAGTCCGACGGGGGATCGGGAAGAAACCAAAATGTAGAGAGCACGATCCCTAGACAGGTTGGTATCGAGCGGTTGGCCGGAGGACTGGCGCTTCACTTTGCCGATACTGGTTGTCATGCCGTCGTAGAGCGCTTCGACTTCGAGGCGGCGGCCGGGAAAGCGGGAGAGCAGGCGGCCGTCGGGATCACGGGCGAGGCTCTCGGGTGTTTTCTCTGACGACGCCTGGTAGGTGGCAGATGTCATGATAAGTCGATGGATGTGTTTGACTGACCAGCCACTTTCGATGAACTCGGCAGCAAGCCAGTCGAGTAATTCGGCGTGGGTTGGCTTGGCTCCCTGAATACCGAAGTCATCCACGGTCCGGACCAGACCGGTGCCGAAGTGTCCGTGCCAGATTCGGTTCACCATGACACGGGCGGTGAGGGGATTGTCAGGGTGGGTGAGCCACTCGGCGAACTGGGCTCGGCCGCTGGCGTCCTCCGGAACAGAAATCGCGGTATCGATCAAGTGATCGGCCAAGCTTGGGTGGCCGCGAGGGATTGGTTCGCCATCGGTTTGATAAATGTCGCCACCGACATGGATGGGTAGCTTTGCGAGTTGCTTAGCGTCCCTGATCGCAAGGGTGACGGGAATATCCGGTAGGCTGGCTTCGAGTTGGAAGATTTTTCCTTCGATGGAATTGATCCTTTGTTGTTGGTCTTCGTTGAGAAAGGCCGTTGTCTCGGCAAGGGTGGGTGGCCCTAGTCGGTAACGCCAGGACAGTTCAGTTTCGCTGACTGCTCCCGCGACCAGGCGAAAGGTGTCGAGGGTGGGGAATGGCTCATCGCGATCAACTAGGAATCGGATATGAAAGGAGCCCTCTTTGAGGCCGGGGAGGGGCAGGCTGGTCCAGCGAAAGCCTTCTTTGTCTTCGGAAAACGTGGGCTCGCCGAGAATACGATCGGGCAGAATCTGCTGTTCGATTTCGAGTTTCACCGGCGAAGCCTGATTGGCTGCGTAGCGAATCAGCAAGGTGTAGTCGCCGGGTCCTGGAATGATGAGTCGATATTTGACCCACTGATCGAGATACTTGCGGGTTGCGATGGCGGATCCTTCACCGAGAGCAATTGTTTTGAGGTTTTTGTGTCCGGCGAAATTTTCGGCTTCAAAGGTCAGGATCTCATCGGGGAGAGTTGGGGTCTTCTCGAAGTTTTCGGATTCGAGAAGGTCGATTCGGAAGCGTTCCAGCATGGCAAAACGCTTCTCATTCAGGGATTCAATCTGCGCGTGAATTTCCTGAGAGGGCTTAAGGGCTTCGTCAGGTGAAAGAGGGCGGGTGGCCCGGGGGCGTCCGTCTTTCCATTCCTTGGCAAAGGAAGATGTGATTTCTGTGCTTCGAAAGATCCCTGCCAGTGCATAATAGTCTTCGGTGGGGATAGGATCAAATTTGTGGTCGTGGCAGCGGGCGCAGGCGAAATCTAGGGCGAGGAAAGCTCGGGTCGCTGTGGAAATTTGCTCATCGATGATGTCGAGGCGCAGTTTGTTGGGGTCGGTGCATTCGTCATACCACTGGCCGATGGAGAGAAAGGCGGGGGCGGTGATGCGATCGAGATAGCTCGACCTTGATTCGTTGTCGCTCGTAAGCAAATCGCCAGCCAGCTGTTCAGCGATGAAGCGATCGTAGGGTTTGTCTTCGTTGAACGATCTTACGACATAGTCGCGATAAGGCTCGGCGAGGTCGATTTTGTCGATGCCCGGGACTTTGATGGTGCCCTGAACATAGCGAGCCACATCGAGCCAGTGACGGCCCCAGCGTTCGCCGTAGTGAGGGGAGTCGAGCAGACGGTCAACCAGGGTCTCCCAGGCTTTGGGGGATTCATCGCTGACGAAATTGGCGATTTCCTCTCGGGTCGGCGGAAGTCCTGTCAGATCGAGGGTGGCGCGGCGGAGCAAAGTGTGGCGGTCGGCGGTGGAATTCTGGCTCAGATCGGCGGTTTGAAGTCCAAGTTGGATGAAATTGTCTATCGGTCGGCTTTCCGACTGTCCACCTTCTGAGGGTCGGGATTCCTGTCTCGAAATCGCCTGAAAGGCCCAGTGTTTCTGGGCTTGGTCGGCTTTCAAGTTGCCCAAAACGGTCCCGATTGCGACCAGAATGGTCCCAAAACGGGTCAAATTATGGATATGGCTTGATGGAGTCACTTGAAAAGAGGGCAATTAGAATGAAATCTACACGCGTTTGAAGGTCTACCGCTTTTTAGACTAATGGGGCCGAAAAGGGTTCATTTGCCTAGTAAATACGGTCTTGAGACGTTCAGGATACAACATTCGTTAACTCAGTCATATGGCTTCCTCTTATCAACTTCCAACCGTGAATCCTTGTTTTGTTACCCATAATCTCGCTCTGGGTGGCGCACAAACCGCGGTCTTGCGTTACATCAATGCTCTTCCTGAGTGGGTTCGCGAGCGGACTACGCTGTATTCTCAGTCCGATGACATGCCACTGCTCGATCCAGCTGAGAAAGCCGGGTTTTCCTGTGGAAACGTAACCCGGGTCGCTCCGGCCGATCCTTCTTCCTGGTTTCTCAGCTACGGTGATCTCACTGGATTGCCTCAGCGACCTACCTCACTGGTCCTGCATTCCTGGGATGACGCCGGCTGGCGTTTCATCAATCGGGCCTACGACGATATTGAAGGCATGACGGTGGCAGGAGTGTCGCAGCAGGTTCTCGATCGCTATTCTGGCTGGGCCAAGGAGAAGAATCACAAAATGGTTGGAGTGATGACTCCACCAGTGTCCGAATTTTGTTCCGCCAAAGGCGTTTTTGATCCCAAAGGTCGCATCGTTGTTGGTTGGATGGGGCGTCCACTTGAGTCCAAAGGGCTCATGACCCTACCGTATCTGCTCGAAGCCGAGCCTCGCATGGTGATCCGTGCCTGGACTGGTGCTGAGACTGCCGGCCTCGATTACACCCAGCGCGTGCAGGCGGAAGCACTGGCTAAAGTGAAGGCGCTTGCTGAAAAGCTTGGGGTGTCCGATCGCCTCGATATTCGTCCACTCGACTTCAATCCTTTTAACTACCGCCATCGTCTCGAAGGTTGTCATGCTTTGCTGGGCAACAGTGAAAAAGAGGGCTTCCTGCTCACCGCTGCCGAAGCGCTCAGTTGCGGTATACCTGTCGTGGTGACCAAGACCTGCGGCATCGCTGATTTCATCAAGAATGGCCACAACGGCTATCTCATCGATTGGAATTCCAATCCCAAGAAACTTGCTAAGACTGCCGGGAAGGCCTTGCTCAAAGCGGCAACGCTTTCGAGCGCGGACTGCCTCTCTTCTGCGGCTGACCTTTCGCTGGGAGCGAACTACGCAAACGCACACCGCGATATTCTCGGCCAGATGCTCGGCACTTCGCTGAATCACCCGAATGCCAACGTGACGATAGGTCTCCGCATTCATAAGGGCACGGATATTTCCAAGTTGGATGATGCTGTTTCCAGCATTGCCTCACAAAGCTACAAACGCTTCAAAGTGAAGTTGCTAGTCGACGGACCTTGGTCCTTCGCTGAGCCACTCGCGAAGCGTTATGGCCTACCTCTGATTTGTACTGGCCTTGAGCCCGACATCGAGCATTGCAGTTGGTTGCACCGTCAGGCTGTGGCTGAGTGCGATACCGAGTTCTACAAGCCGCTCGACTACGATGATCAAATGATGCCGACCTACCTTGAGCGGGCGGTGCACATGATCGAGCAACAGAAGGCCGACGTCTACGGCTGCATGCTGATGACTCATGAAAACGGTGAAATCACACCGCGTCTTCACTGGCCTAACAAGCCCGTCGAAACGATGTTCACCGGCAATTCCGATAACAATATGCTGCCGCATTCATCAGTGCTGATGCGTGCCGAGGTTGCCCGCAAGGCAGGTAACTACCAGGAGCGCGCCGTCGGTCTTGGAGCCGATGACTACCATCTTTGGTTTCGCATTCACCAGGTCGGTGGACAGTTCTTCCGCGATGATGAAGTGCGCAATGTGGTTTACCGCATTCATGAAGGCAATTCGCTCAAGATTCGCCGGGCTCGCTTTGGTGATACGGAGAAGAAAAAGAAAGATTCTTTGCTACAGAAAGCGGCTGCTGCTGCAGGTATCGCGGTGATGGCGACTCCGCTAGTAGGCGGCGTGGCATGTGCTGATGATCCGGCAGCAACGACTCAGGATACTGGAGCCGAGACAGTGAAAGCGGTTGAGCAAGCGGCAGTTGAAAAACCAGCAGCAGTTGAAAAACCAGCGGCAGTTGAAAAACCAGCAGCAGTTGAAAAACCAGCGGCTGTGCCCAAGCGCACCGACCCGCCACATTCCTGATGGTTTAGGTGATAGAAATTTGGATACAAAAAAGCCCGGGTTTGCCCGGGCTTTTTTGTTGATGATAAAGAGGGTGACGAAAGCGGGAGGGATGTGCCGATCGTTTGCCGGCGATTTCCATCTTTAGATTCGCAGGCAAGGATCACTTCAACGTGATATTCCGCCACCGGACTTTGAGACCAGTTTTTTCCTTACTCTTGCCAATGCCGTGCAACTGAAGTGCGATGTAACCCGTCGGAGTCAGGCTGTCGTGCACATCAACTGTCTGCACTCCGTTTAGCCAGACCTGGAAATGGTCGCCTTTGGCAACGATGCGAAAGTGGTTCCAGTCATCCGCTTTGAAGGTGCCTTCTGGTGATTTGGCATCATCGGGAGAATGGAGGAATCCGCGGCCGCCCTCTTCGTAGAGCGTGCCGGTCCAATTGCGATCGGAAGGATCAATCTCTATCTGGTATCCCCAGAAGCGATCCTTTTCCCAGACTCGGTCGATGACGTCTTTGCTGCCGTCTTCTTTGAGCTTCCCGCCCCAGCGGAGCGTGGTGGTTTCTTCGGGGTAGGTATTGCTGCGGATCTGGATGCCGGAATTGAGCGGATCATCGACTTTGAATTCCACTTCCAGCTCGAAGTCCTCATACATGGTAGTGGTGGCGAGGAAGCTGTTGGGAAGATCCGGCGCGGCTTCACCCACGATGGCTCCGTCCTCAACGTAGAACTTACCGCCTCCAAAATTCTGCCAACCCTCCAGGTCGGTGCCGTTGAATAGGTCGACTGACTCACTGCCAGGTTCCTGCGGTTGCGAGCAGGCCGCGAGAAGAATGAGGGGGAGAATTAGAATTGAGGATACAATTTTCATGGTGGGTTTTAGAGATTCATTATGGCGGAAGGGCCGAGCCAAGCCAGTTAATTTTCCCGGGAGGGCGGTTCGGCGGTTAAACAGAGAGGGGAGCTGCCAGGGCAGCCGTTAGATTGTCTGCGTCTATCCCTACTTCCCAAAGCGCCATAGATGCCCATCACTCCGAATATACAAAGCTCCTTTGGTCAACGAAGGGGTGCTCAGAATGGTTTCGCCTAACTCAATGAAGCTGGTGACGACACCTTCTTCGCCTGACACATCCACGACGAGTCCGACGCCTGACTCGCTGAAGACGTAAAGCTGATCTCCGCCTCCTGCCACCGGACTGCCGCTGAAACCGCCGACAGGGGTTTCGGATTCTGAACCCTCGGGTGGCTCCAGTCTGACGCGCCAAAGTCTTTCTCCGGTTTCGCGATCAGCGCAGTTGAGGACTCCGGCGCTACTGATCGTGAAGACCTTTTTTCCGAGCACCAGTGGACTGGCAGTGCCGGGTCGCTGAGCGGACTCGGTCCAGCGTTTTGTGGGATCGCTGCCGTCAGTTTTTACCGTGATGGATGTGAGCCCATTTGAAGGGATGAAAAGCGAATCGCCTGCCGGGGTGCTGGAAGGAATGGTGGCGGCCCCTTCGGTGAATTCGAAGAGGGATGAACCAGTTGAGGGAACGACACCGAGGATGCCTTTGCCAGACTGGAGCGCGACGACCGGTTCGCCGTCAATGGTGAGGACAGTAGGGGAGGTCCAGTTGGCCATCTTGGGTCGGTCGATCTTCCATTTGTTGGTGCCAGTGATCAGGTCAAAGCCGGCAGCGAAGGATTCCGAATCGTTTTCGACTTGAGCGATGAGGGTGTCGCCGGCAACGATGGGCGAGGACGCCATGCCGAGACTGTTGGAGGCGTTGGGGTAGTCGAGGGTGAGGCCTCGCATCCAGATGAGATTGCCTTCGAGGTCGAGACAGATGAGATCGTTGCTCGAGTAGAATGCATAAATGTAATGGCCATCACTGGCCGGGGTGGGAGCGGCGACGCAGGTTTTGTTGTGCGACATGGTGCGCCCGGTGGCCCAGAAACGGCGTTCCCAAATCGAGCTGCCGTCGGCGGCAGCAAAGCAAAGGACATGTAGCTGTTTCTGCTCAGGACCGGTCGCAGCGGTGAGGTAGATCTTGTCACCAATGAGGAGAGGGCTGCCGATTCCCCGTCCGGGCAAGGGTGTCTTCCAGGCGAGGGTTTCATCGCTCAGTTCGGTTGGGAGGCCGGTGGCTGTCGGGTCGTAACTCGAAGCGCTAGGACCACGAAAATTCAACCAGTCCGCCTGTGCGGAGATGGAGAGCAGGAAGGAGGCGAGAATGAGAGAAGCGGTCTTCATCGATTCGAACTAAAAACTAAAAACTAAAAACCAATCACTCTCCCCGGCGACGAGAAGGAGCTGTAGAAGAGGGCGTTGGTTTCCGATCCGTCGATAGGATCGCTGTTCCACTGCTATCGCAAACGCGGAGTTGGAATTGCCATTCGTTCGTCCAGTCCTCTTCCTGTTCGTCCTGACAGGCTTTGACTAACAAGGTGTTTTTACCCTTTTTGAGGCGAATGGGGAGTTGGTACTGATCGATGCTAATACCGCGGTGGTATTCGTCGCGGCCAAAGATGAGCTTGTCGTTGAGCCAAATCTTCCAGGCGTTCTTGCAGCCGAGCCGAAGTTCGACAGCTTGGTCTGCGCCTGATTCAAACTCGGTGTAGGCGTAGCCCACCACTTCTTTGAGCGGCGAGAAGGGCTGATTAAAATCAACCATCCCGTAGTCGTCCGAAGTTGAGTAAGCTTGCCAGCTGGCTCCTATGTCTTCTTTGCCCGGGTAGGAGGCGTTGAGTTGGATGGCTTCCTCAGGAGGATAGGCCGTGTCGAAGCCCTCGTGTCCGGTGTTGTCAAAAGGGGCGATGAGGTGCCAATACATCAGAAAGCCAAACTGGCGAGGGAGGTCGACGGGTTGTTCTAATTCTTCGCGCAAGAGCTCGGCGATTTCTTTGATCTGATCAACTTCCCGGGCAGCGTCGAGAGCTTCTTTCAGAACTTTGGTGCTCTGATCGGTTTTACCTTCCTTAAGATGGTCCTGTCCCTGACTGATTAGCCGCGCAATGCTTTCCCGTCTCAGGGCCGGGCTGGGATCGTCGACGAAGGTGGGAATGATAGCCTCAGCGTCTTCGGGGGCGAGTTTCTGATACAGGTCAAATGCGAGGCGGCGAGCGTTGGGTTCGTTGTCTCGATCCTGAAGAAAGTTTTTGATGTCGGCTGCGGGGATTTCAGCGGCTGCGGCCACCTCCCGTTCGAAGACTGTTTCAACCGCACTTCGCATCCAATTGCGTGCCAGTGGTCCCGCCGTCTCCATGGCGGAAAGCACGGGCACGATGATCTCTGAGCCTTGAGCGGTGAGATCGCTCCATGCCTGGGCTGCTTCGACATTACCGGCTCCTTCAGCACCGACCTTGCTGATCTGATTGAGCGGTTCGGTCCAGGCGGCGGCACGAAGTCCGGGCGAAGGGAGAAAGGTCAGGGTAAAGAGGGCCGCAAAGGCAAACGCCGGTTTCATAGTCGAGGGCTAGAGTAACGATTCCATTGGATTCGTATCAAGCCAATTGGCTCGCCTCTTGAAGCCGTTATCCGGCTATTTTTTCGCTATCTTCTCGTAGAGCTCAAGCGTCTCTTTCGCAATCTCGGCCCAGCTGAAGGTGCTGAGGACTCGGGCCCGTCCGGCCTTGGCCATGGCTTCGCGGCGATCGTGGTCGCGCATGAGTTCGTTGATGCCGGTGGCCAAGTCGCGGGCAAAGGCGGCGGGATCGGTTGCTTCAAAGGGAGACTCTTTCTGCTGATCGAGTGGAACGAGCAGTCCGGTTTCCCCGGGGATAATGATTTCCTTCATCCCGCCGACGGCAGACGCTACCACGGGAGTCTCACACGCCATGGCCTCGAGATTGATGATACCAAAGGGCTCGTAGATTGATGGGGTGCAGAATAGTGAGGCGTGGCTGTAGAGGTGAACCTTTTCATCGGTTGCTACCATTTCCTGAATCCAGACGATCTTGCCATCGAAGCCAGCCTTGGCGGCCTCAACCGCAACTTCCATTTCGGCTTTGATTGCGGGAGTGTCAGGGGCGCCGGCACAGAGCACGACCTGGGTGCCGGGGTCGAGATGTTTGATCGCGTTGACGAGATGGATGATGCCTTTCTGACGGGTGATGCGTCCAACAAAGAGCAAGTAGGGCATCTCTGGGTCGACCCCATATTTTTCGAGCGTCGCCTTGTTGTAGGTCGGCTGATATTCGTCGGGATCGATCCCGTTGTAGATCACGGGCACTTTTTCCTCAGGGACATCAAAGAGACGGAGGATGTCTTCTTTGGTTTCGTTTGAGACAGCGATGACAGCGTCTGACATTTCGATGGCGGTTTTTTCGAGCCAAAGCGAAAAGTCGTATCCTCCTCCGAGTTGCTCACGCTTCCATGGGCGGAGCGGCTCAAGTGAGTGTACGGTCAGGGCCATAGGGATGCCGTAGTTGAGGTGCGCGAGGATGCCGCCGAAGTGGGAATACCAAGTGTGTAGGTGGACAACATCGGCATCGATTTTCTGGGTGTTGAAATCGAGACACTTCTGCAATGCGGAAAAGACTGACTGCAGGGGTTCGGGGGCGGTGTAATCCGAGGCGTCGGATTGGGCTCCATAAACCGATGGGTTTTCTCCTTCGATTAGTTGATCACCGAAGCAGCGAACTTCTACGTCGCAAAGTTGTGATAGTTCGCGGGCGAGGTATTGGACATGGATGCCGGCGCCTCCGTAGATATTGGGAGGGTATTCGTTCGTGAGTAGAAGTGGCTTCATTTGGGGTAGAAGAGAGCGGGGTTCCGCTAAATTTCAACCGTTGACCGCCATTTAGCGACTTCGACTTGCCCGTCGTGCCTATCGGAGAGGACATCGCACAGCACTTCAGACTGCTCTGGCTCTCCATGGACAAGAAAGACGCGTTCCTTTTTACCGCCCATGGCATCGAAGTATTCAAGTAACTCACTCTGGTCGGCGTGGCCGCTGAAAGAGTCGAGTATTTCGACGTCGGCTTTCAGTTTGTAGGGATCGCCGAAGATGTTCACTTCCTCCTGTTTGTTTCTGAGCTTCCAGCCGAGCGTATTCTTTGCGCAGTAGCCGACGAAGAGGATCGTGTTTTTTGGGTCTTCGATATTGTTTTTCAAATGATGCAGGATTCGGCCTGCTTCGCACATTCCGGAGGCCGAGATAATGATGGAGGGTTCTTTGACATCATTGAGCGCCTTGGATTCGGATACTTTTCGAACCATACTGAGATTCTCGAATCCGAATGGATTGCGTTTTTCAAAGAGGAAGTCGTAGACCTCTTCGTTAAAACATTCGGGATGAATTCGGAAGATCTCGGTCGCATTGACCGCAAGTGGGCTGTCTACAAAGATAGGAACCTCCGGAATCTCGCCGGCTTCAGTCAGTTCATGCAGCACGTAAATGAGCTGTTGGGTACGCTCGACCGCAAAGGCGGGAATGATGATCTTTCCCTTCTTTTCCAGTGCCCGATTGATGATGTCTTTAAGGAGATGGTTGGCCTGTGTCGGTAGTTCGTGCTCTCGATTGCCATAGGTGCTCTCCATGATGAGGTAGTCGACGTCTGTCGCAGCGACTGGATCTCTCAGTAGTGTGTTTTCGCCACGACCAACGTCCCCAGAAAAGAGCAATCGCTTCTTCTCGCCCTTTTCTTCAATATCGAGAATGACTTGTGCCGATCCGAGAATGTGGCCTGCGTCGATGAATGTCAGGGCGATACCGTCGGCTATGGGAATGGATCGCTCATAGCCAATGTTGACGAACTGGCGGATACAGGCGTCAGCATCGAGTTCGGTGTATATCGGATCGAGCTCCGGTTCGCCGCGTTTGACTCGACGTTTATTGAGCCATTTCACATCCTGCGTCTGAATCCTGGCTGAATCGGTCAGCATGATCTGACAAAGGTCTCTGGTCGCGAAGGTTGAATAGATGTTCCCGGTAAATCCGTTGCGGGTGAGGTTTGGGAGATTGCCGCTGTGATCGATGTGGGCGTGGGAAAGAACGACAGCATCGACCTCTGAAGGGTCGAAAAAGAAGTTCCGGTTTCGATCCGTTGACTCGTCGCGGCGGCCCTGGTAGAGCCCGCAATCCAATAAAATCTTGGAACCATTGGCTTCAATGAGGTGCTGAGAGCCGGTCGTGGTCTGGGCCGCGCCGCAAAAGGTGATCTTCATGGGGGGACTTCTAGAGGTTTCAGGAATAGGGAGCAAGCCCGATGACTTATGTTTTCAGGGTGATTCCTTCAGCAATTTCCAAGGAATTTTAGAATTTCTATAAGTGAAATAGGATCATTTTAAAATTTATTACGTAAATGTTAAATTTTATCTTGTCTTAATTATAAGTTTGTCCTAGATTTCTTTCCATGAACCGGATTGCGACCACTCTCACATTACTCACGGCACCCGTGCTTCTTGTCCCAAGCATCAGCGCACAGGATTCAGCCATCGATCAGATCAATTCGCGCCTTATCGCGATTGAGTCACGACTGAGCTTGGTTGAAACGAATATTGGGGGAGACGAGAGCAGTTCCTACAGTTACCAACAGAACGCGACGATTGAAGCGACCAAGGGAATGCAGTCCGCGGTGGATTCAGTTCCTGACTCGAAAAAAATTGCTCCGACCGCTCCGACCATTCCTTCTGCGCCAGTGCCTGCTAGGGAATCTTCAACTTACGTCATTAAAGATGGAGATACTCTTGGTAGCATTTCTCGCAAGCACGAGATTGAGCGCGCGGAACTGCTGACTGCTAACCGGCTTAGCGAAGGTCAGCCTATCTATATTGGAGAGACATTGCTGATCCCCGGGACTGGGCCGATTGCGTCTACTCAAACTGAGTCGACCAAGGTGGCGAAAGTAAATACGCCAGCTCCTGCCAAGGAGAAGTCCGTTGTTGTTGGGGAAACCCGCACCGCAGGGGTTGCCGGAGGATACACGGTGAAGAAGGGTGATACTCTCACTGGCATTGCTCGAAAAAATTCCACGACTGTCGCCATGTTGAAGTCCGCCAACGGGTTGAAGAGCGATGTGATCAGCCTCGGCCAAAGTCTTACCATTCCTGCTGCTTCATCACCAAAGCCTGCTGCCTCCACTGGAGTTCAGATGGCTAATCACGTGACAACAGCTCCTGAAAAATCTCAGGACGTGAAGTATGAATATGAGAATGAGCTTCTCTCTGTTAGTGAGACATACGGCTACTACAAAGTGAATAAGGGGGACAACCTCTATGCCCTCGCTCGCGACTTCTTTACGACGATGGCCGAACTACAGCGTGTCAATCGCCTCGGTAGTAGCACCCTGATTTATCCAGGCAATGAATTGATTGTCCCAACCGGCAAATACAATTCCTATCACAACAACGGTAATGTGGCTCAGCGCTAAGTTGTTGCCTGAAAAATTTTGTCTCCGATGCCTGCCATGTGGTGAGCGGATGAGACATAGTTGAGTGGTCATAAGACCCGGTCCTGAAAAGGGCCGGGTCTTTTTACTTGAGTGGAAACGACGGCGCCTGGGGGATTAGAGCCAGCGGTTCGGCCTCCGTCGCCTTAGATTCCCTGATCTGTCTTTAAGGGCAGTGGTGGAGCGGAATCAGTAGGGAGGCTTCCGTCCCCAGCTTCCATTTCCAGGGCGCTATCCTCGATCAGTTCCTCTGGTGGCAACTCCACAAACATAAGGACTTCACCCTTGTCGGTTCGCACCGATGTCCGCAGGACGCGAATCGAAATCAGTGATCGATCAATTCCTTTCTCGATGAGTTTGGATTGAAGGCTGTTCCCTCGATTTTCGCAAAGGTAGTCTGTGAAGGCGGGTGTTCCCCCTTCAAATCGAATCGGAGAAACGGTGATAGGCATCCCGAGCAAAGGAGGGATTTTTAATTGTTTCACTAACTCGTCAATGACTGCTTCCTGGCTCGACTGCAGTATCTGAGTGCTCCTGGAAAAGAGGATGGGAGGGAAGGCTGCCCGGCGAGGGACGGACACCGCCGGTGTCGCCTGGAGGACGGGAACGGACGGAGTGGATCCGAGGCTAGGTGATTTGGGTATTTTGGAGGCTACGTTCAGAGGTAGTGCTCGGATGGGGGCCACTGAGGAAGCGATCGATCCGTCGATCTGAGACAGGTCGCTTAGCATGACGAGCGTGGGATAGATTTTGCCTATCGCTAAACCGGGGAGTTCGAAGGCTCCGTTTCCTGAGGAATTGGTATCGAAGTGAATCAGTTGTTCTTGCGAGATAACCCGCGTCAAATTGACTTGAATCTCAGGTAGATCTTCGGTCGGGACAATGCAAAGGCGATTGATCAGCGTTCTTCCCCGGAGGATTGGCGCGAGCCGAATTTTGAGAGCCGTGAGGGTAATGACACTATCGGTGAGGCCGGAGAGGAGCACTCTATCATCCCACATAACCAACATACCTTCGTGGGTTGATAGACCCAGCTCCTGGAGAAGGCTCCGGATGTCTTCGAGATCGGGCATGATTACATCTGGCGATATTTGCAGACCGAGGTTTACGATGTTGAGGTCTGGTCGGATCGAATTGACCGTACCTGCCAACAACAGCCCCGATTCCTCAGAGTCGATCACACCGGAGAATTCCACATCTTGAGTGGTGAACCGAATCGACAATTGAGGAGGCGAGTCCGGTGCAGCCCAAGCCAGGGACACTCCGAAGAGAAGTATCAAACCAATATAGGAACTGAAAAGCCGGGAGGGACGCATAACTGCTTTTGCCATTAAATTGCCCATCCTTCCTCAAAGTCAATCATTCACCGCAATCAGACAATGATGCAGGAGGTGGTCCGAAACTAGCTGCCCCCTATTTTTTGGCAAAATTCGATTGTTCTTGGCGGAGGCTTAGAGGATCGAATATCGTTCACCTTGCAGCTTGATTCCCTGAAGCGAATCGCTTTTGTTTCCTAGTTCCTCTCCTCGTTACTCATCTTATGGCAGACATTCCATCGCTCAAGCAGGCTCTGGCAGTATCCCCGGACAATTTGCCCTTACTTCTGTTGCTTGGAAACGCATACCTTGAGGATTTTCAGCTCTCTGAGGCGCGTGGTGCCTATGATGGCGTGCTTCGGGTCGAACCTGGCAATCCTGTGGCGAGAACGCAGATTGCCCAGCTCCTCGATCTAGAGGGACGATCGTCTGAGGCTATTTTGCGTTTGGAACAGGTCAGTAGTGAACACCCTTCTTATGGTCCTGCCTGGCTGATGCGGGCAAAATTGGCCTTGTCGGAGAACGCCGGTAATGATGCCAGAACCTTCTATGAGCGCGCCCTGACGCTTGATCCCAATCTCAGAAATGAGGAACTGCTAAAGAGAATCAGGCAAGCAGGAGGTCGGAAAAAGGCAGAGGGACCGATCGATCCGACTCCTCAGAATGCAGGAGAAATGCAGGCTGGGGCCCTTTATGATCCTGAGTTTGAGGAGGACGAATTTGACGAGGATCCTTATGGGGATGGTGACGAGATGGAATTGGAGTTTGAGCATCGGACTGATGTGAACTTTGAAAAAGTGGGTGGGATGGAGGAGGTCAAAGAAGACATCCGCATGAAGATTCTTTATCCCCTGGAGAATCGTGAGTTGTTCGAGGCCTATGGTAAAAAAGCAGGAGGAGGCGTCCTTTTGTACGGACCTCCGGGATGTGGAAAGACACTGATCAGCCGTGCGACGGCGGGGGAGATCAACGCGAAATTTCTCAGTGTTGGACTTCATCAGATCCTTGATATGTGGATCGGGAAATCTGAGGAGAAACTGCATGAGATCTTTGAGTTCGCCCGCAGGAATGCGCCTTCGGTTCTGTTTTTCGATGAAGTCGATGCGCTCGCCGCAGACCGAAAGGACATGCGCACCTCGGCGGGGCGTACTTTGATCAATCAGTTTCTGGCGGAGCTCGACAGTGAATCGGCTGAAAATGACGGGGTTTTGGTGCTGGGAGCTACCAATGCGCCGTGGCATCTCGATTCAGCATTTCTGAGGCCCGGGCGTTTTGACCGATTGGTATTTGTCCCTCCGCCCGATGAAGATGCGCGCGGCGAGATCATCAAAATTCTCGCGAGTGGCAAGCCGGTTTCCGGATTGGATCCCGCTGCTTTGGCCAAACGGGTAAAAGATTTCTCCGGGGCTGACATCAAAGCGGTCTTCGATCAGGCTATTGAAGCCTCTCTTTCAGAGGCAATGAAATCGGGGAAAGTCGTTCCAGTAACGCAGAAGCAACTCACCAAATGCGCCAAGCAGGTCAAGCCTAGCACGCGGAAGTGGTTTGAGAGCGCACGGAACTATGCTCTCTACGCCAATCAGAGCGGCTTCTACGATGAGATCCTGGAATATCTCGGGATCGATAAGGCATAGCGCAGTGGGCTCGATCACGACATGAGTGAATTGGCGCATGGACTGCTGCTTCAGGATCAGGGCCGGCTTGAGGAAGCGGAATCCTGTTTCTATCGTGTGCTTACCCATGAGCCGGAGAATGATTTCGTCTACGGTCGGCTCGCCCTGTGCCAGTTAAGTCAAAGCGGGAAAAAGAAACGTGCCTTGGAGTCGATTGACCAGGCTATCCGCTTGCGCTCAGATGACGCTTTTTACCATGCGGTGAGATCACTCGTTCTGTCTGACCTTCGCCGTGGGCAAGAGGCTCTCGAGACGGCTGAACGTGCGGTCGCTTTGAATCCGGAAGATGGCCTGACCCTCTCATCTATGGCGAATGCCTATTGTGCTCTTGATCGATGGAAGGAAGGAGAGGAATGGAGTCGCAAGGCCCTCGCGATGGATCCCGGAAATGGGATGGCAGCAAACCTCCTCGTGCACACGCTGCGCCTCCAGGGAAAGTCTGACGAAAATGCGGCTGCGGTGGAGCAACTGTTGGCTGAGGATCCAGAGGACAGTTTTGCCCATGTGAATGCAGGTTGGGCTGCGCTGCATCAGAGTGATCCGAAAAAGGCTGAAACTCATTTTAGAGAAGCACTTCGCCTGGACTCTGAGTCCGAAATGGCGCGCGAGGGGCTCCTGGAGTCCTTTCGGGCCCGGTCTTGGTTCTACCGGCTTTATCTTTCCTATTCGTTCTTCATGCAGCGATTCACGGGAAAGAACCAGTGGGCGATCATTGTTGGCATCTATCTGGTGTATCAGGTCATGCTGAGGGTGTTGAAGAACGTGAATCCCATTGTCTCCGCGGTGTTGGTTGCCGTCTGGCTGGGGATCGTGATGTGGGTTTGGCTGGCACCTGGAGTGGGGAATTTTCTGATCCTACTCGACCGGCATGCTCGGCTGGCTCTAAGGGCCAGCGAACGATGGCAGGGGATTGCGGTGGGTGGGGCCCTCGTGCTGGGGGGGATCTCATTGATTGGATCGCTGGCGAGCAGCTATGATCCGGCCTTATACCTTGGGATAGGATTAGTTATTTCTACCGTTCCAGCCTCTTTGGCTTTCAATAACGACTCAGTCCGCGGTCGAGTGGTTTTTGGCGCGATTACCGGGTTTGTTTATGTCGCGGCGCTGAGTGTATTCGGAATTGAAGCGGCCCGCTATCCGGCAGAAGAACTGCATTCTCTTACGGCTCCCATTGGCATCGCCGCTCTGATCGGGGCGATCTTGTGCACCTGGCTGGGGAATGTCAGGTCACTCAGACAGGGGATTGAAGAATAGGGGCGGCGCCAGGGCACTCGTGAAGGGTGGTGCCAAGGCAGGTGCCGAGGCACAAAAAAACGGCGAAGATTAACTCGCCGTTTTTGAAAAACTTAAATGCTTGAGTGAGGCGTCTGCCCTACTTTACATTTTTGCTCTTCACGTTGACCGCTGCTTTGCCGACCCGGTCACGGAGATAATTGAGTTTAGCGCGACGCACATTGCCCTGCTTGAGGACCTCAACTTTAGCGAGTTTTGGTGAGTGCAGCTGAAAGACACGCTCGACACCTTCACCGTTGGAAATCTTTCTTACTTTAAAAGCCTGATTAACTCCAGATCCGTTGCGGCCGATTACGATGCCTTTGAAAATCTGGATACGCTCTTTGCCGCCCTCAACAACGCGGGAATGAACATTCACGGTGTCTCCCTGAGCAAACACAGGAACATCTTCTTTCATTTGTTCGCGCTCGATTTTATCAATCACGTTCATGGTAGTAATAAGGGCAGAATTAGAGCCGCAGAACACCTTGTCTACGGAGGGGCGGAACACTTACTCAAGAAATTGTCAAAAGCAACGGATTTCCCGAATATTTTTTGTTGCGTGCTTTTAAATCCGCGCATAAGGTCCGGTCCTGACCAAGGTGGGTTTGTTCTAACATTCCCACCATACCGTGGAGCGGTAGCTCAGTTGGTTAGAGCGCCGGCCTGTCACGCCGGAGGTCGCGGGTTCAAGTCCCGTCCGTTCCGCCATTCAACTTCGAAGTTTAGAGAGTTGAGTGTTTTTTGAAAGTTAGATAATTCCCGCAGAATAGAGTCCCGGGAATTCCGGTCGTTCATACGAGGCCTTTAAGGTCAGAGCAGGCCACTTCGCTGGATCGAAGTCAGTAAAAACATGCCGCACTCTCGGTGCCGCCGCCCCTTCTCAATAGCTGTAGCCGAATCCGATAAAGATACCGGAGGTGTCAGTATTGGCCGTGGTCCTCGCAGTGCTTGTCTCATAGGAGAGGACCCGGTACCCTACGCTGGTGTGCCAGCTGTCATTGATAATGTAGCCAACTCCTCCGTAGGCCTGCCAGGTTTGATCCGAATCGCCGCTGCCGTAGTCACCGTAGGCGGAGAGGAACCACTGATCGTCGAGGAAATACTTCGCACGAAAGCCTCCAACGGCATCCCACGAGGTTGTCGAGCTGCGACGCGAAAATCCGACGGGAGCGACTCCAGGGGAAACCGTCAAGGTGGTGTCCACATTCAAGTAGCGCGCACCGCCAATGATGGCGAACGTGAAGCGGTCATTGGCGATCAAATCGTAGGACCCCAGAAGAGCGAGACTCGTCTGCTCCAGGGTCAGACTTACGTTTCCGAAAACCGGTCCGCGCGTGGGCCTACCCGGGGATACCTTCAGGTATTGAAAGTCAGCGATGAATCCAAGTCGCTTATATTTAAACCCTCCGACGAACATGGCCGTCATATTCAGGTCCTTGAGGAGCTCATCGAAGTCGTAAGTATAGGATGTACTGAGATTCCCAATCGCGTTCGATCCTTCCACGCTCGCTGCCCATAGGTAAGGCATGAACTCAAAACTCCAGTCGGACTCAGGATCGTAGTCGGCCACTACGGTATTCTTCGGATCCATAACTTCACCGCCATTACCGAGGCGGAAAAGTGATACCAAACATAAAATGAGGCCGATGTGGTGATTGAATCGAATTGATGAATTCATTGGTTTGAATTTTGATTTTGGAAATAGCTTAGAGCGCCATTTAATAGTGGGTAACCGTAAACTTGTCTCTGTTCCGTATTCGAATTGCTATCGATATTGCTGGTTTGGATCGAGATTACTAGATCCGCGGGTAATGTGCAATCTCACTCAATAGGTTTGGATCAAAGGACCTGTTAGGCAAGAATTCTTCGGAAGAGATTTGAGGTTTTTCGAGGATCCGATTGATGCAGATGAGTTTTCAAAGACGCGCAAATTGGTGTTTTGTTAAGTTTTGCAACGATGTATTTGTCCGATTCTAAGTTCAGTTTTCAGTTTTCAGTTTTCAGTTTTCAGTTTCACAAACAACCGCGCTTAAATTTCCTACCCTAGGTACAATATAAGAAAAGGGCGATACCTGTTGCGCTGACTTATTGGAGGAGTGAACGGAAAAAAAAACATCGAAAATGTTCGTCCTTTTTGGGTCTCCATGCGTATATTTGTGATACTGAAAAAATCGATTTCTAGATCGACACGCTAAAATGAAATACAAACTACTCGTTACACTGCTAGTCGCATTCGTCGCTTCGAATGTATTCGCCCAGGAAAAGAAGCCTAATATCCTTGTAATTTGGGGAGATGACATTGGTGGATTCAACATCAGTGCCTACAACATGGGCATGATGGGATACAATACTCCCAATATCGATAGTATTGGCAAGCAAGGCGCGATCTTCACTGACTGGTATGGTCAGCAAAGCTGCACCGCCGGCCGCGCCGCGTTCATTACCGGACAGTCGCCGATGCGTACCGGTTTGACGAAGGTGGGCCTTCCCGGCGCTCCCGAGGGCATGCAGAAAGAAGATCCTACGATCGCCACTCTTCTCAAAGCTCAAGGCTACATGACCGGTCAGTTCGGTAAGAACCACCTCGGTGACCGTGATGAAATGCTTCCGACCGAACATGGCTTCGATGAGTTCTTCGGCAACCTCTATCACCTCAATGCCGAGGAAGAGCCCGAGTATCCTGACTATCCAAAGAGTGCTGAGTTCAAGAAGAAGTTTGGCCCACGCGGTGTCATCCACAGCTTTGCCGACGGAAAGGTCGAAGATACCGGCCCGCTCACGAGGAAGCGCATGGAAACCATCGACGAGGAAGTCAACGTCAAGGCTCTCGACTTCATGGAACGCGCTGCCGAGGCAGACAAGCCATTCTTCCTCTGGTGGAACTCCACCCGTATGCACGTCTTCACTCACCTTAAGGAAGAATCCGAGGGTAAGACTGGCCATGGCATCTATGCCGACGGCATGGTTGAGCACGACGGCCACGTTGGAGAAGTTCTCGCCAAGCTCAAGGAACTCGGCCTCGATGAGAATACCATTATCATGTATTCCACTGATAATGGTGCGGAAACCTTCACCTGGCCCGATGGCGGAACCACCATGTTCAAGGGAGAGAAGAATACTAACTGGGAGGGCGGCTATCGTGTCCCGTGCATGATCAAGTGGCCCGGCACCATCAAGCCGGGCACCATTATCAATGGCATCGGTGCCCACGAAGACATGCTTCCGACCCTCGTCTCAGCGGCTGGTGACACATCCGCCAAGGAAGACCTCCTCAAGGGCCGCAAGATCGGTGATATGGACTACAAGGTTCACATCGACGGCTACGATCTCGGCCCGGCCTTCAGAGGTGAAGCCGAATGGCCACGCAAGGACTTCATCTACTGGACCGATGACGGCAACGTTGCCGCTCTGCGTTACGAAAAGTTCAAGGTCACCTTCCTTGAGCAAAAAGCTCACGGTCTGGAAGTCTGGATCCAACCCTTCTCAGTACTGCGCGCCCCGCTCCTTACTGATCTCCGTGCGGATCCCTTTGAACGCGCCAGAGATGAGCACGCCATGGGCTACAATCGCTTCTACATGGAACACATGTGGGCCTTCGCTCCTGCTGCTGCCTACGTTGGTCAATGGCTTCAGAGCTTCAAGGAATTCCCTCCCCGCCAGAAGCCCGGCAGCTTCAATCTGGAACATGTCATGGAAGCGGTCACCGCTGGTTCGAATCAGTAGGATTGAACGGCCAATATTAATCATTTCCTGAAGTAAACGAACAGGCCACATTCGATTCGTTCGGATGTGGCCTGCTCTACTTTTACCTCTAATCCTTCCCTATTAATTCCATGAATCCACAGGATGCCTTCAAACAGATATCGAAGGAGATGAACGCCGCTATCATCGGCCAGGAAGAGGTGGTCGAGCGATTGCTCATCGCCTTTCTCGCCGATGGCCATGTTCTCATGGAGGGACTTCCCGGAGTAGCCAAGACCCGCTCAATCAAGACGCTTGGTAAGCTCATCGAGAGTGAGTTCAGTCGGGTCCAATTTACGCCGGACTTGCTCCCGAGCGACGTGACTGGGTCGGAGATCTATCGAGAGCAGAATGGGACCTTCGATTTTCAGCAGGGGCCTATTTTTGGAAATCTGGTTTTAGCTGACGAGATTAACCGGGCTCCAGCAAAGGTGCAGGCGGCGCTATTGGAGGCAATGGAGGAGCGGCAGGTGACGGTGGCAGGCAAAACGCACAAACTGCCCGAGCTCTTTCTCGTGTTAGCCACTCAGAATCCCATTGAGCAAGAGGGAACCTACCCGCTGCCCGAGGCGCAGATGGACCGCTTTCTTCTCTACGTGAACGTTCCCTATCCACCGGCAGAGAACGAGGGAGCAATTCTTCGTCTCGTTCGAGGTGAAAAGTCGGGGACGTCCAGCGAAGCGCCGGAAGAAATTCCGCAGGATGTGATTTTCACGGCCCGGAAAGAGGTCAATGACATCCATGTCGCCGAAGCAGCTGAGCAATACATAGTTGATCTTGTTATCGGAACTCGCGAACCGTCCCGTTTCGGCGGCGATTTGGAAAAGTGGATTCGTCTCGGGGCGAGCCCCCGCGGAACGCTTGCTCTCGATGCGGCAGCCCGGGCTCACGCCTGGTTGCAGGGGCAGGACTTTGTTTCTCCGGATAACATTCGAGCGGTCGCTCCCGCTTGTCTCGCTCACCGGATTCATCTGAGCTACGAGGCAGAGGCTGCCGGAAAGACCCGGACAGAAGTAATCGATTTGCTGTTGGATAGCGTCGTCTCGATCTGAATTGCCCCATGAAAGCGAGAGTTACCGTGACCCTGGAGGAGTTGATTCAACTCCAGGCGGATGCGCGTGGATTCAGCTTTCTGCCGAGGCAGCCGGTCCACTCTTTGTTGTCGGGCCGTCACGCTTCCCGTTTGCGGGGGCGTGGTCTGGCATTCGAAGAATTGCGCCACTACGCTCAGGGTGATGACGTCCGAACGATCGACTGGAAAGCGACCGCCCGCCTTCGATCGGCCCATGTCCGAGTCTATAGCGAAGAGCGGGAACGCCCCGTTCTCCTCATTGTTGATCAGCGCAGGCCAATGTTTTTTGGAAGCCAGCGTACCATGAAATCGGTCGCCGCTGCTGAAGTTGCCGCCCTCGCTGCGTGGCGAACCCTGGGGGCAGGGGATCGGGTCGGGGGAATCGTCTTTAATGAAGAGGAGATTGTCGATCTCCGGCCGCAGCAGAGTCAGACGTCTGTCTTGCGTTTGCTTCACGAGGTCGTGCGTCTCAATCAGAGATTAGCCGATGGATCTCCTCATGAAGGAACCGTTTCGGTGAACGAAGTCCTTGAGGCTGCGGTGCGTCGGGCCAAGCACGATCATCTCGTGGTGATTATCAGCGATCTCGATGGGGCCAACGATGAAACACAGCGGCTTGCGACACGATTGGCGGCGCACAATGATGTCCTCATGGTTGCGGTCTACGATCCTCTCGGGGGTTCTCTCCAGAATCAGCCGGGTATGGTTGCGGCAACTTCCGAAGGCCCGCTTCCGTTGCCGGTGGAGAGATCATTCCCCGGGGCATTTCAGCAGGCCTTTTCTGACCGCCTTGACGAGTGGCGGGATATTTTTCAGGCCCTTCGCGTTCCTGTTATTCCAATCTCGACAGCAACTCCTCCAGCCGAACAACTTCGCGAGTTGTTTGGCCAGCGATTTTCCGGTGTCTCATGAGTGATCCTGCCACCAATCTCGACCGCCTTAACGATCTCGTCTCGCCTCCCGAGATCAGTTGGTGGCCATTGGCTCCCGGCTGGTATGTCGTTGCGATCGGAGTTCTGCTTTTTGTCGGAATACTCGGCTTTCGCGCTTGGAAGGAGTGGAAGGTGAACGCTTACCGCCGGGCTGCATTGCGTGAATTGGAAAGTGCCTCTGACATTAGCACCGTCGCAGAGATTCTTCGCCGCACGGCACTCATGATTGTACCGCGAGCAACTGTTGCGACAAAGGCGGGCAATGCCTGGGTTGATTGGTTGGAATCCCTTACTTCGGATCCGATGCCAGATGATCTACGTCATCAACTTACTCGCGGAATCTATGATCGCAGTGACGGCGATTTTAATAAGGTTAGTCGCTATGCGAGCCAATGGATTCGCAGTCATCAAACGGAACTCAATTTATCCGAATCAATACCCACATCATCATGAAACGAACTCTGAGACTTTCTATTATTTTGAGCTGCGTTGGCTTGGTAACAAGCCTTCTTGCCGACGAAGTAAAGCCGAAACTCGTCCTCCAGATCACGGTGGATCAGCTTCGCGGAGATTTTCCAACCCGCTTTCTCGACAAGATGCCGGAGGGGGGATTCCGCTGGCTTCTCGACAATGGCGTCGTCTACAAGAACGCCCACCATTCCCATGCTAACACTGAGACCATCGTTGGGCACGCGACCCTTGCGACGGGCGCGCATCCTTCGGTTCACGGAATGATTGGCAACGTCTGGTTTGACCGTCAATCCGGAGATCTTACCTACAACATCGAAGATCCTCGTTACAATATTCTTACGAGCGGTGCCGGTGTCGATCAGTCACAGGAGCTCGACCCAACGCAACGAGTCGCAAAAAGTGACGGGCGTTCGCCCTCTGCGATTCTCTCTTCTACATTCAGCGACGAGCTCGCGATTCAGACGGCCGGAAAAGCCAAAATCTTTGGGGTTTCGGTGAAGGACCGGGGTGCCGTCTCGATGGCCGGTCACGCGGGCAAGGCCTACTGGTTTTCCAAGAGCGTTGGAGAGTTTGTCTCCAGTAATTTCTACATGGAGAAGTATCCCGAGTGGGTCGACAAGTGGAATGCGGAGAAACATCCCAACCGCTACGGCGGAGCGGCCTGGGAACTGATGCATGAGCAGTCGACGTATCTCTTCGGGGGTCGCGACGATCAGGAATGGGAAACGACGATGCTTCCTTTCGGTCGAACGTTTCCCCACTCGTATGGATCCGCCGATGGGAAAGGTTTCACGACCTTTCTCACTCTGAGCCCGGCGGGCGATGAGCTCACTCTCGACTTCGCCAAAGCGCTGGTGGAGAACGAGGCGATCGGTCAGGACGAAATCACCGACTATCTTTCAATTAGCTTTTCTGCGACCGACTATGTCGGCCACTTCTTCGGAGCTTCCAGTCTCGAAGCGGAATCTAACCTGCTCCATCTTGACCGGACGCTCGCTTCGTTGCTCTCTTTCATTGATGAAAAGGTTGGGTTGGATAACACCATCATCGCTTTCTCGGCCGACCATGGTGGGCCCGAAGTGCCGGCGGATCTAAATCAGTATGGATTCGAAGCCAATTACGTTCAGCCCGAGAAGTGGGAAAAGGGAGCAGGCTTCGATGCGCTCAAAAAACGTTTCGGTATCGGCGAAGATCTCGTTCGCGAGTATGCGCATCCCTACCTCTATCTCAATCGTGAGCTGATCGCAGAGAAAGGCCTCGATCTTGGGGAAGTGGAGGAAGCGGTTGCTGCGGAGATGGTGAAATTCGAGGGTGTCGCCCTCGCCATCTCGAGCACCGCACTTTCCAAGGGCGAGGTTTCCGGCACCGAAGTTGTGCAGGCGGTTCTTAATAATCACCACCCAAAGCGGTCCGGCGATATTTATGTTGTCTTCGAGCCTCACTGGTTCATCAATGACATGGATGGCCTTATCGTCGCTGCGACGCACGGATCTCCTTGGCGTTATGATACCTTTGTCCCTGTGATCTTTGCCGGTTTTGGGACGCAAGCTGCGAAGATCTATCGTGAAATTAAGACCACTGCGGTCGCTCCGACGCTTTCGGCACTGATTGGCACAAAATCGCCGTCGGGGAGCTTCGGAGAAGTCCTCGTTGAAGTCATGAACCGTCCCTGACTGAACCCTTTTTATGCTGAGCTTCGCCTATCTCTGGATCTTTTCCCTGCTGCCACTGCCGTGGCTGTTGCGCGCGGTATTGCCGCCGCGTCGGGTGTCCGAGGTGGCGGTGCGAGTGCCTTTCGGCGATCGTCTGCGAAGTGCGAGTGAGAACGCACGGCCGACGGCGAAGGCAGTAAAACACACACAGCGATGGTTTGTGCCTTCCCTCATTTGGATCTTGTTCGTTCTGGCTCTTGCAAAACCACTGTGGATGGAGCCTCCTATTACGAAGGAGCTTCCGACACGCGATCTGCTTCTCCTAGTCGACCTTTCGGGATCGATGCAGGCTGAGGATTTTAAGAACGATGAAGGCAAAACGGTGGATCGGCTTTCTGCTGTCAAAGAGGTTCTCGGCGAATTCCTTGAGAAACGCGATGGCGATCGGGTCGGGCTCGTTGTTTTTGGTGATGCTCCTTTTTTGCAGGCTCCTTTTTCCACTGATCTCAATCTCGCCCGGCAACTACTCGACGAGACTGCGGTAGGAATGGCCGGGGCCAAAACCGCCTTCGGCGATGCCATTGGATTGGGCGTAAATTTGTTCGATGAGAGCGATGCTCCGGCCAAGACCATCATCGCCCTCACCGACGGGAACGATACGAAGAGCCAAGTTCCCCCAGTTGAGGCCGCTAGAGTCGCAGCGCAGCGAGATATTCGCATTCATACCGTGGCGATCGGAGATCCCTCTTCGGTCGGCGAGGAAAAGCTGGATGAGGAGACACTTAAGCAAGTTGCGCAAACGGCTGGCGGTTCCTATTTCTTTGCAGCCGATCGCGAAGGTCTATCTGGCATATACGAGGAACTGGATCGGCTTGAAACTCGTCAGGTGGATGTGATCAGCCACCGACCACAACGCGGTCTCTTTTTCTGGCCTCTCCTCGCAGCACTGTTGATTTCGCTTTTAGAAAAAGGAATTCTGGTGCTGAGACAGTCACGGGCTTCTTCACCAATGATTAACAGTGGGACGGTTCGGGTGCATCCTATCACTGGGAAAATGGAGGTGGTGAAATGAGAGAGTTGATAGCCAATTTTCATTTCATCCGTCCGACGATGCTCCTTTTTGCTATCGTCGTGATAGCCCTTTGGTGGGTGTGGCAACGGCGTTCAGATACGCTTCGGGGATGGCGTAAGCAGATCGATCCGGATTTGCTGAAAGCCCTTCTTGTGGGGCGGGAGTCTTCGCTTCGCGGGCCAGCACGCTGGGTTTTGTTGGTTTGGCTCCTCGCGGTTGTGGCCATTGCGGGGCCAACTTGGAGGCTCGAGCCCAGTCCGTTCGCTGAGGATACAACGCCCCTGATCATAATTTTGAAAGCGGATGTTTCGATGGATACTCCAGATCCGGCGCCGTCGAGAATGGAGCGAGCTCATTTGAAGATCGCCGATCTCGCGAACGCTCGGAAAGGTCAGCCCCTCGGCCTTATCGCCTACGCCGGTTCGGCTCACCTCGTTTTGCCGCCGACCCGCGACACGGCGGTTGTTGCCGAGATGGCAACCGAGATTAGTCCTGCCATTATGCCGGTCCCGGGGGATCGCCTCGATCTCGCCTTGGAGAAAGCGGCCCAGGTTCTAACCAATGGGGAAGCCGGAGGCAGTGTCCTCGTTGTGGCCGACCTCGTCGATACCGACGCTCAGGCATTGAGTACCCTGGGAAAAAAGTTCCCATTCCCGGTTCAGTTTTTACAAATTCAGTCTGCTGATGCTCCGCGAGACGATTCGCTCCCCGACGCAGCAAAAGTTCTCCGGGCCGGTGTTGAGATGCTCACAGTGGATGATGGTGACATCAATGCGATTGTGCGCCGGGCGAGCAGTACACCGGTTGCCCAAACAGGAGAACAGGGGAACCGATGGGAGGAGAGTGGTTACTGGTTTTTGCCACTCATGGGGCTGATCCTACTGGCCTCTTTTCGGCGAGAAAAGAACGAAGAAGCAAGCGGGGAGGTTTCTTCATGAAGTCGATTCTGATTGTTGCCGCGTTCACCTGGGCCGGTCTTTGGTTCACACCGGACCAACAGGGGCAGCGGCACTTTCAGCGCGGGGAATTTGTTGAGGCCGCAGAAGTGTTTCAGGATCCTCTTTGGCAGGGAATGGCCCTTTATCGAGCGGGTGAGTTCGAGAAGGCGGCTCGTGCCTTCGCCCGGAGGGATAATCCGGAAGCGCATTTTAATCAGGGGAATGCCTGGCTCATGAACGGCAAATACGAGGCCGCGATTGCCAGCTATGAGCGAGCCCTGACAAAGCGGCCGGACTGGAACGAGGCCCGGGAGAACCGGGATCTCGCTGCGGCCCGGGCGGCACTGGTGAAGAATGAGGGCGGCGACATGGGGGATCAGACTCTGGGGGCGGACGAAATAAAGTTCGATAACAAAAAGCGCGACTCGGGTCAGGACACCGAGGTGAATGCTGAGCAGGCCGCGACGGATCAGAGCGTGCAGGCACTTTGGCTCCGCCGGGTTCAAACGAAGCCGGCCGACTTCCTGAAGGCCAAGTTTTCGTATCAAGAAGCAATGAAAGGGGAGGGAGGGAATCCATGAAGACCATCCTCCTCGTCATTTCCCTTGCGGCTTTTTTCATGGGGATCGTAAAAGCCGAAGTTCCACTGGTGAGTATCACTGCGCCCGAATCGACAGCGTGGACCGGGGAGCGAGTAAGGATTCTGGTTGAGCTTCGGGCGAATGGTTCTTTCTCGGGTAGTGCCAGTTTCGACCTTCCTGAGATCCCGGGAACCCTGTTGATAAAGACTGGTAACCCTGTTGTCAGCTCGAAAGACCTCGAGGGTGAAAGCTGGTTCGTGCAGATCCACGAGTTCGCGCTGTTTTCGCAGAAGACAGGAACCGTGATGATTCCTCCTTTCCCAGTCCGCTTTGGAAGTAAGGACGGTTTTACCGGCCCGGTAAAGGAGGAGGAGGTTAAGACGGAGTCGCTCTCGCTCGACATTCGAAGGCCTTCCGGGAGTGAGGGGATTCCCTTCCTCGTGACGACGGAAAAGCTGATGATCGAAGAGACGTGGGACCCTGTCCCCGAGTCCGCTACCGTGGGAGATATCTTCCGCCGCACCATCGTTCAGAAGGCAGAAGGCTTGACCGGAATGGCTTTGCTTCCATCGCCGACGACCGCCCCCGATGGCGTTCGGATCTACGAGCCTCAGGTGGAGACGAACGACAATACACAACGCGGGGCTTTCACGGGGGAGCGGCGCGAAACTCTGACCTACCTCCTGCAGCAGGACGGTTCTGTCACTCTTCCTGAACTGACCTACACCTGGTGGAATCCGAATACAGAGGCACTCCAGTCGAAGACTCTGCCCGCCGTCACTGTGCAGGTCGCTCCGGCACCGTCCATTGCAGAGCCCGTGGCCGCCAGTCGCAGTTGGGTGATTTGGTTAGTGGTGCTAGGGCTCTTGTTAGTTCTCCTTTCGCAGCGCGTTCGGATCGGGGCCGTAATTCGTAGGATTTGGCAAATCGTCGATCCACCCGAGCGAGTCGCCGCACGTCATCTCCTTCGCGCTTGTCGCCAAAATGATGCTGCTTCGGCCCAGAAGGCTTGGGGCGAATGGTTGTTAGTGGCAGGAAGCGACTTTGATCCTGGACCTGAACTGCTGACTGCTGTTCTTGGCATGCAGCGTAAGCTCTTTGGCCCGCCGTCCAAAGACTCTTGGAATGGGGCGATTTTCTGCCATGCTTTCGTAAAAGCTAGGAAAGCTAAAGATCCCTCCGGACACTTCCCGTCAAAACTATCTTTACCGCCACTCAATTCACCTAACACAAACACCCAGAATCCATGAAGCAGGCAAATCCGTTATCTCTGAGCCTTCAGTTCACCGTTCTTTATCTTCCTTTCCACTTTTGTCTTGTCGCAATTTTAGCGGTGGGATTGGCCGGGACGATTCAATCCGAAGAGCCGCTGGAATTGGGACCGATTGATACGGCTGCACCCGCGGCCGGAGGAGATGATCTCGCCAAGCAACTCGCCAACCCGATCTCGAGTCTCGTTTCGGTGCCTTTCCAGGCGAACTGGGATTTTGGTATTGGTCTGAATGACGCTTCGCGCTTTTTTATTAATATCCAGCCGGTGATTCCGACTTCACTGAATGAGGATTGGAATCTCATTTCCCGTACGATCCTGCCGGTGATCGACGCTGAGTCGCCTGCACCAGGTATTCCAAGTGCTTCCGGCCTAGGTGACACGGTCCAGAGCTTCTTTTTCTCACCGGTGGAGCCAGTTAATGGATGGATTGTCGGTGCTGGTCCGGTCTTTCTCCTGCCTACGGCGACGGATAACCTGCTTGGATCTGAAAAGTGGGGAGCCGGTCCGACTGGGGTCGCGCTAAAACAGCAGGGGGCCTGGACCTACGGCGCTCTATTCAATCACATCTGGTCCTTTACTGGGGATGATGCGCGGAATGAAATCAATAGCACCTTCATTCAGCCTTTTGTTTCCTATGTGACACCCTCGGAAACGACTTTTACCCTGAACCTCGAAAACACCTACAACTGGGACCAGAGTCAATGGACTGTGCCGATCAACGTGGTTGTTTCGCAACTCTTCAAAATGGGATCGCAGCCTGCTCAGGCTTTTATTGGTGGCCGATACTACGCCGAAGCCCCTCAGGGTGGACCAGAGTGGGGAATTCGGGCCGGCTTGGTGCTTCTTTTTCCGAAATAGAACGGGATATTTTGGGGGAAGACTGCGCCCGGGAGAGCTTTCTCGTAGCGGTTTTCCCAACTGTGGTAGTAGCACTTGAAAGCGCTGGCCTCTTCATCTTTCGATGAATGCAAAAGTGGAGCATAGCGGATTCGAACCGCTGACCCCCTGCATGCCATGCAGGTGCTCTACCAACTGAGCTAATGCCCCTTTTGCAGGGCCTGTCGCAGTGACAGGGGCGGGATATTAGTGGAGAAAATGCCCCTGAGCAACTGGAAAATATCGGGCGAGTGGAACTCACCAGCCGGAACGAGAAAATCCGGAGCCGGAGGAGAAACTGGAGCTCGAAAAGCCGGAGCTGGAAGAGCTACCAAAGGAGGATCCTGATGAAAAACTACTTCGGGCCGACCGTCTCGCGGCCGCTGCTGCGGCACTTGCTTTGCGGGATTCCTTCGCTTTTGCGTTTTGAAGTTCTCTCAATGCTTCTCCCCTGGCGGCAACGGCAGCTTTTCTGGCTTTGGCATAGTCTCCTTGGAAAAGGGCTTGCTTTGAGCGCAGGAGACTTTTCTTGCCTGCGAAACGGCTCAATTTCACCGAATAGCTGCTCCGCCATTTGTGCATCGAACTAATCGCAGCCGTGGCGAGGGCAAGTTGCTCGGCGGCATCCCGGGCGGCGGCAAGTTCACTTTGCAGCGTGCTTTTGACTTTTGCCGTTTCACCAGTGATCGCGGAGATTTGTTCGAACAGTCGATTCCAGTCGGAATGCGCCTGCGTCAGCTCATTTTCGATAGCCTCGTGCTCTGCGGTGAGTTCGCGGTGACGCTGAATGGCCCGTGTCAGGGCGCGACTGTCAGGGATGCCATCGGTTTTTGCCTCCCTCAGGTAGGTATTGCAAAAGGTTAAGGCCGCCTTGGCTCCGGTGGAGGATGACTCGGCGCTGTCGAAGGCTTTCCAGTCCGAATCGATCCCGTCTTCGACCGAATTAGCCTGCCTTTCAAGATTCTGCCCTAGTCGAAGATCGACAAAGGGATTCCGCTCGATTTCCGAAAGGCTATTGACGAATGATTCGAGTTCGATTCCGAGCGCTTCGTAAGTGGAGATAGTTGAATGACAGGTTCGCCGGTCTTGGGCGAGAATACCGAGTTCTCGCTGTCGGATAGGAAGGGTCTCTGACAGCGTGGCTGCTGTATTCTCCGATTCCTTCAAGACGGCATGTTGATCGTGGATCAGAGCGAGTTGATGCCTCGCAAAATCGAGCTGATTGGCAATGGTTTCGAGCAATCCGTAGGCATGGATCAATTCTCCTCGATTAAATGCGGCTGCGCTGGAATTGAGTTCTTCAGTTGTCTGAGTGAGCCGACGCTTGGCTCTTTCAACTGACTCTCCAATGGAACGCTGTCCAGACGTATCTTCGCCAAATCTGGAGGAAAAGAGGAGAACCGAGGCGGCGTATTTGGTCTTGAGTTCTTCGAGTAATAATTCGGCGGGTGCCAGCTCGTCGGAGACGGTTCGGTGACCGTCAGTGAGTTCTTTCAAGCGCTTACTGTGTTGATCGGCGCTGGTCTGGCTGAGGGCAAGTAGAGCGGTGGCATGGTCCAGTCCATTTTCGGTTTCAGTTAGCGTCTCCCGGGCGGCTGTGGCATGTCCGTGATCGATGGAGAGCAGGGCTGCTTCGATCGCGTGTTGGGCTTCGGTTAATTTTTGGCTGGGGTTGAGCCCATCTTCTTCCAAGAGGAGCTTCCTATCGAGTCCAAGTTGAGCGCTGAGGGTGTTCTTTGTGGTCTGAATTTCACCGGTGCGTTTTTCGATTAGTGGTCCCAGTTCGTCTTTAATGCGGAATGTCAGTTTTTCACAATTGAGACATCTGCCCTTGAAGCGGGTCAGGTCATCGGTGAATTCGCTCCAGGGTTCTTCGATAGAAACCGAAGCAGCCTGGCTCGCAAGATT
Organism: uncultured Verrucomicrobiales bacterium; assembly: GCA_963977055.1. Lineage (GTDB taxonomy): Bacteria > Verrucomicrobiota > Verrucomicrobiia > Verrucomicrobiales > DEV007 > Arctic95D-9. Next base: position 72,987 of record CAXBMX010000024.1, read on the forward strand.
TTCGGACCGGGCGGTGAGCGCGGCGAGTGTTATTCCGATCCAGCCAGTGTCGCGATCGAGTGATGAAAGACTGGTAAGGGTTCGCTCAATCTCCGGTAGATCGATTTCCCGGAACGAACGAATTGTGTCAGTGATTGAATCAGATTCAGCGGCGAGACGACTGGTTTCCGGGATGATCTTTTCGAAGGCTTCAACCGGATCAGATTGACCGAGTTTGGCGGCATCATCGAGTGATTTTTGCAGTTCCGGTAATAGGTCGCTGTTTAATGCTCGCAGAGGAAAAAAAGTGTCTCCGTCTGCCTGTGCCGTTAGTCGATTGGCGGCTTCGTCGACCTGGTCGTGGGTGGTCTGTAGCTGTTGTTGAGTTAGGGGGAGTCCATCAATTCCCGATTCCAGCCTGCGGATGCCATCTGTCGCGCTAACTTGCCGACTGTCATACTCCTCGATCAGTTTTTCGAAGGAGATTCGAAAAGGCTCGTAGTCGCTGGATTCTCCGAGAAGGGTTCGGTGGATGTCGTTGTCTCCATTGGTTGATGGCGGCTGCAAAATCGATTCGAGATGATCATGCTGATCAAACCCGATTGGCTCTGAGGTGATAAGGGCAATCGCTTTTCGATAACGTCGCGAGGAAAATCGATTGAGAAGTTTGGCAGGGATCGTTTTTGGAGCGACCAGTGTTTCGACTTCCTCCATGACTTGGTCCGTGGCGGCAGACATAATAAAGAGTTCATCGACTCCGTGAATGGTTTCACGTGCCAACGATTCAGTCGTGCCGATGAAGCCACGTTCGTCGAGGTCGCGGCTGGAGCCCACGACGAGACCGGTGCGATCCATCAGGTCGAACAGTTCGTCGAATTTACCGGCGAGACGTTTTTTCCATGTGTTGAAGAGATTGAGCGCTTCCTCTTTTGAACTGCGGCGCATCCGGTTTGCGATCGTTAGAAATACAGTGATGCCGAGCAGGATGATGATCAGGGTTGCACGGATCAGCAGGATTCGCTGTCTCTCTGACATCTGCCAGTCGCTGTATTGATGGCTGGCCAGGGATAGAGCGCTCTCAGATGTGTTGAGCTGGTCGAGGTAGAGCGGATCGCCTTCGGTATGATTCGAAATCGCAGACTCTAAGGCTTCGCTTGCGGTGGCGAGGTGACCTGCTACGGCTGGCGCACGATCTGGAGAGGGGTGAGAGAGGATCTGTTTTTTGAGAGGATCAAAGCGTTTGCCATCCGATTGCCATTGATCGAGGCCATGGTGGAAAGACTGAATCGCGTTTTGGGTTTCGGTGAAATGTTTGCGGGCATTCTGATGATCACCTTGTTCAGCGAGACGGGCCACGGTATCGGCACTGGCGGTCCAGGGAACCGTGTTAGGACGAACGAGAAGACCTGTCAGCCCAGGTGTCGAGGCGCGGAGTTTAGCGGCTCTTCCCTTGGCTTCTATGATGAGAGAGCGGAGTTGTGATGCGTAGAGCTTAGATTCGGCGATCGCTTTTTGTTTTTGGATTTCGGCGAGGCGCTTGCGTTCTACTTCCTCGTTGATCTTCCGGGAGAGGGCTGATTCGATACTGGTGACCGTGTTCTTCACCGCGTCGATGATTCGTCCCCCGCTGCGCATCGCGCTGATAGCAGGCTTGTCGAGGCGACCAATCCAGTAGCGTTCTCCCAGTCCTCGGGAGTCAAAAACATCAGAGGCAAAGTAGGAGAATTTGCGTTCCTTCAAAAAGAGGACAAAGACGGCTCCATTGGCTTGCCCCGTACGTTTGTCGGTGAGCTTTCCAAAATCGGTTTGGTTTGAGAGTCCTTTTCCCAGGGCGAATTCCACGGCCGACATACCGCTTCGATTCTCGAAGCTCTGGCTCGAAGCGGATTCCAAAAGGACGATGGTCCAGTTCACAGCGTTTTTGTCGAGCCATCCTTCGAGGCCTGCCAGATCGGACTCCCGCACGCCCAGATTCCCTTTGGTCCACAGGTGCTGGGTCGGAGACCATTTGGTGACCACCTCGGTGATATTATAAAACGAGCCAGCGCCAGCTGCCTTTTCCTGGGCGAGGCCGATGCTTGTGCAGGCGATGAGCCCACAGAGGAGGAATGATTCCAGCAGTAATTTCACAGTGCTGATCCTAACACAAGGTCGTGATCCCAAGGCGATACAAAATAGACCCGATTTTCGCATCGGGTTGTGGTTCCGACTGGTAAATCTTCCTTACTAATCAATGGACCAGGTCAGTTCCAGCTCCATTCCAGTGGGGAGGGGGACCACGGGACCTTCGTTGGTTTGGAGGGTGTCGGTCGTTGACGGTGCGCGGACCAGCGAAAAGGTTTCGTCGGAAACGGGAAACCCATAGAACTGGGGCCCATTGGTGCAAAGGAATCTGCGCAGGGCATCCTCTCCGGCTTCCGTGCTGAGATCAGCTCCGGCCTCTTCAAATGCCATGGCGTAGAGTTGGGGGGCACAGCCTCCAGTGTAACAACCGGCGGCACATCCGCATTCGGTGGCCTTAGTGGTGTGAGGCGCACTGTCGGTGCCGGCGAAGAATTTCGACTGGTTCGAAGCGGTCACGGCAGATCTGAGCGCTTCGCGGTCACGTTCAAATTTTACGACCGGCAGGCAATAGAGGTGGTATTTGAGCCCCTGGATCAAATGACCAACGGTGTAGAGAAGGTGTTGGGGGGTGATGGTGGCGCCGACGTGATCTGGTGCCTGAGACACAAAATTCGTAGCCTCGGCCGTTGTGATGTGTTCACAAACGATCCTCAAATTGGGATGGTTATCGAGAATTTTTGGTAATCGATTAGCGTAAAAATCAGACTCAGCCGATTGATATTCATCGAAATATGCCGATCCTGTCAATCCGTGCTGCTCGCCATGAATGCAGAGGGTGATTTCGTGCTCTTCCATCGCCCGAAAAACATCACCACCAATCCATTCGTCCATCGCAACACCGTGTTCTGCGTTGGTCGTGCCATGAGGAGGGTAGTATTTAGCGGCTTGGAGCAGGCCTGACTCCGCGCCTTGAGCAATCATCGCGGGGCTCGTATCTCCCGTCAGGTAGAGCGGGGTGATGAGTTGTTCAAATGCGTCTGCACCGGCGGAGAGGAGATCATCCCGGTAGGATTCGATGGACCATGCCGAATCGGTCTTGGGTCCGGTGATACTGGAAACGGGCGGTTTCGTGTTGGGCATGGCCAGTGCTCCAGCGCAACCCATCGCGACGTGGTCGGCGATGTAGGCCCCCACATTGGCTCCCTGCCGGAAGTGGGTGTGCAGGTCAAACCATTTGGGGAGGGTGAGGGAGGTAGGCATGATAGCGGCAGGTGCTTGCCGAAAGACTCACGGTATCAGAGGGGAATCAAGAACGAAGTTTCGATGATGGGTTGGTGATACGGTTTGAACTCATAGGAATTTGCTTTTTTAAGGAGTTCTTATCGATGATGTCCCGCCGTGCGCGGGGACGGTGCTCTAGCGCCATGTCGACTCGTCTCCAGCGAAGTTCTTGAGAGCGGTCCGAGGATGTCACGAATTCCTAGGAATGAGATGCTGGAGAATGGCGGAATGGCAAAAGGGCGTTACGATGCCCAGGAACATGGACATCACCGAACACAATCGTCAGGCATGGAATGCAGAATCAGCGGCCGGTAGTGAGTGGGCTACGCCGGTGGACGACGAGACCATTACACAAGCGCGAGCGGGCGACTGGTCTGTGGTACTCACACCTCGGCGTGCCGTGCCTCGGGAATGGTTTGGAGATCTCTCAGGCAAAGAAGTGCTTTGTCTCGGATCGGGCGGTGGGCAACAGGCGCCCGTGTTGGCCGCTGCGGGGGCACGGGTGACGAGCTATGATTTGTCAGAGAATCAATTGGCCAAAGATCAGTTAGTGGCGGAGGCGCACGAACTTCCTGTGACCTGTGTGCGGGGTGACATGACGCATTTGTCAGCGTTTCGTGAAGCTCAGTTTGATCTCATCTTCCATCCGGTTTCGAATCTCTTCGTGCCGGATGTCGAGCCTGTGTGGAAGGAATGCGGAAGAGTGATCAAGCCTAACGGAATCTTGCTCGCTGGTTTCATGAATCCAAGTTTTTTCCTCTTCGACCATGAAGAGGCCACTGCGAGCGGGGAGCTCACCGTGCGTTATTCCTTGCCCTATTCGGAGCCTGCCAGCTTGGAAGGGGAGGCGCGAGGTGTCTGGGAGAAGAGCGGACGCCCTGCGGAGTTTAGCCATTCGCTAGAGTCGCAGTTTGGTGGGCAACTTGCCGCTGGCTTTGGCTTAACGGCTCTCTATGAAGATCACTGGGATGACGATGCGACGCCTTTCAATCGCTATAGTCACACGTCGATTGCGACTCGATCTGTGGCGGGCATGTTAGACAGGAGTTCATAAATATTGGGGGGGATACAAATCGATATTGGTTGAGGATGAATCGAACGGCGAATCGGGACATTGGCAGTATTATATGACAACACTGATTGATTACATTCATCTAAATCCTGCCCGAGCCGGTTTGGCTGATGAAGTTGGATCGAGTGTGATGGATTACCGCTGGAGCATCCTGGGCAGCGCGGACTGTGTTTCGCCGGGAAAGCGAGTCAAGGGTATGGCCGTGGGCGAAGGATTGGATCCCCTGGGTGAAAGGGACCGCGCAGCAGGAAGAAGGCGATGGAAGAATGGGCCGCAAGTGAATAGGCTGAGAAAGCTGGGTTGGTAGAGTGTGAGGGGCAAACCCTTCAAAGCACATTAAGGCGAGGCTGGTACTGGGGAACACAGGGTTTTCGCGAAAAGGTTGTTGAGCGATTTGGAAAGGGAGTAGAAGGCACGAAAGATCGGGGATTACTGATTGGAATTTGCTTTCTCAAGGACTTTTATCAGCGCGTCGGGCCTGCCCCGTTCTTCGTGCGACGCGCTCCGAAGGGCAGGCTGGGATTGAGGGGGTGCAAAAAACCTGACCTCAGAAGCTCAGATTCCGAACAGCGCAAAGTCTCTGGACGAAGTCACCTGGCCAACAGGTTAGGCGTAAGCAGTGCGATCGTATAAAGGGCCATTCGATAGTGGCGAAGTATCTGTGCTTCTTCTGGTTGGAGCGGGGAAATATTCGGCGAAGACGGTAAAGGAAGATCGCTTTATCCGACGTTTTTGATGAGCGTGATAGTCGACGTGTCGGCGTCCCTCCGGAAGTCAATGGTGTCGAAGACTTCTTTGATCACATACATTCCGAGACCGCCGATTCGTTCGCCAGCCGATGGTGGCTTCATGAGTTCTTGAAATTCTTCGTTCGTGATGCCTTCACCGCGATGCTCAATTACAATACGTAGCGCCCCATCCATATTCGCCGCACGAAGAGTGGTGGGAGCTCCGCCATCGAGGTTGCAGTAGGCATGTTTGATAAGGTTGGTGAAAACTTCGTCGCACCCTAGGATGACGAGACCTGCCGCTTCTTTGTCGAGTCGGCAATAGTCGGTCCATGATTCTATAAAATCACGGCCATGCCTGGTAGCCTCAGGTTGGCAGTCGAAACAAAATTCCGATTTAGGGGGAATCCCGAGATTCGTGATCACCATTACGGTCGTATCATCCTGATAGGAGGCGCAGGTGGCGAATGTTTTCCATTCAGTTGAGAGATTGCGCAAAACGGCGTGGTTGCCGTATTTGGCGAGCTTTTCAAGGGCGGCATCAAAGGCGCTGTCTTCGAAGTATTCGCCAGCGGGGTTCTGTACTTCCAGAATTCCGTCGGAGAAAATGAGCCACTTGCGGGCGGTTGACAAAAGGCGTTCCTCATCGCGGTAGCTGATCAGGCAGGAAATGCCGAGGGGTGGGTTGCCCGGGGCATTAAGATCCTCCCAGGCGCTGCCATTGAATATTTTCGGAGTAGGCAAGCCGGCTTCACAAATTTTTACAGTGCCCTTTTCGGTGTCGATGAGGAGTGCGGTAACGGCGATGAAGCGACCCGCACTCATGACCTCACACAGTTTTGTGTTGACTGCCGAAAACCACTCACCGAGACCCATGGTGGGGGATAGATAAGCCATCGAGGCTATCAGCGTAGTGCCGCGCGCCATGTCCAAGGCTGCAGGAAGGCCTTTGCCGCAAACATCACCGATTCCAAGTAGGATTTTGTTGTCATCGAGGGCATGCCAAAAATAGAAGTCACCGCCAATTTCACTCGCCGGCTGGTAAAAAGTTTTCACCGAGATGTCACCGTGACGTACTTCGGGAGCCGGGAGGAAGGAGTCTTGAATTTCGTTGGCGAGGCTGAGTTCCCGCCGCATCTCTGCTTCCTGAATCGCACGTTTCTGGGCCCCGAGACGCAGGAGGGTTACCGCAATGAGGCTTCCGAAGGTGGAAAAAATTTCCTCGTCATTGGCGCCGAAGAACGGTTCAGTGTTAGGGTTAATGGCCTGCATGACCCCGAGGCAACGGTCGGCCTCAAGAAGTGGAATCGTAAGCATGGCCCGAGTGACCAGAGTGGTAGTGTATGGGGAGGGAGTAAAATGACGGGGATCGTTTTCGGCGTCGACAATGTTAACAGATTCCTTGGAAGCAAATACCTCGCCGGCAATCCCCCTCCCCTTAGGAACAATAAGGGGCTTGGTTTTGGTAGCATCTATCGTCGAACGAATGACGAGGCTTTCATCAGGGCCTTGGGGCAGTAAGATGGAGCAAATTTCGCAATCCATGACGTCGCGAGATTTCTCAAGAATCTGGTCGAGAAGCTCATTCAGATTCGTCGCCGTACTCATCGTACGCGCCACGTCGAGGAGTGCCCTCGTGCGTGATCTATTTGCAGTTGGTTCACTCACGGTTAATGCGAGGTATTAGGAAGCCACTCTTCTTTTTATCAATGTTACCGTCCTCACTGCTTTGCTTTTCGGCATCTCCGTCGTCACTGAGTTCACCGATAACTACTGGGTATGGCATATTGGTAGTGCGGAGGTGATGGAGGATTTCCTCTTTCGTAGGAACCTTGTTCTCAAGGCTGCCCCAAACGAGACGACTCGGTTTTTCGGCGATGGTGCCTGTGATGTATTCGCTCCAGATAAGGAGCGTTTGAATTTCTAGAGTCAGAGTTTCGATGTTGGCCATGACGCCGTCAATCTTAATGCGTAAACTTTTATCGGAGTTTCCATTGCCTGTCACGATAAGGTGTATTTCTTCACTTATTTCTTCGAGTTGTGAACGCAGTCCGGGAACGCCGCCCGGTGTTCCCGACATGGTTAGGTTGAGTTCTCTGGAGAACTCTTCGAAGTTGGCAAGGATGACCTTACTGCGCTGGCCGAGACCTTCTTCCGGAGAACCCTTCGGTCCTTCGATGAGTTCGTTGACGAGGCCGCTGGTTTCTCTGAGTTTTTCAACGAGGTCGACCACATTGTTGTGCAGCTCTTTGACGTTGTCGTCACCGGCGAGGAGGATATTAAGGTTCTCAGAGAACTTGCGAACGTTGGTGAGTGAGGCGGTTATATCTTCGCGAGCGGTTCCTTCACTCAGGCCCTCGGTGAATAGTTTGAGCTCCCCTGTAATAGTGCGGAGGTTGTTGACGATAGCGTCACCGCCAGGAATGAAGGTCTCAAGCATGGAGCCTGCAGCCGGAGCATTCAGGCGGGAGCCGTCAGCGAGGAGGCCTCCGTTGTCGTTCAGGCGTCTGAGGGCGATGTGCTTTTCGCCGAGCATGGACTCGGACCCGATGAAGACATTGAGATTGGCCGGAAGGGGGATCTCCTGAGTAATTGCAATGTAGGCGCGGACAACACCGTCTTCAGTGATGCGGTCTTCGGCGGCGAGGAACTCAACACGATCGACGACTCCAACTTCCTTTCCGGCGTAGAGAACAGCGGAGGTTTTCTGAATCCCAGTGAGATCCTCGAAATCGACAGTGAACTGCAGGTAGGGTTTCCGGAAAGGGTTTCCCGAGACCGAGAAGATGAGCGCCCCCAGAAGAACGATCGAACAAGCGATAACGGCGAGGGCAACGGTGACGTCGCTTTTGTTTTTCATGAAATCAGCAGGTGGATGGGGGGAAGTAGATGATCTCCAACATGGAAGTTAATCCAAGAGAGCGCTATGGTAAAGGTTCGTCGAGGCGACGTCGTAAGTGGCTCCGCCGGCCTCACCCTTGATGAAGTGTTGAACAGCAGGGTCGGTGCTTTTGCTGACTTCCTCGGGGCTTCCCTCGGCAATGATGTGACCCTGGCGGTCACCAGTGCCCAGCATGATGATGCGGGTGGCAATGCGGAAGACGCTGTTCATGTCGTGAGTGACGACGACGGCGGTGCATCCAATCTTCTTAGTGAGGTCCATCGTGAGTTCGTCGACGACGGCGGTCATGATGGGGTCCAGTCCGGCAGTGGGTTCGTCACTGAACAGGAGGGGCGGGTCGAGGGCTAGAGCGCGGGCGAGGGCGACTCGTTTTTTCATGCCGCCACTGATCTCGGAGGGCTTTTTGTGACCGTGACCGGTGAGGCCGACTTGTTCGAGTTTCATGGTGACGACCGTGTCAATCAGTCCGGGGTCGAGCTCTGTGTGTTCAATCAGTGGGAGGGCAACGTTTTCGGCGACAGTGAGCGACTGAAAGAGGGCACCGGATTGGAAGAGCATTCCATAGCGGCGCCGGATTTGCTGGTGCTCGGAGTCTCTCATGCCAACAATTTCTTTGCCGAATATCTTGATGCTGCCGGAGGTGGGAACCTCGGTGCCGATGAGGTGGCGCAGGAGCGTGCTTTTGCCGCAGCCGCTTCCACCCATGATGACAAAGGTGTCGCCGGGATAGATCTTGAAGCTGAGTCCGTTGAGAACAGTCTGGGGACCAAAGGACCGCACCAGGGAGGCAACCTCGATGATAGGTTCGAGATCAGTGTTCCTGTCGGTCCGGGAGCCGGCACTTGTTGTCGATTCGCTCATGGGAACCATCCTCTTGAATTCTGAACAGCTCCGCGCCCAAACTCTGAAATGGCAATTTCGTCAATCTGCATATGAGGGGGCCATCGGGCGATGGTTCTTTCGGCGTCATGGGTCGCTGCGTCTTGCCTGAAGCAGTAATCCTCTTTTGCGAAGGTATCCGTCATTTTTAAGAGCAGTTCATTTAGAAGAAAAATACTGCGGTTAGCGCTGCGTTGGCAAGGAAGACTGCGAGGAGCGAAAGGACCACGGAACGGGTCGTGGCGAGGCCAACGCCTTCGGCGCCACCGCGCACACTCAAGCCAGTGTTGCAGGCAATCGTGATGACGAGAATGCCGAAGATCACGCTCTTGAACATTCCGATGAAAAGGTCATGAGGGGTGACAAATTTGAGGGCCTGGGTCACGAAGAAGGGCGTAGACATGTCGAGGGACCCTGTGCAAATGAGCCAGCCACCGAAAAGTCCGACGTAGATGCCGAAGACAGTGAGAAGGGGCATCATGACGAACATGGCGAGAAATCGGGGAACGATGAGATAGGACATCGGGTGGATGGCCATGACCTCAAGAGCTTCGATCTCTTCGGAGACCTTCATCGTGCCAAGTTCAGCCGTGACCGCGGAACCGCTTCGGCCGATCACAATGACAGCGGTGATCAGCGGTGCGAGTTCTTTGATGAGGCTCGAGGAGATGAGACCGGGAACGAAGACCTCGGCACCGAGTTTCTCAAGTTGGGCAGCCGATTGCATCGCAAGGACGATTCCGATGGTGAGAGTTGTGAGGGCTGACATCGGAACCGCCTGAACACCGATGCGGACAATCTGGGCGAAGATATGGGAGGACCGATACGATTGACCGCGAAAGGGAGCTATAAAGAGCCAATACAGGAGATTGACGCAGAGATTGAGATATGATCGCAAACCGTCGAGCATTGGGTGGGATCAGGAAGACGCACTGCCTCCGCTTGCGAGGGCTTCCTCGACGGTGGGGAAATGCTGGATTAAATCTCCGAGCCGAACAATGTTGAAGGAGGCCTCGACGCGATCACGAAGGCCAGCGAGACGGAACTCGGTATTCGCTTTGAGGGCGTGCTGGTAGTACTCAACCACGACGGCCCATACCGGGGTGTTCACAAAAGTGACTTTTGAAAAATCGATGATGAGACACTGATTTCCCTCCTTCATCTTCTCGCGCATCAGGCTCTGAAAAAGGGGCACGCTCGAAAGATCTGCTTCGCCCTCGATTTCGATGATCAGGGCGTCTTGCTCAGTTCGTTCTTGTAAATTCATAGCGATTTCGAGTGATCGCGGTGGGCGCGTTTTCCTTTGGGTGAGCACTGGTGATGTTGAAGGCATACTCTGCCTTAAGTTGGCAGGAATGGCAACGTCGTTCCCCACCAAGGAGGAAGGGATTGAAGTTATAAGCTATAGCCGGCGTTTTTGGAATTATGGTGAAGCTCTTCCCGACGCATCACTGTCAGGTAATTGCACTTCAAGCGACTGACTGATTGAAATTTGCTTTCTCAAGGACTTTTATCAGCGCGTCGGTCCTGCCGGGATTGAGGGGGTGCAACTAGTTCGATGAATCTCTACAACGAAATCGCGAAGCGACGCCCCGACCTTCTCGACGCCCTGATGCA